>NZ_JBTYIP020000046.1:0-59421 GCF_054877945.1 Singulisphaera rosea | reverse complement strand
ACGGAACTGAGTCCGCTGCAGCGCAGGCTCCTGAGCCTGTTGCGAATGACGGCGGCTTATAACCGCTGACGTGGCGACCGCCGGAAATTCGGAGAAATTGAATGCCGGATGTGCGGAACGTAGGCTGCAGGCATGGCGATTCGGTTTCGCGAGAAATCACCCGAAGGGCAGATTTTTTTGATCCGTGGCCGGAATCGATCCGTCGGATGTGTTACCGTGGGCCAATCGTTGCGGGGTCCCCCCTTTTCGCAAAGATCTTGGTCAGCGATTCTGCAAAGAAGGATCCGGTCGACGACTCCGCCAAACTTGGCGAGGAATCGGTTGCCTGACAGACGTCATGTCGTTGAACGCCCCCGAGACGGAACAATTACTCGATGACGCGTCCCGCGGCGATCGCCTCGCGCAAGGAGAGCTCTTCGCGCGCTATCGCGAACGACTGAAGCGTATGATCGCGCTTCGGATCGACCAGCGGTTGCGCACTCGAGTCGACCCTTCCGACGTGGCGCAGGAAGTGCTGGTGGACGCGAGCCAGCGTCTCGAGGAGTACCTGAAAACGCGGCCGTTGCCGTTTTATCCGTGGCTCCGTCAGTTCGCGACCGACCGGCTGGCGAGCCTCTTCCGGCAGCACATACGCGCCGGGCGACGGACCGTCGCCCGCGAGCAGAGCTTGGACGCCCCGCGATCCGACCCCTCGACGGCCGCCTTGACCGAGTATCTGGTCTCGGGAGGCATCGGACCATTCCGGCAATTGCTCCGCGAGGAGCAGCGCGAGCGAGTCCGCCGGGCACTCGAATCACTTCCGGAGGGGGACCGCGAGGTCCTGGTCCTCCGACACCTCGAGGAGTTGTCGGTCTCAGAAGCGGCTGCCGTGCTTGGGGTGAGCGAGTCTGCGGCCAAGTCCCGCCACTTCCGCGCGGCCTCGAGGTTGCGGAAACGGCTCGGCAAACCGGAGGACGAGCTGGCATGATCCGTCCAGGGCCGTCCGGGTCGCCTTCGGAAGAGGACGACCCCTTCCTCGATGAACTGTTCGAGTCCCTCGTCGATTCGGTGGGTCGAGGAGAGGTCCCGGACCTCGAATCGCTCGCACAGGGGGATCCGGCTCGCGCGAGACGGCTCCGAGAACTCCTCCCCGTCGTTCAACTCCTGGCCGATCTCGAGCGGCGACCCGAATCCGAAGGTCCCCAACGAGTCGGCGTCGGGCCGCTGGAGACCTTGGGCGACTACCGGATCATTCGGCAGGTCGGCCGAGGGGGGATGGGGGTGGTCTTCGAGGCCATGCAGGTGTCGCTCGGCCGACGCGTGGCACTCAAGGTCTTGCCCCTCGCCGCGGCGCTCGACGACCGTCGGCTCCAGCGTTTCCGCATCGAGGCCCAAGCGGCCGCGCTCCTGAACCACTCTCACATCGTGCCGATCTTCGGAGTCGGGAGCGATCACGGTGCGCACTTCATCGCGATGCGCTATATCGAGGGTCGGACCCTCGCCGAGCTCATCGCCGAAACGGTGGCCGACGGCTTCGCGCCCTACACGCTGTCCGACCAGGGCACGATCGTGGCTCGCCCGCGTCTCGAGCCGGTCCGTCCGGGTCGGCCCAAAGGTCGGGTCGATCGCGGGCCGGGGTATTATCGCTGGGCCGCCCTGATCGGCCTCCAGGCCGCCGAGGCCCTCGACCATGCCCATCGCCTGGGGGTCGTCCACCGCGACGTCAAGCCCGACAACCTGATGATCGATGGCCGTGGCCATCTTTGGGTCACCGACTTCGGGCTCGCACGTCTGAAGGGTGAGAGCACCTTGACCGCGACCGGGGCGCTGGTCGGGACGCTTCGGTATCTGAGCCCCGAGCAGGCCCTCGGACGTCGCAAGGTGGTCGACGAGCGTGCCGACGTCTATTCACTCGGAGTGACGTTGTATGAGCTCATGGCCTTGCAGCCGGCGTTCGCGGCCGAGGATCGGCAGGAGCTGATCCGCGAGATCGCCCTCGAGGACCCCACACCGCTCCGCCGAATCGACCCGGCGACACCGCGTGCGCTCGAGATCATCCTCAACAAGTCGATGGCCAAGGACCCGAAAGACCGTTACGGGCAGGCGTCAGAGCTCGCCGAGGATCTGACTCGGTTCCTCGAGGACCGCCCGATCCTGGCCCGACGTCCCGGCCCCCTCGCCCGTCTCGCGCTCTGGGCGCGAAGACGTCCGACCCTGGCGACGTCCCTCGTCCTGTTGCTCGTCGTCGCAGCCCTTGCGTCCACCACGGTTGCCGTCTTACTTGGTCGCGAGCGGATCAAGACCGACACCCAACGCCAAGTGGCCCTCAAAAACCTTGGCCTGGCCGATCAACGGGCGGACGCCCTCGGGTGGGAGCTCTACGTCAGCCGAGTCAACCTGGCCTATGGTGAGTGGGTGAACAACAACGTCGCCCTCGCAAGTCGCCTGCTCGAGGAATGCCCCGAAAGCCGTCGGGACTGGGAATGGCGGCTCTGTTGGCGGCTCTGCCACTTCGAACGGCTCACCTTGCGCAATCATCGGGGGCGAATCACAGGAGTCGCCATCAGTCCGGACGGAGCCTACGTAGCCACCTGTGCCCGCGCCTTGAACGGAATTGCGTCCGAGCTCAACGTCTGGGACGCGAAGACCGGCCGAGAAATCACCGCGCTGCGAACGTCCCCGGCCGACCCGAACTTCAACGCGGCCGGGGTCGCCTACAGCCACGATAGTTCCCTTTTGGCCTCCTACGATAGCTTCGGCAATGTGCAGTTCCGGACTCCGACCGGGGAACGTCTCGTCCGCTCGTTCAGCTCTCCATCGTTCATTTATCGGAGCATGCTCTTGAGCCCTGATTTTCGGAAGCTCGTCGCAACCTACGATCGTTGGGGGCCGCAGACCCCGGTGGGTGATGGGGCTCCCGGGGTCTTCCGCGTCTGGGACGTCGCAAGCGAGCAACCCCGGGACGTCCCCAAGGCCGCGGCCGCCCCCGCCGCGCTATCCAACGTTGAGCGGAGCACCTTCGATGCGCTCGACGTGGCCTTCAGTCCCGACGGCCGACGCCTTGCCACGGCGAGTCGGGATGGGACGATCCGAGTCTGGGACCCGACGAGCCACGCCGGGCTGCTGGCGATGCGCGGGCACCGTGGCCAGGCTCATGCGGTCGCGTTCAGCCCCGACGGGAGCGTCCTGGCCTCGGGCGGCATGGACGCAACGGTCCGCGTCTGGGACGCGGCGACCGGGAGCCCCCTCGATAAACTCATGGGCCACATGTCGTTCGTCAACGACGTCCAGTTCATGCCTGATGGGAACCGGATCGTCAGCGCCGGGGACGACAATACGATCCGCGTCTGGGACCGCACGCAGGGTCGCGAGCTCTTCCGGCTCCCCGGCCACTCGAACCGGGTCGAGTACCTGGCGGTCGCGGGCGACGGACACACCATCGTCTCCGGGGGACAACTCGAGGCGAAAGTCTGGGACGCGGAGAGCGACCCCGCATCCTTGACTCTTCCGCATCCAAGTTGGGTCAACCACCTGGCGTTCAGCCCCGACGGTCGGCAACTCGTCACCGCGGGCCAGGACGGCAAGGCCAGGACCTGGGAGTCGGCGACCGGCCGTCCTCTTAAGGTCTTTCCCGCCCACACGGACGCCTGCTCCTCGGTGGCCTTTCGCCCCGACGGCAAGGAGATCCTCTCCGCGGGGATGGACAATACACTGCGGCTCTGGGACGTCGAGGACGCCACACCGTCTCGGATCCTGTTTGAGGCTCCGAAAAACCCCGCCTTCAGCACGTTCGCCGCCGCGTACAGTCTCGACGGTCGTCGCGTCGTCTCGGCCGGTCGTTTTGCGCCCGTCCGGCTGATCGATGCGGTGTCGGGGAAGGTCGAGAGGACGTTTCCCTTCGGGGGCCGGTACGTCGTCAGCGTCGCCTTCCGACCTGGCCATACCTCCTTCGCGACTGCGGAATCCTTCCAGGCTCCCACGGGACAGTTCGTCCGCCTTTGGAACATGGAGGACGGTCGCGAGCTGTCCTCGTCCCCTTTCGGGGTCGATGAGGACAACTATTCGAGAAAAGTCGGTTCGCTCGCCTTCAGTCCGGACGGCCGAAAGCTTGCCGTCGGCCTGGAAATGGACGGCCTAACTGGGGGAGTCATCGCCGTCTACGATGTGGAGACCGGCCGGACCCTCATGACCCTCCGCGATCACACGTCGGCCGTGACCTCGGTCAGCTTCAGCCCCGACGCGAGACGAATCGCCACCGCGAGCCTCGACAAGACCGTGAAGATCTGGGATCTCGCCCACGGCCGAGTAGTCTTCACCCTCCGCGGCCATTCCGCGGGCGTGGTGAGCGTCGCCTTCAGCCCAGACGGCCGGCGACTTGCCACCGGGAGCCTCGATAAAACCGCGAAGATCTGGGACGCCCCGAATCCCCGATGATCTGGGATCCATTCGGATCTCGTTGGAGGCCTCTTCCGTCGCCGCCATCGGCCAACCGAGGTCGATACTCTCGATTTCACTGAATCCCTCATGACTTGCGTCGTCGGAATTGGCCCGATTCGTCGCGAACCATCGCGATCATGCCGATCAATTAAGGTGTTGGATTGGGTTAATTTGCTGTGTAGTGTTCGCTCGGAACTTTCCTTATAATCTACACGTGGCGATATGTCGTCGTGGCAAGTGGGTGGGTCTTCCGTGTTTAATTGGGCGGCCGGGACGCCGAGAGAGTTCTTGATCGTGTCGTCCCGCGCCTTTGCTGCATATCGTCCGGAAAGCACGGGAGGACCATTCGTGATCACATCTTGGCTCGGCGGGAGTGCTCCAGGGCTCACCGATCCAGGTCGACCAGATCGCGAACACCGCGTCGACCGTGCCGAGTTTCCCGGCCGTCGCCATGAATGCGTCCGGCGCCTTCGACGTCGTGTGGGTCGACCCGTCGAACAACGGAGTCGTCGATGCTCGACAATACAACGCCTCGGGTGTTCCTCTGGGCAACGTCTTCCAAGTCAGTGGGACAGGGACTCGAGTCGATCAGGAGTTCCGCCCGGCGGATGTCGCCATCGACGCCGGCGGCAACTTCGTCGTCACGTGGTCGGCCCTGCCGAACCTGACGGCCACCAGCCACACGATTTATATGAGCTTGTTCAATTCGAGCGGGGTCCTGGTCAACACCCTCGTGGTCAACACAGACGTCAATGACGACGACGTCAAACCCGCCGTCGCCATGGACGGCTCCCACAGGTTCGAGATCATCTGGGAAAGCATCAATCAGGACGTTGATCCGGCGCCTTACGGGAACTCGCCCGGAATTTACGGCCAGGCCTATCACTTCTGATCGGGAATCCAACGGATCGCTGTTCGATCGGGCGAGCCTCTTGCGAGTCTCGGCCGATCGGACGGGTCACGGCTGTTTTGACCCCCACCTGATCTTTCCGCCGACCCCTTCTCGCAGGAGTCGGCAAGTTCGGCCACGGATGGCGCAGATCAACGTAGATGGAATGTCAAAAATCGTTGATTGGATCTGCGCCCTCTTCGGTTGGTTTCAGCACCCTGTTTTGGCCCGGAGACGGCTCGCGGTTTCCGGAAGGCCCCATAATGGAGAGAGATGATCTCTCCCGTTGGGGCCTTTCGACCATGCTGAGCGAGGAAACCCGAGAAACCCCGGCCTTCGCATGCTGTTCCGCAGGGATCGGCCGATGGTTCTGGATCGCGTGGGAGAGCGAGGCCGATGCGCGAGCCTCGTCGCCCCCCTTGGCTTCCGGATACGAAAAATCCGCCGATCGTGCCGAGGCGAAGGCCATCGAGCAGCTCGGTGACGGAATGACGCGCCTCCCCACGAAGTGGGCCTCGGCCTACCTCCGTGGCGGCAAGGTCAAGTCCCGCACACCTGAGACGGGTCGAGGGAGCGACGACACGCGTGAGGATCGTCCCCGGTCCCGGTTCGGCCGGGGGCCCGTTCCGCCCAAGCGGAGCGAGGCCGCGCCCCGACTCGCATTTCTTTATAGCGCGGCCATGCGAGAGCCGCCCGATTCGCTCGGCCATGTCGCCGTCACCCGACATCGGATCGTCAAGCAAAACGCCCGGAAAATCTACGTCGAGTGCAATCCGTTCGACGAGGACGAGTGGGCCCGCCGATCGGAACTCGACGAGGGCTCGACCGAGGAAGGGCCCAAAACACGGACACTGACCGTCGATCGCACCACTCTGAGGAAAGAGGGGCGTTTCCAATCCGGCCGCACGCATCAGTGGAAGACCTTCTACGCCAGCGAGGATGACGGGATCCGCGACGTCGAGGCCGCCTTGACGGCGAAGTACGCCTGGTGCGCCGAGCTCGGGGTGCGATTCCCCTGCTCGGTCGACACCATCAAAGCCGCCTACCGAAGGCTGGCCAGGGGCTCGCATCCCGACGCCGGTGGCAACGCCGAGGATTTCCGCACGCTCGAACAAGCCTACCGCGAAGCCCTCGCCTACTTCTCGCAAGGCGAGGGCACCAGCGTGTGATGCCTGTTCGAGCGAATCCTCGGCGTTCGGGGAATTCGATCCCGGGGATTGACTTGGCGATTCGGTGTCGCCATCATGGCGACATCCTGTAGCCGTTGGAGCGTTGAAATGAGTCTGCCCGAGGAATCCTTGTCGCCGGCCCAGCAGGAGATCATGGAGCTCATCTGGGAGCGGGGCGAGGTCGCGGCCGTCGAGGTCCGGCAACTCCTGGCGGGTGGCCGCGAACTCGCGAGAGAGACCGTACGCACCACGCTCGAGAGGATGGAAAACAAGGGGTGGCTCAAACACCGAGTGGTGGGGCGAACCTTCTTCTATTCAGCGGCCGTCCCGCGCGGGGCCACGGCGGGTCAGAAGGTCATCGAACTGATCGACAACGTCTGCGGCGGCTCGCCGGAACGGCTGATGACGGCCCTACTCGAATATCGGGGACTGTCGGATGACGAAGCGACTCGAATCGAGGCCTTGATCCAGCAAGCGAGAGACAAGAAACCAGGCCGGCGGAGCTGAGCGCCATGCCGACACTGACCGGAATCGGACTCGCGATCGCGGTTGATGTGCTGCTGCGGATCAGCGTCATCCTGATCGTCGCACTCCTGCTCGCCTTCGCCGCGAGACGGAGTGCCGCGATGAGGCACGCGGTCCTGGTCGCCGGGCTCGCCGCGGCCTATCTCATGCCGATGGCTGTGCTGCTCGTGCCGATGCTGCCTGTGTCTCGACGACCGTTCGAGTGGTTCGGCCGAGTGGGAACCGGAGGTCCAACCCCAATCGACTTGCGATCGGTGAACAGGCCGCAACAACACCCAACGGTCCTCGACCTCCCTGCCCCCGCGTTCATTCATTCGGGAGTGCGCGAGGGCGAGGTCATTGCAAAGCCCGGTGCCTCTTCGCAGCGGGTTGAGTCGTCCCTCGAAGGTCGCCGCGAAGGTTGGTTGGACGGGTCCCAAGGACGTATGACGGCTCTGGGACTGGTCTCGATCTGGATGTTCGGGGCGCTCGTCAGGTTGGCCGGGCTCGGGATCTCGTTGGTGCGTCTGCGTCGGATCGTGGCGCGGGCCCACCCCGTCGCCGGCGATCAACTCCTCTCGATGCTCCCGTGGGTCCAACGACGAATCCAGATGCGCGAAGCGCCTCGATTGTTGGAGAGTGCCGAGGTCGATGCCCCCGTCGCAACGGGCGTCGTCGGAAACGCGGTCCTTCTGCCAAAAGGATGGGCCGGGCGGTCAGGCCTCGACGAGACGTTGGCGATCCTCTGCCACGAATCCGCGCACCTCGCGAGACGTGATCATCGCGTGGTGATCCTCCAGGAGACTCTCGCGAGCGTCCTCTGGTTCCACCCGCTCTTGCTTCTGTTCAATCGTGTGTTGAATCGAGCGAGAGAAGAGGTGTGCGACAACTATGCGATCGCGGTGGTCGACCGTGCCTCCTATTGCGAAACCCTCCTGCTCCTCGCCCTCGGCGGCCAAGGCGATCCTCTCCGAGGCGCCACCTCGATGTGGTCACCTCGATGGTCCCTCGAGGACCGAGTCCGGGGGATCCTCGACGAGCATCGCCCGACGAGCACCGAGATTTCGACGGGCGCCCGCTGGCTGATCGCAATGGGATCGCTGGTGATCTGCGGCCTCGTGGCCATGCCTCGCTCGGCTGCAACGGCGTCCTCCCCTCCACCCTCGCGCGTCGGTCGCGTCGCCAGCGTCTCGACGAGAATGATCCACAAATCCTTTCCGATCGATGGGAGAGAGTGGCTCCGCGTCGAGAATCTCGCGGGGCGTGTCGAACTCGTCCCGGGGAAAGGTCCGGAGGTCGAGGTCGAAGCGATCGTCCGCGTGAGCGAACTGCCAGTGCAAGATGCGAGACGCCTGATCGACGACATTCGATGGGTCGAGGCGCCGGCCGGAGGTAGCGGATCCCGATGGGGCTTGGCCCTCCCGGAAGGCCGATACGCGATGGTCCGATACCCCGTCTCGGGGGAGTCGCCGCCCGGTATTGCGACCGTCGACCACCTTGGCCGCAGGGTCCTCCTCTCGGACCGGCCGGGCGAGTCGATCCCGGCCGTGGAATTCGACCTTCGCATCGCCGTCCCACCTCGGGCACGGTTGGCGATCGACAATGCGGTCGGACCCGTCGTCGGCGCGGATCTCGAGGCGTCGATGCGGGTGACGACTCACGCCGGGAGCCTTCAACTTCGGAACGTCCGGGCACCCGTCAACGCCGCTTCAGATCTCGGCCCCATCATGATCACGGACCTCGAGAGCGACGCCACCCTCCGCGCCGGCAGCGGGGGCATCGAGCTCACGCGGATGACGAGTGGTCGTGCGGATCTCGTCTCGCGTTCCGGCGGTTGCCGAATCGTGCAGCCGGCGAATCTTGCATTCACCTTGAAGAATCGCGGCAAACATCCGGTCATCGATTTCGCCCAAGGCATGCGGCGGGATCGAACCCCCTCCGATGGTCAACGACTTGAGTCGCTCTCTCGCGGATCGGGCGGACCGGTCATCACCGTCGATGCGGGCTTGGGCGAATGTGTCATCGAATCTGATTTTCAATAAAATAAGCTTTAATAAATAAGTCGATGTCCCGAAACCTGTTTTCTTCTTGGAAAACGGGTTTCTGATGCATTCGACGTCGACAACCCCTCGTGGGGTCTCGTTGTGGCCCGCACAGAAACCCGTTTCTAAGAAGAAAACAGATTGCGAAACGAGTTATGAAGTGGGCTTTGCATCTCCTTCCGGCACCATCACAGGAGGCAATCTCATGCAAGCGTTGCACCGGTCCGGCCGCAGAGCGGCTCGAGTCATTCTCTTTTGCCTGGTTTCGGCAGGTTCGTCGGCAATACCTGCCGGTGCCGATGCTCAGGAAGCGAAGTCGACTCCGAAGGGGACGCTCCTTCGGGCCGCGCGCCTGTTGGACGTGAAAGCGGGCAAGGTCGTCACGGATCGCGGAGTCTGGATCGAGGGAGATCGCATCAAAGAGGTCGGTCCGATCGAGGAATTACGCCGGCATGCGCCGAAAGACGTGAAAGACGTCGATCTGGGTGATGCAACGATCCTGCCCGGCCTGATCGATTGTCATACCCACCTGCTCATGAATTACTCGAAGCAGATGGGGGACGACGTCAGCATGCTGGTGACGGTCGCCCAACTCGGGACGACTCGTCGCGTCCTGCTCGGCGTGGCGATGGCACGCGAGGATCTGGAGGCGGGCTTCACGACGGTGCGCGACCTCGGCAATTCGGGCATCAACGGCGACATTGCCCTTCGCGAAGCGATCCAGGCCGGTTGGGTCGTCGGACCGAGGATTGTCGCGTCGACTCGGGCCCTGTCGCCCCCCGGGGGGCAGTTCGGCGACCTCACGACCGAGGCCCAGAAGCTCATCGAGCAGGAATACGTGGCGATCAGCGGCGTCGAGGAAGCCCGACGCGCCGTGCGGCAGGCCATCTACGACGGTGCGGATTGTATCAAGGTCATCGTCGACACAGGCCCTCGGATGCTTTCGCTGCCGGAACTGGTGGTGATCGTCGAGGAGGCCCACCGCGTCAAGAAGAAGGTTGCCGCACACGTCGCCAGCGAGCAGGCCGCGAAAATCGCTGCCGAGGCGGGCGTCGACTCGCTCGAGCACGCCTACGGCGTGCCCGACGACGTTTTGAAGATCATGGCGGAGAAGCACATCTTCCTCGTCCCCACCGATTTCCCGACCGTCGAAAGCTATACGACTCCCCCCGTCCCAGCTGAGGTGGCCCAAGGCATTCAGCACTTCATCGACGGCAACCACGACCGACTCAGGCGGGCGATCAAGCTGGGCGTCCCGATCGCCACCGGGTCCGACACCTACTTCCAAACGCCTGGGAAGACGCGCGGTCAGGCGAGCCTCGCGATGCTCCGTTCCCATCACGCGGCCGGCATGACCGCCGCCCAGGTCCTCCGAGCGGCCACCGCCGACGCCGCCGAGTTACTCGGCCTGGCCGACCGGATCGGCTCGATCGAGCCCGGGAAGCTCGCCGACCTGATTGCCGTCCCCGGCAATCCCCTCGAGGATGTGACCGCGATCGAGCGTGTGACATTCGTGATGAAGGGGGGCGTCGTCGTACCACGTCCTTGAGTCGAATTCGGTCCAACTCTCGAGGTGTGCACCCGCCCTCGGGGATCGGGATCAGGACGGTCCTGGATCGAGTGGTGGGTCCGAAATCCTTGGTTTTCGCAGGGAATCGTGCTTGGTTGACCGGATTCTTCACGCCGGGGTGAGCCACGCATAGCAATACTTCTGGGCACTCCGGGTGCCACTGCCGGTCCCGTCAGCCGAGGGAATGGCAAGGACCAAAGGGCGGCGCTATCGCCGAGACTGTTGTCAAATCCTAGATTATTGGTCGATCCGCTTGCGGCCTTTATGGTGAAGATATTGTGAAAATTTAGACCATTTTGGTATCCGTATATCTCCCGGATCGTCGGTTCTTTGAAAAAATCGAAAAGTAACGCTTTCGACGCTTGCGTTACCCCGCTTTCCACGATAACCTATCGAATTCGCGGGATTAAGCCGCATCAGACATCTGGATTTGCCATAAACGTCATATTTCCCGGGCAAGCCCCTTGCTCGAGGAGTCTACGGAAGCCAAAGGGAGGTGTCTGGTCAACTCCTCCGACCACCTTGGCGGGCATGGCAAGCTCCTTTGAAGCACGGACTTACAACAATGAGGAATATCGGCGTGGTCATCGTAGCCCCGCAGGACTTGGGACTTCCGGAGGTCGCCGTCGACCATCCCCCCCCGTCCTCGTCGATTCACCCGTAGCGAGGTTCGGGACCGAATCCCCGACGCGTCACGAATCGTCTCGCCAACCGTACTTCATCGCCTTGCCACATCCCTTCGACCGCGGTGGGGATGGAGTCGTGCAGGACGCCTAGCGTCCTCGGCAAGCGAAGGTCGGTCGGGACTCCACCTCTCGGAAGGAACGCATGCCGGCCCTTCCGGGCAGCGGGCAGTTTTGCCGAGGAGCCTCGTAACCGACAGGCGTTCTTCACCCCCCCGGATGCGATTTGGTCAGTCCTCGTGACGCATGAAGAATCCATGCGGCGATGGACTTGCGTATATCGGTGACGAGCATCCGAAGAACAAGGACCTACCCGATGCACCAGTTTGGCTGGCTCAAGAGCCTGAGATCCGTCTTGGCCGCAGGTCGCGTGTCCTCTCTCGGGAGGACGCCGGGTCGGTTGCGCGGCTCGCAACGGACCGCTCGACGATTGGCGACGCTGGAGTCCCTCGAACAGCGCCTCGTGATGAGCGCCTCCGCGGGAGACAACCGATACTTCGGTGCCATCGCGACGTCCGGCCAGATCAATACCTATACCTTCACCCTCGCGGCACCGACGCCGGTCTGGTTCGACAGCCTCACGTCGTCGAACCGGTTGACCTGGAGCGTTTCCGGGCCGCTGGGGTCGTCCGACACCCGGACGTTCGATTCGGGCGACGCGTATTTGGGGTTGGAACCCGCGGGGACCTATACGGTCACCGTCGCCGGTAAGGGTGATTCGACGGGGTCCTTTGCCTTCCGCGTGCTGGACATGTCCGCGACCGCGACGTCGCTAACGCCGGGGACGGCCACCACATCCGCTTTGAGCCCCTCCAACTCGGCGAATCTCTACAAGTTCTCGGGGACCGCCGGGTCGACGATCTTCCTCGACAATACGGCGTTCACGACGACCGATCCCGGCGGAGTCTCGGGGAATTGGACGCTCGTCGACCCGTTCGGCGCCGTGGTCTTCAGCGACACCATGAAGACCGATTCGGGGCGGTTAACCCTCGCCTCGACGGGCAACTATACGCTCGTCGTGGCGGGTGACATCGCCGCCACCGGGACGGCGAGCGATAGCTTTAACGTCCGCCCCGTCGCCGACACGACGGCCGCGCTGAGCCTGGGCACGACCGTCTCGGGCAACGTCGCTGCGGTGGGGCAGGTCAAGAACTACACGTTCACGCTCGCGGCGCCGACGCGGGTGTGGTTCGACAGTCAGACGAGCGACAGCCGGCTCTCCTGGACATTGAAGGGGCCGCAAGGGACGCTCGCCAAGTCGATCCCCTTCTCCTCGGGTGATCAGAACCCGGGCCTGCTGCCGGCGGCCACGTACACGCTCAGCGTCGCCGGCACCGGCGACTACACGGGGGGCTTCTCGTTCAACCTGCTCGACCTCGCGAGCGCGACGTCGATCACCGCGGGCACGTCGTCAGTCCCGACTGGCGCCACGGTCGCGGGGACGCTGCCCGCGTCGGTCCCGACGAAGCTGTACAAGTTCAATGCGTCGGCGGGCGATAAGCTGTCGTTCCACAACGTCGGCTACGCGGGAGACCCTGCGACCTGGCAACTGCTCGACCCGTTCAACAAGGTCCTGTTCAAGTCGGGGATGGGGAGCGACGTCGCCAACTTGGCGATCGGCGCGTCAGGGGCCTACACGCTCGTCTTGTACGCCCCGCTCGGTACCTCGGTCACGCCGACCTACAGCTTCCAGGTGAACTGGCAATCCAACACGGCCCCGGCCCCGATCACGGGTACGGCGCTGACGCTCGGCAACCGTGTGGCGACGACCGTTGGGGTGAGTGGCGTCGACTCGTACAAGTTCACGTTGGGGTCGCCGAGCCGGCTCTGGTTCGACAGCCAGACGAATCAGAGCGTGTCCTGGACGCTGGTCGGCCCGCAGGGGACTGTTGTCAATATCCGGCCGTTCGCTTCCGACGACCTGAATCTCGGCCTGCTGCCGGCGGGGACGTACTCGCTCAAAGTGAGCGGCGGTAGCGGGACGGATTATTCGTTCAACCTGCTCGACTTCGCGGCCGCGACCCCCGTCACGACGGGGGCCGACGTCTCGGACACGCTCAATCTCGTCGGCCTCACGAAGCTCTACTCGTTCTCGGGGACGGCAGGGTCGAAGATCTTCCTCGACAATACGTTCTACCACAATACCCAGTTCTTCCCCGACGCGGCATCCTGGACGCTCATCGACCCATTCGGCGCGACGGCCTACTCCAACGGCCTGGCCAAGGATTCGGGTCGACTGACCCTCGGCACGACGGGCACGTACACGCTCGTCGTCCAGGGCCGTCTCACGGACCCCGGCGCGACGAGCTATACCTTCAACGTCCGCCCCGTCTCCGACACGACGGCCGGCTTGACCGTCGGCACGCCGGTCACCGGCACCCTCGCGAATCCAGGGCAGGTCAACAACTACACCTTCACGCTCGCCACCCCGACCCACCTCTGGTTCGACAGCCGGACGTCGGGCGGCAAACTCCTCTGGACGTTGAAGGGGGCGCAGGGGACGATCGTCAAAGGGACCTCACTCCCTTCCGGTGACCTGGATGTGGGACTTCTCCCGGCCGGCAGCTACACGCTCACCGTCCTCGGCTCGGGCGACTACACGGGCAATTACGACTTCAACCTGATCGACTTCGCGACCGCGACGGCGACGACCATCGGTACCGACGTTTCAGGGACGTTGGACCCTGCCAATTCCGCGAACCTGTACCGGTTCTCGGGGGCGGCCGGATCGACGATCTATCTCGACAGCTTCGACTTCTCCACGAGCGATCCCTCGGGGTTCGCGGGGACCTGGACGCTGATCGACCCGTTCGGAAACGTGGTCTTCAACAACAGCTTCAAGACCGACTCGAGCCGGATCACCTTCGAGACGTCGGGCACGTACACTCTCATCGTCCAAGGGCATGACGACTCGACGGGGACCGGGGGCTTTGCGTTCAACGTCCGGCCCGTCACGGAGACGTCGACCGCATTGACCATCGGCACGGCCGCGACTGGGAGCATCACCAGCCCCGGTCAGAGCAACAACTTCACCTTCACCCTCGCCACGCCGACGCGGCTCTGGTTCGACAGCCAGACGTACGACAGCAACCTGATCTGGACCTTGAAGGGGCCGCAGGGGACGGTCGTCTTTTACAGGGCCTTCTCCTGGAACGACTCGGTCGTCGGGTTGCTGCCGGCCGGCAGCTATACGCTCTCGGTCTACGGCGTGGGCGACTACACGAAGAGTTATGCTTTCAATCTGCTCGACATCGCGGCCGCGACGCCCATCACCCCGGGGACGTCGAACTCGGGGACGCTGAATCCCGGGACCTCGACCAGGCTGTACCAGTTCTCGGCGACCGCCGGGTCCACGATCCTCGTCGACTTCACCGCCTTCTCCACGACCGACCCGATCGGATATTCCGGGCGCTGGGCCCTCTACGACTCGTTCGACAACTTGGTTGTCGAGAACGTCTTGACTGACGACTCGGGGCGATGGACCGTCCCCAGGACGGGCACTTATACACTTGCGGTTCAGGGAGAAATCTACTCGAGTGGCAACGCGAGCTATACGTTCAACGTCCGGCCGGTCACCGACACGACGAACGCGTTGACCCTCGGCACGGCCGTCAACGGTAACATCGGCAGCCCCGGTCAGGGCAACGACTACACGTTCACGCTCGCGACCCCGACCCGGCTCTGGCTCGACAGCCGGACGAACGACGGTAGCATGACCTGGGCCTTGAAGGGGCCGCAGGGGATCCTCGTCTACGCGACGTCGCTTGCTCAGGACGACCAGAACCTCGGGCTGCTCCCGGCCGGCTCGTACACGTTCAGCATCCGCGGCATCGGCGAACATCTCGGCAACTACTCATTCAATATCCTCGACCTGGCGAGTGCGACGTCCATCACGGCCGGGACGGCCTCGGTGCCGACCGGGGCGACGGTCTCGGGAACGCTGGGCGCGTCGAGCCCGACGAAGCTGTACAAGTTCACGGCGTCGGCGGGCGACACGATGGCGTTCCACTCGCTCAGCTACACGGGGGACGCCGCGACCTGGCTACTGCTCGACCCGTACAACAAGCTGCTGTTCCAGTACGGCATGGGTAACGACATCGGCGTGGGGCAGTTCGCTTCCTCGGGGACGTACACGCTGGTGCTCTTCGCGAAGCTCAGTGATACGGTGGCCCCGAGCTACAGCTTCCAGGTGAACTTGCAATCCCACACGGACCCGGCCCCGATCACGGGTACGGCGCTGACGCTCGGCAACCGCGTGGCGACGACGGTGGGGGCGAGTGGCGTCGACTCGTACAAGTTCACGCTGGCGTCGCCGACCCGGCTCTGGTTCGACAGCCAGTTGGGCGCGAGCGTGACGCTGACGTTGGTCGGGCCACAAGGGGCGGTCGTCACGAATCGTTACTTCTATTACGACGACCAGGACCTCGGGATGCTGCCGGCCGGGACCTATTCGCTTAAGGTGAGCGGGTCGGCCGGGGTGGCTTATGCCTTCAATGTGCTCGACTTCGCCGCCGCCACCGCGGTCACGCAGGGGACTGCCGTCTCGGACTCGCTCAACCCCGCGAATTCAGCCAAGATCTACCGATTCTCGGGGACCGTCGGATCTACGGTCTTCATCGACAACACCTCCCTTTCCTCCAGCGATCCCAACAACCCCGTTGGTAGTTGGAGTCTCTTCGACCCGTTCGGCGCCCAGGTCTTCGACAACGCCTTGAATGTCGATTCGGGTCGGATCACGCTCGGTGCGACGGGCACTTATACCCTCGTCGTCCGAGGGTATCTCAACGCCTCGGGTTCGGTGAACTATGGCTTCAACGTCCGACCCGTCAACGATACGACGTCCACGTTGACGATCGGGACGCCCGTCACCGGCAACGTCGCCAGCCCCGCGCAGAACAACAACTACACGTTCACGCTCGCCGCCCCGACCCGGCTCTGGTTCGACAGCCGGACGAACGACGGCAGCCTGAGCTGGTATCTGTCAGGACCGCAGGGGACGGTGCTCGGCGGGGGCGCCTTCTCGTACGATGACCAGAGCCTCGGCTTGCTGCCGGCCGGTAGCTATACGCTCACCGTCCCGGGCGGGGGCGACTACACGGGCGGTTACACCTTCAACCTGCTCAACCTCGCGACCGCGACGGCAATTACCCCGGGCACCTCGGTCTCTGGGACATTGAACCCGGCAAACTCGACGAACCTGTACCAGTTCTCGGGGACCGCCGGGTCCACGATCTTCCTGCAGAACACGGCCTTCTCCACGACCGACCCCAGCGGTTTCGGGGGTGTCTGGAGCCTCCTCGACCCGTTCGGCTATCAGGTGTTTAATAGCTCGATCGGTAACGACTCGGGTCGGATCACCCTCGGCGCCACGGGGACCTATACCCTCGTTCTCCAAGGGGCGGTGAAGGCGACCGGGACCGAGAGCTACACCTTCAACGTGATCCCGGTCACCGACGACCTCCTCCAACTCTGGGGGACCACCGGCGACGACAACATCACGGTGCAATACCTCGACGCCACGACCCGGGATGTGTACCTGAATGGGTATCTCCAGGGGACTCTCACTGGGACGGCCCCGCTCACCATCAACAGCCGATCGGGCAACGACACGGTGACGATCATCGGCACGAGCGCCGCGGATACGTTCACCGTGACGCCCAATTCGGTGTCCCTCGGCGGTGCCGCGATCGTGTTCGCGAACAACCCGAATCGGATCGTGGACGGCTCCGGGGGTGATGACGTCTTCAACTACAGCGGCGTCAACTCCAAGCTCCAACTCCTGGGGGGTGCTGGTCTGGACACGTTCAAGGCCGCCGACGGAGCAAGCGTCCTACGGATCGATGGAGGTGCGAATGGTGGGATCCTGGACGAGTCGTCGAGCAGCGTGGGGGTTGTGCTGGACGTTGCGGGCGGTAAGGTGACCGGCGTGAGTCAGGTCGCGAACATCACGAGCGTGGTGGGAAGTCCCCGCAACGACGCCCCATTGGGGATCCCTAAGACGGTGGCGACGCCCAAGAACGTGACATACGTGTTCACGGTCGCGGACTTCGGTTTCATCGATCCCGGCGACACGCCTGCGAATGCGTTGCTGTCGGTGAAGGTTGTGAGCTTGCCCGGAGCGGGGAGCTTGACGAACAACGGAGTCGCCGTCGCTGCCGGGTCGACGGTGCTGGCGAGCGACATCGCCGGGGGCAAACTGAAGTTCATCCCTGCGTCGAACGCGACGGGCGCCCCGTACGCGAGCTTCACGTTCCAGGTTCGGGACAACGGTGGGACCGCCAACGGCGGGATCGACACTGACCCGACCGCCAGGACGCTCACGATTACGGTGAGCTAAGCAGAACGGTCTCGTCCCCCTCGGACAGCCCGAGGCAGTACCAAAGGCCCGCGGCCCGTCTACCATGACGGCCCGCGGGCCTCTTCGTTGCCATCGGCCGCGTCGACAAGGCCAAGGGGGTGGGATCGTCAGCAACGCGTCGGAGCCTGGAGTCGTACCGGCTGTCGCCGAAGCCGATTGGGGAGGCCGAGGGCGAGGAGGCGGGATCCTCCGTTGTGGCTGAGCGAGTACTTCATGCCTCCCTTCCCCGGACCGGACGTGGTTCCGCATTGCATTCGTCGGTTGTCACGCCCCTTTCACGATTCATAAATTAACATATTCCTGAATTAATGCGAACAGGTGGGGTTGCTTGCCATCAGTAGCCTAGCTTCGGTAGAATTGCCGTTTTTCATAAAGACTTGAAGCTGAAGGATCTTCCTTGATGTGCCGACTTGGCTGGCTCGAGGGTCTGAAACACGTCTTTGCGGGTGATCGCGCGTCCTCACGCGTGAGGCCCGGCGGGCGGCCCCGCGGCCTGCGACGGTCGGCGCGGCGATTGGCGACGATCGAGGCCCTGGAGCGACGTCTCGTGATGAGCGCCACACCGGGAGACAACCGCTTTTTCGGCGCCGTCGCGACGCCCGGTCAGGTCGACACCTTTCATTTCACGCTTGCCGCCCCCACTCAGCTCTGGTTCGACAGCCTGACCGCGTCGAACCGGCTGACCTGGAACCTGTCCGGTCCGCAGGGGACGTCGGCTACGAAGACGTTCGACGAGGGGGACACGTTCCCGGGGTTGGAGCCGGCGGGCACGTATACCGTCACGGTCTCCGGCCTAGGCGACGCGACGGGATCTTTCGCGTTCCGCGTGGTCGACATGTCGACCGCGACGCCGCTCACGCCGGGGACCGCCACCTCGGCCTCGCTGAGCCCCGCGAACTCGACGAACCTGTATCAGTTCACGGGGACGGCGGGGTCCACGATCTTCCTCGACAATACGGCGTTCACCACGACCGATCCCAACGGGGCCTCGGGGACCTGGACCCTCGTCGATCCGTTCGGCGCGGTGATCTTCAGCAACGAGATGAAGACCGATTCGGGACGCCTGACCCTCGGCGCGACGGGTACTTACACGCTCGTCGTCGCGGGCGACGTCGCCGCCACCGGCACTGCCAGCGATACCTTCAACGTCCGTCCCGTGACGGACACGACGGCCGAGTTGAGCCTCGGGACGACCGTAACGGGCAATGTCGCCGTGCCCGGGCAGGTCGACAATGTCACGTTCACGCTCGCGACGCCGACTCGGGTCTGGTTCGACAGCCAGACGAACGACGACCAACTCTCCTGGACTTTGAGGGGGCCGCACGGGACGTACGACAATTCGATCCCGTTCTCCTCGGGGGACCAGAACCCCGGGCTGCTTCCCGCGGCGACGTACACGATCAGCGTCGTCGGCGCCGGTGACTATACCGGCGGATACTCGTTCAACCTCCTCGATGTGGCGGGAGCGACGTCTATCACGGCCGGGACGGCCTCGGCCCCGACGGGTGCCGTGGTCACGGGGATCCTGTCCGCGTCGGTCCCGACGAAGCTCTACAAATTCGACGCATCGGCGGGGGATACGCTGTCGTTCCACAACATCAGCGATGCGGGGGATGCCGCGACCTGGCAGCTGCTCGACCCGTTCGGCAAGGTGCTGTTCAAATCGAGGATGGGGAGCGACTTCGGCGGCGTGGCGATCGGGGCGACGGGGACCTATACGCTGGTGCTCGTCTCCGCGCCGAGTCTTGTGGTCGCGCCGAGCTACAGCTTCCAGGTGAACTTTCAATCGGATTCAGGCCCAGCTACGGTGACGGGGACGGCGCTGACGCTCGGCAACCGGGTGGCGACTACGTTGGGAGCGAGCGGCCGGGATAATTATCAGTTCACGTTGTCGTCACCGAGCCGGCTCTGGTTCGACAGCCAGGCGAGCACGGATGTGTCTCTGACGTTGGTGGGGTCGCAGGGGACCCTCGTCGAGGACCATCCGTTCGCTTCCGACGACCTGAATCTCGGCCTGCTGCCGGCCGGGGCGTACTCGCTCCGGGTGAGCGGAGCGAGCGGGACGGAGTATGCATTCAACGTGCTCGACTTCGCGGCGGCGACCGCCGTCACACCGAATGCCGACGTCTCGGGCACGATCAACCTCGTCGGCCTCACGCAGCTCTATTCGTTCTCGGGGACCACGGGCTCCAAGCTCTTCCTCGACAACACATTCTCCTCCCCCAACGCCGCCGACTGGACGCTCATGGATCCGTTCGGCGCGACGGTCTTTGTCGGCGATTTGTCCACGGATTCGGGTCGTCTGACCCTCGGCACGACGGGCACCTATACGCTCGTCGTCCAAGGCCATGTCGACATCCTCGACGAGTCGAGCTATACCTTCAACGTCCGACTCTTCTCCGATACGACGGCCGAGCTGACCGTCGGCACGCCGGTCATCGGCGACCTCGCGAATCCGGGGCAGGTCAACAACTACACCTTCACTCTCGACACCCCGACCCACCTCTGGTTCGACAGCCGGACGACGGACGGCGAGCTCCTTTGGACGTTGAAGGGGTCGCAGGGGACGGTCGTCAACGGGACCTCGCTGCCATCCGGTGACGTGAATGTGGGGCTGCTCCCGGCCGGCAATTACACGCTCACCGTCATCGGGTTGGGCGACTCTACCGGCAGCTACAACTTCAACCTGATCGACTTTGCCAAGGCGACGGCCATTACCACCGGGATCAACGTTTCGGGAACATCGGATCCCGGTAATTCTGCCAATCTCTCTCAATTCCCGGAGACGGCCGGATCGACGATCTATCTCGACAGCATCGACTTCTCGACGACCGATCCTTCGGGTCTTGCGGGGACCTGGACGCTGATCGACCCGGTTGGCAAGGTGGTCTTCAACGACAGCGTGATTTCCGATTCGAGTCGGATCATCCTTGGCGTGTCGGGCACGTATACCCTCGTCGTCCAGGGGAATGACGACTCGACGGGGACCTCTCGCTATGCGTTCAACGTCCGGCCGGTCGAGGATACAACGACGGAATTGACCCTCGGCACGGCCGTCGACGGCAACATCGCCAGCCCCGGACAGGCCAACAACGACACCTTCACCCTCGCGGCGCCGACGTGGCTCTGGTTCGACAGCCGGACGGACGACAGCAATCTCGTCTGGACCCTGAAGGGTCCACAGGGGACGGCCGTCTCTTCCCAGGCATTCTCCTCGGGCGACTCGAAGACCGCGTTTCTGTCGGCCGGAATCTATACGCTCACGGTCCTAGGCGTGGGCGATCACACGAACGGTTATGCTTTCAGATTGCTCGACATGGCAGCCTCGACGCCCATCACTCCGGGGATGTCGGCCTCGGGGACGCTGGGCCCCGCGAACTCGACAAATCTGTATCAGTTCTCGGAGACCGCAGGGTCCAAGGTCTTCGTGAATTTCACCAATTTCTCCGCGACCGACCCGAGCCGGTATCATGGGGTCTGGGAGCTCTTCGGCCCGACTGGCAACTGGGTCAACGAATACGGCTTCACGGAAGACGCAGCGCCGCTGACCCTCCCCGCGACCGGCACTTATACACTTGCCGTTGAGGGAGATCTCCAAGAGAGCGGCACCGCGAGCTATACGTTCAACGTCCGGCCGGTCACCGACACGACGACCGCGTTGACCCTCGGCACGGCCGTCAACGGTAATATCGGCAGCCCCGGTCAGGGCAACGACTACACATTCACCCTCGAGACTCCGACCCGGCTCTGGCTCGACAGCCGGACGAACGACGGTCGCATGGCCTGGGATTTGAAGGGTCCCGAGGGGTTCCTCGCCTACTCGACGCCGCTTTCAAAGGACGACCAGGACCTCGGCCTTCTCCCGGCCGGCGACTACACGTTCACCATCCATGGCGTCGGTGACCATATCGGCGGCTTCTCATTCAACATCCTCGACCTGGCGGGCGCGACGACCATCACGGCAGGGACGGCCGCGGTGCCGACCGGGGCGACGGTCTCGGGAACGCTGGGCGCGTCGAGCCCGACGAAGCTGTACAAGTTCACGGCGTCGGCGGGCGACACGCTGGCGTTCCACTCGATCAGTGATGAGGGGGATGCCGCGACCTGGCAGCTAATCAACCCGAGCAACGAGGTGCTCTTCCAGGCTGGCATGGGTAGCGATGTCGGCGACGTGGCGATCGGTTCGACGGAGATGTATACGCTGGTGCTCTTCGCGAAACTTGGTGATGCGGTGGGCCCAAGCTACGGTTTCCAGGTGAACTTGCAGTCGCACGCCGACCCGACGCCCGTCACGGGCACGGCTCTGACGCTCGGTTCACCGGTGACGGGCACGGTGGCGGCGGGTGGAGTCGACTCGTACACGTTTACGCTGGCGTCGCCGAGCCGGTTGTGGTTCGACGCCCAGACAAATGAATCTGTATCGCTGACGCTGGTGGGGCCGAAAGGGATCGCCCTCATTAGTAGCGATACTCACTTCGAGAACAACGACCAGAACCTCGGATTGATGCCGGCAGGGACGTACTTGCTTCAGGCGAGCGGGTCGGCCGGGGCGGCTTATTCGTTCAACCTGCTCGACTTCGCCGCCGCGACCCCGGTTACTCCTGGGACTGCGGTCGCGGTTTCGCTCAACCTCGGCGATTCCACCGAGCTCTACCGATTTTCGGGTTCCGTCGGAGCGACCTTCTACTTTGATAACATATCAACCGACGTTTATGACAGTCCCTATGGTCAGTGGAGTCTACTCGACCCATTCGGCAACCAGTACTTCGACGAAGACTTGTATCAAGATCCTGGGCGAATCACCCTCACTTCGTCGGGGACCTTTACCCTCGTCGTCCAGGGGGAAAGTTATGGCCCAGGCACGGCGAGCTTCGACTTCAACATCCGACCCGCCGATGATACGACGACCGCGTTGACACTCGGGACGCCCGTCACCGGCAGCGTCGCCAACCCCGGCCAGGACAACCACTTCACGTTTACGCTCGCCGCCCCCGCGCCTCTCTTGTTCGATACTCGGATCGACTCCGGCAGCAACCTGACCTGGGATTTGACTGGGGCGGCGGGAGGAATGGTCAACAACGGCTACTTCTGGGGCTATGTCTTTAGCCTCGGGTTGCTGCCTCCCGATACCTACACGCTCACCGTTTCCGCAGACGGGGACTACACGGGCAGTTACCTCTTCAACCTGCTCAACTTCGAGGACGCGACGACCATCACGCCGGGGACGACGACCTCCGGGTCGCTGAGCCCCGCGAGCCCGACGATGTTGTACCAGTTCACGGGGACCGCCGGGTCCACGATCTTCCTGCAGAACACCGCCCTCTCCACGACCGATCCCGGCGGGATCGGTAGCAGTGTCTGGACCCTCATCGACCCGTTCGGCAACCAACTGTCTAACGACACCCTCAGCGACGACCCGGGGCGGATTACCTTGGACGCGTCGGGGACCTATACCCTCGTCCTCCTTGCGGATAGTAAGGCGGCCGGTACCGAGAGCTACACCTTCAACCTCATCCCGGTCGTCGACAACCTCACCCAGCTCTGGGGGACCACCGGCGACGACGCGATCACGGTGCGATACCTCGACGCCACGACCCGGGACGTGTATCTTAACGGCGACCTCCAGGGGACGCTGACCGGGACGGCCCCGCTCACCATCGACGGCCGAGGGGGAAATGACACGGTGACGATCATCGGGACGAGCGCCTCGGATACGTTCACTGTCACCCCGACCCGGGTCTCGCTGGGGGGCGTCGCGGTCGCCTTGGCGAAGGTCCCCAATCTGATCGTGGATGGCTCCGGCGGTGACGACACGTTCAACTACAGCGGAGACAACGCGGGCCTGCAACTCCTGGGAGGGGCGGGGCTCGACACGTTCAAGCCCGCCGACGGTGCGAGCGTGCGGCGCATCGACGGCGGGGCTGACGGCGGGATCCTGGACGAGTCCGCGAGCAGCGTCGGGGTCGTGCTCGACGTGGCGGGCGGGAATGTGACCGGTGTGAGCCAAATCGCGAACATCACGAGCATGGTGGGGAGCCTCCGTAACAACGCCCCGGTGGGGATCGCGAAGACGGTGACGACTTCCCGGAACGTGGCGTACGTCTTCACGGTCGCCGACTTCGGCTTCATCGACCCCGGCGATACCCCTGCCGATGGACTCCTTGCGGTGCGGATCGCCAGCCTGCCGGGGGTTGGGATCCTCTCGGATGACGGAGTGTCGGTGTCGGTGGGCGATCTGGTGCTGGCGTCGGACATTGCGTCGGGAAAGCTCCGGTTCATCCCCGCGGCCGGTGGTACGGGTGCTCCGTATGCGAGTTTCAAGTTCCAGGTCGTGGATAACGGCGGAACGGCGAACGGCGGGATCGACACTGACCCGATCGCCAGGACGATGTCGATCGTGGTGAGCTGAGCCGAGCAGGACGGGCTCGATCACTTCGGATACCAGTGATCAAACGAGAGGCCCGCGACCCGTGGTGGACAACGGGTCGCGGGCCTCGTTGGTTGCCTGGCCCGGGTGGGTTATTTCGAAGGGGTGGAGTTGTCTGCGTCTTGGCCGAGCTTGGTGTGGTATCGGCTGTAGCCGAAGTAGATGAGGAGGCCGAGGGCGAGCCAGGCGATGAGGCGGATCCAGTTGTCGGGGCCGAGGGAGAACATGAGTCCTCCGTTGACCAGCACGCCGAGGGTCGCGACGACGGGTAGGAACGGGGCCCGGAAGGGACGCTCGATCTCGGGGCTCTTGTATCGGAGCACGCCGACGGCGGCGCAGACGATCACGAACGCGAAGAGGGTGCCGACGCTCACGAGCTCGGCGAGGAAGTTGAGCGGCGCGAGGGCCGCTCCCAGTGCGACGACCACACCCACGAGGATCGTCGACTTCCAGGGGGTCTTGAATCGCGGGTGGACGGCGGCGAAGAACGACTCGGGGAGCATCCCGTCTCGGGCCATCGCCATCAAGATCCGGGGCTGGCTCAGGTTCCCGACCAGCAGCGAGCTGGTCACGCCCGCGAGGATGCCCGCGGTGATCAGGCCGGTGGCAAACGTCAGTCCCTTGTGTCGGAAGGCGGCGGCGAGCGGGGCGGCGACGTCGATCTGCTGGTAGGGGACCATCCCCGTCAGCACCGCCGCGACCGCGATATAGAGCACGGTGCAGATCAAGAGCGCACTGATGATGCCGATGGCCAGGTCGCGCTGGGGGTTACGGGCCTCCTCGGCGTGCGTCGAGATCGAGTCGAACCCGATGTAGGCGAAGAAGACACGGGACGCCCCCTCGGCGACCCCCGTCCAGCCTTTCTCCTCATGCAGGAACGGGTGCCAGTTCTTCGGGTCGACGTAGGCCGCACCGACCCCGATGATCGTGAGGATGATCCCGACGTTCAACAGCACCATCGCCGCGTTGAACCCCGCGCTTTCCCGGATCCCGATCACGAGGATGACGGTGATGATCGCCGTGATCCCGATTGCCGGCAGGTTGAACCAGGCGTTGGCGGTAACTCCCGACGCGAGCTCGACCGTCCTCCACGAGAACCCCTCCCCGATCTTGAAGTCCCAGGGAGAGGCCAATAATCGCGGGTCGAGATTGATGTGGAAGAGGTGTCGCATAAGGTCGACGAAGTAGTTCGACCAGCCGTTGGCGACGGCCGCCGAGCCGATCGCGTATTCGAGGACGAGGTCCCAGCCGATGATCCACGCGAGGAGCTCGCCGAGGGTCGCGTACGCATACGTATAAGCACTCCCGGCGACGGGGACCATGCTCGCGAGCTCGGAGTAGCACAACGCCGCGAACCCGCAGCCGATCCCGGCGAGGAGGAACGAGAGGATCAGCGAGGGGCCCGTGTAGTTGTGCGCGACCTCGCCGGTCAGGACGTAGATCCCCGTGCCGATGGTCGCCCCTACGCCGAGCGAGGTCAGGGCCAGGGGGCCGAGGACCCGGTGCAGCCGCTCGCCCCCCGACAGCTCGCGGAGGAGTGTCTCGATCGGCTTGCGCTGGAAGGGGCTGGAGGGGCCGTGTCTCATCAGGCGGATCCTAGGGGGGATTGGTGTGGTGCTAGCCGACGAGGGATTGAAGACGGGAACGATTTGGCCACGGATTGAACACGGATGAAACACGGATAATTATGAAATTAAAAATAAATTATCGAATTGTTGGTGTTCGTAAGTTTCCGATTTGTCTCTTGCTGTCTTTGCGCCTCTGCGCCTCTGCGCCTTTGCGTGAGATTCCCGGTCTCACGCAAAGGCGTAGAGGGGTGATCAATATTAGAAGATCAAGTTTCGGGACAAGCCCTTGCTTGACTACTCCTTGGCGACGGCAGCGGCTTCGAGCAGGCGGAGGATTTCGGCGCGGACTTTCGGCTCGGCATCGACTTCGAGGCAGCTCGAGCGGGCGCGCCAGGTCTCGTAGCCGCCGAGCTTGTGGCGTTCGGGGGGCGGGAGATAGCCGTTGTAGCCGTTGGCGAGCTCGATGGTGAAAGTCGGCTTCAAGGGGCTGAATTTCTTGATGGCGAGGCCGGTCTCGGAGAAGACCTCGCAGGGGATCGCCGCGATCCCGAGGTCGCCGATCCGGACCGCCTGGAGTTTGAGCTCGGCCTCAGGAGCCCCCTGGCTGAGGAGGACCGTCTCCCTCGCGTAGATTTCGCCGAGACCTTGGAGGGCTCGCCCCGAGGCCTTGGCCAGGACGTCCTTCGCGCGGGCGACCTCGCCGGCGTCCGGCATCCGGAGCTTCAAGGGGAGCAACGATTCTCGTACCACGATCGGGGCCTGGTCGCGGAATCGGATCGTCTTGTAGGCCGCGAAGGCGGCGTTCGCCACGCTCTCGGAGACCGTGTCGATCGTCACGGGTTGTCGAGGCTTGCTGTAATCATAGCAGTGCATGTTGGCGGCCGTCCCGTTCGACAGGATCCCGACGAACGGCCGGTCGGAGGCCTGGGCGCCTGCCGTGACGAGTGCCTTGATCTTGTCGGCGAACCGGCCGAAGTAGTCGGCGGAGGCCGTGTTGGCGGGGATGCCGTAGCCGGCGTAGTGCATCGAGTAGTTGGCGAGGAGTGCGATCGGCCTCCCCCCCGTCGACCGGACGGCGAGGATGGAGACCTCGGGGTCGACCGGCGAGGTCGGCTCGAGCGCGTTCGGGTTCTGATAGCCGGGATGCATCTGGACGCGGTCGTCGGTGGTCCCGCCGAACGGGTTGGTGGGGGCGGTCCCGGGCTTCATGATCCAGTCCCGGCAATAGACCTGCGTCGGGTCCTGCGCGACGACCCAGCCGACCTGGGCCGGCTCGAGGTTCGCGGCGGCCCGCTCGACCCCCGCGACGATCGTCTCGACGAGGAACCGGGAATAGGCCGCGTCGGGCTCGGTCTGGAAGACCCCCGTGACCGCCGGGGCGGTGTGGGTGTGGGTCGCCGACATGAGCATCCGGTTGGCCGGGATCCCCGTCGCCCGGCTCGCCCGCGCCTTCGCCTCGTCGAAGAGGGCCCGAGTCACCATGCAACTATCGACGACCACGATCGCGAGCTTGGCCCGGCCGTCGTCGAGTACGAGGCAACGGGCGTGGAGCGGGGCCTCCGCCGATCGGGCGATCTGATCGCCCATCTGGCCGTTCATCGAGATCGGGAACCTCGGCGTGATATCCGCGGCAAACGCCCCGGCGCGGAAGGTGGACGCACCCGGCTCGACCCCTTTCGCGGTGTGTTCGCCGTAAATTCCGGCCCCGGACGTGACCAGGGCGGCCAGCAAGACGCGACACCATCCGTTGCGAAAGGATCGCCTTCGGCCAATCGACGCGCTCATTCCGATCGACTCCTCGTGATGCGAACTTCGCGGCCCCGCCCGATCGCCGGGAAGACCCGGATCCTCCGGCCGTTCGGGGCGATCAAGGGTATCAGCTCCCCCTTCGCGATCCCAACGGTTTCCTCCCCCCGTTGAAGAAGCGAGGTGAGAGGCTTTGGGCGTTGCGTACTCGATCCTTAAAGGAGGCCACCTGGGCTTTGAGAGAATTCGGAACGGCCAGGGAGTGGCCCTCACTTGACCGGCCTGCGCCGGGGGTCGAGAATGCCGCTCGCGGGTGGATCTGCGGTTTCCGTATATCGAGTGCCATGGAAGTTCTGAGGTTTTTATGAAAACCAAAGATTCCGAGAATCACGTCGAAGCAACGAGCCACTCTCCCCATCCCGATCCCAATGGCCTTTCCAGACGCCGGTTGATGGTGGCGGGTGGAATGGCGGCGACCGCGTTCACGATCGTGCCAAGGCACGTCCTGGGAGGGGCGGGATTCGTCGCCCCCAGCGAGAAAATCACCCTGGCCTGCGTCGGCTTCGGGACCCAGGCGATCCGAGAGATCGGCGGGATCCTCGCCAGCCCCGACGTCCAGGTCGTCGCCGTCTGCGACGTCGAGAAGGACGGCGCCCACTACCTCGAGTGGGGCAAGAATCAAATCCGCGACGAGATTCGCAAACTGATCGGCAACCCGACCTGGCGAGAGGGGATTGATCACGTCCCCGGCGGGCGCGACGTCGGCAAGGAGGTCGTCGAGACATACTACGCCAAGCAGCGCGGCAAGGACCAGTACAAGGGCTGCGCCACGTATGCGGACTTCCGCGAGCTGCTCGATAAGGAAAAAGATGTGACCGCCGTCAAGGTCATGACGCCGGATCATACCCACGCGCCGATCTCGATCGCGGCGTTGAAGAAGGGGATGAACGTCATCGTCCACAAGCCCCTGGCCAACCGGGTCCTCGAGGCCAGGGCCGTCATCGACGCCGCGCGCTCCCGGAAGATCGCGACGCACTTCATGCCCGCGAGCGAAGGAGCCGCGCAGAAGCAAGCCATCGAGATGATCAAGAACGGGGCGATCGGGACGCTTCGGGAGATCCACAACTGGTCGATGCGGCCGATGTGGCCCCAGTTCCCGACGGTCCCCACCGGCACCCCCCCGATCCCCTCTGGGTTCGACTGGACCCTCTGGCTCGGCCCCACGCCCGATCGCCCGTACCACCCGGACTACACGCACACCAATTTCCGAGGGTGGTTCGACTTCGGCGGCGGCTCCATCGCCGACATGGGCCACTACAGCCTCTGGCCGATCTTCCAACTCCTCGACCTGGACGCTCCGACCAGCGTCGAGTCCACGCCCACCCACATCAGTATGGTTGCTGATGACATCTGCCGGCGGATCCGCAACGACTACTCGTTCCCCGTGGCCTGCACGGTCCGGATGCGGTTCGCTCCCAAGGGGGACAGGGCGGGGCTGGACCTCTTCTGGTACGACGGCGGGATCAAGCCTCCCGTGCCCGAGGAACTCATGGCCGCGGATCAGGAATTCGCGGCGGAGGGGATGCTGTTCGTCGGGGAGAAGGGGAAGCTCCTGGGCGGATTCCGGAGCGAAGACCCGCGCTTGATCCCCGACGCGAAGATGCGAGCCTACCGGACGGAGCACAACCTGCCCGATCCGGGGCCTCGTCGAGGGGGCGGGCGACTGGGGGGCGACCCCGTCGCGCGGAATGCGGCGTGGATCAACGCCTTCAAGGGGGGGCCGGCGAGCTACGGAGACTTCCAGTTGGCCGGCCCGATCAGCGACGCGGTGAACCTGGCCGCCATCTCGTTGCGGCTCGGCGGTCGGAGGCTCCACTGGGATTCCGCCGCCGCGAAGATCACGAATATCTCCGAAGCGAACCGACTCCTGACCCGCGAGTATCGCCCGGGTTGGGAAATGGCCTGACGCTGACAGGATCAAAACAAAGGGGTATGGGTATGATTTCGCGAAGAGGTTTCCTCAAGGGCGCCGCGGCCTTCGGTGCGGCCGGGGTCCTGCTCGGCGAGTCGAGGCTCCGGGCGAATCCCCTGGGCCTGCCGATCGGTTGCCAGGTCTATCCCATTCGCACGATGCTCGCGGACCTGCCGGCGTTCGCCAAGACATTATCGGGGATCGGCGTGACGAGGCTCGAGCTCTGCTCGCCGATCGGTTACGGCAAGGACTTCGCCTCGCTCGCGGACGGCAAGGAGGTGAAGAAGATCCTCGACGACCACGGCATGAAGTCCGAGAGCTCCCACTTCAGCATGCGAGAGCTGCGCGGGAGCCAGGAGAAGAGCATCGCCTGGGCGAAGGAGGTCGGCATCACCCAGATGATGACCGCGTCGTTGGGCGAGGGGAATAGCGGCGACGGACCGACCCTCGACCAGGTGAAGAAGGCCGCCGACGAATACAACAAGATCGCCGAGGTTGCGGCCAAGGCCGGCATGCAGCAGGGCCTCCACAACGAGGGCTTCGAGGTCTCGATGGTCGACGGCAAGCGGACCTACGACATCCTGCTCGAGCGGCTCGACCCGAAGCTCGTGACCTTCCAGTTCCAGATGTCGACGATCACGGCCGGCCTCGTCGCGGCCGACTACTTCGTGAAGTACCCCGGGCGCTTCCGCTCGATGCACTTGCAAGACATCGATATGAATGCTCCCGTCCCGCCCCCGAAGACGACCAAGTCGGGGCGCCGGGGCGGCGGCCGACGTCCCCAGGTCGCCATGGGGAAAGGAACCATCGACTGGGCGAAGACCTTCGAGGCCGCCAAGGTGGGGGGCGTGACAAGCTATTACGTCGAGCAGACCTGGGAACTCACCCAGGAGAGCGTCGCGTATCTCAAGACCCTGAAGGCCTGAATCCTTGACCGAGACGGGCCGGAGGCGCTGGGTCGTCTCGCCTGCGAGAGCTCCGGGAGCGTGAACACCCTCAACTCGCCTTCATTCCAGCCCCGGAAGGGCGAGAGGGTGTCAGCCCGTGGTACGAGCCCCAGAGATCGGGGATTCCCGAGCCCCGCGACTTCTGAAGTCGCGGGGCTCTTTGTGAAGACGGCGTCAAGACACGTCTCCGGTCGAGGACGTGGTCTGGCCCTGAGGTCTCATCGATTGTAAAATGAATGTTTTGCCGCGAGCCGTGACTCGCGATGAACTGGCGTCGAAACTCCAACGGACAAGGATCTCGGATGAAGGTTTTCATGGTCGCCCTGGCGGGCTTTGGCGTTCTCGTCGCCTCGGTGTTCGCCGACGAACCGGCCGCTCCCAAGGCGGGTGCAAGCCAGTTCAAGGATTTGAAGCAGAAGGTGAGCTACAGCATCGGCCTCCGCATCGGGAAGTCGATGAAGAGCCAGTCGGTCGAGATCGACGCCGACATGCTTGCCAAGGGGATCAAGGATGCTGAGGCCGGCAAGGCGCTGATGACCGACGAGGAGATGCAAGCGGTCCAGCTCGAGTTCCAGAAGCTGATGGCCGAGAAGCAGACGCAGGTGGCCGACAAGCAGAAGAAGGAAGGCGAGGCGTTCCTCGCGGCGAACAAGAAGAAAGAAGGGGTGAAGACCCTCCCGAGCGGGCTCCAGTACAAGGTCGTCAAGGAGGGGAACGGCAAGTCCCCCAAGGTGACCGACACGGTGACGGCCCACTATGAAGGCCGGCTGATCGACGGGAGCGTGTTCGACAGCTCGATCAAGCGCGGCGAGCCGGCCGACTTCCCGGTGAACCGGGTCATCAAGGGCTGGACGGAGGCCTTGCAATTGATGAAGAAGGGGGGCAAGATGCAGATCTACGTCCCGAGCGACCTGGCCTACGGCGCCAGCCCGCCGCCGGGGAGCATCATCCGCCCGAACGATCCGCTGATTTTCGACATCGAGTTGATCGACGTCAAGTAAGGCCGACGATCCGCCCGCTCGCCGACGAGTCTTTCGCCTGCCCCTACCATCCCCCGGGCCCTGCCCCGGGGGTTCGGCCAGGCTCCCGGGATCCGCATCCGGGAGCCTCGATCTCTCGAAACGCCGGAGGCCCCTCATGCCGCGCGTGATCGGACGCCCTCGGACTCGATGTCGAGTCCATCCCTGGGGTGTGCTCAGGCTCGCTTTCGTGGCCACCCTCGGCGTCTTGCCGAGCGTCGGCGCCCGCGCGGAGGACCCTCCCAAGGCCTCGCCGGGCCTGGACCCGGCGGCCCTCGAGTTCTTCGAGAAGGAGGTCCGCCCGCTCCTCGCCAACCGCTGCCAGCAGTGCCACGGCGACTCGAAACAAAAGGGTGACCTTCGCCTCGACTCCCGCGAGGCGATGCTCTCCGGCGGCACGACCGGCCCCGCCGTCGTCCCCGGCAAGCCCGCGGAAAGCCTCCTGGTCGACGCCATCAACTACGGGGACGTCTACCAGATGCCCCCCAAGTCGAAGCTCCCCGCGCCCGAGATCGCCACCCTCACCCGTTGGGTCGAGATGGGGGCCCCCTGGCCCGCGCAGACGACGGCCAAGTCGTCGTCCTCGGGCAATGGGTTCGACCTCAAGGAACGCGCCAAGCACTGGAGCTTCCAGCCGATCAAGCCGGCCACGCCCCCGGCCGTCAAGGCGTCGAGCTGGCCGAGGACGCCGGTCGACAACTTCCTCCTCGCGACCCTCGAGTCCCGAGGGCTGACCCCGGCCGCCGAGACCGACAAGCGGACGCTCATCCGACGAGTCACCTTCGACCTCACGGGACTCCCGCCGACGCCCGCCGAGATCGACGCGTTCCTGGCCGACGCGTCGCCGAATGCGTACGAGTTGCTCGTCGACCGCCTCCTCGCCTCGCCCCGATATGGCGAGCGCTGGGCGAGGCACTGGCTCGACCTGGCCCGCTTCGCGGAGACCGCCGGGCACGAGTTCGACTACGACGCCCTCGACGCCTTCCGCTATCGCGACTACGTCGTGCGCGCCTTCAACGCCGACCTCCCCTACGACCAGTTCGTCACCGAACAGGTCGCGGGCGACCTCCTCGAACACCCGCGGAGGAACCTCGCCGAAGGGTTCAACGAGTCGATCCTGGGCACGGGTTTCTTCTTCCTCGGCGAAGGGACGCACTCGCCGGTCGACCTCCGCGAGGACGAGGCGACTCGGGTCGATAACCAGATCGACGTCTTCTCCAAGGCGTTCCTCGGCCTGACCGTCGCCTGTGCCCGTTGCCACGACCACAAGTTCGACGCCATCTCCACCAAGGATTACTACGCCCTCTACGGCTATTTTCAGAGCTCACGCCATCAGCATGCGTTCATCGACGACCCCGGGCGGATCGGCGGCAAGGTTGCCGAGATCCGGGCGCTCAAGGAGGCCGTCCGGGCCTTGACCGACGTCCCGGTCGCCTCCGCCTCCCATACACCTTCGGGGTCCGACTCCTCGTCCGTCCTCTTCGAGGACTTCGAATCTCCGACGTATCGCGACTGGTCCGTCGCGGGGGATGCCTTCGGCGAAGGGCCGAGCCGGCAGGGCGACTTCGTCTTGAAGGCGGACGGGGCGAATTGGCTCGCGACCCCCGTCCCGCCCGGCCAGGTCCACAGCGGGCTCGTCTCCGACCGGCTCCAGGGCGTGCTCCGCTCGCGGACGTTCCCGATCGAAAAGAAGCTCGTCCACTACCTCGCGGCGGGCCGCGGCGGCCGCCTGAACCTGATCATCGACGGCTTCGAGAAGATCTGCTACCCGATCTACGGCGGCCTGACCACCGAGGTCAACGACGAACGTCCGCGCTGGTATACCCAGGACGTGAGCATGTGGATCGGGCATAATGCCTACATCGAGATCGCCGACGGGGCGGTTGCCCTCTATGCCGGGGCCAAGGCCCAGTACATCGACGGTTCGAGGTCGTTTGCGGTCGACGAGATCCGATTCTCCGACCAGCCCGCGGCGAGCCAGCCCGTCATGGTCCCCCTCCCGATCGAGCTCGCGACGGGTAACAACCCCGCCCTCGCCGCGACTCTCGAACGCTATCGCGAGGTCGATGCGAAGATCCCGCCGCCGAACCTGGCCCTGGCGATCATCGACGGGACCGGCGAGGACGAACGCGTCCACATCCGGGGGAGCTCGAAGAATCTGGGCGACGTCGTCCCTCGCCGACTGCTCGAAGCCCTGGCCGGTTCGACCCAACCGGCCCCGGCGCAGGGGAGCGGCCGCCTCGAGCTGGCCGAGCGGATGGTCGACCCGTCGAACCCGCTCCTCACCCGGGTGATCGTCAACCGAGTCTGGAAACACCACTTCGGCCGGGGGATCGTGCCCACCGTCGACGACTTCGGCCTGATGGGCGAGGCGCCGACATCCCCCGGATTGCTCGACTACCTCGCAACTCGGTTCGTGGCCGACGGCTGGTCGATCAAGGCCTTGCATCGCCTGCTCGTCCTCTCGAGCGCGTATCGGATGAGCAGTCGGCCCGTCCCGCAGGCCGAAGCGATCGACCCGGCCAATCACCTGCTGCATCGGATGAACGTCAAGCGGCTCGAGGCCGAGGCGATCCGCGACTCGCTGCTCGCGGCCTCCGGACGCCTCGAACCGACGTTGTTCGGGCCGAGCATCCCGGCCTATCTCTCTCCGTTCATGGACGGGAGGGGCCGCCCGAAAACCTCGGGGCCGCTCGACGGCAACGGCAGGCGCAGCCTGTACCTCAACGTCCGGCGGAACTTCCTGAACCCGATGTTCCTCGCGTTCGACTTCCCCTCGCCGTTCTCGACGATGGGCCGGCGGAACGTCTCGAACGTCCCCGCCCAGGCCCTCACGCTCCTCAACGACCCGTTCGTCGTCGAGCAGGTGACGCTCTGGTCCGAGCACGCTCTCGGAGCCGCGAAGGGCCGACCCCGGCGCGAGGTCGTCGAGTCCCTCTATCTCACGGCCTTCGGTCGGTCGCCTTCGGAGCTGGAAGTCGCGGAGAGCCTGGAATTCCTCGACGCCCAGGGGCAATCCTACGGCAAGGGCGACGACCCTCGGGTCTGGGCGGATTTCTGCCACGTCCTCGTCAACGTCAAAGAATTTATCTACGTCAATTGATCGAACGGCGAAGGCCACCGCGCGCCCTTGCTGGGCGCGGGACGATCCGACACGCCGCTCTCGATCGAGGTATATGTCGATGACTCTACGATTGGTCGACAGGGTCCATCGCCGCTCCGAGAGTCGGCCAACGTGCCGGCTTCCTCGGCGCGGATGGTTCGTGATCGCCTTGGCGGTCATGGCGATTCCACTCCCCTGCCCGGCCGGGCCCCTTACGGGGACGAACGCCCTTGAGAAACGGATCCGGGAGTTGGGGGGGAGCGTCGTCCGGGACGACTCCGCACCCGACAAGCCCGTGGTGGCGGTGGAGTTTGCAGGGACGGGGGCGACCGAGGCCGAGGTGGCCGACCTCGTCCAGTTCCCGAAGCTCCGCTCCCTCGGGCTCTCCGAGACCGACGTCACCAGCGATTGGCTCGTCCATCTCAAGGGGCTCGCCGAGCTTCGCGAGCTCGACGTCTCTTCCTCGAACGTGGATGACGGGGGAATGGCCCACCTCAGCACGCTGACGGGCCTCGAGACGCTTGACGTGTCCGATTGTCCGGTGAGCGACGATGGGGTCGTCTCACTCAAACCGATCGAGGGCCTCAAATCCCTGGACCTCTCCGAAACCGACCTCTCCGACAAGGGGGTGGCTCATCTCGCCGACTTCGGCCGCCTGGAGCACCTGGGACTCTCCGACACGGGGGTGACCGACGCCGGGCTGAAGTCCCTCGAGGGGCTGACCGAGCTCAACCATCTGGAGCTCTCGAACCTTTCGGTCACGGACGCCGGGGTGGCCCATCTGAAAGGGCTGACGAAGCTCGAAGTCCTCGACCTCTCGTTGACCGAGGTTTCCGTCGAAAGTCTCCCGATCCTGGTCAAGTTTTCTCGGCTGAAGACGCTCGACCTGTTCGACACCGACCTGAGCGACGACGGCCTTGCCCCGATCGCGAAGTTGACAAGTCTGGAGTCGCTCAGGCTGGGAGGGGCGATCTCGGTCACCGACGTCGGACTTGCCCACCTGGCCGGGCTGGTCCGCCTCCGCGCTTTGGACCTCTCCGAGCTCGAGATGACGAACGCGGGCCTGGCCCACCTGAAAGACCTGACCCGGCTCGAGTCCCTGGATCTCTCGGGCACGGGGGTGTCCGACGCCGGGCTGGCCGAACTCAAGGCCATGTCGGCCCTCCGAGAACTGCTCCTGGTCGAGCTCCACGTGACCGACAAGGGGTTGGAGACGATCGGACGCTTCGCCAAGCTCGAGGCGCTCGACCTCAGCGAGACCGAGGTCACCGACGTGGGCCTCGAGGCGCTCCAACCCTTGAAGTCGCTCCAGGACCTCCTCCTCGATTCCACCGAGATCACCGACGCCGGGGTCCGGCAACTCGCGAAGCTCTCGGGGCTGCGGACGCTCGACCTGGGACTCACGGAGGTCACCGACGCCGGTCTCGCCCCGCTCCGCACCCTGACGAAGCTCGAGGTCCTGGGGCTCGCCCGGACGAAGGTCGGTGACGCGGGGCTCGAGCATCTGAAGCCGATCAAGACGCTCAAGTCGCTCTATGTTTCCGAGACCCAGGTGACCTCGGATGGGGTCGAGCGCCTGGAGGAGGCCTTGCCGGATCTCGACGTCAATCCGCTCGTCTTTCGCCTCGCGACCGACCGTCCGTTCATGAAGATTCGCAACGAACCACCGATTGCCGTCCCCGCCCCGGCCGTGCCCGGGCAGGGTGGTTGACCAACGTCGTCGGGCTCCCGTGCGGTTCCGCCACCATCGAAGATCGAGGGCCGAGATGCACTGCAATCATTTTCAGGCCGCGCCGCTGTCCCGCCGAGAGATGCTGCTGCGGTGCGCGAACGGGTTCGGCGGCCTCGCTCTGACGTCACTCCTGGGCGACCGGGCCTTCGGCGAAGTCGTCACGAGCGGCGATGTCTCGAAGTCCCCGTCCTCGACGACTCGCCCGTCGCACTACGAGGCGAAGGCGAAGAGCGTGATCTTCCTGTACATGGACGGCGGACCATCCCAGATGGACACGTTCGACCCCAAGCCCCGGCTCGACCGCGAGCACGGCCAGCCGATCAAGGTCAAGACGCAGCCGACCCAGTTCAACAACGTCGGCAGCGTCCTGAAGTGCCCCTGGCGTTTCCGGCAATACGGCGAGAGCGGGATCCCGGTCAGCGACCTCTTCCGGCATGTCGGCCAGTGCGCGGACGACATCGCGGTCGTCCGCTCGATGGTCTCGAACTTCTCCGAGCACACCGCCGCCAATTACTTCATCCACACCGGAAGCGGCATCCAGGGTCGGCCGAGCCACGGGGCCTGGGTGACTTACGGCCTGGGGAGTGAGTGCCAGGACCTGCCGGGGTTCGTCGTGTTGAACGGCGGCCTGATCCCCCCGGGGGGAATGGACTGCTTCAACAACGGGTTCCTGCCCGCGACGTTCCAGGGCTCCCTCTTCAACGCCAAGGGGGAAGCCGTCTCGAACATCCGGCCGACCGAGCCCACGCCCGACGCCCAGCTCCGGAAGCTGTCCCTCCTGCGCTCGCTCGACAAGGGCGTCCTGGGCCGGATGGGGAACCACGACAGCCTCGAGTCGTCGATCGCCAACTACGAGCTCGCCTTCCGGATGCAGGCGGCCGTCCCCGACCTCCTCAGCCTCTCGGGCGAGTCGGACGCGACCAAGGATCTCTATGGGCTCGATGACCCGTATGAGCATACAAGGGCCTATGGAAGGCAGTGCCTCCTCGCCCGACGGCTTGTCGAGCGCGGGGTCCGCTTCATCGAACTCCTCTGCCCGAACGTCGGCGGCGACCGCTGGGACCAGCACGGTGATCTGAAGAACGGTCACGAGCGGAACGCCCTCGCCGTCGACAAGCCGATCGCGGGCCTGCTCAAGGACCTCAAGGCACGCGGACTCCTCGACTCGACCCTGGTCGTCTGGGCCGGCGAGTTCGGCCGGACCCCCATGGCCCAGGGGAGTGACGGTCGTGACCACAACCCCTACGGGTTCTCCATCTGGCTGGCCGGCGGCGGCATCAAGGGGGGGACCATCTACGGCGCGACCGACGACTATGGCTATCACGCCGTCGAGAACAAGGTCGAGATCCACGACCTCCACGCCACGATGCTCCACCTCCTCGGCATGGACCACAAACGCCTCACCTACCGCTTCGGCGGGCGAGACATGCGGCTCACCGACGTCCATGGCGAAGTGATCAAGCCGATCCTCGCCTAACGGAAAGACAAACCTATCCGCAGATGACGCAGATTGACGCAGATAAAATATCGGAGATTTTTATTTATCTGCGTCAATCTGCGTCATCTGCGGATGAGTCTCAGATTTCTCATCCCTCCGGCTACTCGGCGAGTCGGACGTGTTGGACGCCCTTGTCCTTGAGCCAACCGAGGAACGACTCCTGCTCCTCGCTCAGCTCGACCTCGGTCATGTTGGCCGTGTCGAGCGGGGAGACGAGGTAGATCACGCCGTCCTCGACCCACTTATCGACCTCGTTCGTGGCGAACCAGAATTCGTTCTCGCCCAGGGGGGGGACCCCCGGCGCCCCCTCGGAGCTCATGAAGTAGACGAGCTGGGAGCGAAGTCGCGGCGAGATCGCACGCGGGGCCACCTCGGGGCGGTCCAGGGGGATGAGTTCGGGGCGAGCCATTCGTAACACCGGGTGATGGAGAAACGTCGAGGAATCCGCCCGGATTTTCCCGCACGACGACCCCAGCCGTCAAGCTGGGGACCGAGGGGTTCGGTGCCCCAAGCTCACAATGAGTCGATAATCGTCTGAGATTCTCTTAAATTGACGTAGGAGATCCGGCCGAGCGGCCGGGAGACGTCGAGGAAGGCTGGGTCGACGAGGCCGAGCCGGGCCGCTTCGGCTCGCCCGACTCCGGCTGGGAGGGATCGGCTCTTCAAGAGGACGAGCTCGCTGGCCCCGAGGAGACTGGCGACCCGGGCGGCGATCGAGTCGGAGGTGACGTCCCAGTGCGCCTCGAGCGGTTTGGCGGATCGGGCGTCGACTTCGAGCAGGAATCGACGCGGGGCGAGGATCGGGACCCGGCCCTGCTCCCAGGCCGGATCGAGCTCATCCGGCCGCTCGACCACCGTCGACCTGGGCAGTAGCGTTTCGAGGACGTATGCAGTCAGGTCGAGCGAGCGCAAGGCGAGGTGGTGCGACCGGGCCTGTCCCAGGTTGTGGATCTGATCCAGGTCGCGGATGACGTCCGTCGTGCCTCCACCGCCGACGATCAGGAGGCAACGCTCGGACTTTCGCGACGCCATGAAGTCCTCGAGCCGTTCGGAGAGCTCCGGCCAGCCGAGGAGGCTTCCCCCGACCTTGATGACCACGGGCCCGGTCATTGGGCGTCGGCTCCTCCGCTCGGCCCGAATTCCTCGAGTGCCAGCACGAGCAGAGCGTGGGCGCACCCCGCGCTCGAGGCGAGCGTCCCCCAGGCCTCCTCGAGCCCGACGACAGTCGCCCCGGGTTCGAGAATTTGAGGGGCGAGGCGCCTGGCGAGGAACTCGCCCGATCCGGCCACGACGGCGGCCCTGGGCCGTCCCACCGTCGCCAGGCAGGCTCGATCGGCGGCCGAGGCGAGCCGGGCCAGGAGGCATTCGTCGGCCGCTTTCGCGAGGGCCTGGGCATCTTCGGTGGTGAAGCCGTCATGGTCGGCCCCGACCATCCGGGCGAGCCGTTCCCGGGCGGCCCAGGCCGTCGCCGGCTGGCCGTCGGCCGTGCCGTGGTCGTCGGGGTGGGATGGGATCTCGCCCAGGGTCAGGTAGACGTCCAGGGTCGAGGCGAAGTACTCGGCCGCCAGGCCCGTGGGACGGCCTCGGTGGGGGAGTTCAGTCGCGAGGGCACAGATCGGCGTCCTCCGGACTCCGGCGTAGACGAGCTCGCCGGTCTGCAGCCGCTCCGTGTCGGTCCGGCCTCGGGCCGCCGCCCGTCCGTCGCAGAGCGGGATCAGGTCGGTGGTCGTGGAACCGATGTCGATCAAGATCCCGGGGCCTTCCGGGATCTGTCGGGCCGCAACCTGGGCCAGGGCGAGCCAGTTGGCCGCCGCCGCGACGAGCGGCGTCTTGCGAACGTCCGCCACGTCGCGGAAGCGGCCATCGGTCCCCCAGACGTGGACGGGACGTTCCGGAAATGCCTTGAGTGTCGCGTCCAGGACGGCCAGGACCCCCACCGTCTTGGTCGGGTAGCAGTCGCAGAGCTCGGCCGTCATCGTCAAGGCGACCTGTCCCGACGCGGGGAAGGTCGACGCCAGTTTGGCGAGCACCTGGGCGAGGTCGTCGGGGCGTTTCCAGAGCTCGAAAGGAAGGATCCTCGCCTGCCCGGACTCGTGCGCGGCCTTGATATTGGCCCCGCCGACGTCGAGCGCGATCCAGGGGCCGGGCACCTCAATCACGGTCCACTCTCTCTTCCAAGGTTCGAGTCTCGATGATCTGTCCGTCGGCCATGAAAGTCAGCGGTCCCTGCGCGTGGACGACTTCGGCGAGGCCGCCGGCGTTCAGGTCGCCGGTCCCCCCCACGGCTTCAAGCCAGGCGTCCGCGAGCGTTCCCGGCGGTAAGAGCCGGACCAGGCCGACGTACGAGGTTGTCGGCCTCGGGTTGATATCCAACACGATCGGCCGAGGCTCGCGTTCGTCCCAGAGGTAGTCGACCCCGACGAAGCCCCGGAGGCCCGGGATCGACTCCGCCGCCCGTCGGACCGAGTCGTCGAACATCCTCCTCGGGCCTGGGAGGACTCCTCCTCGGTAGACGAATCGTTGATCTTGGATCTCGATCGTTTGTCGGCCGACCGCGAGGAGTTGGGCCCCGGCCCGCCCGACGAGGAAACTGGCGCTCAAGGGGACCCCGACTACATACGGCTGGAGCACGGCCCCGGACATGCTCCGGGCCTCCCGAGGGATCGAGTCTCGGTCTTTGAGGAAGAAGGTACAAACCGACCCCGCACCGTCGATTGGCTTGAGCACGGCGGGATAAGAAACGTCGGACGGCCAGGGCTCGCCGGGGTCCACCTTCCGCCCCTCGGGAGTGGCGATCCCCAATAGGCGGAGGGCCTGGGCCGTCCGCAGCTTGTCGCCGGCCGTCTCAATCGCGAGGGGCGTCGATCCGAGCGAGCGTGCCTGGATCCGTTCCAGGCGCCTCGCCAGTTCGGCGAGGATCCCATCCGTCTCCGGCGCGATCGGCGCGGTAAACTGAGCTCGGGAGGCGAGGTCTTCGAGACGGCCCGACTCCTCCCCCGGCCCGATCCGGGCGACCGTCCAGGGGCCGGGCTCGTCGGGCAGGCTCGCGTCGAGGGTCATCACGACCTGGACGCCAGGGAGTGAGGCGAAGTCCCTCGCGATCGCCCGGCGCATGGCCCCCCCTTCGGCCGCCCAGGAGGCGGGCAAAGTCGACCCGGCCAGGCCTCCGCCGGTGACCCACTCGTGGACCAGGACCGTCGTCGTTGCCATCGGAGCCCTTGCACCCATGCCCTTGCGGGTGATCCCCGTCCTCGACCTGAAATCCGGCCAGGCCGTCCACGCCATCGCCGGGGCTCGCGACCATTATCGGCCGATCCGGAGCGTCGTACACCCCGATTCCGACCCGGTTGGCCTGGCCAGGGCCTATCGAGACGTCCTCGGGCTCCGCGACCTCTACCTGGCCGATCTCGACGCCATCGCGGGGGCGCCCCCCGCCGAGGGCCTGTATCGGAGCCTCGCGTCGCTCGGCCTGGTGCTCTGGGTCGACGCAGGGATTCGCGATGCCACGTCAGTCGGCCCCATCCTCGAGGCGGGAGTCGATACGTTCGTCGTCGGCCTCGAGACCATTCGAGGTCCCCACGCCCTGGCCGAGGTTCTCTACGCCGTGGGGGCGTCGCGCGTGACCTTCAGCCTCGATCTCCGCGAGGGTCTCCCGCTGATCGCCCGAGGCGCGGATTGGGGAGGAGACGATCTGGCCGTGATCGTCCGGACGGCCGTCATGCTCGGCGTCCGGCGATTCCTGGTCCTCGACCTCGCCCGCGTTGGCACGGGCCGGGGGCCTGGCACGTTCCCCCTGATCCGCGAGTTCTCCGCCGGATATTCCGGGACCGAGTGGGCGGTCGGGGGCGGCGTCTCGGGGATCGACGACCTCATGAACTTGCGTCGGCATGGGATCGGGACGGCCCTCATCGCCTCGGCGTTCCACGACGGCCGGATCGGCGTCGACGACCTCGCGACCTTGTCCGACGGACCTTCTGACTTCTCGGTTCCGGACTTCTCCCCAACGCCTCCCTAAAAGCGAAAGCGCGGGCGGAACGATGAGACTTCCCCGACTGACGATACGCCGGCTCTCGGCCCTGATCTCGGTCGTCGGCGTGGCGGTCCTGGCGATCCTGTCCATCTCCCAGCCCGGAGATGAAGCCCTCCTGATCGCCGGCACGGGCCTGCTGGGGCTCCTCGGCCTCGCGACCCTCCTCCCGTTCGTCGGGTATCGTCTCGAGGTCACGGCCGCCGAGCCCGGTGCTCCCGACCAACATCCGAGGCCCCCTCGCCTCGCCCGGAAGACCACGCGCCGATTGATCGAGATGATCGTGGTCCTGGCCGTCGTCATCGGGCTGACGATGCTCATGGGCCATCGTCGCGACCGATTCCGACGCCTCGCCGAGATGCACTCGAGGCGCTCGCTCCACGAGCTGCGAGACGGTCAGGCCAAGCCGAGCCAGGCCATGGACATCCTCGACGATCGGGCTCGTCGGTCGAATCTCCTGGCGGAGTATCACTACCGACTCGCCACGAAATACCGCCGTGCCGCGGCCCGACCATGGATGCCCTTGCCCCCGGACCCTCCGGCCCCGAAGTGACGGCTCGGTGGGCAGTGCCCACCCTACAAAGAATGTTTTTCTTTCCCCGTAGGGTGGGCATTGCCCACCATGGTTTGTGATTTCGATGAAGGAATGTAGCGACTTGGACGATCATCGCGATGGATTCCGCCACTCGACCTCCGCCGATAGGCCGAAGCTCTCCTCCACATCGACACGCATCACGAGGGGAAGGTTCAACCCTCGCTCGGTCAGCGCCTCGCGGAGACGACCGGCGACGTAATTCGCGAGCAACTCGGTGGTCGTATTGGGGATCGGCAGAACGACACACTCGTCCTTGGGAAAGCTCCAATAGCGGTCGCCATAGACGGCCCGCCAGTTCGGCCCGTCGTCTTCCAGGCGGATCAACGAACTCTCGCCCGGCAAGAGCATGCGGTGGTCGAGCTCGTCCGTGATGGCCCGGGTCAGGTCCCTGAGCGCGATGAAGTCGAAGACGTAGTGATTCTCATCGAGGTCGTCCTCCACCTCGACGGCCGCACGATAGTTGTGGCCGTGGATCCGCTCGCACAGTCCCCCGGCGAAGGTGATGAAGTGCCCCGAGCTGAAGACGAGATAGTCCTTGGTGACGCGGACCTTATATCGCGAGCCGGACACGTGGCGTTGCTCCTGGACGAGTAGGAATCGGGAGGTGTCTCTGGGTTAATCAATGAAGGATTTAAATGATTGAGGATATTTATTAAATGTTTAAAACAATGTCTAAGTCGCGAAGGTCCGCTCGGACCAGTCGCCCGGGCCGACCGGCCTGGGGAGTTGGATTGTCCCATCGTGGAGCGCGACGAACAAGGCGGCCGCGATCAGGTCGGCGGTCGCGCCGGGGTTCCGGGAATGGCCCTCGGCGCGGAGCCAATCGTCGAGAGAGAGGCCATGGCATCGACCCTCCTCGGTGTCCGGCCAACCGGCGTCGAGCGCAGCCCTGGCACGTCGCGAGGCCTCGGCGGCTTCGGCGGGCCCACGCTTGCGGTCGATCAAGGTATCGGGATGAGTCGCAAGGACTTTCAGGAAGCTCGCGACAATCGCCGACTCGAGGGGGAGTCCGCGGTGGAGCGACTCGCGGAGACGGGGCAACGCGAGGTCGAACACGTCGGCGAAGCCGTTGGCGTACTGTCTGGCGATCGCGTCCCTGTCGGCGGCGAGTTGCATGGCTTCGAGAAGGGTGACGGTGGGCTCGCCGGCGACGTCCTGATCCGAGGCGCTGCCGAGTCCCCCCGGGCGAGCCGCGCGGATTGCGCGGTAGACGTACCGGGCGTCTTCGACTGTCAACGAGTTGAGGACCTCGGAGACTCCTTCTCGCAGGGCTCGCCCTTCACTCGCGGCGGCTAGGGGGGCGAGGAGGAGGATCATCCCGAGGTTCGTGTTGGTCGACACGACGCGTCTGGTCGCCTCGACGGCTTCGAGGATGGCGGCACCGACCCCGATCGTCCTCGCTCGGTCGAGGGGAGCCGCGATTGCCGAGGCGCTCAGGTAGAAGTCGAGGGCGTGGGCATCGTCGAAGGCTCGACCCGGGTGGACGTTTCCCGGCTTTCTCGCCGTGACTTCCAGGAGGCAGGCGATCTGTGCGAGCTGGCCGGGGGTGAATCCGTCGTGGTTCATCGGCCAAGGTCTCTCAGATAATCCAGGATCTCCGAGGCCACGTCCACGCCGGTTGCCTCGGACAGGGCCTTCCAGCCGGGGACGGCGTTGACCTCGATCACGACCGGGGTACCTCGGTCGAGGTCCGGCAGGAGGTCGACGCCGGCCAATGGGGCGCCGACAGCCTCCGCCGCGCGGAGGGCGAGCCGCTCGACTTCGGTGTCGACCTGGCAACGCTCCGGGCGACCGCCGACGGCGACGTTGGTCCTCCAGTCATGGTCGGGAGCGTAGCGCCGGATGGCCCCCAGGACTCGGCCGCCGAGGACGAAAACCCTGAGGTCGTAGCCGGGGTGCCGGACGGCTCGTTGCACGTACAGGACCGACCCGAGTCGCTCGAGGGTGCGGAAGGTCCGTCGGGCGAGCTCGAAGTCGGAGACTCGGACGAGCCCCCGCCCCTCGGAACCGAAGAGCGGTTTGACAACGACGTCGCCTCCCAGGGTTGGGAAGACCTCGAGGGCCTCGTCCGACGACTCGCCGACCCACGTCGGCGGGACGGCAAGCCCCGCCGCCTCGAGTCGCGCGAGGGCGAGGTACTTGTCGACGGCCGTCTCGACCGCCCCGGGAGGGTTCAGCAGCGGGACACCGGCCGAGGAGAGTCGGTGGAGGGCATCCATCCGAAAGACGACCTGTTCGAGGCTGCCGGGGGGCATCATTCGGGTGAGGATGCCGTCGGCTGCCGATAGGTCGATGCCGCCGGCCGACACCCGCGAATCACCAAGGCCGACACGCCCCGTCACGGTCGGGAACGGGACCGCCTCGAGGTCGACCCCCAACCCTTGCGCGGCCCTGCGAAGGTCCTGGACGTGCCAGCCGAAGCCGGAGACGAGGGCAACCAGCTTCGACATGGTTCCGGGGACGCTCGAGGAGGAATCGGACGGGGTTAGAAAACCGTCCCGGAACCTGTTCTTTTCTTAAAAATCGGGTTTCTGTGGGAGTTCACCCGGACATCCCGGGAGGGGAGTCGATGGCGAGTCCGTCAGAAAACCGATTTTTAAGAAATAAACAGGTTTCGGGACAGGGGCCTAGGCGAAGAACGAGCGGGCTAGAACTTCCGGGGCGAGCTTCCCGAACGCGTGGACGCGGCCCGACTCGAGGTTGTGGAAGACGACTTCGGCAGGGCTGAACAAGTGAGGATCCACGGCATAAAAATCATTGTTGTATCGGGCGAAGATCGTCGCGAAGGGCTCGCCGTGGTCGGGCGACGCAGTCGAGGGGACCTTCGGGCCGATCTCTTCCAGGCTCGAGTCGTCTCCGGTGACCGAGAGGACGACGCGGCCGCCATACAGGATCGCGTCGTTGGTCCGGCCGATGGCGGCGAGGTCCCCCGAGGCGACCGGCGGCAACGGGGCCGAGCCTTGCGCCGACTCGATCCGGGAGAGGTCGAAGTCGAGCTCCGCGAGCTTGTGCAGCGCCGTCTCGACCGAGCGGGCGACGACCTGCAGGCCGCCCGCGAGGCTGGCCGTGGGGGCGACGAGGAGCGTGACCGCCGAAGGAGGCACGTGGCAGGCCGAGGCGATCTTGGCCACGACTTCGGGCGTCGGCTTCTTCCGGGCTTCGAGGACCCCGACGACGGCCTCGGCCTCCTCGAGACCATGGATCTTCGAGAGGATCGGCTCTTCGCCCCGGGCGGCCCGCATCGGGCCCGAGCCCATCGCGAAGTACTTTCCCTCGCTGATCGCCCAGCCGGCGTACTGGCTGCCGAGGCAGGCACGGACGGGGTGGTCGGTGACGACCTGGACGACCGGGCAGGACCGCCCCGCGACGTCGCCGGGGACGATCGAGACCTCGGCGAGGTCGGCAAGGCAGACTCGGGCGAGGTCGAGACCGGCCAGGAGTCCGCCCCGGACGGCGATCCCGCAATCGACGAAGCAACCCCCCCGCTCGATCCGGTGCGCGGCCACCTTCCGCTCCTCGGCGCGGGCGAGCAGGCCTTCGACCACGCGGTGTGCCCGCTGATTCAGATTCATCGCGCCGTCTCGTTCTGGGTTCGGATCAGGACCAGACCAGGATCTCTCCCTGGCCTCGTTCGACCAGGTCACCATTGTATCGGTCGACCGCGCCAGAGAAAGTCGCTTCCGGTACCGGGAAGCCCCAATCCCGCAGGCGTCCGAGGTAGATCGTGAGGAAGTGCGGGCGCTGTCGGCCGCTGGGGGCGAACGTGGGGAGGAAACCCGGGTCGGCCGGATCCTCGAGCCCGAAGAGGGCGAGCGTCCCCCGTTTCATCCCCGCCCCTGCGCCACGACCCACCGGGCCGAACGCGAAGAGCGAGCCCGCGACCAACCCGCGCCCCAGGCCTTCGCCCGCGGTCCCCGCGATCGCGATGAGGCCTCGGCGCATCGCCAATCCGGCGTCATCCCCAATCGAGCCGTGTACGAGGATGACCCCGTCACGCATCCCGAGGCGACTCCCCGGATAGGCCGCACCGAGGAACTGACCGGCATTTCCCCGGATCTTCAGCAGTCCACCCTTCATCTCGGCGCCCGACCAGTCGCCGACGTTCCCTTCGACCTCGATCGTCCCGCCGACCATCTCCGATCCGAGCTCGGGTCCGACGTCACCAACGACGGTGAGCGTCCCGGAGGCCATCCCCTGCCCGATCCGCCGGACTCGACGCAGGTCCCCCTCGATCCGCAGGTGTTGATCCGAGAGGTCGCCCTCGACCTGAAAGACGTGGCCGAGCTCGACCGTCGTGTTCCCGGTAGGCAAGGGCTTGCGGGTGATCTCCTCGACCGAGCAAGCCGCCAAGGTACCCGGGTCGACCCCCTTGGCGTCGATGCCCGGGACGTCTTCACCTCGCCAACGAAGGGTCAGCGCCATTGCGGGGGAATCCTCAAGGGTAGCGTTCGAGGGTCTCGCGGAGCCGGAAGTGGAACGGCCCGAGCTTGCCGCCGTAGTTGCCCGCGGTAATTGCGACGATGCCCGGCAACGCCCCCGCGCGGATCCCGACCGCCGTGGCCCGCTCGATCGCTTCGGGCGTGAGCCCGTCGATCACAATCTCGTAGACGCACTGGACCTCCGGCGGCAACGCCGACTCGACGAGCCCTCGGAGCGTCGGCGAGAACGCCGTGTTCGTGCTCGCGCGGAGCGCCTTGTACTTACTCCCGACCTTGGAACCCGACCTGGCGATCCCTCCCGGGAACGGCAGGATGACGTCGGGGCAGTCCCGCATGGCCTTCACGGCCGTCTCCGTCGCGGCCAAGGTGACCGAAGGATCCGTGCCGAACAGGATGATGTTCCCGCCGCCGACCCCTTTGGTCGTGCCGAAGGTCTCCTCGCAGGTGAACTCCCCGTCCATGACGGGGATCCGCCAGTATCGACGCCCTTCGAGCCGTTTCGAGATCTGCCGGCCATCGCCGAAGTAGCGGAGCCGTCCCCCCACGGCGATCGTCTTCTCCCCGAGGGGGAGCCCATTGTAGCAGGCGGTTGTCGGGCACGTCATGACGCATTGGCCGACGCGATTCGACAGGGCCTTCTCGAGCGCGTCCCGGCTGAACGCGAAGACGAGCACGCTCACCCCGGGCCGGCCGTCGGGGGTTTCTTCGGGAGACATCGTTCGCTCGATCGCCGCCTCGGCGTCGCAGGCGATGACGCTCGTGGCGTAACCACTCATCGTCCGCCCGGCAATCTCCGCCCACCCCGCCGTCGCGGCCGTCACGATCGCCCGCGCGGCCGTCATCGGGAAGGCCTCGGCAAATGTGTCGTCGATGGGGACGCCGTTGATGATCATCGGGGCTCGTTGGGAGGACGAAGAAGGTGTTCACCACGAAGACATAAAAACATAAAGGAATTTCTCGAACGAATTTAAAAAGACGAAATTCTTGATGATTATTCTCTTGAAATGGTTTGTCCCTTTGTGTCTTTGTGCCTTTGTGGCGAGTACTCCCCCAAGTCATCATCACGCACCGAAAAATTGCTGAATCGAAACGAATGTTCTCGGTCGAATCGTTCTTTGAGCCCGGGGAGGATACCCGGGTCGTATTCCCGTTCGGCGACTCGCGTGAGCCCGTCCGGGACGTATCGGAAGTCGCCGTCGTCGAGGACAATCTCACCGGCTTTGATCAGGTAGCGGGGGATCGAGAACATGCGTTCTTTGTCGTCGTCCGGCGCGTAGATCGCGACGTCGCCGTCGGCCCCTTCGCCGAGGTGGCCTTTGCCCGAGAGTCCGAGCATTCGCGCGGGGGCGGCGCGGGTGATGATCGCGATCTCGGCGAGTGTGTACTCACGGGTCAGGTCGCCCAGTCCCGAACGGGCGCGGACGCGTTCGGGGAGCCGTTTGAGCGTGTCGGCGCGGTGGCCGCGGTCCATCAGCATCGCGATGATCTGCGGGTACGCCAGGAACGACCCGCCATTGGGATGGTCCGTGCTCATGGCGACCCGCCAGGGGTCGTCGACGCGGAGGTACCACTCGAGGCCGATCGCCCATTGGAGGGCATGGACGTAGTTCTTGTCGTCGTAGGTGATCGGGACGACCCCGCATCCCGTCTCTTGCTCGATATCCTGGCTGATCCACTTGCGACCCGTCACCGAGTGGAGGTATTGCCCCACCGCGCCATCGGCCGTCATGCTCGTCGTGTCGCCGAACACAACCTGACCAACGTCGACCGTCAGCCCCTCGTGGGAGTTGATGTACTCGGAGAGCGCCGGGACCTGGGAATCGAACCCGCCGGACTTGTCGGGCGATCCCCCGTAGCTGTGAAACTGGATGTGGGCCAGATGGGCGCGGTGGCCGTCGAGGGCACGCAGGGTCTCCAGGGTGGTCGACCAGTTCCCGGGGATGCCCAGGTTCTGCGTGTGCAGGTGGATCGGATGCGGGAGTTCGAGCTCGTCGATGGTCCGTGCGAGCTCGACCATGATCTGGCGAGGGGTGACTTCGAAGTGCGGGACGACGTCGTCCAGGCTGGAGACGTTCCCCTTCCCCTGCTTCCAGGACTCGACGCCCCCCGGGTTGACGACCTTGACCCCGTACCCCTTGGTCGCCCCCAGCATCCAGGCGACGTGGTTGCGGAGCCCGACCCGGTCGTTTTCGCGGATCCGATCCATGACCTCGTGGTTGTTCCCCATGAGGATCAGGATCGCCTTGTCGATGACGGGCGTGTCGCGAAGCTCGTGGTGGGCGTGTCGGGCCCCCAAAGGGGCGATGGCCGCGTCGACCGCCGTCGAGTATCCAAGCCCCGCGTACTGGTAGCCGGTCGTGAACGTGCTCGGGACGCTGCCGAGCGTCCCCGACCGCAGGCCGGGCCGCCTCTCGAACCCTTGCCCGCGCTTCTCCTCGGGCCGGAGCATCCGCGCGGCGTTGACCTTGGAGCCGGCGATGTGGCAGTGGACGTCCACGCCCCCGGGCATGACCACGTAGCCCCGGGCGTCGATCGTCCGATCGGGTTTGATCTCAGGGTCGTCCGGAGGCGCGATCACGCGTCCATCCTCGATCCAGAGATCCCGGACCTCATCGTCGATGCCGTTCGCCGGGTCCACAACCCGCCCGCCCGCGATCCGAAGCCTCGTCATCGCCGGAAGACCTCGGCCAAGGGGATCGCCAGGCCCGGCAAGAGGACCGTTTCGTAGGTGTCGGCCACGGTCAAGACTCGCTCCCGTACGACGGCTTCACCCTCGCGAGTGAAGATCGTGACCCGCTTCTTGAACCGATCGACCACGACGTATTCTCGGATGCCCAGGCGATGATATTCTGCTCGCTTCTCGATGTAGTCTCGCTTCCGAGAGTCGCTGCCTGGGCTGACGATCTCGAACATGAGCTCGGGGGTCCGGTCCGGGATCCTCTGATTCGAGGATTGGCCGATGAGATAAATGCCGATATCGCCAATCCTGTCGGTCCCGTCATCGATCCGGACCCAGGCATTGGGGACGACGATCTCGACGATCTCCGGGTGTTGCACGCGATAGAGGATGAGACGCTCGAGCCACGGCGAAGCGGTCTCGACATGATCTCCACCATCAGGCGCCATGACGACCAACCTCCCGGCGACCCGCTCATAACGCCAGGGTTCGAGGTAATCCGCGTTCGCGAACTCTTCGGCGGAGACCGAACGCCCATTATCCTCGAGGTCGAGGGTCAGTTGATCAGTGATCTCTGGCTCGTGAGTTGCCATGACCAACCTTTCCTTTCCTTACCGATGAGTTTCGCGTTCGTGGCCTTCGCCAAGCTGATCCGGTGGGCAATGCCCACCCTTACAGGAAAAACTGAGCAATCTTTGTAGGGTGGGCATTGCCCACCGAGGCGCCGCGGTTCATCTCGACTCGACCGGCAGATCTCCGGAGACAGGCCGCTTTGCACTCGCTGCATCATACACTCTTCCCGCGATCCGGGCCGAGGGCGAGTCGGTCGTCGATCCTCCCGAGCCATTCGAGGTCGGATGAGACGGTTGCCTTGAGCGGAGGCCTGAGCGTTAAGACGACACCGTCCGAGCGCATCACCGTGCCGGGCGAGTCGATTCCATACGTCGCCGAGTCGAGCGCGACCGTGGCCGAGTTGCCGGGTTGGGTGGCCTTCGGGCCGATGACGACGGTGGGGATCGCCCTCAATCGTTCGTTGGCCTCGTTGGTGAGACCCGACGGGAATCCTGGCGCGACGACGAGTGCGGCGTCGGCCTCTCCTCGCGTGAGGAGCGATTCCGCCGAGGTCGAGCCGGGACGCGATTCGGGGAAGCGACCGGCCAGGCTCACGGCGCAAGGGAACCCGGTCTGCCAGGTCAGGGCGGCCTCGGCCCCGACCGCGTTTCCGGGAGAGCCGAGGCCCAGGATCACAAACCGAGTGAAGGCGTTCAGGTCGCGGACCAAAGTTAGCGCTGCCTCGAACGCCTTCGGGCCGCCCGGGGGGTCGCCGAGGAACCAGGCCCCATAGTGTGCCGCCCTGAGTCGTTCCGCCAGGCCTTGCAGGGCCGTCGGGTTGAGGCCCGTGGAGCGTTGGACCCGAGCCGGATCGAGTCGGACCCCGCGGACCAGGGCCCGAAGCGTCCAGAGCGTTTCGAACCAGGCCGTCTCCTCGACTTGGAGGAAGAGATCGGCACGCTCGGCGGTGGCGGTCCGCTTGGAGTCGACGACGATCACCGTCCGACCCGCGCGACCCTCCGGGACGAACCGGCCTTTCGGCTCGACCGAGTACCGCTCCCAATGGCGAGGGTGCGTGGTGACCGGGTCGACCCCCCAGAACACGACGGTGTCGGCACGGTCCTTGACCTCGCCGAGCGTGGCCGAAACTCGGCCGACTCGCTGGACGGCGAGGATCCGCCCGGTCGTGTCCCGCCCGATCGGCCCAGGGTCGACGACGGCCCCGATGCGATCGGCCAGAGAAAGCGCGGCGGCTACGGCCTCGGTACTCGTACGCGTCAACCCGAGCACGATCGGGGCCCGAGCGTTGCGGAGGATCTCAACGGCGCGATCGACGGCCACTTCCGCCGAGGCCGGCCGGCCTTCGATCGTCGCCACGGGGATCCCCTGGTGCCCGTGGTCGGCGAGGAACCACCCACGACCTAGTTCGCAGGCGTTCGTGGCTTCGACGATCCTCTCCCCGTCGGTCTCGAGGATGAGGTCATCGCAGAGGCAGCCGCACGCGGTACAGGTCGCGTCGGCCACGCGAAGACGGGTCTCGGTGCCCGAGGCGTCGGAGGACTGAGGATCGATCGAGGAGGACATCACGCGGGGATTGCCCTGGAGAGTCGAAGTCGGACGGTCGCTCGGGCCGCCGCTCGACCCGACTGCGATTTTCCCAGATGGCCGCCGAGGCTGTCAAACGCCCGGCCCCCTTCGACGTCGCAAGCCTTGAGAGGAGCGAGAGAAACCGCTAAAACAAAGGGAAGAACGGCCCGTAGGCCGAGCGAAGTGCGACCAACAAGGCGACGACCCGGATTATGTCCACGTTTTCCGACGTTCGAGAATTGCGTGGCCTGCGCGCCGCGGTCCTGGGTTCGACCTCGGGGATCGGCCGCGCGACGGCGCGTGCGTTGGCGACGGCCGGGGCCGATGTCCTGATCCACGGCCGCTCGTCCCGCGAAGCCGCCGAGGAGGCGGCTGCCGAAGTAAGAGACCTCGGAAGGCGGTCGCACGTCGTGATGGTCGACCTCGAAGACCGTGCGGCCGGGGACCGACTGGTGGATGAGGCCTGGGACCTTTGGGGTGGGCTCGATGCCTGGCTGCACGTCGCCGGGGCCGACACACTGACGGGCCGGGGGGCCCGGCTCGGCTTCGAGGAGAAGCTCGACCGGCTCTGGGCTGTGGACGTCGTCTCCACGATCCGCCTGACCCGCGAGGTCGGCCGGCGGATGAAGGAGCAAGGCCACGGGGCCATCGTGACGATGGGTTGGGATCAGGCCGAGACCGGCATGGAGGGGGATTCGGGGGAGCTCTTCTGTGCGACGAAGGGGGCCGTCATGGCCTTCACACGCAGCCTCGCTTTGAGCCTCGCCCCGACCGTGAGGGTCAACGCGGTCGCCCCCGGCTGGATCAGGACCGCCTGGGGTGATACGGCCTCGCCCGATTGGCAGGCCCGTGTCCTGCGCGAGACCCCCATGGCCCGCTGGGGGACTCCCGAAGACGTCGCCAGGGTCGCCAGGTTCCTCGTCGGGCCGGACGCGAGCTTCGTCACCGGGCAGATCCTTCGGATCAACGGCGGGGCCATTCGGGCCTGATCGTCGAGGAGAGTCGAGTGGGCGACGGTGTCGAGTCGGACCGGCCTCGTTTGCTATTTGTGACAGGGCGGCTGGCCGAGTTTTCCTTGCGGCAGGTCCTCGACGACCTTGCGCCTCGGGCCGGGTTCTCGGCCGAGGTCGCGGTCTTGCCGATTTCCGTCGCGGCGCTGATGACGCCCCGCTGGGTCGCCCGGAACCTCAAGGTCCCGCCGGGGATACAGCGGGTCATCCTCCCCGGGCATTGTCGCGGCGACCTCTCGGCCGTCGTCGAGAAGGTCGGGACAGCCGTCGAACTTGGCCCTGAGGATATGCGAGACCTCCCCCGCTACTTCGGCCATTCCGACCGTAGGCTCGAGGGCTACGGGGTCTACGACATCGAGATCCTCGCCGAGATCAACCACGCCCCGAAGCTGAGCAGTGTCGAGATCCTCGACTTCGCCCGACGATTCGCGGGCGAAGGGGCCGATCGGATCGACCTCGGCTGCGATCCCGGCGGCCCCTGGACCGGCGTAGGGGACGCCGTCGCGGCGCTCCGAGACGAGGGGCATCGCGTCTCCGTGGACAGCTTCGATCCGACCGAAGTGGCCTTGGCCGTGGCCGCCGGGGCAGACCTCGTCCTGAGCGTCAACGCGACGAATCGCGAGCGCGCCCCGGACTGGGGCGTCGAGGTCGTGGCGATGCCCGACCGCCCGGGGTCGCTCGATGGGCTCGACGCTACGATCGAATTCCTCGACCGCAAGCGTGTCCCCTACCGGGTCGACCCGATCCTCGAGCCGATCGGCTTCGGGTTCGCGGCCTCGCTCGGACGCTATCTCGAGACGAGGACCCGCTATCCCGACGCGGCCTTGATGATGGGAGTGGGAAACCTGACCGAACTGACCGACGTCGACTCGAGCGGGGTCAACACCCTGCTCATCGGGTTTTGTCAGGAGCTCTCCGTCGGCAGCATCCTCACCACGGCCGTGATCAACTGGGCGCGCTCCTCGGTCCGGGAGATCGACCTGGCACGTCGGCTGATGTATCATTCGGTGCGCCGGAAGATGCTCCCCAAGCACCTCGAGCCCGGCCTGGTGATGCTCAGGGATCCGAAGGTCCCCCGGTTCGGGCCCGAGGCCCTGGCCGAGCTCTCGAGGAGGATCAAGGATCCCAACTGGCGGATCTTCGCCGAGGATGGGATGATCCATGCCATGAATGGCACCCACTTCCTCAGCGACCCCGACCCCTTCGTCTTGTTCGACCGCATGGGGGTGACCGACCCTTCGCATGCGTTCTATCTCGGCCACGAGCTGATGAAGGCGAAGACGGCGCTGACTTTGCACAAGGCCTATCGCCAGGATCAGGCGCTCGACTGGGGGTTCCTCACCGAGCCGGAGGTCAGCCACCGAGAACGCAAGAAGGCCCAGGCGGGCGAGGCCTCACCGTGATCCTCGAAGGTGTCGTCACGACGCTCAATCCGCAAGGTGTCCTCAACGTCGCCCCCATGGGCCCGAAAGTCGAAGGGACGCTGGACCGGTTCGTGCTCCGCCCGTTCAAGACCTCCACCACCTTCGGGAACCTGAAGGCGAACGGCGAGGGCGTCCTGCACGTCACCGACGACGTCCTGCTCCTGGCGAGGACGGCGATCGGCCTGCGCGTCGACCCGGAAACGCGACCGGCGGAGGTCGTCCGAGGGCGGATCCTCTCCGACGCCTGCCGGTACTACGAGTTCCGCGTCGTCGAGCTTGATGATCACCAGGACCGATCCACAATCCTGGTGGAGACGGTCGCACAGGGTCGTCATCGCGACTTCTTCGGCCTCAACCGTGCAAAGCACGCCGTGGTCGAGGCGGCGATCCTCGCGACTCGGGTCGATTTCCTCCCGGTGGAAGAGATCCTGTCCGACTACCGCAAGCTGGCCCTCCTCGTCGAGAAGACCGGGGGCGAGGCCGAGGAGCAGGCCTTCGCTCTCTTGCGGGACTTCGTCCTCGAAAGGGCCCACAGACGAGGACACGACGGGGGCGATGCCGCGCCATGACCCGGATCCGGATCGTGACCCCAAGCCGTCTCCACTTCGGCCTATTGGGTTGGGGCCCGCAACTCGCGCGACAGTTTGGCGGCGTCGGGCTGATGATCGACGCGCCGGGGCTTGAGCTGACGGCCAAACCCTCGGACCGCTGGCAGGCCGAAGGGCCCTTGGCCTCGCGAGTGATCCAGGTCGCCGATCGCGTCGCCTCCCGCATGTCAGCGATGGGGCGACTGCCTTCGCCGTCGTTCCTTCGCGTCGGGCATACTCCCCACGAGCACGTCGGCCTTGGGGTGGGGACGCAGCTCAGCCTCGCCGTCGCCCGCGTCTTGCTCGCGCTCGATGGGCAGCCGGATCCGCCGATCGATGTGGTCGCGGACCTCGCGGGGCGAGGTCTTCGGTCGGGGATCGGACTGCACGGATTCGCCCGGGGAGGGCTGATCGTCGACGGTGGTCGAGGGTCCTCCGAGGGGATCCCCCCCCTGCTCGTCCACCAGGCCTTTCCCCCCGAATGGGCCGTCCTGGTCGTGCTCCCCGAGAGGGTTACAGGACTTCACGGCCCTGACGAGCTCCACGCCTTCTCCGAGCTCCCCGCGGTCCCGGACTCGCTGACCGATCGTCTTTGCCGCCTCCTGCTCCTCGGCCTCTTGCCGGCGATCGTGGAACGCGACCTCCGAGCCTTCGGCTCTGCCTTGACCGAGATCCAGGAGAATGTCGGTCGCTGCTTCGCCCCCGCTCAGGGGGGGATCTATGCACGCCCCGAGCTCGGCGAGATCGTCGCCGAGCTCCGATCCCAGGGTCTCCACGGCGCCGGCCAGAGTTCCTGGGGGCCCACGCTCTACGCCTTCAGCGACGAGCCGGCTGATCGCCGCGAGCGGATCCTCGTACGACTCCGCGACCGATTCGGATTCTCAGACACGTCCGTGTTCTGGACGTCGGCCAGCCCTCGAGGGGCCACCGTGGACGTCCACTTGTCGGAGTGACCCCGCCGGATTCGGCGGGGTGGTCGTCGAGAGGACATCGAAGCGACGACGATTCGTCGGATTACTTCAGCTTCGGGGCGATCTTCGCCTCGATCTCGGAGTCGCTGCCGACCGTGCCCAGGTCCCCGAAGAGGCTCCACCGCTCGGTGTGCTCGAGCGAGGCGCCGGGGGCGAGCTTGTACAGGGGGCTCAGGGACTCGAGCTCGAGCATGTTTTGATCGGTGTACGTTTCGTAGTTCACGCCGTGGTCGGGGTAGAGCTTCCCCGCCTGGTAGTCGAACTTCTTGACGAAGAGGGTCCCGCCGTTGAGATAGCCGACACCGCCGGAGGTCTTGAGGAGGCCGAACTTGGTCGACTCCTTCGTCGAGTCCTGCCGCAAGGTGATGAACTTGGTGCCGAAATGCCATCGAGGGTCCTGGAAGTCGAAGTACGACCAGGCCGTGAACACCTCGTCGGACGCGAAGTCGGCCGCGGACCGGGCGTCCTTCGGGCTCGACGGGTGGGGACGCTTGGGGGGGAGCGGGATGACCTCGACGCCGCCGGGGGCCATGACCGAGAGCGACCACGCGGCCAGCTCGGTCTCGGCCGTCCCGATGTTCTTGATTCGCTGGACGACGGTCACCCCCGTCCCTTTGGAAGCGAGGTGGATGTCGATCTCTTTCTGGAGGCCGAACTCGGTGTCGGCGGGCGGGATGAACCGGACCACCCCCGGCGCAAGCTCGGAGTAGGAGACCGGCTTGTTGTCGAGGGCGTAGGTGCGCGCGGGATCTTCGGGGGCGTACCAAAGGCGGTGCCCGCCTCGGATCATCCACTCGGACTCGTCCGACTTGCCGAGCCCTTCGGGATATTCCTTGAACACGTTCTTCCCGCCATTAAGTCGATAGCTGATGATCCGAGGGCCGACGTCGAGGGTGACGATTAGCTCGACCTCGCCGTTGTCGAGTTTCAGGTTGTTCTTCCAGCCTCGGTATTCGACCTTCGAGACGGTGACCTTCCCCTCGGCGGCCGGCACCGCACCCGGCCGGCCCAGCAGGGCCAGGATCCCCAGGACCGCCGGCGCGAGGATACCCCGTGATCGCTTCGCCATGAGCATCGAACCTCGACGTTGTAGTGTGGACGTTGGACCTTTGCCTCGGCGGGGCCATTCTAGCGGGCGCCTGGGGGCGAAGGTAGCGTCCAACTTCGGTCCGGGGGAGAGTCGGGGAAACGAGGGTGGACCCATGCCAAGGGGCGACTTGGCGTACTACACTGGAAGGGGTTCGGGCTTTCGTCAACGGCCAGACGGAGCCATCAACGGCGAAGAGGTTGCTGCGGGGTTTCGGTCCTGTCGGAAGGGAGACTGCTGTGCTGAGGTCCTGGCGTCGCACCTTGCTTGGCTTGGCGGTCGTTCTTGCTTTGCCCCCGGGTTTCTCCGTCGCTCAGCAAGCCGCGGCGAAGCCGTCGAGTGGCGCCGAGCGAGCCGGTCGTTTCGAATTTACTCTGAAGACGAAATCGACCACGAGCGCCGGGGTCTATGACTCGGCGGGCCGCCTGATCCGACCGCTCTGGTCGTTGAAGACGCTCGACGCGGGTCCCCATTCCGGACGTTGGTATGCACAAGACCAGTTCGATCAACCCGTCTCCGGCGAGGGCTTCGAGCTTCGCGTCGTCGTGAACAACGGGTCATATACCAACGTCGGGATCATCGGCAACTCGGGCAACGACCGGAAGACGCATACGCCCGGAAACATGCGTTCGGTGGCCGTCGACTCGGACGGGGCCGTCTATACGGCGAACGACTGGGAGGAGGCCGGGGCCGATTTCAAGAAGTGGGACAAGGACGGGAAAAGCGTCTACGACGCGGATTTCCAGATCCGCAACGGCGACCCGAACGGAGCCCCTTACGCCGTCGCCGTCGACGACCAGTACCTTTACTGTACGATGGCGAGTTGGCCCCGGGATCCCTACAACTCCAAGCAGCAGATCCAGCGGTTCCGAAAGTCCGACGGGAAGCTCGAGCCGTTCACGGGCATTACTGAGAACCTCGGCCATATCCAAGTCTACGAGTGGCCCGAGAAGCAAATCCCCAAGGGAACTTCGAAGGTCGAGTACGAGCTCAAGAAGGGACCGCTCCACGCTTTGGCCGTTTCGGGCGAGACCCTCTACGTCTGCGACGCCCTCGGTGGTCGCGTCCTCCTTTTCCATAAGGTGACGGGCGAGAGCAAGGGTGAGTTCCCGGTCCCCCTCCCGACCGCGATCGCCATCCGGCGAAATGGGCAAGTCTGGGTTGGTCACGAACGGACGAGAGTCTCGGCGTTCGGTGCCGATGGGAGTGCCCCGACGCAGAAGATCGCGGACATCGGAGAGGTGAGAGCCCTCGCGTTCGGCCCGGATGACCGGCTGTACGTCGCCGATGGTGCATCGGCCCAGGTGAGGATCTACGCGACCACCGACGGCGCGGCGAAGCTCGTCGGGACGTTCGGTAAGAAGGCCACGCCGGGCGACTCCGCGCCCGACCGGTTCTACGACCTCAAAGGAGTGGCTGTCGATCGCGAGGGGGGCCTGATCACGATCCAAACCTTGGCTGTCGGCAGTGCACGGCTGGCCCGCTGGTCGCCCCAGGGCACGTTCCTCTGGGAGCAACTCGGCCTCGAGTTCGGCGGCCTCGGCAATTACTCCCGGCGGAAGCCCGACGAGTTCCTCTCACTCCAGTTCAATCGCTATCGCCTCGACCGCGCCAAACCCGCGACCTCGGAATTCCGCGGGAACCTGTTCGTCGGCGATCCTCGGTACTCGACCGACATCCACGGTATCCCTCGGGTCGTCACCCTCGGGTCGAACGAGTTCTTCTACACCGGCCAGGGGGACGGGATGCAGGTCTACCGACGCGAAGGCGAGACCCTCCAGCCGTGTACTCGCGTCGGCGGACGTTGGCCGACGGTCGACGGTCGTCGCGACGAGAAGGGCCCGCTCGGTCAGTGGACCTGGCACGACGCCAATGGTGACCGTCTGGTCGATCGGGGCGAGATTGCCTGGTACCGGGCACCGGGCTCCGGCAAGTACTCTCTATTCGGGATGAACGTCGACGCGAAAGGAAACCTTCTTTATTGCGACCAGGAGACCCGTTCGATCTGCGAGTTGCCTCTGACCGGCGTAGACCCGCGCGGAAACCCCGTCTACGACTGGGCGAAGCTCCGCGTCCTCGTCCACCGCGATCGCTCTCGGGCGAAGATGATCCCCCACATGGCCGTCCGCGCCGACGACGGGACCCTCTACGCTTTCGGCAAGAGCGAGACGTGGAAAGAACCGACCAACCATGGCGCATGGATGGGGGGCTGGGCGTTGGCCCGTTACGACAACCGAGGTCGAATGTACTGGGCCGTCCCCTTGCCCGAGGTCTGCGTGGGTATGGATAGCGTCCCGGGCGGCGGCGTGATGCTTGGCTGGTTCCAGAAAGCCCACGTCTTCCACTACAACGGCGACGGCCTCCACATCGGCACCGCCGTCCCCGGCCCGGCCTCCGGCGGCCTCACCGGCTGGCTCGACAACACCGCCTCCCTCGCCGCCAACCGCGACCCGCGCGACCGGATCATCGATGTCTTCACCTCCGACAACTACCTCTACCGCATCCTCTGGTATCGCATCGACGACCGAAAGATTGAAACCATCCGTGCCAAGATTGTCTTCTAAACCGGAAGGGGAGACTGTTCACCACAAAGGCACAAAGGCACAAAGCCACAAAGGAAAATCAAAAAATGAGAACTTCATTCTTGGTCTTCTTTATGCCTTTGCGGTGAACAATCCACCTTCGCGCTCACCGCGCGCAAAAAAACACCCCCGTGACTCGGATGAGTCACGGGGGTGTTCGTGGAAGATTCCGGCGATAACCGACTTTCGCGCCAAAGGCACTATCATGGGCCTGGCGGGCTTAACGGCCGTGTTCGGGAT
>NZ_JBTYIP020000045.1:0-67451 GCF_054877945.1 Singulisphaera rosea | reverse complement strand
CTCGTCGCTGAGGTCGGAGGGATAGGACTTACGCATGGGAATAATCCTCGGACAGATGTCGATCGGCCTGACTCCTTCTACAGGCGTAGGTTACGAAATTTTCGGATTACCGGATAGCCTCTTAGAGGCGGGGTCGAGGATTCCCCCTAACCGTTTTGCCAACGCGACCGGTCCCTTTGGCCCTCCCTCTCTCAGATCCTTCGATCAACTCCAGTCTATCCGATCACTCCGCCGTCGCCAGCAGTACTTCCTCCCGTCCGATCGCCCACACGAATCCCGCCAGCTCACGCGCCACCGCCGTCACCGCCTCCGCTGGCGGCTTACCTCGGCCGATCAAGTTCGTCAGACGAGCATGAAGACGTTTTTGCGCCTTCCATGCAATCGCCGTCACCCCGGCCGCCAAGCCCTCGCTCCGATCCCGCAATGCCTTGCTCATCCGCGGCTGCCTCCGGTAATGCCACGCCGATTCAATAAACAATATCCTCACATGAGCATTACCAGCTTTGCTGATCGGACCTCCGCGACGTGTCTCGCCGGTGGTCTGCTCCGTCGGGATCAGACCCACGTACCCCATGAAGTCACGCGCACTCGCGAACCGCCGGAAGTCCCCCACCTCCGCCGCTACGGTCACGGCCGTCACGAACTCCACGCCGCGCAGCGCCTGCAACGCCTTGACCAACGACATCCCGTCCCAAACCTCGGCCGACTCTCGCAGCCGCGCCGTCAGCTGCGCACCCCGCAACGTCGCCAGGTCCACGGCCGATAGCCCGTCGCGGAGCACATGCTTTTGCGCCGACTCGGCGAATACCTGGCCGGCGATCCAGGCCCGATGGGCTTCGTTCCAACTCGTCTTGCCGGGATACTGACGGCCGTGGCGCAGGAGGAACTGGCCCAGCTGCTGGCGGGCCACACGCTCGGCCTTCTTGGCGGCGTCTCGGGCCCGCTCCAGGTCCCGGATCGCCTCACACGCCTCACTCGGGATGGTGACCGCGACCAGGTCGCCACTGCGATGGTTCTGTGCCAGCCTCGCCGCATCACGGCGGTCGGTCTTGATCCTCTCCCCGGGCTTCTTCGGGACCAGGGACGGTGCGATCACGTCGCACGCCCAGCCGGCGGCACGTAACGCCCTGGCCAGCCCGTAACCGGTCGGGCCCGCCTCGTAACAGCACGAGATCCCGGCCTTCGGCCCCAATCTCTCCAGGATCTTTCCCAAGGCCTTGAACTCGGACGGCACCGTCGCAACCACTCGTGCGGGCTACCGCCCCGCCTCGGCCACGGCGACCACGATCGTATTCTTGTGAACGTCGAGACCCACGAAATGCGTCGTGTGAGAATCACTCATGGACCAGTCCTCCCGATGTCGGCTCGGCCCGAAGACGCCACAATCGTCCACGGTAACCCACGAGGCTCGTGAGTGACTGGTCCAACCATCTTCTCTACCGGGGGGAGGGGAGAGCGACGTTCGTCCGAGTCGTCGGCCTGAGCGTGATCGCCCAATATAATATCAACTTTTCTAATATTCAACACTATTTAAATTTTACGCCATGCGTCCTGACCGAGGGTTCCCTACTCGGCCGTCTTGATCCAGCAGCGGAGGACCTCGGCGACGCTCCAGGCCTGGGCGACGCAGCCTCGGGGGTGGAAGGGGGCTTCGGCGTCGAAGATCTCGCTGATGGAGCCGACGCAGTCTTCGTTCAGGTGCGGGATGAACCCGTCGAGGAACTTGCGGGCGCCGGCGCGGTCGTCGGGGTGGAGCTTGAGCCAGGCGTCGATGAACGGGCCGATCAGCCAGGCCCAGACCGTCCCCTGGTGGTAGGCGGCGTCGCGGGCGCGGAGGTCGCCGTCGTACCTGGGCTTGTAGTCGGGGTCGTCGGGCGACAGCGAGCGGAGGCCCACCGGGGTCAGGAGCTTTCGGCGCACCACCTCCACGACCGGCTCCCAATACGCGCGCTCGAGGACCGGGTGGGCGAGCGAGATCGCGAAGACCTGGTTCGGACGGCAGGCCGGGTCGTCGCCGTTCTCGCCGTCGACGACGTCGTAGAGGTAGCCGGCCGACTCGTTCCAGAAGCGTCGGTTGAACGAGCGTTTGGCCTGCTCGGCACGCTCGGCCAGGGGGGCCGCCAACTCGTCGCCTCGCCAGTCGCGGACCCAGCCTTCCAGGAGCCGAAGCGCGTTGTACCAGAGCGCGTTGATCTCGACCGCCTTGCCCCGGCGAGGCGTCACGACCCAGTCGTCGACCTTGGCGTCCATCCAGGTCAGTTGATAGCCCGGCGCCCCCTGGCGGAGGAGGCCGTCGCGGGGGTCGACCCCGATGCCGAAGTGGGTCCCCTTTAGGTGGTGGTCGATGATGTCGAGGAGCTTGGGCAAAAGAAGGTGGAGGGTCTCCTGGTCCTCGGTCGCGTCGAAGTAGCGGTCGATCGCATGGAAGAACCAGAGGGTGGCGTCGGCGGTGTGGTAGAGGCCCTGGGTCCGCCCTTCCGGGAAGAGGTTGGGGATCAGGCCGTCGCGGATGTAATAGGCGAACGTGCGGAGGATGTACCCCGCCTCGACGATCCGGCCGGTGGAGAGGGTCAGCCCTTCGAAGCTGATCATCGTGTCCCGGCCCCAGTCGGTGAACCAGTGGTAGCCGGCGATGACGGTGCGGATCTCCTCGCCCGAGGCGTGGGCCCTCGCGGTGTCCTCGACGCGGCCGGCGGGCGTGATCACGAACTGGTCGGCCGCCAGGACGAGGTCGGCCGCGGGGCCGCCGTGCGCCTGCTTGCGGGCGTTGCGGATCAGGCGGGCGGAACGGACTCGCTCGGCGTGCAGGGCCTCCGACGGCTCGAGCGCCCGCAGGGTCTCCCAGGACTCGGTCGAGACGACGAGGTTCACGTCTTCGCCCTCGGTGAGCTCGGCCCGGAAATAGCCAGGGCTCCAGAGGTTGCCCGTATGGCCATACCCTCGGCTCGCCTCGACGGCGTAGCGGATCTCGCCCGAGACCGCCGCGTCGAGCATGAAGGCGGGGTCGCGCCCTTTGAGCAAGAGACGGAGCGGCGGGAAGCCGTCGGTCGCGATCTCGTACTGGTCGCCCGAGGCCGTCAGCCGATATGGGCCCGTCGGGGGGGTGTCGACCGACGAGTCGTGCGGGCGGAAGTGGACCGAGGGGCGGAGGACGAGCCGGACGGGGCCATCGCCGGAGAGGAGGCGATAGACCACAAAGGTTGTGTTCTGGAGGTGCGAGATGACCAGCCGCTTCTCGAGCGCGATCGCGCCGACCTCGAACCGCCAGACGGGCAGCCCGCCTTCGAGGTGGAATTCGGCCAGCCGGCCTGCCCCGGGCATGCCGGAGGGGGCCGAGACGAGCGACTCGAAGCCCAGGGGGATGCTGCCGCCGTCGGCGAGGACGACGCGCTCGCCCAGTTGGTTGAGCATCATCGTGCGCCCCAGCGGCGCGGGGAGGGCCGCGACCAGGAGCCCGTGGTAGCGCCGGGTGGCCATGCCGCCGACCGTCCCCGAGGCATAACCCCCCAGGCCGTTGGTGACGAGCCACTCCCGGGAGGTGAGCGTACCCTCGCTGATCGGGTCGGAGGGGGAACAGGACGTCGAGAGCGTGAGGTTATCCATGAGGTCGTCCCGTGAACTTGGGGTGCATGACGACGGCGGCATGTCCGAGGATGTGCCACCCGTCGTCGCGTTCGGGCGCGGGGGTCCCGGAGCCGCCGTAGCGAGGATCTTCGCTCGACCAGAGGAGATCCCACATGGCGTCTTCGGGAGGGGCGAGCAGAGGCTCGGTGACCGGGTTGAGGTCGAGGTCGGGGCCGAGGTTGACCAGGACGAGCCGGTCGTCGCCGTCTTCGCCGAAGGAACGCAGGACGAACGCCTCGGGGCCGAGGACGGCGCCGTCGAGGCCTCCCGGACGCCGATCGCGGAAGGTTGGGTCGTCGCGACGGAGGCGGAGAAGATCGGCGTGGAGGGCGTAGGCCTCGACATGGGCCTCGCGCTCGGCCGGGTCGAGCGTCGAGCGCCGGAACCCTTCCGGGGCGTCCGGGCGAGGCACCAGGGCCTTCATCTGGGCGCCGGCGAGGCTCGGGAACTGCGAGAGGAAGTCCTGCCGCCCGCGTCGCATCGACTCGGAAATCTCGGGCGTCTGGTCGCCGAAGTAGAGGAACGGGGTCGACGCGCCATACTCCTGGCCCTGGAACAGGAGCGGCGTGCCCGGGCCGAGCAGGAGCATCGCCGTCAGGGCCCGATGGCGCCCGGGCGTGGTCAGCTTCTGGAGCCGATGGCCCCAGGCCGAGTTGGCGAGTTGGTCGTGGTTCTGGAGGTAGAGGACGAACCGACCCGGGTCGATGCCGAAGGCGGGGCTCCCCCGACGCTTGGCCTGGCGGACGTCGCGCTGACCCTGGTAGAGCAGGCCGTGCTTGGCGACCGAGACGAACTCCTGGGGAGTCCCGCGGTAGTCGCCGTAATAGGCCTCGAGCCTCCCGGTCGCGGCGGCCATCGCGGCGTGGTGGAAGTCGTCGGACCAGAGGGCGTCCATGCCGAATCCCCCCTGCCCCTCGGGCCGGATCAGCGCGACCTCCTGCGGCTCGTTCTCGCCGATCACCAGGACTCGACGCCCGCTCGCAGCCTGGCGGGCCCGGCGCGTCAGGACCTTGAGGATGTGGTCGGGGGACGCATCCTGGATGTCCTGCGTCGCGTCGATCCGGATCCCGTCGACGTGGAACTCGTCGACCCAGTACGCGACGTTCTCGGCGACGAATTCCCGGATCGGTTCCGCCCCTTCGCCGTCGAAGTTGAACGGGCGGCCCCAGGCATTCTTGTAGCGTTCGGTGAAATAGTCATCCGAAAACGTGTTGAGATAATTTCCGACGGGCCCGAGGTGGCTGTAGCAGACATCCAGGACCACCGCCAGGCCCTCGGCGTGCGCCCGGTCGACGAACCGTCGCATGTCGTCGGGGGTCCCGTAGTGGTGGAACGGCGCATACAGGTCGACGCCGTCGTACCCCCAGCCGAAGCGCCCGGGGAACTCGGCGACGGGCATGACCTCGAGCACCGTCACGCCCAGGATCGCGAGCGACGCCAGGACCTCGGCGGCCGAGGCCCAGGTCCCCTCGGGGGTGAACGTGCCGACGTGGACCTCGTAGATCACATGGCCCTTCGACCCCGGACCGCGCCAGGCGTCGTCGGTCCATCGGAACGCGGACGGGTCGATGACCTGCGACGGCCCGTGAGGGCCCTCGGGCTGGAAGCGAGACGCCGGGTCGGGGCGAGGGTCTCCGCCGTCGACTTTGTAGCGATATCGCATCCCCTCCCCGGCCGAAGGGACCAGCGCCGAGAAATACCCGTCCTCTTCGGACCGGAGCATGACCGAGGCCGAGCCGGGACTCATCTCACCCGCCGGGCCTCCTTCGAGGACCAACTCCACGCTCCGTCGCCCTCGGGCCCAGACCCGGAAATGGACCCCGCCACCGGAGATCAACTCCGCGCCGACCGGCCTCCTTCGCGAAGGATTCACAGGTTGCCGCACCGTCGACGTCGTGGACCGGGTCATGGGAGGGACACCCTCAATCGAATGCGCACCATTCCTCCTCGCCCGAGACGCGGACGAGCCCGACATGCCTCTCTGGAGCGAGGAAGGAGCAAGGCCGATCGAGAACGATCCCCCGGCCCTCGGGGATCTTCCCGCAGACCTCTGACGAGAAACCCGGCAATCCCGATGCCAATCCTGGCATAACCTCGGTCCGAGGCTCGAGTTGGTGCCGCGTTATCGAGGGTCGGGATGTCTGGCGCCATTCACGACCCAGGACGGATGGGCACGGCCGCCAGCCCTTCTTCATGAATGCTGGTGGGGGTGCCCACCCGGCGAAATGCGAGCGGATGGAGCGGGAAAGGACCTGAATGCCCCACCATCAACTCGAAACCCATTTTATGTATTGACTATATATTACCAATGAAACCACTAATTTCGATCGTGATTCCCATCAACCTCATTAATCCGCCGGTTGGAAGCCATGGGATGCTCGACGCGTCGTGAGACGGGGAAAGCGAGAGGATTTCGCTCGGGCCCCAATTCAGAAACCGAGGCCCAGAACAACAAACTTCGATTACCCAAAAACAGTTCTATGACTTGGAAAATCCCACACGCGTCACGCTGGCTCCTGACCCGGGACTCGGGAATCGCGAACTCGATCGAGACACGGCGACGGGAAATACCCTTAAATCGCGAGACGTCCGGTGAAGACCGGAATCGATTCTTTCGGAGAATCCCGCAATTGCTCCAAATGACTTGGGACAGTTAGCGGTCGTGACGAAAATCGGCGTAGTCCTTGGAAAAGGAAGGAATTGAGGAAGGTGCTTGACGCTATTTAATTGGGAGACATGGTGCCCCCCTCGCAGACGAGGAAACCGGATTTATGCACCAAGGTTCTGAATCGGCCGCAAAAAATTCATTCCGAATTTTTGCCAAAGGCTTCCCTGACCCCGTAACATAACTTCAGAGATCCGCGTGGTCTCACCCAAACAATCGATACTTTCCGTTTGTTTGGCCTCCGGTGGGCAGCAAGGATCGTCATAATCGCCGTGCGACTCTTCGGTTGCGGCGATGTGAATGTTATCTGGTGAAGGTCGAGGGCCGGCGAGGTCAGCCGGCCGGATTTGCCGAACAGGCGTAGTTTCGTGTTTTCCCAGCCGCATGTTTCGGGATGATCTCTACCGAGAGTCCCGAGGCCCCCGAAAAAGCTCCCCTGGGTCTCGTCGGCCACTGTGCCTGGAGAGACTCGACACAGGATTGATAGGCCTGCCCAGTCGTCCGCACCACCCATCCCCCCCCCATTGGTGTGGCTGACTTCAGGGTCGGTGATCGCTGAATCGTTGGGATCAACGTCCCGGCATGACACGCCGAATTTAGACGTGTCACACCGCGGGCGATCTAGGATCTCGGATTTGCAGGATTCTAACGTTTGAAGGACCGACGTCCGTCGTTCTTCCGAACGTAAGTTTCGGCAGATTGGCCAAATGGGTATTGATTTGGCCCATCTGTAAGATTAGGTACTTCGTCATCCCAAGCCGTAGAAGGATCGCATCGATGAAAAGAATGCCGACGCCATCATTGCGCCGAGGGTTCACGCTGATCGAACTCTTGGTGGTCATCGCCATCATCGCCGTCCTGATCGCCCTGCTGCTGCCCGCCGTCCAGTCGGCCCGCGAGGCTGCCCGCCGCATCCAGTGCACGAACAACCTGAAGCAGCTCGGGCTCGCATTCGCGAACTACGAGAGCACGAACTCGATGTGGTGCATGGGCGCCATGACGTGGCCGAACCCGCAAAATCCCATGGGCAACCCCGCTTTCCCGAGTGGCGGCGGTGGCATCGTCAACGGGTTGAACTGGGTCGCGCTGATCCTGCCGTTCACGGAGCAAAACCCGATCTACACGTCGATTAACTTCTCGACGGGTACGACGACCAACATGCCGGCCTTCGCCACCGTCTGGTACACCCGGCTCGGCATGCTGGCCTGCCCCTCCGACGGCGATCAGCAGGGCTTCCGCAATTCCGGATCGGGCAACGGAGACGGCCAGGACATCTCCGGCGGCGCCCCTCCTGCGAACCCGAACGGCGGCGCGGTCCAGGTCCCCGTCTCCGACTACCTCGTCAGCTACGGGGATAACTACGGCAGCGGTTGCAACACCCCCGGTGCCATCTTCCCGACCGAGTCGAATTACAACAACTTCCCCCCGGCCCCGGGACAACCGTGGGTCGGCTGGCCCGGCGAACAAGGGACGAAGCTCAGCGTCAGCACGTGCACGGCTACCGGCCCGAACACCGGCTCGCTCCGCGGCATGTTCGACGTCAATGATGGCCAGACGGTGACCCTCGCGGGCGTTACCGACGGCACGAGCAACACCATCAGCGCCGGCGAGAGCCTGCCCGCCCAGCGCGCCGACAACAACGTGTGGGAGTGGAACTCCGGTGCGAATGGCACCACCATCCCCATCAACTACCCCTCCGGACAGAGCTGCTCGACGGCCGGTGGTTGGGGCAGCACCAACTTCGCGTCTCGCTGTGCCTACGCGAACGTCGGCTTCAAGAGCAAGCACCCGGGCGGTGCGAACTTCCTGTTCGTCGACGGGTCGGTCCACTTCCTCAAGTCGACGATCAACATCTTCACGTACTGCGCCCTCGGCAGCCGTGCCGGCGGCGAGGTCATCAGTGCGGATGCCTACTAAGTCCTAGCTCGAGCCATCGTCCCTAGCTCGCCCACACAGCGTCCTATCCGAGTCGGCGGTTGGGCTTGATACACCGGTCAGGCCCAACCGCCCCGTTTTCACCACGAGCAAGGCTTCTCGTCGGCATGCGGCGGCTCGCCGTCGCATTTCACTTTCCCGAGTTGTTGCCAGTCAGGATTGAACACCTATGCCATCCCTGTATCAGCGATCTCTCGAAACTCGCCGATCCAGGCGCCTTCTCGCAATGCTGACCGTTTCCGGTCTCTTCGTCCTCGCCTCTTGCGGGACGGACGACGGCCTTGGCCAACGTTATCCTGTCTCGGGTATCGTCAATTACAACGGCAGTCCGCTCGAGAAAGGTACGATCAATTTCGTCTCGGAAGACCTGTCGAAGAACTACGGTGCCACGGGCATCATCACCAACGGCTCGTACAAGCTCTCGATGGGTAGCGAAGGCGACGGAGCCCAGGCCGGCCATTACAAGGTGACCGTCGTCTCCAAAGAAGACTACACCGAGAAGGCGGCGGCGGAATTCAAGCGAGTGACGGGAAGTACCAGCCCCAAGATCTTGCCGGGTGCCGTCGGGAAAGTCGTGGCGGAAGCCAAGTCCCTCATCCCCGCGGGATACGGGGATGCCCGCACCACGACCCTCAAGGCCGACGTCAAGGCCGAATCGAACAAGCTCGACTTCAACCTCTCCGACGCCGAGGCTCCGCCGGAGCCGCCGAAGGCGGGCTCCGCCAGGGGCCGAGGTCGTCGCTGATCGTCTCACCGATCGAGACCGCCCTTCCCGGCAGTGAGTATCGACGCGACATCACCTCGAAGGGATGACGTCCGAAGCTCCTGCCGGGCGGGCCGCGCACCCGCCCCACATCTCTCGTCAGCCCGCCGATCCTCCCACGATCGTTGACGCCCGGGAAAATCATGCGACACTAGAATCGGTGGGGTTTTCCCTTCGATCACCGGGGATCGGACCTGCGCGATCCCCAATGGGCATGCTCCTCCTGATCGGCTTCGAGGTGGGCGATGCAGATGACCGGGCATAAGGCCAAGCTCGTCTCGGTGCTGGTCATCGCGGGCGTATTGGTCGGCATCGGGGCCTGGCTGCGGTCGCGGAAGGCCTCCGTCGAGGCGGACGCGGTGCGGCGCGCGTTGGCCGCCGGCCAGTACCCGGCGGCCGAGACCGCCCTGGTCCGTTGGCTGAAGGCGCAGCCCGACTCGGCCGAGGCCCACTACTACCGCGGCCGGGTCGCCCTCGCGTTCGACCGGCCCGCCGAGGCCGCCGCCGGGCTGAAGCGGGCCGCCGAACTCTACATGGCCGCGCCCCAGCTCGACCTCTTGCGGGCCATGCTCGCCTCGAAGATGGACCGGTTCGCCGAGGCCGAGCCCGTGTTGCGGAAGGCTTTCGAGAACGCCCAGGGGCCGGACCCTCAGATCGACGAGGCCCTGGCGCGGGTCTACCTCAAGACCTACGACCTCAACCGGGCGGCCAAGGTCATCGAGCGCTGGGCCCGCGACGCGCCCAATGACCCGAAGCCTTACCTCTGGCGGGCCGAGATCGACAGCCGGGCCTCCTCCGAGGCGATCGACACCCTCAACGATTTTCGAGAGGCCGTGAAGCGGGCCCCGACGCTCCCGGAAGCGAGGCTCGGGCTCGCCAATGAGCTCCGCAAGGGGCACCGCAACGACGAGGCGGCGACGGAGTACGAAGCCTACCTCAAGCTGAAGCCCGACGACGCGGCGGCCCACCTCGGCGCCGGGCAGAACCTGTTGGAGAAGGGGGACGAGGCCGCCGGGATCCAGCACCTCGAGCGGGCCCTGGCCCTGGACCCCAAGAACGCCGCGGCGCTCAAGGAGTTCGCCGAGCTCGACGTCCGGCACGGCAACTTCCCTTCCGCCCTCGCCTATCTCGACCGGGCGATCGCCCTGAACCCGCTGGACCTCGCGATCCGGCATCGCCGCAGCCTCGCCCTGACTCGACTCGGACGCACCGCCGAGGCCGAGAAGGAGCTGGCCACGGAGAAGACGCTCCGCGCCGAGCTCGAGCGGCTCGACGACGTCCGCGACCACCTCATCAAATACCCCAAGGACCATAAGGCCCAGGTCGAAGTCGCTCGCTGGATGTTCGACCACAACCTCGAGGCCGAAGGGGTCCAATGGGCGGAGAAGGTCCTCCGCGAGCAGCCGGGGAACCCCGACGCAAGCCGCCTCCTGGCCGACCATCACGAGCGCAAGGGGAACGCGGGGCTGGCCAACTTCTATCGTCTCCAAGCCTCGTCCGGAGCATCTTCCAAGGATCAGAACCCCAAGCCCTGACGCCCGGCGACGCGGCCGGGCCACCTCGAAGGAGGCCCTTCGTGTCCGAGTCGAGAACCCCCGGCTCTCCGGCCGCTCGGGCCCTTCAAGGGACCTTGCTGGTCGTCGTCGTCCTCGCCGCCGGCTACTTTGCGTGGACCCAGACCCACCAGGAGATCCCGGGGCCGACCGTCCCCGAAGGACACCTGGTGCCGACCAGCCTCTCCCCCTACAAAAACACCGAGCGCGGGGTCGCCTACGTCGGCGACGCGGTCTGCACCAAGTGTCATGCCGAGATTTCCAAGACGTTCCATCAGCATCCGATGGGCCGTTCGATGGCGCCCGCGAACGAGGTCTTCGCCGAAGTCGGCGGGAAGGTCCTCACGGTCGACGACCTCGACTACTCGATCGAACGTCGCGACGGCCAGGTCTTCCACCGCGAAACCCGTCGCGACAAGGATGGCAAGGAGCTCGGCGTCGACGAAGGCCTCATCCGCTTCGCCCTCGGGTCCGGGACGCGTGGATACTCGTTCCTCGTCCAGCGCGGGAATGACCTCTTCCAGTCCCCCCTCGCCTGGTACACCGAGGGGCATCGCTGGGACCTGGCGCCCGGGTATCGCGACGGGAACCTGCACTTCGACCGCCGGATCCTGATCGACTGCCTCTTCTGCCACAGCAACCAGGTCGCGCTCCCCGCCAACGGGCCTCCCGTCTTTCAGGGCCTCTCGATCGGCTGCGAGCGTTGCCACGGGCCGGGCGAGCTCCACGCCAAGAACCCCGCACAGGCCTCGGGAACGGGCAAAGGCAAGGACCTGACGATCGTGAACCCGGTCGACCTCGACGTCGCGCTCCGCGAGTCCGTCTGCGAACAGTGCCACTTCCAGGGGTCGGCCCGGCTCGCCCATCCCGGCCGCTCGCCGTTCGACTATCGCCCCGGCCTCTCGTTCCACCAGTTCGTGGCGGTTAACCCGGCCTCCACCGACCCTCGCCGAGGCCTCAAGGCGATCGGGCACGTCGAGCAGATGCGTGAGAGTCGCTGCTATCAAAAGAGCGAGGGGCGACTCGGCTGCACCTCCTGCCACGACCCCCACAAGCGCCCGGAGCCCGCCGAGCGGGTCGCCTATTTCAAGGGACGCTGCCTCGAGTGCCACGCCGATCGAGGATGCAAGCTCGCGCCCGCCGAGCGCCTCGCCAAGAGCCCGGCCGATGACTGCGTCTCGTGCCACATGCCCCACTCCCCCGCGACCGACATCCCGCACACCGCCCCGACGCTGCACTCGATCCCGAGGTTCATGGCCGACAGCCGCCCGTCCCAGGCGCCGCCGGCCGCCAATGAGGCCGCATCCAACGGCACGGCCCCGACGGCCCGGTGATCGTCCTCGGCTCCTGGAGCGAAATCGGTGGAGGAACGGAGGTCGAGGGTGCCACGGGTTCCGTCTTCGGACCCCGTGCGGGCGAGGCTCGGCTGGCGGCGTCGAGCTTGGGCGTAGGGCTCGTCGAAGCCGGTTCTCATGGCCCGTGCTGAGCCCCGCTTCCGATCGAGACCTCCAAAGTGTCTGCCCAAGTCGTCGGTACTCCCTGAGGATCGATGCGTTGAGCCGGGCCCGATCCGCACGGGGTCCGAAGACGGAACCCGTGGCACCCAGGGGCACCTTGCCAAACGAGTACCAAGGCCCCAAGATCGTTGGCATCGCCTGGGGTTGGCCTTGCGGAAGGCGATGGCGGGTCGCGAGGGAAAGCATCTCGAGTCCGGAGTGGACCGACCTCGCAGCACCTATCCCGAAACCCGGCTTCTTCTTGAGAACCGAGTTTCTGTGAGAATCCACGACGTCCCGCAAGGGGTTGTCTGCGGCGAGTGGGTCAGAAACCCGGTGTTGAAGAAAGCACCGGGTTTCGGAACAGAATCACGAGGTCGGTACACGTTCTCGTTGGGGGACCCTCCGTTGAAGAAGCTGATCAACCGGCGTGTGGAGGTCGTCGACGAGATGGTCGAGGGTTTGGTCGCGGTCTACCCGGGCCTGGCCCGGGTGCCGGGCCAGACGGTGATCGTCCGGGCCGATGCCGAGGTGGTCCGGGGGCGGCAGGTCGCCCTCATTTCGGGCGGGGGCAGCGGGCACGAGCCGGCGCACGCGGGGTACGTCGGCCCCGGGATGCTGAGCGCGGCGGTCGCGGGCGAGGTCTTCACCTCGCCCAGCCCGGATGCCGTGCTCGCGGCGATCAGGGCGGTGACGGGCCCACCGGGAGCCCTGCTGATCGTCAAGAATTACACGGGGGACCGCCTCAACTTCGGGCTCGCCGCCGAGATGGCCAGGGCCGAAGGGCTGGCAGTCGAGATGGTCGTCGTGGCCGACGACGTCGCCCTGGCCGCGACGTCGGAGAACGCGGGGAGGCGAGGTCTGGCCGGGACGATCTTCGTCCACAAGGTCGCCGGCGCGGCCGCCGAGGCCGGGGCGAGCCTGGCCGAGGTCGCCGCCGAAGCTCGCACCACCGCAGACGCCGTCGGGACCATGGGGGTTGCTCTGTCACCCTGCACGGTCCCCGCCGCGGGCAAGCCCGGGTTCACGCTCGGCGAGGAGGAGATCGAGCTCGGCCTGGGGATCCACGGCGAGCCCGGCGTCCGCCGGGGGCCGCTCGAGCCCGCCGATGCGCTCGTCGAACAACTGCTCGACGCGATCGTCGCCGACGCCGGGCTCGGCCCAAACGACCGGGTCGCCCTGCTCGTCAACAACCTCGGCGCCACGCCGACGATGGAGTTGATGATCGTCGCCCGGCACGCCCTGGCCGTGCTCGAGGAACGCGGCCTGGCGGTCGAGCGGGCGTACGTCGGGACCTTCCTCTCGGCCCTGGAGATGGCGGGCGTTTCCCTATCGGTCCTCCGAGTCGACGACGCGAGCCTGGCCCGGCTCGACGCACCGACCCAGGCGCCGGCCTGGTCGCACGCCGAGGCGCGTCCGCAGGGACCTCGCTCCTCCGTCGCATCGGCCGAAGGTTCGCAAACCGAAGCCCCGAGCCGGTTCCCCGCCCCGATAACGCCGCTCGGGATCGCACTCCGAAATGCCATCCACGAGGCGGCCCGGGCCCTGATCGAGGCCGCCCCGCATCTCACGGAGCTCGACCAGGTCGTGGGCGACGGCGACCTCGGCCTCAGCCTGGAACGCGGGGCCCGCAGCATGGATCCGCCCGATTCGTCGTCGGACGCAATTTATCCGTTCGACGACTCGACTGCGACGCTGCACGAGCTCGGCCTGACGCTCCAACGGACGCTCGGCGGGACGTCCGGGGCCCTGTACGGGATTTTCTTCCTCCGCGCCTCGGCCCGACTCCGATCGCTCAAACCCAACGACCCCCGCGCCTGGGCCGAGGCCTTCCAGGCCGGCTGCACGGCCGTGGCCGAGCTCGGCGGTGCCAAGGTCGGCGACCGGACGATGCTCGACGCCCTGCAACCGGCGGCCGACGCGTTCATGGCCTCCCTCGACGCCGGCCAACCTCTCAAATCCGCCCTCGGCGCCGCTACCCACGCCGCCGAAGCGGGCGCAAAGGCCACCGCCGACCTCGCCCCTCGCCGAGGCCGTTCCAGCTACCTCGGCGACCGCGCCCTCGGCCACCCCGACCCCGGGGCCGTCGCCGTCGCGACCTGGCTTGGGGCGATTGCGAAGTAGGGAGATGGGGAGAAGAAGGTATTCACCACAAAGGCACAAAGACACGAGGGGAATACAAGAAGTGAAAATCCTTAATTTTAACTTCCAAGCATTTCCTGCACTTTGTGTCTTTGTGCCCTTGTGGTGAACACCTCCCCTCCCCCTTGTCACGCAAAAAACTGACGGATCAAGTCGGGCAGCTCCGCCGAGAATTTGCTGCGGGGGAGGACGGGGTCACAGCCCGCGGACCTGGCGCCGGCGAGGGCCTGGGTGTCGACGTGGGAGCCGAAGGCGACGAAGGGGGTCTCGGGGGTCGCGAGCTTGCGGTAGGCGATCAGCGCGGGGATCGAGACGAGATCGCCGGCCGAGAGGTCGACGAAGACGACCTTGGGGCGCCACTGCTCGATCATCGCCGAGGCGAGGGCAACGTTCCCGGCCACGAGGACGCGGTGTCCCAGCTCCCGGGCCGTCCCGGTGATCTTGGACGTGAAGATCAGGTCACGGCAGAGGAGTAATCCCGCCGGTTCCGACCCTTCCGGCGCAGGCACGGATTCGCTCATAGACGGCGGAGCCTCCTAGTCCAGGGAGTCGCACGGATATAGGGAAAACGAACAATCAACAGATGACACAGATTGACACAGATAAAATATCAAAATTTTTACTTTGATATTTTCAAATTTCTTATCCGCGTTTCATCCGTGTTCAATCCGTGGCGAAAGAATCCCAACCAGGCACCCCGATCCGGACTCAGGCGAAATGCTCGTCGATCCATTCGGGGGTCATCGGGACCAGGCCCGGCAGGACGAACTCCGCGCCGGCGTCCGCGAGTTCCGCGACGCCATAGGTGTTCGAGACGCCCACCGCGTGCATCCCGGCGCCCTTGGCCGAGATGATGCCGGCCAGGCTGTCCTCGATCACCAGACACTCCTGGCCTTGGAGGTCCGGCAGGACCTTGCGGAGGGCGGCGAGGGCCAGGAGGTATCCCTCGGGGTCGGGCTTGCCTCGGCTCGTGTCCTCGGCCGAGACGATCGCCGCGACCTGATCGGTCGCGTGCAAGAGCTTCAAGGCGAAGACGATCTCGGGGCGCAAGGCGCCCGAGCAGATCGCGAGCGGCCAACGCTTGGAGAGCGCGGCGAGGCACTCGGCCGCGGAGGGGAAGAAGTTCAGCCCCTCCTCGGCGACCTCGAAGTAGCGCTCGGCCTTGCGGGCGATCAGCGCATCGACCCGACTCGGGGACGCGTCCTTGCCCGCGTCGAGCAAGGCGGTCTCGAGGCAGCCCCGGTCGTCGTAGCCGAGGTATTTGTCGTGGTAAAGGTCGTGTGTCAGTTCGACCCCTTCGGGGGCGAGGACCTCACGGAATAACGAGAAGTGGACGTGCTCGTCGTCGAGGAGCACGCCGTTGAAGTCGAAGATCACCGCCCGAATCATGGGATGCTGCTATCCGTTCCCGTCCCGCGTCAGCGGACCGAAAGTTGTCAAATCGCCTCAGGCCCGCGCTCGCCGGTCCGGATCCGGATACAGTCGTCCATCGGCAGGATGAAGATTTTGCCGTCTCCGATCTTCCCGTCGGGCCCGCTCCGGCCCGCCTGGATGATCGCGTTGACGGTCGGCTCGACGAAGTCTTCATTCACCGCGATCTGCAGCTCGATCTTCCGGAGCAGATTCACCGTGAACTCATGCCCGCGGTAGACCTCGGTATACCCCTTCTGCCGGCCGAAGCCCTGGACGTCCATGACCGTCAGGCGGAAGACCTCGACGTGCGAGAGTGCTTCCTTGACCGCTTCGAGCTTGGTGGGCTGAATCAACGCGATGATGAGCTTCATGAGAGCCCCGATCGTCCCGACGACCGTTCCCGATGAACCACGGCATCGGGCAAAGCCGGGCCGCCGGCTTGCTGAACGATTCCCGTGAAAGACCGAACGATTGTCCCGGAATCTCGCCCCGCGTCAACAAAAAAACCAGGATCAACATCCCGGCATACCAGGATCGGAACGACAAGACACGTCCTCTCGAATCCGACACTCCTCGCAGATCTCCACCGGACTCTCACCGCTCGAGGGTTTCACCACAAAGGCACAAAGGTGAGAGGCCAGAGAGGACCAATCCCCTTCGGACCTGCTTCGATGGTTCTTTGTGCCTTTGTGGTGAAGCCTTCTTCAGACTAGGGCTCGGGGGGGGGGGTATCCGCGAGGAGTCTCTCGAAACCTGCTATCATCGACGACAGGCCTTCATGGACTTTGCCCAACGAGCTTTACCGAGAGGGCCAGGACGGGCTCTGTCCTTTGGCCTGCCCGCTTCCCGCACTCGCTCTCGTCCACAAGGAATGGAAGGCCATGGCTCGCGAGAAGCACCTGGAAGCGTTGATCCAGAAAGAGATCGGCCGGATGCCCGGGCTGACGGAGAAGGCGATGTTCGGGGGGCTCGCGTGGATGCTCGACGGGCACTTGCTCTGCGCCGCCCGTGATGACGGGATGCTCGTCCGGCTGGGGAAAGGTCAGGATGCCTGGGCGCTGCAGATCGACGGGATCGTCGCCATGCGGTTGGGCGACCGGCCGATGACGGGCTGGGTCCGTTGCGGTGCGAACGTCTACGACGACGCGACACTCCGCAAACGATTGATCTCCCAGGCGATCACGTTCGTGGGCTCGCTACCGCCGAAGTAGCACGGCCGGGCCGCCAATCGAGGCTGGCAAGCCGGAAAACGTGGAGTCCGACGAAATCGGTCGTGAGCAAGGTCTCGCGATCGAAGTGGTGAAGACTCGGTCGGGCGGTCCGCCTTCTCGGCGGAACCGCCTTTCCGAAGTCATTGGGGGGCGTTGGCCGGGGGGCGATCAAGGCGTGGGGAGGAGGGAAGAGTCGATGCTCGTCGGCACGGGGGGGGTGTCATCCGTGGGGGCAGTGGTCGCGGGGGCGGTCGCGGCGTCGAGCTGGGCGGGGGCCGGCTGCTGAGCGGGCATCGGGGCCGCCTCGGGGGCGGCCTGCGCCGGGGCCGCGTTGGCCAGGGCCGTGGGGGCAGCACCCGGCGGGGGGACCGCACCGGAGTCTTGGTTCGGGTTCGGCGCGGAGGCCGTGTAGATGCTATTGGGCCCCGGCTGGTTGTGGTGGTAACCGCAGTTGCCACCGATGCAAGGGGCGGGGAAGTCGTCGCAGGTGTCGCACTGGGTGCAGCCCACCACGCCTGCCACGAGGGTGGCGGCCAGGAGCGCGAGTTTCGACCGCAGCATTCCGGTATCCTTTCCGTAAAGGCGGTGGGTCGGTCTGTCGAGAACCGAATCGCTTCGGGGTGCAAGTCGCGGGCGGGGCGGTGCCGTCCTGACACCGCCGCGGGTCATTTACGATCATCGGCCGGGGCCCGGCCCGTCGTTGAGGCGAACCCGCGAAACCCACCCAAACCCACCCCGAGAAATCCGCCTCGCCTTTCACTCCTCGACGACCGCCCAGGTTTCCACCGGACGCTCGAGCCGGCGGAATTCGAGGGACGTCTGCCTCGAGAGGTTCTCCAGCAAATCGGCGAGCCGGCCTCGTTCCAGGGACGTGTCGTGCTGCCACCAGCGGACCTTCACCCCCTGGGCCCCGATCGCCTCGTCGACGACGCGAAGGCGGGTAACCGTCGAAATCGAGTCGAGGAGGACTCGATCGTGCCCACGACAACGTCCCGATCCTCCGCGAACCGTCTTCCGGGTCTCCCGAGATTGGTGCCGGCTCGAATCCGATTGTTCCAATTTTTCCGGCAAGAGTCCCGCGGTGACCTAGACTTCATCATGTAGGGAGAGCTCGGCGTCGCGACGGTCCTCGGGAATCTTCGGGAAGGAACCGACGCCAGGACCGGACTGGTCCGGAAAAATTTGGAAAGCTCGGCGCCTCGTCGGTCGTCCTGACGTCACGACGGTGCCTCGGGTGGGAGAGCTCGGCGACGGACCTCGAGGCGAAAACGGGATCTCAACTCACCCTCCCCCCGGAGGAACAACCGGAGCCCGATCGGGGGGACCGATCGCACGCATTTCATAAAAACATCATCACGATTTCAGAAACAATCCAATCCGCCAACGGGCCGCAATGTTTGGCCCGATTGGGCGATATCAACATGACCTGAAAGGCTGCCCGAAACACCCCTCTCCAGGGTGTTGGGACTGGACTTCAATCGCAACGAGACACGGTCAAAAAAAGGGTTTTACGTAAAATCACAAGAACAAGAAGATTGCAAAGCTTCTACAGTCTAGGAAATTTGAGACGGGCAATGCGGATCAGATTTGCGTTCGACCCGACATAGTAGACAAGAAGCAAGACCTGGAGAAAGCGTCTCTCCTTCCCAATTCTGCCGCCCCGGCGAGGGCGTGCATCGCTTTGTCAACCCAATCACCCCAAGAACCGCAGACATCCCAATTTCAAATCCAATGAATTCGTGCTGATAAAACCACAGGCCGATGTGGTCCGCAGAGGCGATGGAGACGAGTGTAAGGGCCGGGTCCGAAGATGACAGAATTAAGCGGTTGACAAACGGAAATTATCATCCTAGGCTCGAATTGAATGACAGCCGACCGGCCGCACGGATCCGTCATCGGGCCCGATTTTTTGACGCTGGGGTGCCGAGTAGAGATCCCACATCTTGCGGCCTTCCCGCAAGCTTCGACGGCGACCTTTGGAGCGACCCGCGATGCCAGCCCGCGCCTACCGTCGAGATTTGAACAACTACTCGCCATTGCAGATCTATCTTCACGACATCAACAGCACCCCGCTCCTTTCGGCGCAGGAGGAGCGGGAGCTGGCCGAGCGCGTGGCGACGGGCGATCCGTACGCACGCGACCACATGGTCAAGGCCAATCTCCGCCTGGTCGTGAACCTGGCGCGGGGCTACCTCGGCAAGGGGTTGTCCCTGGAGGACCTGATCGAGGAGGGGAACCTCGGGTTGATGCGGGCCGTCGAGGGGTATGACGGCACGAGGGATATCCGGTTCAGCACCTACGCCAGCTACTGGATCAAGCAGTCGATCCGGCGGGCCGTCATGAACAACGGCAAGCCGATCCGACTCCCCGCCTACATGGTGACCTTGCTCTCGAAATGGAAGCGGGTCAATGACGGGCTGACCGAGCGCCTGGGACGGGCCCCGACGCCCGAGGAGATCGGCAAGGCCCTCCGGCTCTCCAAGAAGAAAGTCGGAATCGTCTCCAACGCGATCCGGATCAACAACCTGACCCCGCACTCGGACAACTCCGACGAAGACGGCATGACGCTCGACGACATGCTGACCGACGAGCGGAGCAAGTCGCCCGACGCCCTCATGATCGAGTCGGATGACCTCGAACTGGTCCTCGCCGGACTCGAGGCGCTCGATGAACGCGAGGCGACGGTCATCAAGATGCGCTTCGGGCTCGAACCTTACGCCCCCATGACGCTCCGCGAAGTCGGCGAGAACCTCAGCCTGACCCGCGAACGCGTCCGACAACTGGAAAGCCAGGCGCTCATGAAGCTGATCACCTCGATGAGCCATACCGACCGATCCATCGGCCGCTGACGTACAGACGAACGAAGTCCGGAATCGTCCTCCCGCCCTCGGGCGGCCCTCACCGAATCCACTCCCCTCCGCGGGGAACTCGGCCCCGGATGGCCGACGACACGTCCTCGCCGATCCCTCCGCCCTCCTTTACATCCTCTTCCATACCGCTCGAATCGGCCCGCAGGATGCGGGCCGGGACGTGGCCTTTGCTCAATGCGCCATCGATGAAACACGGATTTAGCGAAGGGAAAATTTATCCGCAGATGAGGCCGATAGACGCAGATGAAAATCAAATGAATTCGTTAAAATTTACATCTTCGTCTACCTGCCTCATCTCCGGATCGTTGCGTTCCTCTTCTTTATCCGTCCCGTCACCGAGGTGGGCGGTTGTGGGCGCATTCGATTCGATTCGAGACGACCGCTCGATCGAGTGACGCCGTGCGTTCATTCGCGAAGGTAGCCGAGCGAAGCGAGGAAGGCCTCTTCGCGGCGCAGGGCGTCGGCGCCGGCGACCGGGTCGGCGTCGAAGTCCTTGTACTGGACTTTGAGGTTACGCGTGAGCAGGTGGCCGACGCGAGGGTAGATCTTGAGCGTGCAGCGGGCACCGGCCTTCTCGGCGGCGGCCTGGAAGGCGACCGCGTCGGGTGTATGTACGATCGAATCCTCCTCTCCCTGGAGGATCAAGGTCGGCGGGAGGGCGCCGGAGATGAACTCCGAGGGGGAGTAGCGGGCGGGGTTCCCCTTCCCCTTCATGAGTCCCTGGAAATAGGGGTCGTGAGCCATGTTGAGGGCCGGCGAGAACAGGACGAGGGCGTCGGGACGTGCGTCCCGGGGGATCATCCGCTCGCGGATGGTGGGCAGGGTCGCCGCGCAGGCGACCAGATGTCCCCCCGCCGACACGCCGTACCCCGCGACCCGCGTCGGGTCGATCCCGAACCGACCGGCATTCTCCCGGGCCCAGGTGAACGCCGCGCACGTGTCCTCGACCGCGTCGATCGGCGAGAGCGGGTCGTGGGCGAGCCGATAGTCGACGGAGATCGCCACCATCCCCTTCGCGGCGAAGTCGCGGGCCCTCCCGAACAACCACGCCGCCTCGCCGAGCGTCCACGCCCCCCCGTGGAACATCAGGATCGCCGGCCGCTTATTGCCGGCGTCCTTCGGCGAGAAGACGTAGGCCTTGAGGGCCTTCCCGTCGGCTTCGCGATACGTGAACGCATCCGGCCCGGTGCTCGTCGGCACCGCCGCCCCCTCGCCCCTCGCCGGGGCGCCCGGGTTCTGGAGGGACCACGCCAATAGGGTCGCAAGGATGAACGATCGATGCGTGCAAAGCGATTGCAACATAGCCATGTCCTGCGGCTCCCGTTGATCGGATCGAGCCCATCGGCCTTGACTCGATCCACATCCAAGGTGGGCTCGAGCAGGGATGGCACCGCCCGAGAGCTTCCACAACGGTCGGCGACGACTTTGAACGGCCGCCCGCGAATCGCGTCGCTCCTCTTCTACCGAAGAGGCACAGTCGAAGTCCTCCCCTCTCGCTGGCCTTCAGCCCCATCGGAACATCATCATTCACTAATATTTTTATTACTTTAAATATTATCACGTATTCGATTTTCGGTTGAATTGCAACACCGAGACCGGAACGTTTGGCGACACCTGCCCGCATTTCCAAGGCCCTTGCTTCGCGAAACGCGGCCAATTCAACACGTCGTCACGCCACAAAACGCAACACCATTTCTTCACAATACGTCGGCCACGGAATCCATTTCGACTATCATCAAGTTTCCAACCATGGAGGGCGACCGGGGGCCGACCCCCTTGATTTGGCGGGGAGGGGCCCAAATAATGGGCCGTTTTGAGCGATGGCCACATACCACGTTGAGGATTCACCACCATGCTGCGTCGCGTCGTTCCGATGTTCGCCCTGGCCCTGGTCGCGGGCCTGACCGTGTCGGCGGGCTGGGCTGCGGAGAAGGCCATGTCGGTTCTCGACTTCAAGCTGAAGAACATCGAAGGTCAGGAAACCGACCTCTCGAAGTACAAGGGCGACGTCCTCCTCGTCGTCAACGTCGCCAGCAAGTGCGGCCTGACCCCGCAGTACGAGGGGCTCGAGGAGGTCTACGAGAAGTACAAGGGCAAGGGCTTCCAGGTCCTCGCCTTCCCGGCCAACGAGTTCGGCAAGCAGGAGCCCGGCTCGGACTCCGAGATCAAGGCGTTCTGCACGAAGAACTACGGCGTCACCTTCCCGGTCTTCTCGAAGATCGTCGTCAAGGGCGAGGGGATCCACCCCCTCTACACCTACCTGACGAAGGAGACCCCCTCGACCTACCAGGGCCCGATCGCGTGGAACTTCACCAAGTTCCTGGTCAACCGCAAGGGTGAAGTCATCGCCCGGTTCGAGCCCAAGGTGACCCCGGACGCGGAGAACGTCACCAAGGCCATCGAGGCCGCCCTGGCCGAGAGCAAGTAAGTCAGCGGCCCATCCATCGACTCGGTTCCCCTCGACGACCCCTCGACGCGTCAACGCGTCGAGGGGTCGTTCCATTTCCCGGCCTCCGCGGCGCCATCGACGGATCTCGGGGTGTTGTCCCGATCTCGGGGCCGATGATAAGATCATCGAATCTTGATCGTCCCTCGACGATCCCTCCCTCTCCCTCGAGGCAGACCGACATGTCCAACGCCCGGCCCTCGAAGAGGTTCGTCTTGCGCCTGGCGCTGGCCGTCGTCGCCTCGTGGTCGTGGCCATCCGGCCCCGCGGCCCTGGCCGATCCGGGACAGGCAGCGAAGGCCTTCGACGCCGAGGTCGCCCCGATCCTGGCGCAGCACTGCCTGGAATGCCACGGCCGGTCGTTGCAGAAGGGGAAGCTCGTCCTCTCGACCGAGTCCAAGGCCAGGGCCGGCGGGGAAAACGGCCCGGCCATCGTGCCCGGCAAGCCGGACGAGAGCCTCCTCTGCGAATACGTCGAGTCGGGGGAGATGCCCAAGGACCGCCCTCGCCTGAGCGACATCGAGGTGAAAACCCTCAGGCGCTGGATCGCCTCGGGGGCGACGTGGGGGACGCCGGAAATCGACCCGTTCCTGGCGACGACCGGCCGGCGGGGCGGCTACGACTGGTGGTCGCTCCAGCCGATCCGGAAGCCCGAGCCCCCCGCCTGCCGCGACAACGGCTGGGTGAGGAATGACATCGACCGGTTCATCCTCGCCGGACTCGAGGCGAAGGACCTGCACCCCGCACCCGAAGCCGACCGGCGGACCCTGATCCGCCGCCTCTCGTTCGACCTGACCGGCCTCCCCCCCTCGCCCGAGGAGGTCGAGCGGTTTGTCGCCGACCGTAACCCGAAGGCCTACGAGGCGCTCGTCGATCAACTCCTTAGGTCCCCCCAGTATGGGGAGCGCTGGGCGCGGCACTGGCTGGACGTCGTCCGGTTCGGCGAGAGCCAGGGGTTCGAGCGGAACCACGTCCGCGACAACGCCTGGCGCTATCGCGACTGGGTGATCTCGGCATTCAACCGCGACATGCGCTTCGACGAGTTCGTCCGACAGCAAATCGCCGGCGACGTCCTGCACCCGGACGACCTCGGGTCCTTGATCGCCACCGGCTACCTCGTCTGCGGGACCTGGGACATGGTCGCGCACGAGCAGGGCTCAACCGAGATGCAGAAGGCGGCGCGGTTCGACGAGTTGGAGGACCTCGTCGGCACGCTCGGTCAGGCCTTCCTCGGCCTGACGATCCACTGTGCCCGCTGCCACGACCACAAGTTCGACCCGATCTCGCAGAAAGAATACTACCAGGTCGCCGCCCTGCTCGGCGGGGTGAACCAGGGGGCGAAGGAGCGCGCGATGATCAATCTCCGCGCGACTCCCGACCAGCCCAAGTTCGCGGGGGTGGCGCACGTGGTCGTCCCCCGACAGCCGCCGGCCTATGCCGTGCTCGAGCGGGGCGACTACCGGAAGCCCGGCGAGGTCGTCGCCCCGGCCGGACTCCGGGCCCTCTCCGGCGTCTCGGGCGACTTCGCCCTGGTCCCGAACGCACCCGAGGCGAAGCGCCGCCAGGCCCTCGCCCGATGGCTGACCGACCCGCGCAACCCTTTGACGGCGCGCGTCTTCGTCAACCGGCTGTGGTACTACCACCTCGGCCAGGGGCTCGTCGAGACGCCGAGCGACTTCGGCTTCAACGGGGGCCGCCCCAGCCATCCGGAGCTCCTCGACTCGCTCGCCTCGAGGTTCATCGGGGGGGGCTGGAAGGTGAAGGACATCCACCGCCTGATCGTCACCTCCGCCACGTATCGCCAGGACTCGAGGGTCCGCAACGACCGCGCCGAAGGGGTCGACTCCGACAACCGCCTGCTCTGGCGGGCCAACCGGAGGCGGCTGGAGGGCGAAGCCGTCCGCGACGCCACCCTGGCGGTCGCCGGCGCCCTCAACCCGACCGTCGGCGGGCCGAGCTTCCTCGACGTCGCCCTCAACCGGCAAGGGGCCAACTCCAGCTACGAGTTCGGCGGCCCGACCGGCGAGTTCTCCGACGCGGTCAACCGTCGGACGATCTATCGCCTCTGGGCCCGCTCGGGGAATCTCCCCATGCTCGAGGCGTTCGACTGCCCCGACCCCTCGGTGATGTCGCCCAAGAGGACCCGCACGACCACGCCGATCCAGGCCCTTTCGCTGTCGAACAACGCCTTCATGGAAGCGTGCGCGAAGCGGTTCGCCGAGCGACTCCGCCGCGACGCGGGCCATGACGCCGGCCGGCAGGTCGAACGCGCCTGGAACCTGGCCTTCGCCCGGGCCCCGGACGACCGAGAGCGTCGGGCCTCCCGCGCGTTCCTCGACGAGAACGGGCTCGAGCAGCTCTGCCTCGTCCTGTTCAACGCGAACGAATTCCTGTTCATCAACTGACGCGATCGGCCCCACGTCCCGAGGAGTCTCCCCATGGATCGCGAACCCGAGACGTGGCCGTCCCAGGCCACTCGCCGAGACTTCCTCCGCGACGCCGTCTTCGGATTGCCCGCGGTCGCCGTGGCCGACCTCCTCTTGCGCGGGGGCGACCTCCGCGCGGCCGTCGCCGATGCGCCAAACCATCCCGGCACCCACTTCGAGCCGAAGGCCCGGCACGTCATCCACATCTTCCTCGGCGGGGGCCTCAGCCACGTCGACTCGTTCGACCACAAGCCCGAGCTGGAGAAGTATCACGGCAAGGACATGCCCGAGCGCTTCGGCAAGGCCGACGTGTTTTTCGGCAAGGTCGGCCGGCTCCACAAGGCGCACTATGCGTTCAAGAAGCGTGGAGAAAGCGGCCTCTGGGTCTCCGACCTGTTCCCGGGCCTGGCCGGGGTGGCGGACGAGCTGACGGTGATCAACTCGATGGTCGCGGAGACGGCGAATCACATCCCGGGGATCTTCCAGGCGAACACGGGGTTCCGCCAGATGGGTTTCCCGGCGATGGGGTCGTGGCTGTCGTACGGCCTGGGGACCGAGGCCGAGAGCCTCCCCGCCTTCGTGGTCCTGCCCGACGCCCGAGGGATCCCGAGCGCGGCGGGCGGGGCGTTCAACTGGGCGAGCGGCTTCCTCCCCGCCGAACACCAGGGGGTCGCCTTCCAGACCCGCGGAGGCCCCCCCGTCCTCGATCTCCAGCCGGCCGGGGGCGCCTCGGCTTCGCTCCAATCGAAACGACTGGGGCTCCTCAAAGAGCTCGACGCGATCCATCTCGAGTCCCAGACCCAGACCGACCCCCTGGCCGCCCGGATCCGGAGTTATGAGCTGGCGGCGAAGATGCAGTCGGCGATCCCCGAGGCGACCAACTTCGCCGACGAGCCTGCGCACATCCGGGCGCTCTACGGGCTCGACCGGGACGAGTGCCGCGACGCCGCCCGCAGTTGCCTGATCGCCCGGCGGCTGGTCGAGCGCGGCGTCCGGATGGTCCAGGTCTGGACCGGCGACGGCATCTCCTGGGACGCCCACGAGGACATCACCGGCCTCGGCTACAAGAGCCATACCGGCGAGGCCCGCCGCATCGACCATCCCGTCGCCGGCCTGATCCGCGACCTCAAGCAGCGTGGGCTGCTCGACTCGACCCTCGTCATGATCTCGACCGAATTCGGCCGGACCCCGTTCGCCCAGGCCGACCAGGGCAAGCTCAGCCGAGGACGCGACCACCACCCCCAGGCCTTCACCAACATCCTCGCCGGCGCCGGCCTCAAGAAGGGCTTCGCCTTCGGGGCCACCGACGAGCTCGGCTACGCCTCGGTGAAGGATCCGGTGACGACCTACGACCTCCACGCGACCGTCCTCCACCTGCTGGGCATCGACCACGAACGCCTCACCTTCTATCACGACGGCATCCAAAGACGTCTCACCAATGTCCATGGATCCGTCATCAAGGGCGTGCTCTCCTGAGCTGCCCCATCCGGGGCGGCTCGCCCGGTCCCCGCACAACGAATCGCGAGCGGACTTGACTCCGGCCGAAGTCGTATATACAACTTAACTATGAAGCGGAATATCCCCACTCCCGAAGTCATCGGCCGGATCGCCTCCGACTGCATCGCCGTGCGAGTGCGCCTGATCAACCGGGTACTGACGGCGATCTACGACGAGGCGCTCAGGCCCCACGGCCTGAGGGTGAGCCAGGGGAACATCCTGGTCGCGGTGGCCCGGATGGGCGAGGCCCGGCCCGCGGAAATCTGCCGGCTGCTCCGCCTGGAGAAGTCCACGCTCAGCCGCGATGTCGAGATCATGAAGCGAAAGGGCTGGCTGGAGTCGGCCCCCCCCGATGGGGGAAGGAACCAGGTGCTCCGGGTCACGCCGGAGGGGATGAAGGTCCTGGCCAAATCCCACTCCGCCTGGGAATCCGCCCAGACCGAGGCCAGTCGCCTGCTCGGCGAATCGGGCGTCGACGCCCTCCACAAGATCGCCGAACGGCTCGGCCTCAGGACGCACACCGACTGAGCGTGCCGCCGACCAGCGTAAGTTCGGCGGTACGCCTGTGGCCCCATTTGTTGTAGATACAACCCATAAAAGGTCACAATATGCATGCGCGACTGAAGTTTATGATCGTTGCGGGCGTCATCGGATCGGCGGCCGTTGTCACGATCGCGGGAGACCGGCTGCATGGCTCCGTCAGCTCGAGCGCCAAGGTCGGGTCGGAGCCGACTCCCCGGCACGTCCGCGTCCAGGAGGTTCGCGACGAGGGGACGAGTTCCGAGCAGACGTATACGGGGGTAGTCCGGGCCCGTTACGAGACCGACCTGGCCTTCCGGGTCGGCGGGAAGGTGGTGACCCGACACGTCGAGGTTGGCCAGCGGGTCAGGCCCGGGCAGGCGCTGTACCGGCTCGACGCGGAGGACTACGAGCTCGCCGTGAAGGCGGCCGAGGCCGATCTCGTCGCGGCCGAGGCCGAGGTGAAGGTCACGATCGTCGAGCACGAACGCCGGGTCGAATTGCGGAAGTCTGGGGCGGCCAGCCTGTCGGAGTTCGACAAGACCCTGTCGGATCGCGACGTGGCCCTCGGCAAGCGAGACCGGGCCACCAAGATGCTCGCCCTGGCGCGGAATCGGCTCTCCTACTGCACCCTGGCGGCCGAGGCCGCGGGGGTGATCACGGCCCTGCCGGTCGAGGTTGGGCAGGTCGTGGCCGAGGGACAACCGGTCGCCCGACTCGCCCGGGATGGGGGGCGAGAGGCGGTGGTCAGCCTGCCCGAGAACCGGGTCGACGTGGCACGGTCGGCGCCGGCGAGCGTCACACTGTGGTCGAGCCCGGGCAAGTCCATCCCCGCGCAACTTCGCGAGCTGTCGCCGAGCGCCGACCCGACGACGAGGACCTACCAGGCCCGCTTTTCGATGCCGGGCGCCGGCCCTGAGGTCGAGCTCGGCATGACCGCGACGGTCCACCTCGCACCGAACCACGCGGCGCGAGGGTTCGTGCTCCCGCTCTCGTCGCTCTCCGGTCGAGGGGATCGGCCGGCGGTCTGGGTGGTGGGCCGCAAGGCCGGGCGTCCGACGCTGACGCCGGTCGAGGTGCGGGAGTATCGGCAGGAGTCGGTGGTCATCGCCAAGGGCCTCAAGCCGGGCGACCTCGTGGTGACGGCCGGCGTCCAGAAGATCGACCCGGTGGTGCCCGTGCTCCCCTGGGAGGACCGACGATGAAGGGCCTCAACCTGTCCGAATGGGCCGTCAAGCATCCGGCCTTCGTGCTCTTCCTCATCCTGGCCTGCGGCGCCGCCGGCGTGCAGGCCTACGTCGGGATCGGGCGGGCGGAAGACCCCTCGTTCACGATCAAGACGATGGTCGTCGCGGCGGAATGGCCCGGGGCGACGAGCGAGGAGGTCCAAAGGCAGGTGGCCGACCCGATCGAGGAGAAGCTCCAGGAGACCCCTTATCTCGACTACCTCAAGACCTACTGCCTACCCGGCCGGGTCCTGATCCAGGTCTGGCTCAAGGACACGACCCCGCCGAAAGCCGTGCCCGACGCCTGGTACCAGGTCCGCAAGAAGATCGGCGACATCCGGAGCACCTTGCCCGAAGGGGTCCGCGGGCCGATCATGGACGACGAGTACGGCGACGTCTATTCGGCCGTCTACGCCTTCACGGGGGCGGACTATTCCCCGGCCGAGCTCAAGCGAGTCGCCGAGGATGCCCGCCAGCGCTTCCTGCGGGTCAAGGACGTCAACAAAGTCGTCCTGATCGCCGACCGTCCGGAGAAGGTGTTCGTCGAGTTCTCGCACAAGAAGCTGGCGACCCTCGGAGTCACGCCGCAGCAGGTCTTCGAGAGCCTCAGGCAGCAGAACGCGGTCACGCCGGCGGGGAGCGTGGACACGCCGACCGACCGGGTCTACGTCCGGGTGGAGGGGCCGTTCGACGCCGCCGAGAAGGTGCGGTCGGTGCCGGTCCAGGCCGGCGGCCGAGTGTTCCGCGTCGGGGACATCGCCGACGTCCGCAGGGGATATGAAGACCCGCCGACGTTCACCATGCGGCACAACGGCATGCCGGCCGTCGGCCTCGGGGTGGCGATGGTCGAGGGGGGGAACGTCCTGCATCTCGGGCATGCCCTGGAGGCCGAGCTCGAGCGGATCAAGGCCGACCTCCCGGCCGGGATCGACGTCCACTGGGTCGCCTTCCAGCCGCACGTGGTCGAGGAGTCGGTCGGCGAATTCATCCGGTCGTTCTTCGAGGCCCTGGCCATCGTCCTGGTGATGAGCTTCCTGAGCCTGGGCTGGCGCACCGGCGTGGTGGTGGCGCTCAGCGTCCCGCTCGTGCTCGCCATCGTCCTCGTGGTCATGAATACGTCGGGAATGAACCTCGACCGCATCAGCCTGGGGGCGTTGATCCTGGCCCTCGGCCTGCTGGTGGACGACGCCATCATCGCGGTCGAGATGATGGTGGTGAAGATGGAGGAAGGGTGGGACCGCGTGCGGGCGGCCACGTTCGCCTGGACGTCGACGGCCTTCCCCATGCTGTCGGGGACGCTCATCACCGTGGCCGGGTTCCTCCCGATCGGGTTCGCCAGGTCCGTCGCCGGCGAATACGCCGGCGGGATCTTCTGGGTCGTCGGGATTTCCCTGGTTGCCTCGTGGTGCGTGGCCGTCGTCTTTACTCCATACCTGGGGGTAAAGCTGCTCCCTGACTATAGCCACAGGCCGCACCACGACCCGTACCACACCCGCTTTTACCGGGGACTCCGCTGGGCGATCACCGCCTGCGTGCGGCGTCCCGTGGCCGTCGTCGGGATCACGGTGCTCGGCTTCGCCACCGCGGTCGTCGGCTTCGGGAAGCTCGAGCAGCAGTTCTTCCCCCAATCGTCGCGGCCGGAGTTGATGGTCGAGTTGAGGCTGCCCGAGGGGGCGTCCTTCCCGGCGACCGAGGCGGAGGTGGCGAAGCTCGAGAAGCGGCTCGTCGGCGACGAGGACATCGCCCACTTCACGGCCTACACGGGGGCCGGCTCGCCCCGGTTCTACCTCGCGCTGAACCCCGACCTGCCGAACGCCAACTTCGCCAAGGTTGTGATCCTCACCAAGGGCCCCGAGGCTCGCGAGCGGTTGCGGTCGAAGCTGCTCACGCTTTTCAGCTCGGACGGGGAGTTCGCCCTCCCTCGAGGGCGCGTCGTCCGGCTTGATTTCGGCCCTCCGGTCGGATTCCCGGTCCAGTTCCGGGTCGTCGGACCCGACCCGGCGCGGGTCCGACAGATCGCGTACCAGGTCCGTGACATCGTCCGAGAGGAGCCGAAGACGAGGGACACCCAGCTCGAGTGGGACGAGTCCTCGAAGGTGGTGAGCATGAAGCTCGACCAGGACCGTGCCCGACTGTTGGGGCTCACCCCGATGGACGCCGCCCTCACGTTGCAAACCCTGCTCATCGGCACCACGGTCTCCCAGTATCGCGAGGGGAGGGAGCTCATCGACGTCGTGGCCCGGGCGATCCCCGAGGAGCGGCTCAAGCTCGACTCCCTGCCCGACCTGACCCTCATCACGCCGGCCGGCAAGGCCGTGCCGCTCGCCCAGGTGGCGACCCTTTCCTACGAGCAGGAGGAGCCCATCCTCTGGCGGCGGAACCGGGACACCGTGCTGACGGTCCGGGCCGACGTGGTCGACGGCGTGCAGGCCCCGGACGTGACGGCCGCCATCCTCCCCCGCCTCGAAGCCGTCAAGTCGGCGCTCCCCTCGGGCTATCGGATCGACACGGGAGGCGCCGTCGAGGAGAGCCAGAAGGCCAACGACGCGCTGTTCGGCGTGTTCCCCCTGATGATCCTCGTCATGCTGACCCTCCTGATGGCCCAGGTGCAGAGCTTCAAGAAGCTATTCCTGGTGTTCGCCATCTCGCCGCTCGGGCTGATCGGAGCGGTCGCTTTCATGCTGTTCTTTCACGCCCCCTTCGGCTTCAACGCGCTTCTTGGAGTCATCGCCCTGGCGGGGATGGACATGCGGAATTCGGTGATCCTGATCGACCAGATCGAGCACGACTTGGCGGGCGGGATGTCGGCCTGGGAGGCCGTCATCGAGTCTTCCGTGCGTCGGGCACGGCCGGTCCTGCTGACCGCCGCGACCGCCATCCTCGCGATGATTCCCTTGACGCGAAGCGTCTTCTGGGGCCCCATGGCGATCGCGATCATGGGAGGGCTGACGGTGGCGACGTTCCTCACCCTCATCAACCTGCCGGCGCTCTACGTCCTGCTCTTCAGGGTGAAGCCGACGACCCCGGCGCCGCAAGGCTCGGTCGTGCATCAAGAGACGACGCTGCGTCCCATGCACGCCCCGGAGCCGGCGAATGGGACCGCGGCCCGGGCAGGGCTCGAACCAAAAATGCCTAAACATATTAATATTCTATAACTATTTTCGTTGTTCCCAGAAAATAGTTGCCAGGGCCAAGGGCGATGAATTGACAAGCAGATCGCTCGCATGAGAAGGTGCCCGTCCCGAAACCTGTTTTCTACCTAAAAAACGGGTTTCTGACGCCCTCGACGTCGACAACCCCTCACGGGATGTCATGGTGGATCCCCACAGAAACCCGTTTTTAAGAAAGAAAACAGGTTTCGGGACAGGGTCAACGCGGGACAATGCCCAGGCCGCTCTCCATCATCGAGTCGTGCGAAGGCTGCGGGGCTTGCTGCCGGGTGGTGACCCAACCCCCGTTCGTCCGCCGACTCGACGGCGAGGGTGAAGAGGCCTGGGAACGTCTCCGTTGGGACCACCCGGAGCTCCTGGCCGCGATCCTCGAGCAGGAACGTGAGCGCAAGCAGAGCGGCGCACCGTCTTTTGGGACACCCTGCCTCTGGTTCGACGCTACGCTCGGCCGCTGCCGCCACTACGATTATCGCCCGAGGGCCTGCCGCGAGTTCGCCCTCGGCGGCGTCGATTGCCACGACGCTCGAAGGCGGGCAGGCCTCGCCTCGCCTTAAGTTTTGTTAACAACTCCACTAATCTTGCCTCAACGCGACCTATCCAAGCCGTAACCCGGCCGGAGGAGCCGCGTCGCCGCATTTCGTACGCCCACATCCTCTTCCGTATCGATGCCGTAGACACGGCATGACTTAATGCCCCGTAGCGTTACGACATCATCGCGCATGTTTGCAATGAAGCCTGCTTGTTCCGTCGAGGTAATGACGATATCCTTAAATTAATCGGCGATCTCGCCCCAGATCCCCCCATCGGGTCGCCCTCAAGGGCTCGGGACTGTCCCGCCCCCCGCTCGTGATGATGTTCGGCTCCGAGGCGACGATCACCAATGAACTCCCGACTCAACCCCCGGCGCAAGGTTCGGGCCCGCCGCGACGGGTTCCGCCGCATCGAAGTCCTGGAAGATCGCCGCCTGCTGAGCAACTCGACGTCGACCGACAGCCTGCTCAATGCGTACGGCCAGCTCCCCCTGAGCTTCGAGGCCAATCAGGGCCAGACCGACGCCCAGGTCCGGTACCTCGCCCGAGGCGACGGGTACGCTCTGTTCATCACCCCGACGTCGGCCGTCCTCAACATCCAGGCGTCCGGGGACGACGCGTCGCAGGGTGTTGATGGGGTTGCCTTGAAGATGCAACTGGTCGGGGCCAACGCCTCGCCCAGCGTCATCGGGCAGGACACTCAAGCCGGGACGACGAACATCATCAATGGGAGCGACCCCAGCGATTGGTACACGGACATCGCCGGCTACGCGAAGGTGCTCGAGCAGGGCGTCTACCCTGGCATCGATCTCGTCTATTACGGCAACCAGCAGCAGTTGGAGTACGACTTCACGGTCGCGCCGGGGGCCGACCCGGGGTCTATCAAGCTCAACATCCAGGGGGCCGAGTCGTCGACGATCGACGCCCAAGGGAACCTCGTGCTCCACACGGCCATCGGCGACGTCGTCGAGCATGCGCCGGTGTTCTACCAGGAGTTGGACGGCGTCCGCCAGGCGGTTTCCGGCCAGTACGTGATCGACGCGGACGGGCAGGTCGGATTCGCGGTCGGCGCGCATGATCACAGCCTCCCGCTGGTGATCGACCCGGTCTTGAGCTACTCGACGTACCTGGGCGGCTCACCTCGCGTCGGGAACGAAGACGCGACCGACTCGGGTTCGAAGATCGCGGTGGACGGGGACGGCAACGCCTATATCGTCGGGACCACGATCTCCTCCAAGTTCCCGACCACGCCCGGGGCCTATCAGACGACCCCCGGCGACCCCGTCAGCACACCCGGGACGGCACTGGGCGACGTCTTCGTGACGAAGCTCAACGCGAGCGGCACAGCCCTCATCTACTCGACCTATCTCGGCGGGATCAGCCAGGACCTCGGTTCGGGCATCGCGGTCGACTCGGCCGGCGACGCCTACGTCACGGGGAAGACGGATTCGATCAACTTCCCCACGACCCCAGGGGCCTACCAGCCGGCGACCCAAGGGGTCACCGGGGCCTTCGTCTCCAAGCTTAGCCCCGATGGTTCGTCGCTCGTCTACTCGACCCTCCTCGCCATCGGCACGACCAGCAACGACATCGCGATCGACTCGGCCGGCGACGCCTACATCACGGGCTCGGGCTCGGGCTTCTTGCAGCCGACCCCGGGAGCCTTCCGGGCACCTCCCACAGTCGGCAGCTCGACGGCCGCCTACGTGACGAAGTTCAGCCCCGACGGCTCCTCACGCCTTTATACCGCCACCCTCGGCGACGGCAACACGCTCGGGATCGCGGTGGACGCGACCGGCAATGCCTACGTCACGGGCGACGTCAACTCTCCCAACTACCCGACCACGCCGGGGGCTTACCAGACGACAGGCCAGGGGAACGTCGACGCCGTCGTGACGAAGCTCAACCCCAACGGATCCGCACTCGTCTATTCGACCTTGCTCGGCGGCAGCGCCCCCGACCACGGCGCCGCCATCGCAGTTGACTCCGCCGGCAACGCCTACGTCACCGGCGACACCATCTCGACCAACTTCCCGACGACCTCGGGGGCCTTCCAGACGACCTTCACCGGCAGCGACGACGTCTTCGTGACGAAGGTCAACCCCGCCGGCTCCGGCCTTGTTTATTCGACCCTGCTCGGCGGCAGCAAGTCCCAGCAAGGTTTCGACATCGCGGTCGACGCGATCGGCGACGCTTATGTCACCGGCAGCACCCTCTCGACCGACTTCCCGACCGCCAATGCGATCCAGGCCACCTACGGCGGTGACGGCGACTCGCTCATCGCAGGCGACGCCTTCGTCACGGGCCTGAACCCTCAAGGGACCGCACTCCTCTACTCCACCTACCTCGGCGGCAGCGGCGGTGAGGTAGGCAGTGGGATCGCGGCGGACCAGGCCGGCAACGCCTACATCACCGGCAGCACCGACTCGACCAACTACCCGACGACGACGGGCGCCTTCCAAACGGCCCTCGCCAGCGGCTTCTTCGTTCAGAACGCCTTCGTCACGAAGATCGCATTGGGCCAGGCGATCCTGCCGACCACCACCACGGTCGACCTGCCCAAGTCCTCGACCGAGTTCCAGACGATCAATGTCACGATCGCCGCGGGCTCAGGCATCTCCGAGAAGCCGACGGGCACCGTGACCTTCCTCGAACAGATCAACGGCGGCGCCACGATCACCCTGGGGACCAGCCCCGTCGGCGACGACGGAACCGCCTCGTTCACGACGACGACCCCGTTGCCGAGCGGCAGCGTCGCGGTCTTCTCCGCCCAGTATGGCGGCGACGACGCCTTCCTCACGAGCTCAGGCCAGGCCACCCTCGTCACCCCGGCCGCCAAGACCACCACGAGGCTGAATTCGTCGCCCAACCCGTCGACCTTCGGCCAGAACGTCACCTTCACCGCGGTCATCGGCGTCGCCGACGGCGGCACCGCCCACGGCCAGTCCGACGACACCGTCACCTTCACCATCGACGGCAAGGTCGCGGGAACCGCGCACGTCACCGTCATCGACGGGCAAGGGCAGGCGACGTTCACGACCTCGGCCCTCGCCGTCGGCTCGCACTCGGTCGTCGCGTCCTACAGCGGCAGCTCCTCGTTCGAGGGCAGCAACTCCTCCGCCGTCACCCAGATGGTCCGCGCCGCACCGCTTTCGCCGACGAACACCGCGATCTCCGCGTCGCCGAGCCCCTCGACCGTAGGCCAGGCCGTCACCTTCACGGCCTCGGTCGCGAAGACCAGTGGAGTCTCCGGCGCCCCCACGGGGACGGTGACGTTCCTCGACGGATCGACCGTCCTGGGGACCGCCACGCTCGACTCGGCCGGGCATGCCACGTTCACGACCGCCTCGCTGGGCGCCGGGCCGCATAACATCACCGCCACCTACAGCGGTGGCGGTGGGTTCTCCTCCAGCCAAGGCTCCGTGGTCCAGTCGGTCACGGCGATCGCCGCCGCCCAACCCCCGACCATCTCGAGCCTCCGCCGCCTCATCGTCGGCCGGTATTTCACCGTCCTGGTGCTGAAGTTCAACCAGGCCCTCGATCCCACCACCGCCCAGGACCCGAAGAACTTCCTGCTCTCCCTCCCCCGAGGGCAACGGATCTTCTTCCGGTCGATCTCCTACGACCGCGACGCGAACACGGTCACGCTCATCCCATCCCAGCGTCTGAATCCCTTCCGCCTCTACGTCCTCACCGTCGTGGGTACCGCCCCGTCGGGCGTGAAGGGCGCGGACGGCCTCCTCCTCGACGGCGCCGGCACGGGCCAGCCGGGGTCCAATGACGTGTTCCTCGTCGGGCGCGCCACCCCGCTCGTCCAGGCCACCTCGGCACAGTCGACCGGCTCCGTGCTTGCCCGGGCGCTGTCCCGGAGGTTCTTCCTCGGCTGATCCCGGCGCAAAGGCGAGGCCCCATCTCCGGGCCTCGACTCGACTCCACATGGGGGGCCTAGAGCGGATCACGTTCGCGTTGCACCCACCAGAGGGCTCGCACCGAACGACCCACCTCCTCGCGACCCGCAAGATTCCATGGACATTCGCCAAAGGAAACGACTTCCCCTCCTCATTCCCGACTGGGAGTGGGAGGGGCCTTCGTCGGCGCCCCACTCCGCACATGGCCTCGAGCCTCGCCTGGAGGAGAAGGGCTCGAATGGGGAAGGCGGACTTCCATCAAGAGCGAATCACGCCCGGGACGCGGATTTTCGAAAAAGCCTGGCCCAATATTCCCGGGACCCTCCCGAATTACCTATGAGGAGCGACGAGGAGGCCGAAAACGGGGGCCGAATCGCCAACAATCCGCCGCGAGTGACGAGGGCCGATCCGGCCTTCCGGATCATCAAGGAGATTCAAAATGGTTTGCTCAATGGTCAAGAAGGGGGTTCTGGGGGCGGCGTTGGGCGCCGGCGCACTCTACATGGTGCTCGGCACCTCCGCCCCCAGCTACGTGAAGACGGCCTTCCACAAGGTCCGCCACAACGCCAAGGCGTCGATCCCGCCCCAGTTCGAGATCGACAAGACCCGCGAGGAGATCGCCGGGCTGGAGCCGGTGATCCTCGACAACATCGAGGCGTACTCGCGCAATGAGGTGGACGTCGAGCGGCTCGAGAGCGAGATCGCCACGACCAAGGCGAACCTCGCCGACGAGAAGTCGACCCTGCTGACCCTGACCGATCGCGTCCGCAACGGCGAGTTCCGCCTGACCGGCCGTTCGAGCGAGTCGCCCGAAGAAGTGAAGGCCGACCTCGCCCGCCGGCTCGACCACTACAAGAACGTCGAGCGGATCCTCGAGGAGAAGGAATCGACCCTCAAGGCGAAGCACAAGACCCTGGCCGCCGCCCGGAAGCAGCTCGACGCAATGTCGGCCCAGAAGAAGGCGTTGCTGATCAAGCTCGACGGGATCGAAGCCCGGCTGAAGGCGATCGAGGCGACCCGGGCGAGCAACGAGTTCGACTTCGACGACAGCGCCCTGGCCCGCGCCAAGGCGAGCGTCGCCGACCTGGAGAAGCGGCTCGAGGTCATGGCCCGCAAGGCCGAGTATGAAGGCCGCTACCTCGACATGGGCGTCCCCGTGGGCAACGAGAACCACCGAGACGTGGTCAAGGAAATCGACGCCAAGTTCAGCGGCACCGCCGACAAGGCCGGCGTGAAGAGCTCCGACAAGAGCCTGTAATCGCGACCCGGACTCGTGCTCTCTCCCGAACGTCGGGCCGGCCCGTTCTCCCGGCCGGCCCGACGCCGTCCTGCCAGGGGCCTCGACTCGTACCGGATCGAACGCGACGTCGAGTAGGCGGGATAGGATCGAGAATGGAATGAAGGGAAGATGGGAAGGGAAGGGATGCGTTCGCCGCGTCGCTCCGCCGGATTCCCAGGCCGGGCTGATCTCGCCCGGAGGATTGCTTGAAGGTTCATTGAGCGGCACACGCATCCCAAAGTAACATGGCGGAGAGTCATTCCCCCATGGCCAATCCGGGCGGCAAGTCAACCATGCTGGGACATTGGCGAATCGTCTTGCGACAGGCGGAAGAGGCCGCACGGGCGGGGCGCTACGACGAGGCGCTCGCCCTGGCGAGCCGGCCCGACGTGGCCGACCACCACCACGCGGTCCGCCTGCGTGCGAAACTGGCCCTGGAGCTGATCGCTCGGGCGACGCGACGGGGCGAGTCGGACGACCTGGCCGGGGCGATCGACGACCTCGACCTGGCCGAACGGCTGTCGGCCCCCCTGGACACCCTGGCCGCCGCCCGGCTGAGCCTGGCCGACCGGGTCTCGGGCGAAGTCCGCTCCGACCTCGACGCGGGCGTCCCGTCCCGGGTCGTGGAGCGGGTCGAGCACCTGGCCAAGCACAAGATCGGCGGCCCCTCCCTGCGTCGGACCCGAGAGATCGCCGAGGCCTGGCAGGCGGCGATGGACGACTCCGGGCGTGGGGAATTCGGCCGGGCCCAGGAGCAGCTCGACCGCGCCGAGCGGCTCGCGGCCGGGACCGCCGAGGCGGCCCTCGCCGCCACCCGTCGCGAGCTCGAGGCGCGTCGGAAGGACGCGGCCCCGAAGGTCGAGGCGCTCTACACAGCCCTGGCCGCCGGCCGTTGGCCCGAGGTCCTCGCGGCCGCCGAGACCGTGCTCGAGACCGTCCCCGAGCACCCCGCCGCCCGACAGGCCCGGAGCCGGGCCTGGCAGCAGATCGCGGCGATCGGCCCGTCGTCGACGTCGTGGCCGAGCCGGGGATCGCGCGTCCCGCAGGCGGCCCCCGCTCCAGCTCCTGCGCCCGAAGCCGCTCTCCAGGCCACCCTGGCGGCCAACGGCCCCCTTACCTGGCTCAACGCAACGCCGAGGACTCCCGTGCCCCAGCCGACACCCCGGCCCCTGGCCCACGCCGTCGACCAGGGCCCTCAAGGGCGATTCCTCCTCTGGGTCGACACCGTCGGGGGATATCTCGTCTGCCTCGACGACCGGGTCGTCCTCGGACGGGCCGGGCACGACAGCCAGGCCGACGTCCCGCTCATGGGAGACCTCTCCCGGAACCACGCGACCCTCGTCCGAGACGGCGAAGGGTACCTCCTCCGCGCCCACCAGGCGACGTTCGTCAACGGGCGGCCCATCGAGACGGCCACGCTCCGGGACGGCGACGTCATCCGGCTCGGGTCCACGGTCGAGCTCGAGTTCCGCCAGCCCAGCCCCGTCAGCGCGACGGCGAGGTTGGCGATCGTCAGCCGGCACCGCCTCCCCCTCGCGGTCGACGGCGTGCTCCTGATGGCCGAGACGTGCATCGTCGGGGCCTCGCCCCAGGCGCACATCCCGGCCCCCGGGCTCGCCGAGCCGCTGGTCCTCTATCGCCAGGGGCCGGCACTGTGGTGCCGGGCCTCGGGCGGGTTCGAAGTCGACGGCCGTGCCTGCGCCGCACGCGCCCCGTTGACCTTGCAGTCGAGCGTCCTGGGCGACGGCTTCTCGTTCAGCCTCGAAGCCCTCGGAGCCAAATCGTCGCGGGTCTGACGTCGTCTGTCACGTCGAGGCCGGGGCCTTGGAACCCCTCGCCTGGCGTGCGGAACCGTTCCCTCGAGCCCTCTCGATCGTCCCTGGAGCTTCCCTAACGATGAACGCGACGTCCCGAGACCTGCCTGGCGCCGACATGGCCGAGACGGCCGTTTACGAGCCCAACGAGCCGCCGGGCCGAGAAAGGCCCGAGGGATCTTCCGACATGACCAATCCTTCGCCCCAGGCTTATCACCGCTACACCTTCAGCTCGGGCGCCCGGCCCCTCGACGGCTACACGATCAAGCGGGCCATCGGCCGGGGCGGGTTCGGCGAGGTGTACTACGCCACCTCCGACGCGGGCAAGGAAGTCGCGCTGAAGCTGATCCTCCGCAACCTCGAGGTCGAGCGCCGAGGGGTCGTGCAATGCATGAACCTCAAGTGCCCGAACCTCCTGACCATCTACGACCTCAAGACCACCGACGCGGGCGACTCCTTCGTCGTCATGGAGTACGTCGCCGGCCCGAGCCTGGCCAACGTCCTCGCCCAGTATCCCAACGGGATGCCGCCGGCCGAGGCCCGCGCCTGGATGAAAGGGCTGATCGAGGGGGTCAACTACCTCCACGACCACGGCATCGTCCACCGCGACCTGAAGCCCGCGAACATGTTCATGGAAGAGGGCACGGTCAAGATCGGCGACTACGGCCTGGCCAAGCTGATCAACGCCGGCCAGGACACCGGGCACTCCGAGAGCATCGGGACCTGCCACTACATGGCCCCCGAGATCGCCTCGGGCAAATACCAGAAGCCGATCGACGTCTACGCCATCGGCGTGATCCTCTACGAGATGCTCACCGGCCGCGTCCCCTTCGAGGGGGAGTCGGTCGGCGAGATCCTGATGAAGCACCTGACCGCCCGCCCCGACCTGTCGAAGCTCGTCGAGCCGTACCGGTCGATCGTGGGCCGGGCCCTGGCCAAGGACCCCGTGCAGCGGCAGACGAACCTCTACGACCTGCTCCTCCCCGAAGACGCGCCCAAGACGGCGGCGGTCCGGTTCATCGGCGAAGGGAAGGTGGCCCCCCCCCTGCCCAACAACGACCTCATCATCGAGGATGAGGAGGTGCTGCGGATCGAGGCCGAGGAGCCGATCTTCTACATCGGCCCCGACACCCGTCCCCCGCGACGCCCCCCCGAGGCGATCGGCCGCCGACTCCGCGCCAACTGGGCCGCGCTGCGGCGTCCCCCGCAACGGGCGGCGGCGCCGAGGCCCCAACCGAAGGCCCCCGCCCCGGCGCCGCCGCCACCTCCTCCCCTGCCCGGGGGCCGGATCCGGGTCGCCGAGCTCGCCACCGCGATGCTCTGGGCCACCGTCCTCAACGCGCTCCTGGCGGTCGTCGCCGCCGCGATGCTCGGCGTCGACGTCACCCAGTCCTCCGCGCCCCTCGCCAGCCTCTTCGCGATGTCGCTCCTCGGGAGCTGGGCGGTCCTGATCGCGAACAAGGCCCTCGAGGGACGCGAGCTCGACCGGATGACCGGGCGGCTCGTGAACGTCGGGCTCGGCGTCGCCCTCGGAGGGACATGGATCCTGCTCAGGGAATGGCTCCGGTTCGGCCCACCCACCGGCGGGGTCCTGCCGTCCGCCCCCCACGAGCTCGTCAACTGGGTCGGCCCGCACGGCCCCCAGACCACGCCGCTGCTCGCGATGGGCTACTTCGGCGTCCTCTTCCTGTTCACGAGGGGATGGAGCCGGTTCACGGCGAGGGACCGCAAGGCGCGGTTCCGGGTGTTTCCCGTCCTCGGGTCCGCCCTGCTTGCCACGATCCTGCTGCCGGCCTGGCCCACACCCGAGCCGTTCGGCATCGCGACCGCCGTCTCGATTGCCCTCGTGACCCAGCTCGTGAGCCCCTGGAGCGAGGCCGCCGCGGCCTACGCCCGGGCCACCAAGAACCGTAAAGTCGCCTGAGGACCCCTTCCTCGGGCACGCCCGAGGACGCGGAGCCTCGTCGACGGACATCCTGACAGGACCCACGTCGGGACGTCGTCCTCGACACCGTATTCTCGAAGTGACATCGGTCGACTCCAGTAATATTCCGGTCGACAACGCGAACGAACTAGCGTCCAGACCTCTCTTCTCGTTGCGGACTCGGCAAGGATCGGACTGCAATGAAACGGTTCCTACTCTTCGTCGTGCTCGGGATCGTCGCCACGTTCTGGATGCGGACGCGTCCCTGCCCCCTGGAAGCGTCGAGCGCCCGCTATCATGCGAGCGCCAACGCCCAGGCTGATGAGGCCGAGGACGATGATCGCCCGGACCCCAGGGAATCGGTCGACGAGATCCCCGTGCCGATCGTCCCCGGGACTCGCGTCATCAACGCCGAGATCGAGCCGCCGGCCGCCCCGGCCCCCCCCAAGCGGCCCGAACGGCCGAGGCGCCCGGGCCGTCGCAACCATGAGGCCTCGCCCGGGCCGGTGAAGACGGTCGCGGTTCCCCACGTCTCCCGCTCGATCGCGGGCCGACTCTCGGCGAACGAGACGCGGGCCAAGGCCGACGCCCGGTTGCAGCTCGACCGCGAGGTGACCGAGTGGCTCGTCCCGGAGATTCCTCCCTCGTGGAAGGCCCCGGCCTACCTGGTCGACCAGCTCGTGACCAAGATCCAGGTGAAACCGATCGCCAAGGACTACGGCACCGTCTACGAGGCGACCTTCGAGGCCAACCTGTCCTCGCAACATCGGGCCGCGTTCCTCGAGGCCTATTACAACGACATCGTCCGGCATCGCCTGGCGAGCCTGGGAGCCCTCCTCGGGTTCATCCTCACCTGCCTCGCCGCCCTCGCCGGGTACATCCGCGCCGACGAGGCGACCAAGGGCTACTACACCAACGGACTCCGCGCCGTCGCCGCCGCGGGTGTCGGGGCCGCGGGTGTGCTCCTCTACCAACTGATGACCTGACGCCGCCTTGAGGCGACTTACAGGAATGGACGGGGCGGTCGCGACCCTCTTCCGCGATCGCCTCCCCGCCTATGGGCCGTCCCTCGACGATCGGGCGAGGGCGAGCGCCGACGGCTTGCCCGAGGACCGTCCATCCTCAACGTTCGCCTCGTAAGACTCCACCAATTAAGGAAGGATCGGAAAGACTATGTCTGAGTTATTCGTCATCATCGCCTTCGTGATCGGTCTGCCGATCCTTCTGCTCGGACTTCGCGAGATCATCGTCCCCCCGCCCGCCCAGAGACAGTATCGGCTCTGGCAAATCGGCGCCGTCATTCTCCTGTCAGGCCTGCTGTTCGCGACGTTCACCTCAGGCCCGAACGGCGGCCCCTACCTGTTCCTCGCCGGGCTCTTCGTCGTGGGCTTCTTCGCGTGGAGCTGGCGGCAGGAGTTCCTCCACCTGATGAGCCTTCGGGACGAGGAATTCGCCGGCAAATACGACAAGCTCGTCTGGGCGCTCCTCCTGATCGCCATGCCCCCCGTCGGCCTCTGGTTCTTCCGCGCATCCCCCCTAGCCCGGCGCCCCGAGCCGGCCCGAGCCGCGACGACGGCCAAGCCCATGACCGCAAGAGACTTCTTCTAATCCGACCCGAAACCCGTTTTTTTCTTAAAAAACGGGTTTCTGATGCGCTCGACTCCGGCAACCCATTTCTGGGACGTCGCTGCCAACGCCCACAGAAACCCGTTTTTAAGAAAAAAACAGGTTTCGGGACTACGGCGAAAGGCCATGGTCGAAGCGCCCTCGCCGCGTTTACAATCATTAGAGATCTCCGTCACCTTTCGCGGACCGTCCGTCCCCGTCTTTCTCTCGAGGCGAGCCGAAACGATGGCCACCACCGACGCCGAGGCATTACTGGTCCGGCAGGTGCGCGCCGGCGACGCCTTGGCCTGGCGGCAACTGATCGAGCGCTACGAAGGGCGGCTGCTCGCCTTCGTCGACAGCCGGCTCCGCGACCGGAGCGCCAGCGAGGACGTGGTGCAGGAGACCTTCGTCGGGTTCCTGACGAGCCTCCCCCACTACGACGAGAAGCGGGACATGGAGGCCTACCTCTTCTCGATCGCCGCGCACAAGCTGACCGACCACCTCCGCAAGCAAGGCCGTCGCCCGATCGACCAGTTCGGCTCCGACGACCACGGCCGCCCGCTGGAGGAAGTCCCCGGCGCCGGTCGCCCCGCCTCGAGCATCGCCCGCAGCGACGAGCGTCGGAAGGCCGAGGAGCGACTGCTCGCCGAGGCCCTCGGCCAACTCGTCAAGGAGTGGCAGGCGCGGGCCGACTACGACCGGCTCCGCTGCCTCGAGCTCCTGATCGTCAAGGGGTGGGCGAACAAGGACGTCGCCAAGTTCCTCGAGATCACCGAGCAGACGGTGGCAAGCTACAAGTTCCAGACGGTTGGCCGGCTCAAAGAGATGGCCCGGCGCGCCGGGTTGAGCCTCGACGAACAATTTGGCGGGGGATGACACCGACCATGGGCCCGACGCACGGCGAGTTGATCATCGACGACGAGACCCTGCGAGCCTACCTGGCCGACGCCCTCCCCGCCGAAGCCCTGGCGAGGGTCGAGAAGGCCCTCCGCGACTCCTCCGAGCTCCGCGCCCGCCTCGAAGACGTGCGCCAGAACCGCAGCGACCCCGGCCTCCACACCCTGGGCGCCATCTGGCGACGCGGCCGCCTCACCTGCCCGACCCGCCAGCAGCTCGGCAGCGTCCTCCTCGACGCCGTCGACCCCGACTTCGGCGCCTACGTCAAATTCCACCTCGAAGTCGTCGAGTGCCCCTTCTGCCAGGCCAACCTCGCCGACCTCAAGGCCAAGACCACCCAGCCCTCCAGCGCCACCAAGAGCCGCCACTCCCGCATCCTCAAGTCGAGCCAGCACCTGCTCGGCGAAGATGGACGAGGCTAAACCCACTTCGATCGCATCGCCCCTCTCCAAATACAAGCCCGAAGCGCCAGCGAGTGGATCTCCCCCCACGACTTGGAGGTGACGATGCGAGCGAGCCGAATCGGGTGGAGGTTCGGAGCGGGCCTCATCGCTGCGGCATTTGCGGTACTGGTCGCAATTGCGGAATCGGAGCGGTCAGTTGCAGCCAGGGATGGTGGGCCACAAGCCACGTCAACCAAAGACGAAACCAACGCCATCCGCAGCCTCATCGCGAAGTATGCGAAGTCGATCGACGACGCGGACACCACTCTCGCCGCCGAAATCTGGTCGACGTCCCCCGACGTCTCCTTCATCCACCCGCTGGGGCACGAGCGAGGTTGGGAGGAGGTGAAGCGGAACTTCTACGAGAAGACGATGGCAGGGATGTTCACCGACCGGAAGCTCACCCCCAAGGATGCCACCGTCCACGCCTACGGCGACGCAGCCTGGGCTGAGTTCACCTGGAAATTCTCGGCCAAGCTCAAGCAAGGTGGCCAACCCCTCAAAACGAATGGCCGAGAAATCCAGATCTATCACAAAGTCTCCGGCCACTGGGAACTGATCCACGTCCACTACTCCAACATGCCCATGACCGGGCGTGGTCAAGGCTTTTAGAGAAGTTGTTAATCAATTTTTTTATATCAACAAATTAAATAGGAGTTACGCAGTTGGGATTCTGGGCAATTTGCTGGCAGGGGAAATCCGTCGAGAAATAACGACTTGCGTCGAGTCTAAACCACCCAGAATACCAACTGCGTAACTCCTATTAAAATTTTCGGACACTAGGCTGGGGCCGGTGACCGGAAACAACGATCCCTTTTCGACCGCCATGCTCGGTGTAAGCGTCCGAGATGGCCAGGGTCGGCGGTTTGCGCGCCGGTCCGGGTCGCGATCCGTCGGAGGCCACGGACGCGGCGAGGCGACGTCGCCTCGCGCGATTCACTCGACGGTCATAACGAGGCCACGTCGCCTCGCGAGTTTCACTTCGTGGGACGTCGATCCGCTCGCCGTTGATCCCGACGACGCGCCTTCTCTCGCGATTCTTCCACGCGATGGGTCAGCACGTGCCCGGGGTGCGCCAACGCCCATCGGTCGGGCAGCAGCTCGGCCAAGCGTCCCGGACTCGCATCGACCGAGAGTTGCAAGATCACGTCACGCACATACGCCCACGGCTCGAGCCGATGTCGCTTCGCTCCCGCGATGATCGTGCAGATCATCGCCGCTCGCGGGCCCGCCGCGTCGCTCCCCAGGAACATCCAGTTCTTTCGGTTATGCGGAGATCCGCATAACCGAAATTATGCGGACCCGAAGATTATGCGGAGTCGGCGCCGGCCGAATCGTTGCAACTTTGGCTTTCTTCCGTTTGCCTGGCTGCGATCAGCGGACATGGGCCCGCATAATTCGGAAGCTCTTCTCGGGACCTCGACTTCTTCCCCGGGAGGGCAATCATGCTCGATGCGCTCTTTCAACGTCCTCACCATGTCCGCCGACTCCGGGCCAACCCGCTCGGCGCGATCCTCGACCAACTCGCCGGTTATCTGAACCGACGCGGCCATCGGGCCTGCGTCGTTCATCAATTCCTCCGCTCCGCCGAGCATTACGGCTATTGGCTGGGGACTTGCCACGCCCCCGTGACTCAAGGCCACGTCACCCAGGTCTCGGCCCGACAATTCCTCCAGGAACATCTCGTGGCCTGCTCGTGCCCGGCTCCCTTCCCCCGCAGCGTCATCACCAGCCGGGCGGCGGTCAACCATCTGCTCCGGATGCTCGACCAGCAAGACCCGGCCAGACTGGTCTTGCCGTCCACACGACACGACGTGCTCCTCGCCGGCTACGACGGGTTTCTTCGGCAGACCTGCGGGTTGGCCGAGCACACGCGGCTCTATCGGCTGCGTTACGCCCGACAGTTCCTGGACCGGCAATTCGGCGACGACTCACCGGCCCCCGAACGACTCAAAGCGACCGACGTCCAGGGCTACTTCCGATGCCACGCCGGATCGTTGAAGCCCGGATCGGTCGCCGTCATGGCCTCCTCGCTCCGCGCATTCCTTCGCTACCTCGCCCTGACTCATGGCTTCGACGCGTCGCTCGTCGGCGTCGTGCCGATGTCACCCCAATGGCCCATGGATCGCCTTCCGAAGTCGCTCGCGGAAGCGGACCTCCTGGCCATCCTGGACCATTTCGACGCCAGCACGGCGACCGGCCGCCGCGACCTGGCCATGATCCGGTGCATGAGCGACCTGGGGCTCCGCGTTGGCGAAGTCGTCGCCTTGACCCTGGACGACATCGACTGGCGGCGTGGGGTGGCGTCGATCCGAGGCGGCAAGGGACGGCGTGATCGCGAGCTGCCCCTGCCCACGCCGCTGGGACAGGCAATCGCGGCCTATCTCCAGGCCGGACGACCTTCATCCGCCGACCGCCATGTCTTCTTGCGGCATACCGTCCTGGCCGGTACTCCCGTGCCCAACACACTGATCTGTGGCGTCTTCCGTCGGGCTTATGCCACGGCCACGGGACGTGTGGAATCGGTCGGCACCCATGTCCTTCGGCACACCGCCGCAGCCCGGATGCGAGCGGCTGGCCATAGTCTGAAGGGCATTGCTGACGTCCTCGGCCATCACTCGATTGATACAACGGCGATCTACGTCAAGCTCGACGTCGAGGCCTTGCGAACCGTGGCCCTCCCCTGGCCGGGAGGTGCGTCATGAGCCCCTCGACGATGGCCGAGCGGGTGGAAGAGTATCTGACGTATCGCAGGGCGCTCGGCTACCAACTCCGGACCGAAGGAGACATGCTCCGGGCCTTTGCCCGCTTCGCCGACGAGTCCGGGCATTCCGGCCCGGTGACGACCGAGATCGCTCTCCGCTGGGCTCGCCTGCCCGAGATTGCGGCCCGCCTCTATCAAGCCAGGCGTCTGGAAGTGGTGCGGACGCTGGCGAGATACCTCGCGCCGCGCGAGCCGGGCACCGAGGTCCCGGCTCGCGGACTGCTCGGCCCGGCGCATGCCCGACGGCCGGCGTTCCTCTACACCGAAGCCGAGATCGCCGCGCTGATCGAGGCGGCACGATCGCTCGCGCCGGTCGACAGCCTACGGCCCCTGACCTACGCCACCCTCATCGGCCTGGTGGCCTGCACCGGGCTTCGAATCGGCGAGGTCCTCGCCCTGGGGACTGGCGATGTCGACCTCGATGCCGGCGTCCTGACCGTCCGACAGACCAAGTTCCACAAGTCCAGGCTCATTCCCCTGCACACGACCGCCGTCGGGCCGCTTCGCGACTACGCGACAACTCGCGGGATTCGACGCCGAGAGGCGGTCGTCACGACCTTCTTCGCGTCGGAGGCCGGCCGACCGTTGCCCTATAGCACGGTGCGGCACACCTTCCATCAACTCCTTCAGAAAGCGATGCCCGGGGTTACCCCGATCGGCCGCGTGCGTCCCCGCCTCCACGACTTGCGGCACACGTTCGCCTGCCGTCGCTTGCTGAGCTGGTATCACGAGGGAACGCAGATCGAGCGGACCATCGACCAACTCTCGGCCTACCTCGGCCACGCCAAGGTCACCGACACCTTCTGGTACTTGACGGGCGCCCCCGAACTCCTGGCCCTGGCCGGCGGTCGCTTCGAGCAATTCGCCAACCCAACCCAAGGAGTCAGTCCATGACACCCACCTTCGACGTCCTGGTCCAGGACTTCTTCTGCCGACGGTTGATCGAGCAGCAAGGCGTCAGCCCGCGTACCGTCGAGGCCTACCGCGACACTTTCCGACTGCTGCTGGGCTACCTGCCGCAGCAACTGGGCAAGTCGGTCCCGTCGCTCTGCCTGGACGATATCGACGCTCCGATCTTGCTGGACTTCCTGGCTCATCTGGAGACAAGGCGAGGTAACGGAGCCCGGACGCGGAACGCCAGGCTGGCGGCCTTGCGTTCGTTCGTGCAATACGCCGCGTCGCGAGATCCAACCGCCTGGCCGCTCGTTCGGAGGGTGCTGGCCATCCCCTCCAAGCGCTTCACGAAACCGCTGCTAGGCCACCTGACCCGCGAGGAGATGCAGGCCGTGCTGGATGCCCCGGACGCCGCGACCTGGGCCGGGCAGAGAGACCGGGTGCTGTTCGCCGTGACGTATAACACCGGGGCCCGAGTGTCCGAGGTCGTCGGCCTGCGGCGTGGTGACTTGGCCGACGTCAACGCCCGATCGCTGCGGATCCGAGGAAAGGGCCGCAAGGAGCGGGTCGTGCCGCTCTGGAAAAAGACCGCCGTGGCGCTGGCCGCCTGGTCGAAGCGACTCGAAGACCGGCCGGATGGCCCGCTCTTCCCGAACGCCCGTGGCGGGATGCTGAGTCGGTCGGGATTCGAGGACAGGTTGGCCCTCGCCGTCGAGAAGGCCGCCGCGACCTGTCCGGGCCTGCGGAGCAAATCGGTCTCGCCTCACACGATCCGCCATACGACGGCGATGCACTTGCTGCAATCCGGCGTCGATCTGACGGTCATCGCTTTGTGGCTGGGGCACGAGAGCCCCGAGACGACCCACCAGTACGTCGAGGCCGATCTGAAGATGAAGGAGGAGGTCCTGACCAAGGCATCAGGCTTGTCGCCCGAGCCGACCGTCTACCGGCCGAAGGGCAAGCTGCTCGAGTTTCTCAATAACCTGTGACCGGATTATGCGGAGTCAGGCCGCGAGCACTCGTCGAGAGTGATCGTCGATCCCGGCGCCGACTCCGCATAATCTTCGGGTCCGCATAATTGCGGCCGATCGCCTGGTCCCGGAGCCGACGCTCCGACACGTTGTTGTCGATCGACAGTCGGCCGTCCTCCGTGTATCGACATAACGCCTGCCATTGATTCGACGCATACTTCACCGCCTGGGCCATCGCCGACTTCGGCAACAGTCGCGCCGACAGCCGGTCCAGCTCCTCGCGCAATCGATCCAGGACCGGCACCGCGTCCGCCTGGCGGAGCATGGCCCGAGCCTCGGCATCCAGCGGCCGGGCCCGATCTTCGACCTCGTAGAGCCGCTTGATCATCTCGAGGATCAGCGACGCTTCCGCCGGAGACGATGTGCGAGCCTCGAAGAACTTCCGCCGCGCGTGCGCCCAGCAGGCCACCTCGAGGATCCGGCCGTCGGAGCCTGCGTAGATCCCGTCATACCCGCTGAAGGCATCCGCTTGCAGGTAGCCCTCGAAGTCGGTCAGGAATCGCGCCGGCCCGTCACGCTTATGATCACTCGTGAAGTCGTAGACATCATAAGGGGCCGCGTCGGATCCGATGTAGACCCAGAACCGCCCCTCGTGGCTCCCCGGCTTCTCGCCGCCGAGCACCCGCAAGGGCGTGTCGTCGGTCCAGATGACGGGCCCTTTGAGCACCAGGTCTCTCTCGAATTCGTAGAGCGGCCGCATCAGCTCGGCGACCCTGCCGACCCAGTCGCAGAGCGTGCTGCGGGACAGGTGCAGGCCGTAGCGTGCCGAGATGTCCTCGAAGCGATAAAGCGGCGTGTGCTCAGCAAACTTGGAGACGACGACCTCGGCGAGGACGCCGGCGCCGGCGATGCAGCCGCTCAAGGGCCGTGGCGGGGTCGGTGGGGCCGTGACGCCGTCGTGGCAACGGGAGCAGGCGTACTTGGGCAGGACGTGGACGTGGAGCTCGAACCGGGCGGGGATAAACTCCAGGACGCGGGCCTCGTCCTCGCCGATGCGGGCCTTGGCCTCGCCGCAGCAGGAGCAGACCTTCTCGGGTTCGGGGACGTCGTGCTCGATGCGGACCTGGGGGAGTCGATCGTAATCGACCCGGCGGGATTGGCGTGGCTTCGGGGCCTTGGCGGGGGCGGGAGCCGGGCTCGGGGGCAGCTCGGCGGGCGGGATGACGTCGCCCGTGGGGTCGATCTCGAAGAGGTGGCCCTGGCCGGGGGCCTCGATCAGCCGCTCTCGCCGCGGTCCGAAGACGTAGCGACGGTAGAGCTCGAGTTGCCGCCGGAGTTCCTCGACGGTCTGCTCGTGCTCGCGAGCGGCCTGGTCGTGGAGCGTCGCGGCGGCGTCGAGCGCGGCCCGGAGGTCCTCGACGGTCCGCTCATGCTCGCAGGCGGCCCGAACGTGGAGTGTCGCGGCGGCGTCGAGCGCGGCCCGCAGGTCCTCGACCTGGCGGCTGAGCCGGTCGAGGAGGTCGTGACATTCGCGGGGCTGATCGGGCCAGGCATCGTGATGACTCATGCTATGAATTATCGCATGATCACCCGAAAATTCAAGGAGAAACCGGCCGATTTTCGGGCGTGATGACCGGCCTCCGATACCGTTTGCGTTGCCGCGCGGAGCCGAGGTCGATGCCGGAGAGGATGAGGGCCAGTTGGGTGGCGGTCATCTCGAGTGAGACGGCGTCGGCCGGGGCGGCGGGGATTTGGAAGGAGCCGAGTTCGAGCCGTTTGTACCAGATCGCCAGACCGTCGCCGCGGTCCCAGTAGAGGATCTTGACGCGGTCGCGGCGTCGGTTGAAGAAGAGGAAGAGGTTTCCGGAGGTGGGGTCTTGCCCGAAAGCCGTGGTGACGAGGCCTGCGAGGCCGTCGAAGCCCTTGCGGAGGTCGGTCGGCGGGGTGTAGACGAAGACCTTGACCGTCTGGGGCCAGTGGATCATCGGTGGCCTCCGTCTCTGGTATGGGCTCCGGCAACGGCACGGACGATGCGGCAGGCCAGTCGCGCGTCGGCCGTGGGAATGCTGAGGCGGACGCCATTGGGGAGATCGGCGACGATCGCGGCGGCTTCGCCGTACTCCTGCGGCCGAGGAGGGCTCACAGTCACGGGAAGGAATGGCGACAGCGCAAGGGGCGTTGGCCGAGAAGGAGTGGCATCGACGAGGCGGAGGCGGCGTTTCCACGAATGGAAGGAGGCCTGGCTGAGGGCCTCACGGTGGCAGAAGCGTGCGATCGTCAGGCCACTGCTCGCCTGTCGTCGGATCCGCTCCCGCCACACCGCGTGAAGATCGAAGTCTGGGGTCCTGGCCATTGAGGTGACTCCTGCGAAGGGAAATTTGATCCACTCCGCAGGCTACCAGACCCTTCAAGAATGGTTATTCCGGACGCTTACTGCTCGGTCGACAAAAGAGTCTACACTGGAGACTCCTCGCGGAAGTCAGCCGAGTCACCTGCGGTTGACGCAGTGACAGACTCGCCACAAAGACACAAAGGGTCACGAGAGTACATCGGAGAGGGAAATATCCCCTCGAGATTCTCTCCTTGGTGCCTTGGTGGGGAAAGAATCGTCGGCTGAGCGATCGGCGAGGAGTATCCAATTTAGCGTCGCTTTGCCCCGCCATTGACAAGATGGACCGTCCCAACGACGTGCAGTCGACGCCCTATGCATACACCTGTGCGCGTGCTATCCAGACAGCTCTGCATGTGCCTCGCTGAGATCGACGCCATTCGTCGAGTTGACAGTAACACAGTGGCCCCAGAACATATCCTGGTCCTCGTAGACTAAGTCGACCCCACAATCGCCGATAATTGTGACGGAACTCAGCGACAGATTCGCCTCAAATTCGGCTTCAGACAACTGCGGATTCGTGACCGATTTTAGTGAGCCATCGTCTTGCAACTCTTCGTATTCGTTCCAACCGTTATTATAAGTCTCGCGAAGGTCAACGACGGCGATTTGCTTGGCGGTCTCGTCGAGTTCCTTGAGGCGAAGGGCAACTTCGGAGGCGAGTTGCAACACAACCTCAAAGGGTTTATCGTCGAGAAGAATATGAATCTCGATGTCGCGCTGACAGTACAAGATGGTCGCGACATAGTCAAACACATCACCGGATTCCTCGATTTCACCAAGAACACTATGCTTCACTGAATCACCACCTTCACCCAAGCAACAAGATTTGCCGGCACCGCCAAACTTGGCAGATTGGCCCATTGGGCTATGACTCTATCGGGCAGAGTCCGACTCGACTGGCCGAGTCTGCGGCAATGCCGGATGAAGCGGGACGCCGCCCTGCCGAAGCCGATTCCGAAAGGTGTGGTCCGGGACGACCGGAGGCAGGCACAGGACAACGATCAACCCCACAAGCGCCACGATGACAAGGCCCTCGAAGAGAAGGCCTCCCGAGGCACGAGGCGCTCGGAACATCGTCCGCATGACTCGACTCACATGCTTCCGAGCCGGCCAGCGACGTAATTCGGCACAGGACGGGCAAGGTCCATCAATCGCCTCGTTGAGCGGAACACCACACTGATGACAGACGGGTCGGAATTTCATCCGCATGTTGCCTGATCCTTCGGGTGGAATTCCACGTCGGTGACATTCCGAAAAGGAATCCCCTCATCTGGGCGCCAAACGCCTCCCTCGCTTCATGCCAATCCAAGGAGACCATCGACAACCCAGCAGCCACGAGCATGCTCGCCTCCCTCTCGGCAATGCCGGAGGAGGTCATCAAGGAAACACCCCTGTCGTTCCAGCGCCGTGGCCAGTTGGGGTAGACGATCGAAGGACCGTTCGTCGTAGATCTCGCGAGCGAGTGCGATCACATCGGACGTCAACCAGGCAGACTCAACGACCAACGGCCGAAATGGATTGCCGATGAGGTCGCGAAACAGATCGACCTGGGCGATGCGTTCCACTTCACGACGCCGGTTTGCCTCATCGTCATGTTTTTTAATTTTAAACATTAAAACTTTTTCAACAATATAAACACTGCTCCACGCGATGTCCCTTGCACGATCGGCGGAGGCACGAGCCACACGGTCGATGTTCTGATAAGCCAAGCAATAATAACCGTCCTTCTTTGGCGACTCTTTGAACGCAGCCATCAGCTCCTCGAGCGTCGCGTTCTCGTCGACGAGTCGTTCCGTGATCTCGACGAGCCTTCGGTCACCTTCGGGAAGGAAGTTCCAGACTCGGCGGAAGCACGCGCAAGCGAAGAGTCGAAGTTTCCGAGGGCTAACATTGCCCCGTACGTGACGAATCAACATCAGCGGCTCGGGACAGGTCATCCACTCCTGTTCGTTCATCGGCCTGTTCGGGCGAGGGGGATCGCGATTCATCAGACAGCTCGCGATCCCAGCCGTCAAGCGTTGCCAAATCTTACGAACGGCAAAGTTCATCGGAGCGTCCTACGTCGGCGATATCTTGGTAACGCTTCGTGGCCACCATTCCAACGGTCAGGATCGCGATTCGTCCCACAACCGATCGTCATCCCCAAATCGCGGGCACTTGCAACCGTGGAGCATGGTACGATCCAGGGTGACACATCTGAGAATCGATCTCCTCGCGTTCCCAACGATCTGGCGACCTGCAAACCGAGGCGACCGCCATGACGGAATCCGACGACGTCTTCGATCGAGTCTCGATCACCCCGGGTGCCCGCGACGCCTGGGTTGCGCTGGTCTGCAAATTCGCGGACACACTCCCTCCCGACGTCGACATCGAGCCCTTGGTCGACGTCCATGCGAAGGTCATGCCCGACGAGAGCCTGCTCTTTTGGGTGGAGGTGAGCGGCTTCGGGGAAGTCTCGATGACCATCCCCGCCGACGAATGGGCCTGGGCGGACGGACGGAACTGAGGAAACCCTTCTCGATCGAATCGCCGACGAGCTCAGGTCAACCTCAGCGGATCTCCACATCTTCCGCCAAGGAATTCAGGCCACGTGCCTCGTCGAACGCAACCCCTTCGTTCGCGAGGCGAATGGAGTAGCGGCCATCCTTGCTCAGGCTGGGTGAGGGGTCGGCGAGTTGGAGGAGGAGACGCCAGGGGCCTCCTTTGGCATCGGGGGGGACGGGGATCGCGCCTCGCACGGAGATCGTCCCGGCTTCCGGGGACCATCGGCGAGGATCGACGTCGGAGAGGACGACGCGGTGGGTCCGGTCTCCCTGGACGAGGAGGAAGGCAACCTCTCTCGGCATGTGGGGCGAGGAGAAGCCGGCGTTGCGCAGGTCCAGCTCGACGCGGAGCTTACCCTCCGCATCAAGACCTGTCGCCACTCGCAGGCGGTTGGCCACGAGGCGGTAGCCGAGCCGGCGTTCGACGTGGTCGAAGCCCGTGCTCCCCTTGTACTCGGCCTTCCGCCAACCGTTGAGCGTACCCCCGTGGTAGCTGATGTTCAGGTAGGTGGCGTGGAGTTGTTCCAATTCGCGGACGACCTGGTCGATCGGCGTGCGGGCCGATGGGGGGACGGACTCGCCGCCGAAGGGGGCGAAGCGGGCGTGCTCGGCGCACCAGCGGAGCTCTCGCTCGCGGTCCCAGCCCTTCTCGGCGTAAGTCCCCATGTCGGTCGGCAGGCTCAGGAGTGCATCGTCGTGCCAGCCGACCCGCGACAACCGCGAGCCGCTGTACGCCGTCGCCTCGGTCAGCTCTGCCTCGTCTGCGAAGATGTCACGGATGAACATCGGTCGACGGATGTGGACGGTGACGGGGGAAGGCACGGCGTCGAGCAGCCCGAAGAGGACCGAGCGTCGGGCGTCCAGCGACGGAGGGTCGCCCCAGTTCGACCCGTGCCACTCGCCCCAAGGGCCGAGGAATCCCGCCTGGACCCCGAAGAGGACATCGCGATTCGAACGGAACACCTCGCCGAGTTGGCGGATGTGCCCTACGATGCGGTCCATGTCTTTCGGGTCGGCGCGGTAGTCTCGCCCCGTGAACCCGTAGGCGAAGCGGAGGATCGCTTTCAGGCCGTGTCGACGGGCCTCCGCCAGGGCCTTCTGGACTTCGTCGAGCTTCTCCCGAGAGAGTTCACGCTCCTTGAACGCCTTCAGGTCGACCTCGAGCAGCAGCAGGGTGATCCCCCCCGCGCGCAAGCCTTCGAGCCGGCCCGTCCGATGGCTCATCTGCGGCGAGTAGAAGCCTCGCTCGGGGTTCGGGAACGACTGGGTGCTCTCGCGAAAGCGAAGCTCCCGCCAGGCCGGGGCGTCCTGGGCACCAGCCGGCCACGGCGTGAGGGCCAGGGCCACCAGGGCGCAGGAAATCAACGGCTGTTTGCGCAGGATCGTCATCGGCGTCTCTCCGGGTAGGACCGGCCGATGATATCCACCCGGTCCCGCGAGAGAACGGATGACGCTCTTCGTCGGCCTCGACCGCGTTCCTACTGAATGAAGACTTCACCACAAAGGTACCGAGACACAAGGGGTCTATGCAGAGAGGACGTATTCCCTTCGGACCTCCTCCGAGATTCTCCCGGTAACTTCGTGCCTTTGTGGTGAGGCTCCCCCCAGAGAGCGAGACGTGCCCCGTGGCGGGCCTCGGGAGGCCATCCACGAGGCACGTCGGCCTCGATTCGAGTTGTCGAGAGATGGGTTCGATCCGCCGCGTCGTCTCGTCTATTCGGGCTTGGGGAGGTCTTTGTGGGGAACGACCTCGCCGCCGTTTCGGGTGACCATGAAGCGGAGAAGATCCGGGTCGATCGTCTTGTTGAGGAACCGCACAGCCCCGTCGCCGGTCGCGGTGTGGAAACCCTCAGGGAACGGGCCGCCGAACTTCGAGACCAGGTCGCCCTTGTCGACCGTCACGTCCTCGGGCTTGGTCCAGGGGACGGCCTTCGCCGCCTCGACGAACATCAAGGTGTTGGAGGTCCCGTCGAACACCGTCTTGATCGACGTTCCCCCCTCGTCCTCGAAGAGGGTGCTCGGCCCGACGAGGGCCTGGTAATACGTCAAGGTCGGGGACGCCGCATGATCCGAGCTCGTCGCATAGACCTCGGGCATTTCCGACAGGAGTGCCTTGTTGTGCGGGCTGTCCCAAGCTTCGTCGAGGTGGAACCGGTCGTACAACTTCTGCTGACCGAGATACGGCAAGAGCGCAACTCGCCAGCTCAGCACGGGCTTGCCACCGGACCGGATCGCAGAGTCGGGATATGTCAAGTCGTGCTTCTCGACGTACTCGAGGAGGGCCGTCCGGATCGCCTTGAAGTTGAACTTGCTCTCGGCCTTGGCGACCGCAACGTCGCGCTCGGACTTCGCGGCGGTGGCTTTGGCCTGGACTCCTCCCTTCGCAGCAGGCGCTTCCGGCTCCGGCCCGCTTCCCATCGCGAGAAGGCCGACTCCCGTCGAGGCGAACCCGGCGACGAGCACGCCCGCCGCCACCATCGAGACTTTGGCTAGGGTCATGGACTTGAGCACCTCTTGAGTCAGTTGAGCCACCGCGGCCGAGACCGTCCCAACCGCCAGGCTCTTGCCGGCCGCGACCTTCATCGCGGCGTTGATCGTGGACGACACCAGGGCCGAGGGGACCGCCGCGGGCGCGGACCCGGGCTCGATCAACGCTCCTGCCAAGACGGCGGGGAACGCCAACCCCCGGCGGGCCAGCCGGGCCCGCAGGACCTCACGCGTGCGGGCCACCCGGACGCTGACGGTGCCCACCGGGCACTTCAGGATCCGGGCCGCCTCGGCGTGCGTCCTCCCTTCGAGGTGACAGAGCACGACGACCGAACGATCCTTCTCCGGCAGCCGACCCAGTTCCTCGTGGAGCGCCTCGAGTTGCTCTCGGCGCTCCGCGTCCGGGACCGGTGACATCGTCGTCTCCCCCTCCTGCCCTTCGAGTCTCCGACGACGGACGGCCGAGGCCTTGGCGTGCGCCGCGACCCGCCGGGCCACGCCGTAAAGCCAAGGGCCCAGGGTGTCGCGCCGGCGGATCGAGCCCGCCTTACGCACCAGGATCAGGAAGGTCGCCTGGAACGCATCCTCGGCATCGTGCGGATTTGGCAAGAAGTCGAGGCAAACCCGCCAAACCATCGGGCCGTGGAGCTTCACCAGGGCCGCAAACGCCGCCTCCGCCCCGGCTTCGTCCCGAGGGTTCAGGAACTGCTCCAGGAGCTGCCCCTCCGTCTTCCCCGCGACCGAATCCACGCTGAAGAGCGTCTGAATCGACCGAGCCACCGACCCCCACGACCCGCCCACCATGCGACCTTCCTCCTCACGCCGTCCGTCTACCCCTAGAAGTGCGGGCCGAGCGCCAACGCTTACAAGTTTCCGGGACGATTCTCGGAGATCGGTGATTCGCCACCGGGCCTTCGCCGGGAGAACTCTTCACCACAAAGGCACGAAGGCACAAAGGGAGCATTCCGAGAGGACGAATCCTTCCCGAGCTTCCTCTGTGATTTCTTTGTGTCTTGGTGCCTTTGTGGTGAATCTGCAACAGGTCGATCGGACAATACCTGGTGGTCCTCGGCGACGTGTCCCGAATTTCCGCCGCAATGACCTCGACGTGACCAACGCGTGCTTTGGACGAGGCCTGGGAGTAGGTCCCGCATCATCGGGCCATGCTCTTCGGGCGTCTTCACGATTCGCGGTTACGGATTCAGCCCGAACTCGGGATGTGCCGTCTGCCAATCCCGCCACGCGTTCGGGTCGACCCCGAACGATTCTCCCGTCAGGTCAATCAAGTGAGCGGCAATGCCGTTCTTGAAATCCTCCCGATCGACGTAGGTGCCGAAACGCGCGAGGTCGATCGGGAACAATTCGATGAGCGTGCGGATTGCCTCGGGAGTCTTGGCGTGCGCGATCGCCTCCAAGGCATGTTCGACGGAGGATGTGGCAATTCTCATCCGGACGGACTTCGCATACTCGTCGTCAACGGCCTCTGCCCCTCCGTCCTCGCCAGCCTCCTCGGCGATTCGTTGCAAATCGACATGAAAAAAGTCGGGCGAGGCCGTCCGCAGAATACGCGCCAGAGGGGCGATGACCCGAGGGTCGGCAAGCCGCGCGAGCTCGAACAAGACAAGGTTCTTGTCGGGCCAAGACGGATCATCGAGCCGTTTGAGAAGGGCCGGGACCGGATCCCTCCGGGAAAGCACGACCAGGACCTCGGCGTGGTACTTGGCCCGACCGCTCAGGGTAGGGAGGTGGGCTTCGAGGGCCCGGACTACCTCCGGGGACAAATGACGTCTCATGCTCAGATAGAAGAATCCATCCTTCATATCACCGACGAATTCATCGACGGCGGCACGGTGCTCGTGCCGCAAGAGTTGGGATAGGATTGCGAGCCGCTCGTACCGAGTCTCCGTCGCGGCTTCGAGCCGCAGGAGTTCGTCGACAGGCAGGAACCCACTGGCCACACGCGTGCCACGTTCCCAGACATCCATATCGGTCTCGCCATCCGCGTACTCGGTCTGCTCGGAGTCAAAAAATCTCAAGGCACGGATAATCTCGTTCCCGGCAACGGTGTTCTTGCCGTCTGTGACGAGATACTCGATCACGGACTGCCGTGCCGGAGCGGATTTCATCGCCAGGAGCAGGCTTGGGATATCGGAAAAGCGAGCGGTGGCGTCGGCGACCGTGAAGCGTTTTACATCAATGTCGAAGACCTTCAGACCCACCGGATCGTTCGAGTCGAGTTCGAAGCGTTCTGGATGAGCAAGCTTCTTCGATGTCATGAGCGCGATGAGCGGCCGCACTGCCCACGAAATGTCCTTCGGGGGCTTGGTAGACAGGAAGGCGCCGAGACAGAAGATCGCGTCGATACTTGGAGAACCATCCACATCAGACCGACTCAGAAGAAAGGTCCGGCCCCGAGCGTCGTCGAGTTTTAGGAGCATGCCGGCGTAGAGGAGGCGCAAGGGCTCCGGCAATTTCGAGTCCTCCATCCGCCGTGCCAACACCTCGCGCGTCTCCGGCGTGGCATCGCGGAAAATCGAGTCGATAGCATCAGCATTTCGTTCCCTATAGAGTCTGGCGTCGGTTTCCGTTCCCATCACATTCTTGCGGAGACTCCACTCGGGGAGGAGTTCGATCACACCATCGCGAACGACGTGAAAGCTGTTATAGATCGGCCCGAACCGAGATCTCTTGTCGGCTTGCGGCTCGAGGTATTCGACCTTGGCATTGCGGAGGACGAAACAAGGGACGAGCGCACCGAATGTTTCTTCATCAGTTTTAATAGAAGGTCGATCCTGGCGGACCAACTTGCCGGTCACGCGAGCCATTCGACCGTGGTTGTCGCTCGGAAAACTCAATTTCGGGCCGGAAGCGGAGGTCAGGTAAAGGTCGTCGTCGCGGTGGTGAAACCACCAGTGCTCATCCCAGCCCCGAAGTCTCCCGTCCAGCGTAACCTCATGACCGAGTTGTACGCCCAGGTCGATGAGATGCCAATCCGGGCGTTCGATACGCCAGCCGTCCGGGGTGCGTCGAATGACGCCACGCACCGCGATCTTCTCGCCCTCGGCGAGTTTTGGCCAGGCGGCAATTCCGTCGACTTGCGCCTCACCGTGTTCCGTTTCGAGCGTTCCTTGCGGTCGAGCGGTCCCCTCGAACGTCGCGGAGCGATCGACGAAATCCGCGAAGGTTAAGGGCGACGGCGGCACCTGCTCAATGTGTCCGACGACGAGGCCAAGTGCCGGGGACGGCCCCACGGCCCGAGCACACACGAGGCGTCCGCGGACCTTGTAAAAGACGTCACCTTCGAGTCGGCGCAGTTTTTCATAGGACAAATCGTCATTGTTCCCCGGTGGGATCAGGTGGACGTCGAATTCTTCCTGGGTCGCCTTTCCGTCGAGACGCCGCAGCCGCAGAGCGATGGCTCCGGCGCTCAGGGGATACTGATCCTCGTAGCCTCGACAAGGCCCCGAGACCTCGACGGTCTTGCCGAACGGGAGTTTCACCCCGTCGATGACGACAGAATCAAAGCCACGTTGCGTCTCGGCGACGACGCGGCCCTCCATGCAACCGAACAGGATCAGGATCACGGCAGCAGCAACGTGTCGCATGAGACCTCCTGTCGCGAACGCTCGGTGACTTGCCGGCGGATCGGCCTCGCCCTCGCCACTGAGACACTCCGGAGGGGAGGCTTCGGTGGCGTCATTAGAACGGATTTCGATCGCAGTGCACACGTCCCTCCGGGCCAATCGCAAATGCCTCACACGCCCGTACCCATGGCCCTCGCTATCCATGAAACATAAGCCAGGACCGCCAAATCTCTCGTTCCTACGGTCCCCGTGGGAATGCCGTCTTCGGACGATCCGCGTCCTCTTTGCTCGACTTCAGAAGGCCGCTCGGAGACCTTCGGATCGACCTGATGAGTTCACGGCCGGACTTCGGATTCGGCCCTTCTTCCGCGAGGGTGACTTGAGAAGGAGCGCGTTGCTTCGTATGGTACGGTGGCACCTCGAAGCCCGTGAAAAAGGACGCAGAGCGTCCGAAGACAGCATTCCCACGGGGACCGTGGGAACGAACCATCAATACAAATTTTTAGACATCACAAATTAAAAATTATTATATCAACACAAGTTCGACCCGATACAACTCGTGGGTCATGGATAGCGGCCCCCGTGGGGATGAGACATTAACGCCCACTCATCGCACAACTCGCCCACCGAATTGCCCTCCCGGGATCCGTTGAGTACGATCTTCGGTCCGCCCTGACAACGTGATGGGCAACTCCGACTTGGCCCAACGCGCCGGGCGGCGAGACGACGGGGTGCGAATTCGGCCGATCTCGACGGCCAAGAGCATGGGGACGCCCGTGACCAGCACGACCTCGATCACGAACCACCAATCCGATGGTGGGCCACCGAATCCCGCCCAGACGTCGAAGGGCCGACTCGGCGCGGGGGACGTCCTTAGGTTCGCCGCCTGGTGCGGCCTGGCGGCCGGGTGGCTCGAGGTCGGGACGCGGGTACTCTGCAAAAGCCTGATCGGGACCAACCGACTCTATATGATGACGCGGCACTTCGTCTGGCTGGTGCCGCTCTCGAACCTACTGCTCTTCCTCGTCGTGGGCCTTCTGTTGGCGGCCTTGGCGAGGATCGGCCCTCGACGGTTCGGCTGGCTCGGTCCTCGGATCTTGTGCGCCGGTGCGTTGATGCCCGCTCTTTTGGTCGCCGTCCCCCAGATCTATTCGTGGGCCTGGGGGATCCTGGCCTGGGGGGCCGCGATCCAGTTCGTCCCCTGGCTGGAGCGGACGGGGCGCCCCTGGCGGAGATGGTCAGGCCGCACTTCCGCCGGGCTCCTGGCGTTGGTGCCGGTCGTGGCGTGCGTGACCTTCGGTGCCGATTGGGTCGCGGAGGCGAGGGAAGGCGCCCGCGCCTTGCCTCCGACCGGCTCGCCGAACGTGCTGTTGATCGTGCTCGACACCGTCCGGGCCGACCGGTTGGGCGTCTACGGCTACCCACGCCCCACGACGCCGACGCTCGATCGTCTGGCCGAGCGTGGGATCCGCTTCACCGAAGCCCGCGCCACCGCGCCCTGGACGCTCGCCTCGCACGCGAGCCTGTTCACGGGTCGTTTGCCCCACGAGCTCGGCGTCGAGTGGGCGACCGCATTGCGGGATCGCTCGCCGAACGTGGCCGAGGTCCTCGGCGCCCAAGGATACGCGACGGCCGGCTTCGCCGCCAACATCGGCTATTGCTCGTACGACACGAAACTCGATCGCGGGTTCGCCCACTTCGACGACTACTGGACCGACCTGGAACACGCCCGCCCCTTGCGGACGGCCGTGCTCTTCCAGAAGGCCTGGGACCTGGCGGTCGGCCTCGCCCGGGCGAGCGGGATTGAACGGCTTAATCCCGTGACTACCTACCTCGTCGCCCCCTACCGCAAGGACGCCGCCGCGTTGAACCGCGAATTCACCGGCTGGTTGTCCCGCAGACGAGAACCCCGTCGCCCCTTCTTCGCGTTCCTCAATTATTACGACGCCCATGCCCCGTATCTGCCCCCGCAGGGTAACCCGCCCCGCTTTGGTCCGGGGCCGAGGACGATGGGGGATTTCCACATCCTGGTCGGCCTCTGGGAAACCGTGGACAAGGCCCGCCTGGGCCCCCACTACCAGCAGCTCATCCGAGACTCCTACGACAACTGCCTCGCCTACCTCGACCGGCAACTCGGGGAGCTGTTCGAGACGCTACGAACGCGAGGAGTGCTCGAGAATACCGTGGTCATCATCACCTCGGATCACGGCGAGGAACTCGGCGAGCACGGGCTCTTCGAACATGGCGAGTCCCTCTATCGCCCGGAGATCCGCGTCCCGCTGCTCGTCCTGCCGGCCAGGGCCGAGGCCGAGGCCCCAGTCGTCGTCAAGACACCCGTCAGCCTGCTCGACCTGTCGGCCACGATCGTCGACATGGCCGGATTGCCGGGCCAATCCTCCTTCCCTGGCCACTCGCTGGCCAGCCACTGGCGCGAGACCTCGGCTAAGACGGCTCCACCGGGAGACGCTTCGGTGGTGATCTCCGAGCTCTCATCGCCCAACCCCATCAACCCGAGCCATGGCCGGTCGCCGGCGGCGCGCGGGCCCCTCGTCTCGATTGCTGACGACGAGTATGTCTATATTCGCAATCAACGGAATGGACGAGAGCTGCTCTTCCGCACCTCCGACGACCCGGACGAGCTCGACAACCTCGCCAAGATGGACGCGATGCTGCCGCGGCTCCAGCGCTACCGCGAACGGTTAGGCGAGATGCCCGAAGGATCACGGGATGGCCATTGAGTCGCGTGGCGAGAGCCAGGACCTAACTCGAAACCTGCCGCATTCTTAAGAACAGGTTTCGGGACTGTCGTTCGGGGAGGGGCTGATCTTCAGACAGGCCGGCCGATGACCGACCAAGAGCCTGCCTACTTGAAAACCGTATCCATCCGAAATAATCTCAAGGCCGGCCGGCCCGCCGACGTTGCACGTCGCGCCCCTTTCACACGCACGCGCCGGAAGACCATCAAGGAATTTATCGATGAGCACATCCGATTTCAAGGGTGTGACGCAAGAGCATGTCGAGCCCGAGGCCGGACTCGGAGGCTCACCCGCCCAACCCGAGACGAAGCCCGTCTTCGGCGCCAAAGTCCTGTTCGTCGCACTCCTCGTGGCGCTGGCCTCGGGGGGCGCCGGTTGGGTCCTCGGGGACGCGTTCCGCGTGGCGGAGGTCGTGGACGAGGACGAATTTTATGGAGGCGCGGAACTCTCCGTGCCTCGGGCGACCCGGAACGGCGTTGTCGGATATGCGATCCTGGGCGCAGTGTTGTCGCTCGGCCTCGGAGTGGCCTCGGGTCTGCTGATCGGGGGGCGATCACACCGCCGCACGCTCATCGCCGGAATATCGGGCGTCGTGCTCGGGGCGATAGCCGGGGCGGGGAGTTCTTACGGACTATTCCCGGTTTATTTCGGCCGCATGGAATCGGCGGATCTGACGCTGTCGGTGCTCATCCACCTCGGAGTCTGGGCGGCCCTGGGGGCGGCCGCCGGGATCGCATTCGGGATCGGCACGGGGAGCCGGCCCGTGATCGGGCGGGCCCTCGTCGGGGGGATCGTGGGCGCAGGGTTGGGGACGGTCCTGTTCGACGTCTCCGGCAGCCTCTTCCCGCTCGCGCACACGGAACGGCCGCTCTCGGACTTGGCCGGGACCAGGCTCGCGGGCGACCTGCTCCTCGGGCTCTGCGTCGCGGCCGGGGTCGTCGTCGTCGCCTCCCAGGAACCCAAGGTCGCGACGAAGAAAGCGTGAGTTGCAAGCCAACGTTGCTCTGTGGCCGGGACTCTACGACTATTGGGAATGTGGGGTCGAGCGGACTTGTGAACGTCGTTCGATCGACGTTCGTCCGAGACGACATCTGATCATAAAACGAAGAGGGCCGGGGGATGATCCCCGGCCCTTTCGCGTTCAGGATGTCGCCGACCGGCCGCTCCAACGTCCTCGGCGTGGAGGCTCGGGGCGGCCCGATTGGAGTGGCGTCAGAATGCGTCGGCGCTGACGACTTCGTTGCCGGCCCGGGTGGAGATGGCCCACCAGGTCTTGCGGTTGACGGTGTTCTTGACGAATCGGGTGGAGCCGTCGGCGAACAGGACGTTGACGCCGCCGGCGTGAGTGCTGGTGGCGGGCACGGACCAGGCCGAGTCGGTGTTGCAGCCGACGCCGCAGCCGAACCGGCAGCCGTTGTTGTTCCCCTCGTTCGGGGTCTGCACGGAGTTGAACATCGTGGCGCCGGGGATGCCCATGATCCAACGATAGCCGCGATAGTCGGCGATGTCGTTGTTGTCGGTGATGAACGTGCTGGCGCAGTTCTGGATGTCGGCGAGCACGTTGGCGTACGGCGACGTGCCGATGTCGAGCACGAGGCCGCTCGAGGGGTTGCCCGACTGGTTGAAGAGGAAGTTACCCCGATACTTCCTCGGGCTCGTCGTGCCCGAATAGCCGTTGGCCCCGTTCCCGACGATCGACTCGGAATAGGCCATTGTGTTGCTCGATCCGTCGGTCACGTCGTTGATGCCGTACGACTTCCAGATCGTGAAGACACCACTGGTGTCTCGCGACGAGTTGAGCGTCGTCATCCCGACCTGGTAGGAGGGCATCCAGGTGGTAGTGCCGTAGCACGCCATGTAGTTGTTCAGGTTCTGGATGCCGGAGAACGGGTCGGAGGGGCAGAGGAACAGGTTGAGCTTGCAGTTGTAGGCCGTGGTATTCGGCGCAAAACCATAACCATACCCCGTGTCGGGGCAGATCATGAAGTTGATCGCATTGTACATCGGGGCCTGCTCGAGGTAGCTGAGCATCAGCGCGAAGGCGCTGAAGTTCTCCCACTCGTAGGGCCCCTGCTTGCGGACGTTGAGCTGGGCGGACCCGCCCATCGGGAATACGCTGTTGGCCGAATGGTAATTGTGAATGCCCAACCCGATCTGTTTCAGGTTGTTCACGCACTGCATGCGCCTGGCGGCCTCTCGGGCCGACTGCACGGCCGGGAGCAACAGCGCGATCAACACGGCGATGATCGCGATCACCACCAGGAGTTCGATCAGCGTGAAACCTCGCCTCGAAGAAGCTGTCGACATCGGCACCCCCAGATTTGACAGATCTCACGAACACTCGGACGCCACGGCACCGTGGACGCCCCTCCGCGGGCGGGCCCTGGGCCCGCCGAGCCGGCATTGTCTCGCGGCGACAGGCCCGACGGCCGTCCCCAGACGCGAGGGAGAGGCCGCGGCGATCGCCGCTCGGCAGGTCAACGCCGACCGCCCCTCTTCGCCCTCTTCGACCGGTCGTAGAATTTCTTATGCATCGCCTTCTGCTGTTCGGACTGGGGCGGCGCTCCGCTCACCATCGTCCCGTCCGACGGCTTGCCCTCGCCGCAGCCGCTCAGGCCGCCACCCAGGCCACCCAGCATCGCGACGGACAGGGCCGTAGCCAACAACCTGCGGCATGTATCGCGCACGATGGACTCTCCTCGACAACCGGCGGGACCGCCCCGAACCTAGGGCTCGAGGGCCAATTCTTCGCACCACGAAATCAACCCATCCGCCGGCAGCGAACGACTTCAGGTTTGAACGGGGCGACACACCTTATTTCGATTTCAACCACTATCATTAATTCTTCTTAATCCATACGATTCGGCCGGCGCGTAGAACCACCGCGCGCCCATTCTTGAGGACCACCCCCTAACGGGCAGCCCCCTGGCGATCTCTTCACAATTCGCGGAAGTCGGACGGATTCGAGAGCCGGAGCGAAAACCATACTCGTCGAGCCTCAATTCACGACGAAGGGTCCCCGGGCTGAAATCGATCGAGACAGGTTGAGCATAACCGAGTCGGGCACCCCGACAAGTATCAATCGAATTTTTGTACCGGCTCCTCCCCCGTCCGAACGACTCGGAGATCCGGACCGCCCCTCTCCTCGAATCCCATCGACCTCCCTGCCCGGTGAATACGATGTGCGAATTGACCATAACGCCGTTACTAAAACGACCGACAAGAATCGATTTGAGCGACAACGATACGCTTCGATCCGAATGCGGCGGCAAACCTGTCCACTTTGTGACTCCCTCTCCGGTGTCCTTCATTGTTAAGCGACCTGCGCAATCCTTGCCGGGGACGCGGGCAGAATACCGGGTGCGAGACGAGCTGAAGGAGTCGACGCCAGCTCCTGGTAGGGGCGAAGGTCCCAGGGGCCCGCTTGCCCTGACTGTGCCGCTTGGCTAAGCTGGCCCCGATCCACAGCCTCGTGAAATCCGGGATCGGCAACCGCCGATCCGATCGAAGGACGGGGGCTGCGGATCGTATCCTGCGCATCACGTTCTCATCCACGCGCATTTCGAGTCATTACATGGACGTTGATCCCGGGATCGGGTCCGAGTCTGGGATCGTTGCGCCCGATGCACCCACGTCGCGGCCCGGGGTCGGGGCCGGCGCCGTCGCGTTGATTGCGACCTGGATCGGCCTGATCGCGGGGTTCTGCGACCTCGGCGTCCTCGTCGTTTACAAGCGGCTGGTCGCCCACGACTTCTACCATCTCGGCGCGGACTTCCCCTGGCTCATCCCCCTGGGCGTCACGGCCCTGGTGTCCGTGCCCGCGAGTCTGATCATCCTCTATGCCTGGCGACGGGGATCGGTCCGGCTGGGTGTGCCGGTGGGCCTGCTTTCGTTCCTCGGGTTCCTCGACCTGTGCTCGCGGCTCCGGCTCGAGCTCTGGGCAACGGCGATCATTTCCATCGGCCTGGCAACCCAGTCGGTCCGCTTCGTCCGATCGCGCCGGGAAAGGTTCTTGCGGTCGGTCCGGATGTCGGTCGGATGGCTCGTCGCCGCCCTGGTCGCGACCATGTTGGTGACGGTCGGCGGGCGTTGGTGGCAGGAATATCGCCAGGGGACCACACTATCCCCGTCCGCTCCCGGCGCTCAAAACGTGCTGCTGATCGTGTGGGACACGGTGCGGGCCTCCAACACGAGCCTGCACGGTTACCCTCGCGTGACGACCCCGAACCTGGACCGGCTCGCCCGGGGCGGAGTCAAGTTCGACCTCGCGTTCTCGTCCTCGTCATGGACACTCCCGTCGCATGCGAGCCTGTTTACCGGGCGATGGCCCCACGAGGTCGGCGTCAACTGGAAGTCCCCCGTGCGCGAGGGCGTCCCCACGCTCGCGGGATATCTGGCGGAACATGGGTACGACACCGCGGGGTTCGTGGCGAACCTCGACTATTGCAGCCGGGAGACCGGCCTGGCTCGGGGATTCGCCCACTACGAAGACTTCTCCCTGAGCATCGTCGACACCTTCACCCGCTACATCGCGCTGGGACGCCGGATCGATGCTTCCGCGTGGCAGGGCTCCGTCGACGCCTGGGTCGAGGCGAGGACCGGCCGTTGGCACGACCTGATCCCGCAATCGCGAGAGCATGCGAAAGACGCCGACGCGATCAACGGCGCCTTCCTCGGCTGGCTCGAAAACCGCAAGGCAACGCATCGGCCGTTCTTCGCCTTCCTCAACTACAACGACGCGCACAGCCCATACGAGGTTCCGGACCGGTCGACGCCCGGCTTCGGGCTCCGCCCTTCGACCTCGGCGCAGCGGCAGACTCTGCAAAGCTTCACCGGCCTGGACAAGACGTCGCTCTCGAACGACGACGTCCACATGGCCATCGATGTCTATGATGACTGCATTTCCTATCTCGACAAACGGCTCGGGTCGCTCCTCGAGGAGCTCGGCCGCAAGGGCGTGCTCGAGAACACCCTGGTCATCGTCACCTCGGACCACGGCGAACACCTGGGCGACCACCGGCTTTTCTTCCACGGTTGTAGCCTCTACCGACAGCTCGTCCACGTCCCGCTGGTGATCGCGGGCCGGAAGTGGCTCCCCGAAGGGCGGACCGTCGCCGAGTCCGTCGGCCTCTGCGACCTCCCCTCGACGGTGATCGATGTCCTCGGATTGGCCTCGAAGCCGGCCTTCCCCGGCCGGTCCTTCGCGAAGCTCTGGCGGCCGCGAGACCCGGGCGAGGGACGAATGACGACCCCGCCCCTGCTCATGGAAACGACGAAGCCCGAGCTGCTCACCAACGACGGACGAGAACCCGCCGCCAAGGGGCCGATGAAGGCCGTGGTCGCCGCCGGAATGCACTACATCCAGATGGCTGATGGGACCGAAGAGCTGTTCAACCTCGCCGCCGACCCCGAAGAGACCAACAACCTCGCGCGAACCGTCGACGCCGCCCCGGTCGTCCAGCAGCTCCGGGGCCTGCTGAGGCTCTTGCTCAGGAAGCGTTGATCGGCCCGAGCCGATGGGCAGAGAACACGGCGCATAACCCCATACCCGCGACATCGGCCAGGAGATTCCGCCTAGCCCGGATATTTCATAGGCAGTTCGAAGGAATTGGTTGCGCGGCGGCCCTACTCCTTGTAGGATTTGGTGTTGCACAAATCCCTACCCTACCAGGAATCGAGCCGCCGCTATGACAGACTGTAC
>NZ_JBTYIP020000044.1:0-69487 GCF_054877945.1 Singulisphaera rosea | reverse complement strand
TAGCCACGGTCCATAGGGACAGCGCCCGCCGAAGGCTGGCACGGCGAGTCTTCGTTGAGTGCACCGATCGCGAGTACAGGCGAAAGAAATTCAGAGAAAATGAAGGGCGGATGTGCGGAACATAGGTCATTAGGACCAGAAAGTTGGTTTAAGGACCGAATTGCCGGCAGGTCTATCTTTGTACCGAGCATCGCATGCTTTGACTTGGATCATACTTCTCCAAAGATCTTTCGGTGGCGAGAGAAAGCTATCGCTTCTGCTTGCCGATGGCCTTCAGGCGCGGCAGGAGCACCAAGTCGACCGCTTCCTCGGCGTCCCCGAGAAGCGTCTTGCGCGGCAAGCCCATGTGCGCACGCATGGTAAGGCCACGAGCAAAATCCGTGACTTGAATCGCGCGGACGGCCACGGGAAAGTCGGACGGGATTTCTCCGGCGCCGATCGCGTCCCGGAACCGACCTTCCACCAGCGCTGCCCCGCCGGCGGCCGCGTTTTGCAGGAACTGCCGGACCTCAGTGTCGTCCACAACCGGCGCGACGCACACGAGAAGACATCCCGGTGCTGACCCTTTCTCGGTCGAAGTGACTACGACGTGCCTCAGGAAGGCGGCGAGCGAGTCGCGAAGCGTCTGCGGCGACAGCAGCGCCTTCGCGGCGAGAGCGCCTTTCTTCTCCGCATACGCCTTCAGGACGCGCAAGAACAACGTCCGCTTGTCGCCGAAGACGGAATACAGGCTCGGCCGTCCCACGCCCATCCCGGCGACGAGATCGTCGATCGTCGCGCCGTCGTAGCCCTTCGACCAGAATACCTGGGTCGCCTTTTCCAGCGCGTCCCTCTCGTCGAAGCTGCGCGGCCGTCCACGCGACCTGGAGTTATTTTGAACCATTTAGTTAAAAACTCCTTGACAGTTTCCACAGACCCAATATATAACCAAACCGTTCAAAATTAGCAATTTGGTCCCGGCCTCGCGAGGCCTCACGACTCGACCTTCACCCTTCACCACGGAGACGCCCATGGAACATTCGATCGCGCTCGTCACCGGCACCACCTCCGGGCTCGGTCATGCGGCAGCCCTCATACTTGCCGGAGAGGGCTGGCGCGAGATCATCATCACCGGGCGCAGCCTGGCTCGGGTCCGGGAAACGGCCGCTCAACTCGCGGCTGAGACCAAAAAACAGGTCTTCACGCCGCTGGAGCTGGATCTGGACTCGCCAACCAGTGTTCAATCCGCACTCGCCGAGCTCGTCAGGCGAGGTCGGCCTATCGATTTCCTACTGCTCAATGCAGGGCTGGTTCCATTCAAGAAGCGCGTACTCACTGCTTCCGCCATCGAGGCGTCTCAGGCCCCCCTAATCGGCCATCATCAACTGACTGTCGGGTTGCTCAACGCCAACCTGCTGAGCCCCAACGCACGAATTGTTATCGCCGGTGCGGAGCCTGCCCGAGGGGGCGTTCCCATGTTCAAGTACACCGACCTGCCAGCCTTCGCGGCCAAATACCACCGGGGCGACCGAACCGCCGCTGTGGAGGCCCTGATTCGCAACGGGCCGAACGTCAAGTACGTGCCCAACAATGCGTATGCCGACGCGAAGCTCATTATCGCTTGGTGGGTCGCGGCGCTGGCGCTCCGGCTACCCGCCGGCATGGCCGTGTATGCTGTCTCGCCCGGTGGGGCGACCGCTACCAAGGTGGTGCGAAGCGCTGGCCCGTTGTTGAAGTATCTGTTTATCCCAATCGTGAACCTCATTCCCGGCATGAATCAGACGCCGGAGACCGCAGCCCGTCGGTACCTCCAGGCGTCGGAGTTCGGAACCGACGTCTCAGGGCAATTCTTCGCCTCGGCTCAAGGGAAATTCTCAGGCCCGATTGAGGCGCAGCGCCACCCACACCTCCACGATCGCGCCAGCCAAGAAGCCGCGTGGCAGGCCGTCGTCAAGGTCTCCGGCGTCGACTTGTCTTAGCCAGCCTCAAGCGCGGTCTCCCGAAGGAGCGCCAGTCGCGGCGAAATGGTCGCGGTGACACGAATCCGCATGCGATTGCGGCGCTGCGCGCTCGTCCATGGGGTCTCACGGTATTTTGAAATAAATAGTTCAAAAACCCCTTGACCGCCGCCTCCTCGCCCGATTATCATACCAAACAGTTCAAAATAAGCAAAGCAACCCTAACCTCGCGAGGAGAATACACATGGAACGGTATCAAGGTAAAAAGGTGGTGATCATCGGCGGAACGAGCGGCATGGGGCTCGCGACGGCGAAGATACTCCTCGATGAGGGGGCACGCGTCCTGGTGACGGGTCGCTCGCAGGCCGGACTGGAATCAGCGCAGAAAGAGCTTGGAAAGGACGCCCTCGTGGTTTCGAGCGACGCGCGTTCGTTGACGGACATCGACACCCTCGCCTCTCGGGTGAAGGACGAATTCGACACCTTCGACCTGCTCTTCGCCAACGCCGGGTTCAGCATCCGAGCGCCTCTTGAGAGCATGACCGAGGCTGTCTACGACGAGATGTTCAACTTGAACGCCAAGGGGCCGCTTTTCGCGGTGCAGAAGCTCGCGCCGCTGATCAACCGGGGAGGCTCTATCGTCCTCACGACCTCGATCGCCAACGTCAAGGGAATGCCCGGCCAGGCCGCATACGGAGCCGCCAAGGCCGCGCTGCGATCCTTCGCTCGGACGCTCGCCGCCGAACTGCTTCCTCGCGAGATTCGCGTCAACGCAGTGACGCCCGGCCCCATCGACACGCCGATCCTCGGCAAAGTGTTTACCGGTAAAGACGAGGCCGCCCAGATTAGGGAGAAGATGACCGGCATGGTCCCGATGAAGCGCTGGGGGACGTCGGAGGAGATCGCCAAGGCCGTCCTCTTCCTCGCGTTCGACGCGACCTTCACGACCGGCGCCGAACTGCCCGTCGACGGGGGTTGGTCGCAGCTCTGAAACGCAATGGACCCCACACGCTTCATCAAGGCGGAGGATTCGGCGTAACAAGCATTACGCCGGTTCTCTGTTCTTTTGCTACTTCCACGGATTTTCTTACCAAACGGTACGATATCCTCTTCACATGCGGAGTTCGACCGCATATTTTTGAACTTTTCAGTTCAAAAATCCCCATCGCAGGGGCTGGCCTTGCTGAAGTGTTAACGGGTCTTCAGCAGGCAAGATTGGTTCGCCCATGACTGTTTTTTCATCCCGTTGAGGAGGACCTTTCGATGAACCGTTTCGTCGCGTTCGCGTTGGTGAGCACACTGGCATTGTCCGGGGCCTCACACGCCTTCGGACAAGAGAAGAAGCCCGGCGAAGCCGAGATCGTCAAGCTGCTTCCGGGGAAGTGGGTCGGCAAGGTGAACACGCCCAAGGTCACGGGCGACCTCGAATCCGCGTTCGATAAGGACGGCACCTACACCCTGAAGGGGAAGCTCAAGATGGGGGCCAAGGAGGTCCCGATCGACGAAGCTGGTACGTGGAAGGTGACTGAAAACGGTCTCCTTCTGACTCCCAAGAACCCACCTGCCGGCAGCCCCAAGACGAAAGAGTTGGGCATTGGTGAGATCAACGACACGACCTTCAAGATGAAGGACCACCGTCAGAAGGTTGAATCGAGCTGGACCAGAGTCAAGGAGTGACGTGATCGACCTCGGGCCTCTTTCCCGGCGAATGCGTACGTACGTGGTCGCGGCGAACGCATTCGTTTGATCAGGCCGGCAGCCAATCTGCCGCATCTACCGAATCACCCTCATCTTGGTATTGGGGCGGCGTTAGGACTCGTCCCCCCGGTGCGATGCGACCATGGGTTGGAATCGTAACACACATTAAGTGTGCCGTGGATCTTGGAGATTCGCGGCGTTAGTTAGTTGCGATTTCATCGAAAAGGAGTTTCGCAAATGAGGTCAAACTGGTTTTTCGCAGTCGCGGGCCTTTGCCTGGGCGTCTCGTTTCTTTTGAGCGAGTCGTACCCGACCGCCGTTGCACAGGAGGGCGCTGGCCGTGCGTCGTTGACCATCGATCTGGTGGGCTTCAAGGACACGTCCGGTAAAGCGAGCATCCGCCTGTTCGACAACGGAAATTCGTTCAAGTCGGCCGACATCCGGAAGGACCGAAAAGAGGTGGAGAAGTACTTCCGGTCTCTGGTGGACGTGCCGATTCAGGTCGCCGGAAATAACTTGTCGGCGAGGTGCAAAATCGCAAATCTGCAGCCAGGCGAATACGCCGCGTTTGCCTTTCACGATGGAAATGGAAACGGCAAAGTGGACTCGAATCTTGTGGGCGTGCCCACGGAGGGGTTCGGCTTTTCCAACGATGTCCGGCCTCAAGTTCTCCCGATTCCCAAGTCCCCGACATGGAAGGCAGTCTCGTTCGTCGTGCAGCCCGGCGAAAATAGCATTCGCATTCACGTGCGTGACTGAACAGGCGCCGTGCGGTTTTCGCGACGCTCAGCGGCACGTGCCGCTGAGTGTCTGTCCCATAAGGGGTCAAAAAGAGATCAAACCTTGGCCGGTCTTGGGTAGTGGAATTCGGCATCATCATGTGAGGGCTCGAGGCGATGGAGCATCATCTGGATCATCGCCAGCTTCACGAACGACTCCGACGACAGTACGGACTTCTCCCGGTCCAGGCTCAGACGGCGGCACCTCGTCAACCACGCGAGCGTCCTTTCCACCGTCCACCGGATCGGCAGCTTCACCCAACCCGGCTTCCCTTCGGGCCGGCGGATGATCTCCATCTCCCACTTCGCATTGGCCCCGACCCATTTGTAGAGGGCGAAGTTGTGGTACTTCGAGTCGGCGAACATGCGCGTAACCTTGCTCATCGGCTGCCCCTCGAGCCTGGCGAACAAGGCCAGGGCCGCCGCTGCGTCGTCGACCGAGGCGGCCGTAACCAGCACGGCCAGCAGCAAACCCATGCTGTCCACGACGATATGGCGCTTCCGCCCGTCCACATTCTTGTGGTTGTCGCGCCCCCGCTGCTCGCAGCCGGAGCTCGCGTCGACCGACTGACTGTCGACGCTCGCCGTGGTACGGGGCTCGTAGGGCTTCTCCTCCGTGCGGGTCTTGCGGCGGAACGAGTCGTGGATCCGGTCCAAAGTCCCGTCTCGCCGCCAGCGGTCGAAGTAGCGCCAGACGGTGCTCTTGGGGGGCAAGTCCCCGGAGATATATCGCCACTGGCATCCGGTGCGGAGGATGTAGAGGATCGGGTCGAGGACATCCCGCGGGTCGGTCTTGCGGGGCCGTCCTCCGCCGAGCTCGGGGGGGAGGAAGAGCTCGACCATGGCCCACTGAGGATCGGTGACGTCGCTCGGATAGTCGTGAGCTTTCATACAGACACTACGATCGTCACATTCTAATTGTTCCCCTTTTGGGACAGACACTCAGGCTCGTAACGATTCGGGTTCGCTAACTCCCATTCTTACGGGTTTGGTGACATGTCATTCTCGGCATTAACCTTACGGCCGAGCCGAGTGCCATTCGTTTCTGACACCGAGAACGCCAGGGCCTCCCGTCGCAAGGGACCTCGCTCAACCCGTCCGATTCCCCACCCGATTCAAGGCCATGCTCATTCCCGAGGCGTCTTGGTGCGGACGTCGCCAAGGTCTCGGGCCTCGCCGGGCTTGAAGACCAGGCCTTCGAGCTTGTGGCTGAAGGGCTTGTGACCCGGGCGGTCTTCCCGAAGCTCGACGTCGTATTTTTCGCCCGGCACGAGCCCCTCGATCCGGAATCGCCCCTCGCGATCGGTGGCGGAGAAGTTGGAGACCCGAGGGTCGCTCCCTCCGCCCCAGTTCGGCCCGTCCCAGAATCGGACGACGGTGGCCTCGGGCCTCGGAGTTCCTTCATCGTCGAGGAGTCGCCCGACGAGGGAAGCTGAGGGCATGAGCTTGGCCACGATCGGGCGGTCGTCGTCGCCCGAGACCTCGACCACGCCGGCGAGGTCCGGCCCTGGGTGCCGGAAATAGACGCGACGACGTTTGCCGACCACGAGATTCTCGACGGTGAAATCGTTGGCGACGGTCTTCGCATTCGAGGAGTCGTCAAGGCCGAGGGCCAGGACGTCCGTAAGCGGCGTGTCGTCCGGGCCGACGACTTTTCCCGACCTCATCCGGCCGGCCTCCAACTCGAGGTCACAGGTCACCGGGTCATCCCCCGCCGCGGGATTCACTTCCGCAATCGTGTTGACGTGCAAGAATCTCAACGGATGCGGAGCCGTGAGGAACGAGCTGCCGTCGTCAGTCTTGCCGTCCGGAATCCGCTCCGCCCCCACGCCCAACGCATAGTGGCCGGAGCCGACGTCCGCCGACATGAGCCCGCGGCCGGGGAAGACGATCATGCGGTACCGGCCCGACTCGTCGGTCCGGTGCTCGTCCGCGTTGTAGAACATGCCCGGCCTCTCCCGGATGTTCGGATTGTCGTAGAAAACGTGGTACTCCACCCGGGACGACACGGGTTGCCGGGTCGCCTTGTCGATCACCCGCCCCTGGACCCAGACCCCACGCCTCAGCGCGAAGTCGAGCGTCTGTGGGCCCTCGCCCCTCTCGATTTTGATGTCGCGGGTCCAACGCACGTAAGGTTGGTCGGGGGCCGGGCGGGCGCTGATCAAGACTTCGAGATTTGAGGAGAGGCCGACCAGTCGAAATCGCCCCCCGGAGTCGGTGGTCGTCAGGAACGGCCACTCGCGCCCCCAGAACGCTTGCCGTTCGACCCGAACCGTCACCCCGGCGATTCCCCTGCCGGTCGAAACATCGCGCACCACCCCCTCGACCACGCGGGTCGGCCCGGCGATATGATCGAAGTTGGCGCCATGGAGGATCGTGTCCTCCATGGGGTCCTGGCTCAGCCTCCGCGCCTCGCCGAAGAAGAATCGCGTTTCCAGGCGGAGCGTCGGGCCAGGACGGGTGACGATCTGGACCTGGCGCGACTCGATCCCTGGGCCGTCGATCCTCGCGAAAACAAGGCGGTCCCGTCCGATCCCATCGAGGCGAAATCGCCCGTCGTCGTTGGTGGTGGCGGGGGGCACGAGGATCCCGTTGCTCTCGTATTCGGAGCGCTGTGAGGGGAAGAACTGTTGCAGGATGGAATTCGCCTGGTTCGACCCCTGGACTGATTTGATCGCGGTAAGATATCCGGAAACGTCGCCGTTGGTGATGCCAAGCACTCGGATCCGGGCACCGGCGACCGGACGCCCCTGGATGTCGAGAATCCGCCCGACCACCGGTACGTCATCGGGGACGAGCTTGAAGTTCAGCGCGTCGGGCCCTCCGCCATCGTCCGGGAAGGCAAACCCGAAACCCGGCGCCGTGGCGACGATCGCCTCGACTTCACGTGCCGACGGATTACCGACCGCCTCGGGCTTCAATTCGAACCGGTAGCGACCATCCTCGCCACTCGTCGCGCACCGGACCGGGTTCGGGGTCGTCCCCTTCTTCTTGACGAGCGAGATGGTCGCCCCCGAGACCGGCCGACCGACCGGGTCGGTGACGCGACCGGCGAGGGTGATCGCGCCCGGCCCCTGAGCGGCCTTCTTCGTGGCCGGTTGCTCCTCGACCTTCGACTTTGGACGCGGAACCGGCGTGCTCGCCGAGCCCTTGGGCTCGCCACCCGGATCCGCAGCGGACTCGACGACGCCGATAACCACGCAGGCGAATGTGCTCGACAAGGCAAGGATCGCCCCCACGGTCTTCAGCCTGGCGAGGAGAGCCGCCTTGAGGACTCTCGAGGAGATCGCGAGGGCCAAAGGCGAGGCCGAGGCTCCGTGGCTCACGGCAGAGCGAACGACCGACGCCAACAAGGCCGCCGGGACCTCGGCCTGGGCCTCGGCGCCGATGGCCGAGGCCAGGAGCGCGGCCGAAGGGGCGAAACCTCGCCGGGTCAGGCGGATGCGGAGCCGTTCGTGGGCGTCACCCAGCCTGCGCCGGAGCGTCGCATGGCTCCAGCGGAGCTCGGCCGCCGCCTCGACTTGTGTCTTGCCCTCGAGGTGGCAGAGCACGACCGGAACGCGATACTTTTCCGGCAACCGGGCGAGCTCCTCGTGCAGGGCAGGGCGGAAGTCCTCCGGCGTCTCGTCGCCATCCGCTCGCCTCGACGCGGCGGCCTTCCGTTCCCGCTCGAGGCGGCGGGCCATCTCGCGGTTGGTCTCGACGGCGACTCGGTGCGCCACGCGGTGCAGCCAGCCCCCGAGCGAATCGCCCGAGCGGATCGATCGGGCCTTGTCGACGAGGATGAGGAACGTCGCCTGGAACGCATCCTCGACGGCGGCCTGGTCCTTGAGGATCCGCCGGCAGACCGCCAGCACCATCGGACCATGCTGCGCCACGAGGGCAGCGAAGGCCTCCTCGTCGCGGCTCGCCGCGAACCGTTCGAGCAACTGCCCGTCAGCCATTCCCGCGAGCGTCCCCTCGCCGAACAACCGATGAATCTGTCGTAGCGCCGAACCGAGTTGCATCGTCGACATGACCTCAACACCCCCGGCGGAAAACCCTCAAGTCCCTTAACTACCCGTTACTGAGGGGGCCGAGGAGGGGTCGTGCTCAGTTTTTTTCGAGGACCAATGCCTCGCCGCGGTTCGGAGCCCCATTGCCGAGGGCCGACGGCGTCACCAAGATCATGGGACCTTCGCCCGGTGAACAAGGCGCGACCCCCGGTCGCGATACCGGCGAACTCGAAACAAGGGTAGGGCCCGATGAGCGGGGACGCCGAAGGTGAGGAGAACAGGCCACCGCTGCGGAGCGTCCACACGACCTCGTTCCCGGCGATCCTGGAGCAGCTCGGGGCCTCGGTGCTCGTTACCACCTATCAGGCCGGGAAGCTCGTCGTGCTCAGGCCGGAGCGGGGGACGCTCAACACCCACTTCCGCAACTTCAGCAAGCCGATGGGCCTGGCCGTGGACGGCGACCGGCTGGCGATCGGCACGGCGATCGAGGTCTGGGAGTTCCACAACATCCCGGCCGTCGCACGGAAGCTCGAGCCGCCCGGCAGCCACGACGCGTGCTTCCTCCCGCGCCGGGGGTTCACGACGGGGGACGTCCAGATCCACGAGATGGCGTGGGTCGGGCCGGAGCTCTGGTTCGTCAACACGCGGTTCTCGTGCCTATGCACGCTCGACGGGGTCCACAGCTTCGTTCCCCGTTGGCGGCCGACGTTCGTCTCGGGTTTGGCGGCCGAGGATCGCTGCCACCTGAACGGTCTCTGCGTCGTCGACGGACGCCCTGCCTATGTCACGGCATTGGGGGAGACGGATACGCAAGGGGGCTGGCGGGCGAACAAGAAGGACGGGGGGATCCTGATCGACCTGGCCTCGGGCGAGGTCATGGCGCGTGGCCTGTCGATGCCGCACTCGCCGAGGTGGCACGGCGGGCGCCTCTGGCTCCTCGAGTCCGGGAGGGGAGGAATCGGATTCGTCGACCCCGCCACCGGCCGGTACGAGTCGATCGCCGAGCTGCCCGGCTTCACCCGAGGGCTGGACTTCCTCGGGCATTACGCCTTCATCGGCCTGTCTCAAGTCCGCGAGACGGCCGTCTTCAGCGGGTTGCCGATCACCGAGAGGCCCGCCGAACGATCGTGCGGGGTCTGGGTGATCGACCTGAACACCGGCCAGACCCGGGCGTTCCTGAAATTCGAGGACGCGGTCCAGGAAGTCTTCGCCGTGCAGGTCCTTCCCGGTGTCCGCTACCCGGACCTGATCAACGACGACCCGAAGGTGCTGTCGGACACGTTCGTCCTCCCGGAAGCCGGGCTGGCGAGTGCGCCCGCGTCGATGCGTTCTCAATCGAGATCCTGAACAGACCATTATCTCAAATAACAAACGGCACGACGCCCGGATTCGCTGCCGGGCGTCGTGCCGTTCATTTCGCAATTCGTCGAATTCGTCAGCGGCTTATCGTGTTGTGCAGCGAGGACTCGGCGGCGAGACTCATCGGGAGGTCGTGCAGCTTATTACGACGGACGACGAAGAACTGGAGTAACGGGGTCTGCGAGACCTCGGGCTGTCGAAGGATGAAGAGGATGTTGTCGGGCCGGATCGTCTCCCAGTTCCGTTCCCCGACCTTCACGCCGACGAGGATGTCGCCCTTGAGGATCTTGGCCTGGGCCCCGAGGCTGTTGGGGGAGACGGCCTGGATGTAGAGGCCGCCGCGGAGGGTGGGGGCGGTCGACGTCACGTACTCGGGGGTGACGGGCATCGTCTTCAGGCCGAGCATCTGCCAGACCTGGTCGGTCGGGTCGACGGTGGCGGTGACGCGGGGCAGGGGCCTCGTCTCGAGGGCGAGCGACTGCTCGCGCCCACCCCGGCGGATCTGGACCTGGGCCCGCTGGCCGGGGTTGAGCTCGAGGAGGCCTCGCTCGATGTCCAGGGGAGTCCGCACGCCGAGCTCGCCGACCTTGACCACGTGATCGCCGGGCCGGAAGCCCGCCGTCTCGGCGGGGCTCCCCGGCTGCACGTCGACGAGGACCACCTTGCGCTCGGGGGTGTTCTGGGCCTCGTCGGCGACGAGACCATGCCAGGTCGACGCCAAGCGACGGGTGCTCATCATCTCGGCGGCCGACTTCTTCACGTCGTCGATCGGCAAGGCGAACCCGATCCCCTGGGCCCCGGCCCGCACGGCGACGTTGATGCCGATCAGCTCGCCGTCGATGTTGATGAGCGGCCCGCCCGAGTTGCCCGGGTTGATGCAGGCGTCGGTCTGGATCAGGTTGCGATACGCCTGCTCGTCCGAGAGCGTCACGTTACGCTTCAAGGCGCTGATGATGCCAACCGAGACGGTGTTCTCATAGCCGAAGGCATTGCCGATCGTGATGACGTTCTCCCCGACCATCAGGTCGGCGGACGTGCCGATCGTGATCGCCGGCAGGGCGCGGCCGGCGTCGACCTTGAGCATCGCGAGGTCCATCACCTCGTCGTGCTGGATGACCCGCGCCGGGTAGGTCGTGCCGTCGGAGAGTTGGATCTCGATCCCCTGGACTTTATCGACGACGTGGTGGTTTGTGAGGATATATCCCCGACCGTCGAGGATGACGCCCGTGCCCATCCCTCGAGGCCGTTGGTTCTCCTCGGGGGAGAACGGCCAGCGGCTGGTCGACGCGGCCTTCTTCTCGCTCGAAATATTAACGACGCAAGGCTGGACCTTCTGAACCGCCTCGACCACCGGCGTCCGACGCGAGGCGGCCTGGACCGGGGGGGCTCCCGGCCATCCCAGGGCCGCGATCCCCAAAGTCGCCACGATTCCAAGCCGTTCCCATCCTCGTCGCAACACGGGCAGTGGCACGGTTGTGGTCCCCACTCGGGAATGACTGGACCCGGTCTCGTCGCACCAGTCGACGCGCCGGTAAAGAGGTTGGCGTTCCATCCCAAGCCCTTCCCCGGACCTCGACCGCGGTCGATTGGCCCGTTGTCCTCGATTGACCGATCCTGAGCGCCTTCATGGCTTGCTTGCTTCCGACGTGTTCTGGATCGGTACCCCCCAACCCCCGTCTTGATGGGCAGAAGACCAGATTTAACCTAGCTTTCCCATTGTTCGTAATCCCCGGAAAACTCGACCTATTTTCTCAGCCGAAGCGTACAAACGAAGGGTAACCGCACCGAACGCACCCATCTCGCACAAAAACGCACGGCGCCCGGGGCCCCGTACGGGGTTCCGGGGTTGGTGCGGCTTGGATGTCGATTTCGCACCACGGGGCAGGGTCTCGACCTTGACGAAGGCGCCGGATTTGTTGACAGCATGCACGCGGACCGTTACGCTTGGGGCCTCTGTAGCGAGAGGGAAGTCCTTCGGAATCAGGACGGTTACGGCCTTGAAGGCCGGGTGGGGTCATGCCGGAAAAGTCACGGAAGCGATTGATGCTGGAGGAGAGCCTCGCCGAGGATCCGGCCGACACGTTTCTCCGCTACGGGCTCGCGTTGCAGTGCCTCCGCGACGGCGACGTCGAGGAGGGACGAGTGCGGCTGCTCGCGCTGATCGCCGACCATCCCGACGATCAGGTCGCGGCCTACCAACAGCTCGGGCAGTCGTACCTCGAGACGGAAGAGTCGGCCCAGGCAGCCGAGGCGTTGCGGACGGGGATCGAGAAGGCCCGGGTTCGGGGCGACTGGCACGCGGCCTCCGAGATGGAAGGCCTGCTCGCGTCGCTAGGATGATCGACCTCGCCGACGGGATAACACCCCTGGTCCTGCCCGAAGACTCGCGCGCGTCGAGCCGAGTCGACCCGCCTGCGTCGGAGCCCTGATGCCCGCGATCTTCACCTTTCCCAACCGCATCCTGTTCGGAGCGGGTGCGCGGACGTCACTCGCCGAGGAGCTCGCCCGGCTCAAGGTCGCGCGTCCCTTGATCGTGACCGACCCCGGCCTCAGGGCCTTGGGGATCGCCGACGCCGTCGCCTCGACGCTCCAGGACACGGTCCTCTTCGACGCCGTGCAGGCGAACCCGGCCGAGGAAGACGTCCTCGAGGGCCTCGACCTCTACCGCAACCGGGGGTGCGACGGCATCGTCGGGCTCGGCGGCGGCAGCCCGATCGACGCGGCGAAGGCGATCCGTCTTTTGGTCACGCACCCGGGCGACCTCGCCGACTACGACCTGACGACCGGCGGCCTGACGAAGATCACCGACAACCTCCCGCCGATGGTCGCGATCCCGACGACCTCCGGTACCGGCAGCGAAGCGGGCCGAGGCGCCTTGATCCAGCTCCCCCGCACGGGGCGCAAGTCGATCGTCCTGAGTCCCTACTTGTTGCCGAGCGTCGCCATTTGCGACCCCGAGCTGACGTATGGGCTCCCGCCCGTGTTGACCGCGGGGACCGGGATGGACGCCTTCACGCACTGCGTGGAGAGCTTCCTCTCGACCACGTATCATCCCATGTGCGACGGAATCGCGATCGAGGGCCTGCGGCACGTCTCGAAGAGCCTGGAGACCACCGTCCGCGAGGGGGGCGACCCGCAGTCGCGCGAGGCCCTGATGATGGGAGCCCTCCTCGGCGGGATCAGCTTCCACAAGGGGCTGGGAGTCGTCCACTCGCTCTCGCACGCCCTCGGGGCCGAAGGCCGATCCCACCACGGGACCCTCAACGCGATCCTCCTGCCGCACTCGCTCCGGTTCAACCGCGAGTGCGCCTTGCCTCGCCTGACCGAGCTCGCCTCGAGGATGGGCCTGGGCCGTGGGGGCGAAGGGGCCTCGCACCTGATCACCCTGACGGAGCTCGTCCTGGCCCGCCTGCCGCTCCCCAGGCGGCTGCGCGAAGTCGAAGGCCTCCGCCACGACCGGATCCCCGAATACGCCCGCCTCGCCCTCCTCGACCACTGCCACAAGACCAACCCCCGGCCCTGCAATCAGCCGGATCTGGAAACGCTGCTCGACGTCGCCTGGTAGGACCCGGGGGCGTCGCGATCACGAATTTTTAGCAGTCGTAAAATGTTCATTTCTCGTTCCCACGGCCTCCGTGGGGACGAGACAAAAGCATATTCACAATAAAGAAAGAAAACAATAGTGGGTGATGCCCACCCTACGAAATGCTTTCCTGTCGACGTTTCGCCCGCCAATCAGGAGGGCCGGCGGTTCGAGCGGAGCGAGCCGATGACCTCGTTCACGTCGGTCACGCCGATGCCTTCGAGTGACCGGGTGAGCTCGTCGAGGAGGCGCTCCGAGGCGGTCGGGTCGTAGAAGTTGGCGGTGCCGACCTGGACGGCGGAGGCGCCGGCGACGAGGAAATCGAGGGCGTCGTCGGCGGTCGCGATGCCGCCGATGCCGATGATGGGGAGTTCGGGGAGCGCCCGTGCGACGTCCCAGACCATCCTCAGGGCGAGCGGCTTGATCGCCGGGCCGCTCAGGCCGCCGACGTCGTTGGCGAGCACGGGGCGACGCTTCCGCCAGTCGACGACGAGACCTCGGAACGTGTTGACCAGACTGACGGCGTCGGCGCCCCCTTCCGCGGCTGCTTCGGCGATCGCCACGATGTCGGTCACGTTCGGGGTGAGCTTGGCGATCACCGGCAGCGGGCAAACGGAACGCACCCTGCGCACCAGCCTCGAGACCGCGCCCGCGTCGATCCCCAGGTCGAGGCCGTGGCTGACATTCGGGCAGGAGACGTTGAGCTCGATCGCGTCCAGGCCCTCGTCGCCGCCGACCAGCTCGGCCATCGCGACAAACTGGTCCTCGTCCTCTCCCGCGATGTTCACGATCACCGCCGCGCCGACGGTGCGGAGGTAGGGGAGGTGGTGCGTCCGAAAATGGTCGATGCCGTCGTTGTCGAGGCCGATCGCGTTGAGCAAGCCCGAGGCCGTCTCCACCGTGCGAGGGGTCGGGTTGCCGGCCCTCGGCCTGGCCGTCACGGTCTTGGGAATGACGCCCCCGAGACGCTCCAACTGGACGAAGGAGACCATCTCACGAACATATCCGAACGTCCCCGACGCGACGAGGACGGGGTTCTTCAACTCGAGACGTCCGAGGCGGACCCGCAAATTCACCACGATCGATCGACCCTCGTCTGCTCAATTGAAAAATCAGGTCTGCGCTTCGCCCCTTCATCATCCGCTTTTCGTCGGGGCCCGTCCACCGGCCCTCGCGAGGATCGCCGACCCCCGACCCTCGTCCAGGTCGGGACGCCGAGCCGCTCGACTCTGATCGAGGGAGGAGGGTGAGAGGGCCGTTCCGTCCGAAGATCGTGACCCGGGGGCCCTCATTTCGGTACGCAGGCCCAGGATCTGGGCACGCCGATTGCTACAACCCATTGTTCAACGCCCCCCGCCCACAGGCTCGGCCGCGAATGCCGAGCCCGGGGCCCGACTCGCGTGGCCGTCACCACGCATTTTCGGTAGGGCAACTCTCTTCACGACCGCTCGAGGCACCGCCGAATGGGGGACCCCGTCCCGCCCTCGACTCGTGCGCGGTGAGGGTTGGCGCGTCCGTGAGGGAAGGACTGGACCTCGGTCCGCTTTCCTCCTCCCCATCCATCCTACGGGTGAGCAGGCGAATCGATGAATGTTCCGGGAAACGACTATCCCAAGCGGAAGCGGGGCCGTCCGAAGGGGAACCGCGAACCGCTCAAGTCGGCGGTGAGCTTCGTGGCGACCCCGGAATACAAGACGTGGTGTTCCAAATTCGCCTCTTATCTCGGGTTGAGACAGGTCGATCTGATCGAAGTCGCCCTGGACAACCTGGCCGAGTCGAACAACTTCCCGCGCCCTCCTAGCCGCACCGGAAATAACCCGGAATAGCTGGATCCGGAAGAAATGTCGACTCGCCCCCCCCTGTCGGTCGTTAGACTCACGGTGAGGCAGCCTGGGACTCGGGGACTTGGCCGCCTCGAGACCGAAGCCTCGAGGTGGGACTCACGATGGCCTCACGCATCGAAGACTACGCCTTGATCGGAGATTGCCGGACGGCGGCCCTGGTCGCGCGGGACGGGTCGATCGACTGGTTCTGCGTCCCCCGGTTCGACTCGGGGGCGTGCTTCGCCGCCCTCCTGGGGACGCCCGAGAACGGCCGTTGGCAGATCGCCCCCTCGGTCGAGGTCCGCTCGATCCGGAGGTCGTACCGGCCCGGGACCCTCGTGCTCGAGACCGAGTTCGAGACCGAATCCGGCACGGTCGCCCTGATCGACGCCATGGCCATGGACACCGACTCGCCGACCCTCCTCAGGCTGGTCGAAGGGCGAGGCGGTCGGGTGCCGATGCACATGGAGCTCGTCATCCGGTTCGACTACGGATCGATCGTCCCCTGGGTCCGCCGGATCGACGGCGGCATCTCGGCGATCGCGGGGCCCGATAAGTTGCACCTCCGCCGCGGGGTCGACGTGCGGGGCGAAGACATGAAAACCGTGGCCGACTTCGAGGTCGAGGCCGGGCAACGCATCCCGTTCGAACTGGCGTGGCACCCCTCGCACGAACAGGCTCCCCCCGAGATCGACGTCGCGAAGGCCATCGACGACGCGGCCGACTGGTGGCTGCGCTGGTCACATCCCTGTCGCTATCAGGGGGATGATCGCGATGCCGTCGTGCGTTCGCTGATCACTCTGAAGGCGCTCACATCGTCGACGACCGGCGGGATCGTCGCGGCGGCAACAACTTCCTTGCCTGAGTGGCCGGGAGGCGTCCGGAACTGGGACTATCGATACTGCTGGCTCCGCGACGCCACGTTCACCCTCTATGCCCTCCTGACCTCAGGCTACCTCGACGAGGCCCGCGACTGGCGCGAATGGCTGCTCCGCGCCGTGGCCGGCGAGCCGACTCGGCTCCAGATCATGTACGGCCTGGGCGGCGAGCGTCGGCTCACCGAAATGGAAATCCCCTGGCTCCCCGGCTTCGAGGGGTCCGCCCCGGTCCGCATCGGCAACGGGGCCTCGACCCAGTTCCAGCTCGACGTGTACGGCGAACTCTTCGACGTGCTGTACCAGGCCAGGAACCAGGGCCTGGCCCAGCTCGAGGACGCCTGGCGGATGGGCCGGGTCATCCTCGAATTCCTCGCCGATGCCTGGAAACTGCCCGACGAAGGGATCTGGGAGGTGCGCGGCGGGCGGAAGCCGTTCACGCACTCGAAAGTCATGGCCTGGGTCGCCTTCGACCGCGCCGTGAAGGGGATCGAGCGGTTCGGCATCGAAGGGCCGATCGACCACTGGCGGAAGATCCGGGACGAGATTCACGACCAGGTCTGTCGCGCGGGCTTCAATACGAGGCAGAACGCGTTCGTGCAGTCGTACGGCTCGGAGTCGCTCGACGCCAGCCTGCTGATGATCCCGCTCGTCGGGTTCCTGCCGGCCAACGACCCGAGGGTCCTCGGGACGGTCGCCGCGATCGAGCGAGAACTCAAGGTCGACGGCTTCGTCAAGCGCTACGCCACCGAGTCGGCCGTCGACGGGCTCCCGCCGGGCGAGGGGGCGTTCCTCCCCTGCACGTTCTGGCTCGCGGACAACCTCGCGCTCCAGGGGAGATGCGACGAGGCGAGGGCGATCTTCGACCAGCTCCTGGCGATCCGCAACGACGTCGGCCTCCTCTCCGAGGAGTACGACCCCAGGGCCGGCCGACAACTCGGCAACTTCCCCCAGGCGTTCTCCCACATCTCCCTCATCAACACCGCCCACAACCTCGGATTCGGCCTGAAGCCGGCCGAGGAGCGGAACCAGTCGTGATCGGGCTGCGTCCCGGCACACCAAAGCGAGAGACCTCGCTCGCGAGCGGCCACCAATGAATTCGGACCTGGTCATTTCTTAATGCTCTCCCAGTCCTTTCCTATGCGAAACATCACAAACCCTTTCGAAACACACTTGACGGGGCGCGCCGGGGGCCGTACCTTACCTAATCGAGTCGCCCACCGGCCCCTTACTGCGGGCCGAACGGCTCGCAGTCGAGGTGGTCCGTGGCGCGTTGACTCGCCCCTCGGGTGATCCGTACCCTTTCTCCGGGTTCCTCCTCGTCGGCGATCCGATCGGTTGATTCCAAATCCTTGCAGACATAAGAATTTTAACAACTTAGTCCCCACGGTTTCCTGAATCGCCCAGGGTCCGGTCCCGACGTCGCGCGCCGGCCCTCGGTTCGTCGTTGATGACGTCGAGTTCCCGGGGATAGATCCGAAATCCACTCGGGGCCATCCTGCGCCCGTCGTTCCGCGCGGCACGCCGTCGCCCGCGATCGCGATCGCGTGCGCCTCGGGCCGGCCCCGGCCGGAAGATTCGAGGCGACGAGGGCCGGCGTTCCGTCGGGCCGGAGAGCGTCTGCGGGTCGCATCCGCCGCAACACACGTGGGGCTTTCCTTGAACCACCGGAAATTTCTGGGTCTCCTGACCGGCCTCCTCCTCGGCGCCGACGCCCCGACCGACGACCTCGCTCGCCTCCAGGGGACCTGGACGACGATCCGGTTCGAGTCCGAGGGGATCCCTGCGACAACCATCGGTGACAAGCTGGTCATCCGAGGAGAGCGATTCCATACGTCGGGCACGCTGATCGTCGAGGGGACGATTCGGTACGACCCCTCATCCCCAACGACGTACGAAAAGGAAACCCATCGGGTCGGGGGCAAAGAGAGCCGGAAGCGCTACATCGGCCTTTGCGCCCTCGAAGGGGATCGGCTGAGGGAGTGCCTGGCGCTCCCGGGCGCGGAACCGCCGACGGACCTCTCCAACGCCGGCGGGGGGCGACGCATCGCCGACGTCTGGAAGCGAACCGAGCGCAGCGAAATCGGGATCGTCGGGTCGTGGACGCTGGTCGAGCGCGTTGCCATCGGGAAGCGGCAGAGCAAGGGACAGATCGAGGGCATCACGATGACGATCCACACCCCGACGGCGCCGGGCGAATATCGCTACGTCCTCAGGAACAAGTACGAAGGGCGAGGCCGGATCTCGATCGACCCGAAGTCGACCCCCAAGAAGATCGACCTGATCGGCGACGACGGCCTCGCGAACGAGCGCCAATCGGGCATCTACAAGATCCAGGACGGCCAGTTCTTCAACTCCTTCTCCGTCACCGATCGCTCCCGACGCCCCGCCGACTTCACCACCAAACCCGGCGACTTCCGCTGGCTCACCGTCTACGGCCGCGAGCGAACCAAAGGCCTCGCCAGCTACGCCACCGACAAGAAGTAAGAATCTTGAATCAACCGGTTCAATTGGCCACGGATGAAACACGGATAATTTAAATTTTCTAAACCTCATTTTTTAAAATTTTTCATTTCCTTAATCTGCGTCCATCCGTGTCATCCGTTGATTAATCCGCATTTTTTTATCCGTGCTCGATCCGCGGCGAAAAAATCCCCCGCATCCGACCCAACCCACGAGCGACTGCCGTAGCCCCGTCATGCCGCCTGGCATAAAATGTCGGGATGAGCACAACGACCACGCATGACCGTCTCCAGGAACGGCTGAGTCAAGAAACCCGGGCCGAGGTCCGATTCGACGCCGGCAGCCGCTGGCTCTACTCGACGGACGCGAGTCTCTACCAGGTCGAGCCCCTGGGCGTGGTCCTCCCGCGCACCGTGGAGGACGTCGCCCTGGCGGTACGCATCGCGAGCGAGGAAGGGGTCCCGGTCCTGCCCCGGGGTTCGGCCACCAGCCTCTCGGGCCAGACGATCGGCCCGGCGATCATCCTCGACGTCTCGAAATACCTGAACCGGATCGGCGTGGTCGACCGCGACAAAATGACCGTGCGCGTCGAGCCGGGCGTCGTGCTCGACCGGCTGAATGCGCACCTGAAGCCGCTCGGCCTGATGTTCGGGCCCGACGTCTCGACGAGCGACCGCGCGACGATCGGCGGGATGATCGGCAACAACTCGGCGGGGGCCCGGTCGCTCCGCTACGGCAAGATGGTCGACCACGTCCGTTCGCTCGACGTCGTCCTGTCCGACGGCACCGCGACGACCCTCGGCCCCCTCTCCGAAGCCGAGCTCGACGCCGTCTGTAAACGGACCGACCTCGTGGGGAAGGTCCACCGGGTGGTGCGGGACACCGTCCGCGACCACCGCGACGCCATCGCCGCGCGGTTCCCCAAGATCCTCCGCCGGGTCAGCGGCTACAACCTCGACGAGTTCATCCCGGGGCTCCCCGTCCGCCCGGTCGACTGGGTCGACGACCCCTGGCAGTTCAACCTCGCCCGGCTGATCGTCGGGTCCGAAGGAACGCTCGCGATCGTCCGAGGGGCGGAGTTGAAGGTCGTGCCGCTGCCGGCGGCGACCGGCCTGGTCGTCCTCTCGTTCGCCACGATCCCCGCCGCGCTCGACCGCCTGGAGGAGATGGTCGCGACGGGCCCCGTCGCCGTCGAGATGCTCGACAAGACGATCCTCGACCTTGCCGCGAGCCAGCCGGCGTTCGCGGGCAAGCTCTCGTTCGTCGAAGGCCGGCCGGTGGCCATCCTCGCCGCCCAGTTCTACGGGACGAGCCCCCAGGATGTCGCCGACAAGGCGAACGACCTCGCCCGACGGTTCGAGGGGAGGCCGGGGGTCCTCAAGGTCCATAAGAGCCTCGCGGGCGCCGAGAAGGACGACTTCTGGAAGGTCCGCAAGGCCGGCCTCTCGCTCCTGATGGGGATGGTCGGCGACGCCAAGCCGGTCGCGTTCGTCGAGGACACGGCCGTCGCCCCCGAGAAGCTCCCCGCCTTCTACGAGCGGTTCCAGGCGATCATCGAGCGCCAGGGGCTCCGCGCCGCCTGCTACGGCCACGCCGACGTCGGCTGCCTCCACATCCGGCCGGTCATCAACGTGAAGACCGAGGAAGGGGTCGAGCAGATCCGGACGATCGCCCGGGAGGTCTCCGACCTCGTCGTCGAGTTCGGCGGCGCGATGAGCGGCGAGCACGGCGACGGCATGGCGCGGAGCCTCTGGAACGCCAAGCTCTTCGGCCCCGAGGTCTATTCGGCGTTCGAGGCCGTCAAGCACGGGTTCGACCCCGACAACCGGATGAACCCCGGCAAGGTCGTCGCCTCGCTCGACCCCGGCGAGAGCCTCCGGATCAGCCCCGAGTATCGCGCCAATGAGCCCGAGGCGACCGTCTTCGACTTTTCAGGGCAGGGGGGGTTCGCCCGCGCCGTGGAGATGTGCTCGGGCGTTGGGGCCTGCCGCAAGACGACCGCGGGAACGATGTGCCCGAGCTACATGGTCACCATGGAAGAGGAGCACACGACCCGAGGTCGGGCCAACGCCCTCCGCCTGGCGATGTCGGGCGAGTTGCCGGGCGACGGCCTCGCGAGCGAGACGCTCCACGAGGCGCTCGACCTCTGCCTCCAGTGCAAGGCGTGCAAGACCGAGTGCCCCTCCGGCGTCGACATGGCCAAGCTCAAGGCCGAGGTCCTCCACCAGGTCTACAAGGGCCGGAACGTCCCGATCGGCTCGCTCCTGATGGGCTACATCTTCAAGCTCAACCCGATCGGCTCGGCGACCGCCCCGCTGGCGAATTGGACCTTGAAGAATCCCGTGTTCAAGTGGCTGCTCGAGAAGGTCGCCGGGATCGACCGCAGGCGGACCTTGCCGACGTTCGCGTCGGACCACCTCCGCAAGTGGTTCCGAAAGCACAAGGCTGACCCCCGCGCCGGCGAGCGGGGAACGGTGGTGCTACTGGACGACTGCTTCACGACCTACAACAACCCCGAAGTCGGCCGCGCGGCGGTGCAGGTGCTCGAGGCGGCCGGCTTTAAGGTCGAGCTCGCCGGACTGCCTTGCTGCGGACGGCCGGCGATCTCGAAGGGGCTCGTCGGGCTCGGCCGCGAGCTCGCCCGGGAGAACGTCCAGGCCCTCATCAAGCACGCCAGGGCGGGGACCCCGATCCTCGGCTGCGAGCCGAGCTGCCTCCTGACCCTGGTCGACGAGTACCGCGACTTCCGGCTCGGCCCCGACGCCGACCTCGTCGCCTCCTCCGCCATGCTCGTCGAGGCCTTCCTTGCCGACCCGAAGCGCGTCCCCTCGCTCCCGCTGAAGCCCTACGAGGGGAAGATCCTGCTCCACGGCCACTGCCAGCAGAAGGCACTCGTCGGCACGGCCGGGACCGTCGCGGCCCTGAAGCGGATCCCCGGAGTCGAAGTCAAGGAGATCGACTCGGGCTGCTGCGGCATGGCCGGGTCGTTCGGCTACGAGCACGGGCACTACGACCTCAGCGTCGCCCTCGCCAATCGGGTCCTCCTGCCGGCCGCCAAGGCCGACCCGAAGGCCAGGGTCGTCGCCCCCGGCTTCTCCTGCCGCAGCCAGGTCCACGGGCTCGCCGGGTTCACGCCCGAGCACCCGATCGAGGTCCTCGCCGCGCAGCTCCAATCTTCCGATTCGTGACCGATCGATCGCGTTGGAAACACCTCCCCGGCTTCGGCCGGGGAGCGAAGTGAAGTGAGAGGAGGGGAGCCTTTGCGTCACCAGATCCTGTATCAGCCGTCATTCAGCCTCGCGGTGGTCTCGCTCGAGCGCGGCGAGCAGATCATGGCCGAGTCGGGCGCGATGGTCAGCATGTCGCCGACGATCCGCCTCGAGGCCAAGATGGCCGGGGGCGGGATGCTCGGCGCACTCAAGAGCGCCGTCGGCGGCGAGTCCCTCTTCCGGACGACCTACACCGCCGAGACCGGGCCGGGCGAGGTCACGTTTGCCCCGTCGAGCCTGGGCGACATCCTCGCAATCGAGCTTTCCGGCTCGAGGCTGTTCGTCCAGCCGGGCAGCTACCTGGCGGGTGACCCCAGGCTCGCCGTCAACATCCAGGGGAGCATGCGGGGCATGCTCTCGGGCGAAGGCCTCTTCCTCCTGACCGTCCAGGGGAGCGGCCTTCTCCTGCTCTCCTCCTTCGGCGCGATCCACGCCAAGGACCTCGCCCCCGGCGAGGAGTACATCGTCGACACCGGCCACATCGTCGCCTTCGAGGAAAGCGTCGACTATCACCTCGAGAAGGCGACCGGCAAGACCCAGGGGGTCGGCGGCTTCCTCAAGGGGATGGTCCAGTCGGCCCTCTCGGGCGAAGGCTTCGTCTGCCGCTATCGAGGCCCCGGCCGGATCTATCTCCAGACCCGCCAACTCCACGGGTTCGTCCGCCAGATGGTCCCGTTCCTGCCGAAGACGGGCAACGGCGGCTGAGCAAGCCCCCTCAGCCAGTCCGCCGGATTCCGTCGTCATTGACGCGCCTGACCTGCCGACGGGATCGCCCCTGGCGGCGACCCCGTCCGCAAGGGCCTGGCCACCCTCACGCCGTCGTCGCCGTGATCGACGACGACGTCGCCAGCGTCAGACCCGTCGCCGTCGCCTTGATCAGATATCCCACCGCGGGCTTGTTCAGAATGAGATTGGTGAAGGTCGCCACACCGTGCACCGCCTGCACACTCAACGTCCCACTCACCATCCCGTTGCCGGGGTTCGCCGCAAGGCCCACTGTGATCAGCCCGTTGTAATTCGAGTCGACATTGCCGTTCGCATCCTTCGCCGTAACGACGAGTGAGAACGCCACGCCGATCTTCACCGTGCTCGGAGGCTGGGTCGTGAACACCAACTGGGTTGCCGCCGGGATCACAGTGATCGCCGTCGACGTCGATGCCGTCAGGCTCGACGACGAGGCCTTGATGAGATAGCCCGACGCAGACCGGTTCAACGACAGGCCGGTGAACGTCGCGACCCCGTGCACGGCGTTGACCGTCAGCGTGCCGCTCAACATCCCGTTGCCGGGATTCGTCGCCAAGCTCAGGGTGATCGGGCCGTTGTAATTGGGGTCGAGGTTCCCGCTCGAGTCCTTCGCCGTCACCGTCAAAGAGAAGCCCTGGGCCGTCATCACGCTGCTCGGGGGCTGGGATGTGATCGCCAACTGGGTCGCCGCGGGGGTCACGGTGATCGAGGTCGACGTCGCGGTCGTCAGGCTCGACGACGAGGCCTTGATCAAGTAGCCCGACGCAGCCCGGTTCAATGTCAGGTTCGTGAAGGTCGCGACTCCATGCACAGCGTTGACCGTGAGGGTCCCACTCAGCATCCCGTTACCAGGGTTCGTCGCCAAACTCAGGGTCACTGGGCCGGAGTAGTTCGGGTCGAGGTTCCCGTTCGCGTCCTGAGCCGACACTGTCAGCGTGAAGGTGACCGCCGTCTTCACGCTGCTCGGAGGCTGGGTCGTGAAGGCCAACTGGGTCGCAGCGGGCGTCACCGTGATCGCCGTCGAGGTCGATGTCGTCAGGCTGGAAGATGATGCCTTGATCAAATAACCCGACGCCGAACGGTTCAATGACAGGCCCGTGAAGGTCGCCACCCCGTGAACGGCGTTGACGGTAAGGGGCCCGTTCAGCATTCCGTTCCCTGAGTTGGTCGCAAGGCTTAGCGTGATGGGGCCAGAATAATTCGGATCGAGATTCCCGTTCGCGTCTCTCGCGTTCACTACGAGCGAGAAGGTCTGGCCTGTCTTCACGCTACTCGGTGGCTGCGTCGTAATCGCCAACTGGGTCGCGGCGGGCGTCACCGTGATCGGCGTCGACGTCGCCGCCGTCAGGCCCGACGCCGACGCCTTGATCAAGTAGCCCGACGCTGACTTGTTCAAGGTCAAGTACGCGAACGTCGCCACGCCGTGCTCGGCGTTGAGCGTCAACGTCCCGCCGAGCATCCCGTTGCCGGGGTTCGACGCCAGACTCAGCGTGATGGGGCCCCAGTAGTTCGGATCCAGATTTCCATTCGCGTCCTCCGCAGTCACCGTCAGTGAGAAATCCGCCGCCGACTTCACGCCACTCGGCGGCTGTGTGCTAATCGCCAACTGGGTCGTAACGGGCGTCACTGAGATCGGCGCCGAGTCCACCAGTCGCAGGGGGTCGGTCGTCCACACTCGGATGACGTAGCCGGACCCCGGCTTGTTCAGCGACAACCCTGTGAACGTCGCGATTCCGTTCACCGCCTGGACGATGTTCGTCCCGCTCAGCATCCCGTCACTGGGGTCCATCCCGAGGTCAATCCTCACGATACCCGTATAGTTCGGGTCGAGGTTGCCGTTCGCATCCTCCGCGGCCACCGTCAGCGTGAAGGTTTCGCCCGTCTTCACGCTGCTCGGCAGCGGCGGCGTGATGACGAGTTGCGTCGCGGCTGGGAAAACATTAAATGCCGGGGAGTTCGCCGTCGACAAGCCGGGGGCCGTCGCCTGGAGCCGATAGACTCCCGCCTTATTAAAGGTCAGTCCCGTGAACGTCGCGATACCGTTCACTGTCTGGGCCGTCAACGTCCCGACCAAGGTCCCGTTGCTCGGATTCGAGTACAGGCTTATCGTCACCTGGCCCGTGTAGTACGGGTCGAAGTTCCCGGACGCATCCAGGGCCCTCACCGTCACCGAATAGTTGACCATCGTCGTCGCGGCACTCATTCCCAGGAAGGTCAACTGGGTCGCGATAGGCATCACGTCGATCGCCGTCGTCGCCGCCGTCAGGCTCGACGCCGAGGCCTTGATCTGATATCCGAAGGCCGCCTTATTCAGCGAGAGGCCCGTGAACGTCGCCACGCCTTGCACGGCGTTGACCGTCAGTTTCCCGCTCAGCATCCCATCACCGGGGTTCGCCGCGAGGCTCAGAGTGATCGGGCCGTTGTAATCGAGGTCGATGGTTCCGTACGCTTCCTCCGCCGTGACCGTCATCGAGAAGGCTGCCGCTGTATTCACGCTGCTCGGCGGAGGCGTGGTGATAACCAACTGCGTCGCGGCCGGGGTCACCGTGATCGCCGACGATGTCGCATCAGTCAGCCCCGACGTCGAGGCCCTGATGGAGTATCCGACCCCCATCCTGTTCAACGTCAAGCCCGTGAACGTCGCCACGCCGTTCACTGCATGGGCCGTGAGAGTCCCGCCGAGCATCCCGTTGCCAGGATTCGTGACCAGGCTCAGTGTGATGAGGCCGGAGTACGTCGGATCGAAGTTCCCGTTCGCATCCTTCGCTGTGACCGTCAGAGAGAAGATCTGTTCCGTCTTCACGCTGGTCGGTTGGGTCGTGATCGCCAACTGCGGCCCTGCGGACGTCACCGTGATCGTTGACGTCGTCGCATCCGACAGCCCCGACGCCGACGCCTCGATCAGGTAGCCCGAGGCCGGCTCATTCAACATCAGGCCCGTGAACGTCGCGATACCGTTCACCGCCTGGGTCGTCAACGTCCCGCCGAACATCCCGTAGCCGGGGTTCGCCGCCAGGCTGAGGGTCACCAGGCCCGAGTAGTTCGGGTCCAGGTCGCCACTGGCGTCCTTTGCCGACACCGTCAGAGAGAAGCCCTGGCCGGTCTTCACGCCGGCCGGTTGGGTCGTGATCGCCAACTGCGTCGCGGCGGGCGTCACTGTGATTGCCGTCGATGTCGCATCCGACAGCCCCGACGCCGAGGCCTTGATCAGGTAACCCGAGGCCGACGCATTCAACGTTAAGCCTGTGAACGTCGCGACTCCGTACACGGCGTTGACCGTCAGCATCCCGCCGAGCATCCCGTTGCCGGGGTTCGTCGCCAAACTCAGAGTGATGGGCCCGGAGTAGTTGGTGGCGATGTTCCCGTGCCCATCCTGGGCCGTGACAGTCATCGAGAACCCTTCGGCTGTCTTCACGCCGGCCGGAGGTTGGGTGGTGATCGCCAACTGCGTCGCGGCCACGGTGGACAGGGCCGACGAGAGGGGGACCGCGGTCGCGACCGCGGGGAGGAGGGAGCTCGTGGCAAGGATGGTCTCGCCGGTGCCGTTCTTGTCCAGGGTCAGGCCGGAGAAGGTTGCCACCCCGCCCACGGCATTCACCGTAAGGGTCCCGCCGAGCGTCAGGCCGTTCGGGTTCGCCCCGAGGCTCAAGGTGACGGGGCCATTGAACAAGGCGTCCTTGTTCCCGTTGGGGTCGACGACGGTGACCGACATACCGAAGGGGGCGCCGGCGGTCACGTTCGCCGGGGGCGGGGTCGTGATTGCGAGGGAGTCGGTCATCCAACCGATGTCGGCGAGGCCCGCCCAGTCGAGCGAGGTCATCCCGCGACGCTGGCCGGGGGAGAAGCCGTCCTCCATCAACGGCTCCTGGCCGTTCGAGGAGAGGCCCGAGACCCACGCACTGTTGCCGAACGACGTCAACGGGACCGGCCCCCCGTTGCTCGCCGACGTGTGGGGGCCCACAAAGGTGTGGTTCGTCGTGTTGACGTCGTTTTTCCAGGGTGTCGACCCACCGAATCCGAGCAGGCTCACGAGCAAATGCTCGGCGACCGTGAGGAAGTCGATCTGTCCCGCCCCGGGGGTCCCGCCCGTCCCCGCGAAGCCCCAATTCGAGCCCGTGCCAAAGGCGAGCATCCCGCCCCAGGGGGAGACGTCCGTCGCATTCGCCCCCTGGGTCCCCGCCTGGCCGCGCGATTTGATATTTGTGGTCCAGTCGCTCGAGCCGCCGGTCGGATACCCGGAGCCGGAGGAAGACGCGTACGAGTAGCCGCCTGCCGGCGAGGCGAAGCCGGCTATGTAGACGAGGATCGTGTTGGCGGCCACCGTCGGGTTGTTGACCGTGACGAATGTGGGCGGGGTGCCGAAGGGGCCTGGATTGCTCAGGTAGCTCGGGCTGATGAAGTTGACCGACCAGTTGTTGCCCGCCGCGGGGTCCGGCACGATCGCCGACAGGGTGTCGTGCAGGCCGTTGCCGATGATCGCCGCCGCCTGCTCGAGCACCGCCTTCGCCGCGGGGTTATTGGCGAAGTAGCCCGAAGTGTCGTAGGTGTAGTCGAACTGGAACTTGATCGTCGGGGCCTGGCTGTACGACGTAGTGATCGGGGCACTCGCCACTGTGCCCAGGCCCGAGGCCGAGGCGCTGAGGACCGTGCCCGAGGCCGGTCGGTCGATCATCACGCCAGAGAACGTCGCGACGCCGTTCACGGCGTTGGCCGAGAGGGTCCCGCCGAGTACCACAAGCCCGGGGTTCGACGAGAGCGCGAGCGTGACGTTCCCCGAGAAGCCGGTGGCGACGTTGCCGAACGCATCCAGGGCGGAGATCGTCATCGAGAACGGGTTGCCCGCCAGCACGCTCGTCGTCGGGGCCGTCGCGATCGAGAGGCTGGCCGCGGCCGCCGAGACGACGCCGAAGCCGTTGGACGTCGCCGTGCTCAAGCCCGAGGCCGTCGCCGAGAGGGTGTATCCGGACCCGGCCTTGTCCAACGTCAGGCCCGAGAAAACGGCGACGCCGTCCACGGCGTTGACCGTGAGCGTCCCGCCCAGCGTCGCCCCTCCGGGGTTAGTCGAGAGGCTCAAGGTAATCGGGCCGTCGTAGCTCGTGTCCACCGCGCCGAGCCCGTCCCTGGCCGAGACCGAGAGGTTGAAGGAGGAGCCCGCGGCCACGCTCGCCGGGGGCTGGGTGGTCACGGCGAGCACCGTGGCCTGCACCGCGGGGCTCACGGTCACCCCCGACGTCTCGCCCGTCCCTTGACTCGGCGTGAACTGCGAGAACGTCGCGACCTCCTGGATCGGCGGCGCGGCCGTCACGGGCGTGGTCGAATCGAACGGGATCGCGACCGACAGCACGACCCGGGGTTCCAAGGATTCGATCCCGCTAGAAAACGACCGGGTGCGACGGGACGATCCTCGCGGATTCCTTGGCGAACGCATAACTCGAGTCTCTCGCATCGAGGGTGCAAGCGTCGTCGGCGTACAACTCGGAGGGGGCACGCGCTTCGGGCCACCACTCCTCTGAATTCAATGGGAGATCTTACAGAGTCATCAACCATTCTGACTACATGAAAACGGCGTCAAAATTCAGATCAACTCATGCAGCGCAACCAATGCAGAGCCTTCCTCAGAGCGACCAAGGAAGGTTCACGTGGCATGCCTTCGATACAAATCCGGGAGGAGGGAAGAAGGTAGGAAAACCTATCAACAAACCGACAATAGTCTAGAAATGAGAGTCGAAAAACGATCCACAGATAACGCAGGTCGACGCAGACAAAATCAAAATCGCAGGATTTTCATCTGCGCCGATCTGCGTCACCTGTGGATAATTTCAGATTTCCCCACAAGTATTCAATCCTTGACGACGGAGCCGCCGGAGAGGCGACCCCGTCCGCAAGGCCCCGGCCATCCTCACGCGGTCGTCGCCGTGATCGACGACGACGTCGCCAGCGTCAGACCTGTCGCCGTCGCCTTGATCACGTAACCCACTCCAGGCTTGTTCAGGATCAGGTCGGTGAAGACCGCCACCCCGTGGACCGCCTGTACGCTCAACGTCCCGCTGACCATCCCGTTGCCAGGGTTCGCCGCCAGACCCACCGTGATCAGCCCCGAGTAGTTCGGGTCGAGGTTGCCGTCCGCATCCTCCGCCGACACCGTCAGCGAGAACGCCCCTCCGACCTCGACCGTGCTCGGAGGTTGCGTCGTGATCGACAACTGCGTCGCAACCTGCGTCACCGTGATCGACGACGAGGTTGCCGACGTCAAGCCCGCACCCGACGCCATGATCAGATAGCCAGGCGCCGACTTGTTCAACGACAGACCAAAGAAATTCGCCGATCCGTTCACGGCATAGACCGTCAATGGTCCGCTCAACATCCCGTTGCCGGGGTTCGTCACAAGGCTCAGCGTGATCAGACCCGAAAAGCTCAGGCCCTCGTTACCATTCGCATCCTTCGCCAACACCGTCAGCGAGAAGCCCTCGCCCGTCTTCACGCTCGCCGGTTGGTACGCGATAAACAACTGCGGACCCACCGGCGTCACCGTGATCAACGACGACGTCGCCGTCAGCAGACCGCTCGCCGACGCACTGATCAGGTAACCCGATCCCGCCGCGTCCAGCGTCAGACCCGTGAACGTCGCCACACCATTCACCGCGTTCACCGTCAGCATACCCCCCAGCGTCCCGTTGCCAGGGTTCGCCGCAAGGCTGAGCGTCACCGGGCCCGTATAGCTCGTGTCCGGATCCCCATTCGCGTCCTTTGCCGTGACGGTCAGCGAGAAACCCTCGCCCGTGTTCACGCCACTCGGTGGCTGCGTCGTGATCGACAACTGGTGCGCGGCCGTCAACACCGCGATCGACGACGAGGTCGCCGCCGTCAGGCCATTCGCAGACGCCGTGATCAGGTAGCCCGAACCAGGCTTGTTCAGCGTTAAGCCCGCGAACGTCGCCACGCCACGGATGACGTTCACCGTCAGAGTCCCGCCCAGCATTCCGTTGCCGGGGTTCGATGCTAGGCTCAGCGTGATCGGACCCGTAAAGTTCGGATCCACGTCACCGTTCGCATCCGTCGCCTTGACGACGACCAGGAAGCCATCGCCCGTATTCACCCCGCTCGGCGGTTGTGTCGTGATCGACAACTGCGTCGCAACCCGCGTCACCGTGATCGACGACGACGTACCCGCGGACAACCCCGACGCCGACGCCTTGATCACGTAGCCAGGCGCCGACCTGTTCAACCATAGACCTGTGAACGTCGCCACTCCGTTCACCGCGTTCACCGTCAATGTCCCGCTCAACATCCCGTTGCCGGGGTTGGTCGCGAGGCTCAGAGTAATCGGACCAGAATAGTTCGGATCCACGTCACCGTTCGCGTCCTTCGCCGACACCGTCAGCGAGAAACCCTCGCCCGTCTTCACGCTCGCCGGTTGGGTCGTAAAGGACAACTGCGGACCGACTGGCGTCACTGTGATCAACGACGAGGTCGCCGACAGTAGCCCGCTCGCCGACGCATCGATCAGGTAACCCGATCCCGCCGCATCCAGCGTCAGGCCCGTGAACGTCGCCACGCCGTCCACCGCATTCACCGTCAGCGTACCGCTCAGAACGCCGTTACTGGGGTTCGCCGCAAGGCTCAAGGTCACCGGGCCCGTGTAACTCGAGTCCGGATCCCCATTCGCATCCTTCGCCGTGACCACGAGCGAGAAACCCTCGCCCGTGTTCACACCGTTCGGTGGCTGCGTCGTGATCGACAACTGGGGCGCGGCCGTTATCGCCGCGATCGACGACGAGGTCGCCGATGTCAGGCCATTCGCAGACGCCGTGATCAGGTAGCCCGATCCCGGCTTGTTCAGCGTCAAGCCCGTGAATGTTGCCACGCCCCCAATGGCGCCGACGGTCAGAGTCCCGCTCAGCATCCCGTTGCCGGGGTTCGCCGCAAGGCTCAGCGTAATTGGACCCGAGTAATTCGGATCCACATTTCCATTCGCGTCCTTGGCCGTGACGATCAGTGAGAACCCCGACGCCGTATTCACGCTCGTCGGCTGCGTCGTGATCGCCAACTGGGTCGTGGCCGTCGTCACCGCGATCGCCGACGACGTTGCCGCCGTCAGGCTCGTCGCCAACGCCCAGATCAGGTAGCCCGACCCCGACCGGTTCAACGACAGGCCCGTGAACGTTGCCACGCCGTTGACGGCCCAGGCCGACAGCGTCCCACCGAGCATCCCGTTGCCGGGGTTCGCCGCAAGCCTCAGCGTGATCAGGCCGGTGTAATACGGATCCAGGTTCCCCTTCGCGTCCTTGGCCGTGACCGTCAGCGAGAAGCCCTCACCCGTCTTCACACTGCTCGGCGGCTGAGTTGTGATCGCAAGCTGCGTTGCGCTGATCTTCACGGTAATACCCACGGTGACCGGGGGCACGTTCGGAGTCGCCACCTGGATCGAGTAGGTTCCCGCCTTATTCAAGGTCAGGCCCGTGAACGTCGCCATACCCTTCACCGCCTGGAGGGTCAACGTCCCGCCCAAGGTTGCATCGCCCGGATTCGTCACCAGGCTCAACGTCACCGGGCCGTAGTAGTTCCTATCGATGCCCCCGGACCCGTCCAATGCAATCACCGTCAACGAGAAGGGAGCCATCGTCGTCTGACTCTTCCCATCCCACGTGGCAAATGCGAGCAAATGAGTCGCAGCGGGTTTAACCGCCATCGCCGACGACGTCGCGGCCGGCAACCACGACGCCGTGGCCAGGAACTGGTAGCCGGAGGCCGCCCTGTCCAGGTTCGCCTGGAAGCTCGCCACACCGTGGACCGCCTGGAGCGTCAACACCCCGCCCACCGTCGCGCCGCCGGGGTTCGTTGCCAGGCTGATCGTGATCGTGCCGGAGTAGTTCGTGTCCACATTTCCGTTGGCGTCCAGCGCGGTGACAGTGACCGCGAACGACACCATCGTCATCGGGATGGTCGACGGGACCGAGATCGCCAAATGGGTCGCGACGGGCGTCACGTCGATCGACGTCGACGTCGTCAGGGCCAGATCCGACGCCGTCGCCTTGATCAGGTAGCCGAACCCCGGCTTGTTCAGGATCAGGTTAGTGAAGGTCGCCACGCCGTGGACGGCGTTGACCGTCAGCGTCCCGCCGAGAGCTCCGTTGCCCGGGTTCGCGCCCAGGCTCAGCGTAATGGGCCCGGAATAGTTCGGGTCGATGTTCCCATTCGCGTCCTTCGCCGTGACCGACAGCGAGAACGTACTCCCGACCTGGATTGTGCTCGGCGGCTGGGTCGTGATCGCCAACCGCGGCCCGGCGGCGGTTACGTCGATCGCCGACGACGTCGACGGTAGCAGGCCCCAAGCCTTCGCCTGGATCAGGTAGCCCGTTCCCGGCTTGTTCAGCGTCAGACCCGTGAACGTCGCGATCCCATTCACAGCGCCGACCGTCAGCGTCCCGCTCAGCATCCCGTTGCCGGGGTTCGTCGCAAGACTCAGCGTCACCGGGCCCGAGTAGTTCGGGTCCAGGTTTCCGTTCGCATCCTCCACCGTGACCGTCAGCGAGAAGCCCTCGCCCGTCTTCACGTCGCTCGGCGGTTGGGTCGTGATCGCCACCTGGGGCGCAAACATTGTTACTGCGATCGCGGACGATGTCGCGGCCATCAGGCCTGAACCCTTCGCCTTGATCACGTAGCCCGATCCCAGCTTGTTCAACGACAGGCCCGCGAACGTCGCGATCCCATTCACAGCGCCGACCGTCAGGGTCCCGCTCAGCATCCCGTTGCCGGGGTTCGTCGCAAGACTCAGCGTCACCGGGCCCGAGTAGTTCGGATCCAGATTTCCTTGTGCGTCCTTCGCGGTGACCGTCAGAGAGAAGCCCTCGCCCGTCTTTACGCTGGCCGGTTGCGTGGTGATCACCAACTGCGGCGCTGCGGCGGTCACGTTGATCGCCGGCGATATCGCCGCCAGCAGGCCCGGCGACGTCGCTTTGATCAGGTAGCCCGATCCCAAGCGGTTCAACGTCAGGTCCACGAACGTCGCGACACCGTTCAGGGCGTTGACCGTCAGTGTCCCGCCGAGGTATCCGTTGCCCGGGTTCGCCAACAGGCTGAGCGTGATCGGGCCCAGGTAGTTCGGATCCCGATTCCCTTGTGCGTCCTCGGCGGTGACGACAAGCGAGAAGCCCTGGCCTGGATTCACGCCGTTCGGCGGCGGCAGCGTCGTGATCGCCAACTGGGGCGTGGCCGTCGTCACCGTGATCGACGACGTTTTCGCCGTCGGCAGGCCGGTCGCCGAGGCCTGGATTACGTAACCCGACCCCGCCGCGTTCAAGGTCAAGCCCGCGAACGTCGCCACGCCCTGGATGGCGCTAACGGTAAGCGTCCCGCCGAGCCGCCCGGTACCGGGGTTCGCCGCAAGGCTCAAGGTCACCGGGCCCGAGTAGTTCGGATCCACGTTCCCATTTACGTCCTTGGCGGTGACGACGAGCGAGAAGCCCTCGCCCGAGTTCATGCCGCTCGGAGGTGGCGTGGTGATCGCCAACCGCGTCGCCGTGGGCACCACCGTGATCGCCGACGTTGTCACCGCGAGCCGGCCCGACGCCGTCGCCTGGATCAGGTAGCCCGATCCCGACTTGTTCAACGACAGGCCAGTGAACGTCGCGATCCCGTACACAGCATTGACCGTCAGGGTCCCGCTGAGCATCCCGTTGCCGGGGTTCGCCGCAAGGCTCAGGGTCACCGGGCCCGAGAATTTCTGGTCCTGATTCCCGTTCACGTCCTTGGCAATGACAGACAGCGAGAAGGACCGGCCCGTCTGCACGCTGCTCGGCGGCGGCGTCCTGATTGTCAATTGGGGCGGGAGCGATGTCGCCGTGATCGGCGACGAGGTCGCTGAGGTCAGGTTCGCCGTCGACGCCGTGATCAGGTAGCCCGATCCCGGCGTGTACAAGCTCAAGTCATAGAATCTCGCCACCCCCTGATAGGGGTAGGCCGTCCTCGACCCGCTGAGAATCCCGCCGCTGGGGTTCGCCGACAGGCTCAGCGTGATCAGGGCAAAGTAATTGGGGTCGACGTTCCCGAGCGTATCCTCAACCGTCACCGTCAGGCTGAACGGCTGGCCCGTCGTCACGTTGCTCGGCTGCATGGTGATCGACAAATGCGTCGCCGCGGGCACCACCGTGATCGCCGTCGTCGCCGACGTCAGGCCCGTCGCCGACGCCTGGATCCCGTAGGCGACTTTGTCCAGCGAGAGGCCCGTGAACGTCGCCACGCCATTTACGGCCTGGACCGACAGCGTACCGCTCAGCGTCGCGTTGTTGGGGTTTGACGAGAGTCTCAGCGAGATGAGGCCGGTGTAATTCGGGTCGAGGTCCCCGTTCGGATACCTCGCCGTGACGGTCAGCGAGAAGGCCGAGCCCGTCGTCACGGTGCCCTGCGGAGGCGTGATCGCCAACTGCGTCGCCGCGGGCACCACCGTGATTGCCGACGACGTCGCCGAAGTCAGGCCATTCGCCGTCGCCGATGCCTGGATCACATAACCCGACGCCAGCTTGTTCAGCGTCAGCCCCGTGAACGTCGCCACTCCGTGGACAGCGTTGACCGTCAGCGTACCGCCCAGCATCCCGTCGCCGGGATTCGCCGCAAGGCTCAATGTCACCGGGCCCGGATAGTCCGGATCGAAATTCCCATCTGCGTCCTTCGCCTTGACGATGACCGTGAAGGCCGCACCCGCCTCCACCACGCTCGGCGGCTGCGTCGTGATCTCTAACTGCGTCGCGTTCTGCGTCACCGTGATCGGCGCCGATAACGTCGGCGACCACTCGGTCCCACCCAGGACGGTCGCCTTGATCACATAGCCCGCAGCCGGCTTGTTCAACCACAGACCCGTGAAGGTCGCCACCCCCTTAATAACGCTGGTCCTTAGATAAAAAGGCGCGCTCAACATCCCGTTGCCGGGGTTCTCCGCCAGACTCAGGACCATGTCGTAACCAGTGTAGAGCGGCGGGGTCGGGAACCCATTCGCGTCCTCAAAGGTGACGACGATCGTGAAGGCCTGGCCCGCGACCACACTGCTTGGCTGGGTCGTGATCGCGAGTTGCGTCGGGGTCGACTTCACCGTGAGCGCCACCACCCCCGCCCCCGACGTCAGGCTTCCCGACGTCGCCTTGATCCAGAAGGTCCCCCCCCGATTCACCGTCAGGCCCGTAAACGTCGCGACTCCATTCACCGCCTGGACTGTCAACGTCCCGCCCAAGACCCCGCCGCTCGGGCTCGTGCCCAGGCTCAACGTCACCATCCCCGAGTAGTCCGGATCAACATTCCCGTTCGCATCCGTCGCCTTCACCACCAACGTGAACGGGACCAATGGTGTCACCGAGCCCGAGGACGTCACCTGGCCCTTCAGTGTGGTTGCGGTGGCCCTCATCGCGATCGACGGGGTCGTCGCCGTCGTCAGCCCCGCCCCCGAGGCCGAGAGCGTGAAGGACTTCACTCCGTAGGTATCGCTCCGGGACGTGTTGAACGTCGCCACACCATGCACCGCGTTGATCGTCAAGATCCCGCTAAGGGCGTAGTCTTCCGACCCGTTCGTCCCCGTGCTCAACCGGATCGGGCCGGAGTAGTTGGTGTCGACGTGCCCGTTCGCGTCCAACGCCTGAACCGTCACCGAGAAGGGCGCATTCGTCTTCACACTGCTCGGCGCGGACACGATGGCCAGATGGGTCGCCGCCGGGGAAGTCAGCGTCGCCGAGAAGGGAGCCGTCGTGACGGACGGCGTGTCGTTGTCCGTCGAGACGAGGATCGTGTAGCCGCTGCCGACTTTGTCCAGCGTAAGATCCGTGAACGCCGCCACACCCCGGAACGACACCACGGAGATCGTCCCGTCGAAGAAGCGCGTCCCATCGAGAGTCGCTCCCGTGGGGTTGTTCGCCAGGCTCAGCGTAATAGTACCGCTGTACAGTTTGTCGACGCTCCCGGTCGGGTCGAGTGCCGTGACCGTGAGCCAGAAATCCTTGCCGACCGTGACCTGCGGTGTGGCCGTGACCGTGAGCGTGTCGATCTGCCAGCCGGCGTCCACCATCGCCGCCCAGTCAAGCGGGGTGAAACGAGCCCCTTGCGGATAACTGCCATACGATGCATCCGCGTCCATGATCGCGTCTTCGCCGAACGACTGGGTCCCCGCAGCCCAGTTGGTGGCGGTCGCGTCGAGCGTTATGGGGCCGCCGTACGAGTATTGGGAATGAAGCCCTTCGAACGTGTTGATTCCCTCGCGATAGGTCTCGGAGCCGGGCCACGTCGGGAGTAGCCCCAGGACGTGCCCCACCTCATTCAACGCCGTGGCGAGGAAGTCCGCCTTGCCGCTAACCGACGCCGTCCCCATCGGCGTGAAGCTGAATTGCGTCAACGTCGAGAACGTGACCGAGCCGCCCCAGAGCCCGGTGTCAGTCCGAGAGGTTGTCGAGGTTGCCTGCGCCCCTACCTGGCCCCTCGTCCCGACCAGTTGGTTCCACGACGCGCTCCCTGACGACGAAGTCCCCCCCGTCACCCCTTTCCCCGTCACACCGCTCGGCAACGCCGACGCACCCGCGTACACGATGATCGTGTCCGCAGAGACCGCCAGGTTCGTCAAGTTCAGCGTCGAGTTGATGTTCCGAGGGTCGAACGTCTGCGCCGACCAGGTGTTCCCCGCGCCGGGATTCCCCGGAATCGCCGCCAGGTGATCGTTCAGGTGGCTGCCCAGGTAGCTCCCCGCCTGCTCCAGAATCGTCCGCGCCTCCGACCCGGGCGCGAAGAACCCCGTGTTGTCATACGTATAGTCGAACTGGATCGTCACCGACATGACGACCCGAGATTCTAAGCTCTCGATCCCGCCCACAAACGACCGAACACGGCGAAACTTACCTCGCCGAATCCTCTGCGGGCGAACGACTTGGATCTCTCGCATCGGGGTGTAAACTCGATAGGTGCACGACTGATGGAGGGGAGGGAAACGCGCTTCGGGCCACCACCCCTTGAGACTGTGCATGATATCCTACGGAATTCACGCCCGTCATGGCCACCTAAAAATCGTGACAGAATCTAAATTGACTCATTCATCGATATTGATACGAATAAAAATTTCTAAATCAATTAAAGAAACCAAATTCGAAACACTTTTCGATTCATAAGCCAGGAAAATCTCGCGATGCGCGTTTTCAGCAACCACTTGCCCACACCCCGAGGCGGCCGAAACGCTCGATGACCGTCCTGACCTCGCATTGAAGCGGATCACGCGCACCGCGGCGCCAGATCCGTCGATCGCCCAGGTCCACGACGACCCCGAGCGGTCCATGGTCCGATGCCCCCTTCTGCCATCGGGCTCACCGGTAGGGAGGCGGCGCCGAAGCCCGACGACGGGGTCGCCACGATGGCGACCCCGTCCGTTAGGCCTCGGCTATGCTCACGCGGTCGTCGCCGTGATCGACGACGAGGTCGCCAACGTCAGCCCCGCCGCCGTCGCCTTGATCAGATACCCCACCGCGGGCTTGTTCAGGATCAGATTGGTGAACGTTGCCACGCCGTGCACCGCCTGCACGCTCAACGTCCCGCTCACCATCCCGTTGCCCGGGTTCGCCGCCAGACCCACCGTCACAAGCCCCGAGTAGTTCGGGTCCACGGCCCCGTTCCCATCCTCAGCCGTCACCGTCAGCGAGAAGGCCTCGCCGACCTCCACCGTGCTCGGCGGCTGCACCGTGAAGGCCAACTGCGTCGCAACCTGCGTCACCGTGATCGACGACGACGTTCCCGCAGACAGCCCCGACGCCGATGCCTTGATCACGTAGCCAGGTGCCGACTTGTTCAACGACAGACCCGTGAACGTCGCCACGCCGTTCACCGCATAGACCGTCAGCGTCCCGCTCAACATCCCGTTGCCCGGGTTCGTCGCGAGGCTCAGCGTGATCGGACCCGAGTAGTTCGGATCCAAATTCCCATTCGCGTCCTTCGCCGACACCGTCAGCGAGAAACTCTCGCCCGTCTTCACGCTGGTCGGCTGGGCCGTGATCGACAACTGCGGACCCACCGGCGTCACCGTCATCAACGACGACGTCGCCGACAGCAGCCCGCTCGCCGACGCATTGATCAGGTAACCCGAACCCACCGCGTCCAGCGTCAGGCCCGTGAACGTCGCCACACCATTCACCGCGTTCACTGTCAGCGTACCCCCCAGCGTCCCGTTGCCGGGGTTCGCCGCGAGGCTCAAGGTCACCGGGCCTGTGTAGCTCGAGTCCGGATCCCCATTCGCGTCCTTCGCCGTGACCACGAGCGAGAAACCCTCGCCCGTGTTCACACCGTTCGGTGGCTGCGTCGTGATCGACAACTGGGGCGAGGCCGTCGACACTGCGATCGACGACGAGGTCGCCGCCGTCAGGCCGTTCGCAGAAGCCTTGATCTGGTAGCCCGACCCAGGCTTGTTCAGCGTCAAGCCCGCGAACGTCGCCACGCCCTGGATGACATTCACCGTCAGCGTCCCCCCCAGCATCCCGTTGCCGGGGTTCGACGCAAGGCTCAGCGTGATCGGGCCCGTAAAGTTCGGGTCCACGTCTCCATTCGCGTCCGTCGCCTTGACGACGACCAGGAAGCCATCGCCCGTGTTCACTCCGCTCGGAGGCTGGGTCGTGATCGACAACTGCGTCGCGACCTTCGTCACCGTAATCGACGACGACGTTCCCGCCGTCACGCCCGACACCAACCCCGACGCCTTGATCAGATAGCCAGACGCCGACTTGTTCAATGACAGACCCGTGAACGTCGCCACTCCGTTCACCGCGTTCACCGTCAACATTCCGCTCAGCATCCCGTTACCGGGGTTCGTCGCAAGGCTCAGCGTGATCGGACCCGAGTAGTTCGGATTGAAATTCCCGTTCGCGTCCTTCGCCGACACCGTCAGCGAGAAGACCTCGCCCGTCTTCACGCTCGTCGGTTGAGCCGTGATCGACAACTGCGGACCCACCGGCGTCACCGTCATCAACGACGACGTCGCCGACAGCAGCCCGCTCGCCGACGCATTGATCAGGTAACCCGAACCCACCGCGTCCAGCGTCAGGCCCGTGAACGTCGCCACGCCGTTCACCGCGTTCACCGTCAGCGTTCCGCCCAAAACTCCGTTACCGGGGTTCGCCGCGAGGCTGAGCGTCACCGGGCCCGTGTAGCTCGAATCCACATCACCATTCGCGTCCTTGGCCGTGACGGTCAGCGAGAAGCCCGCACCCGTGTTCACGCTGCTCGGCGGTTGCGTCGTGATCGACAACTGGGGAGCGGCCGTCAACACCGTGATCGACGCCGAGGTCCCCGCCGTCAGTCCACTCGCCGACGCCTTGATCTGGTAACCCGAGGCCGGCTTGTTCAGCGTCAAGCCCGCGAACGTCGCCACGCCACCGATGGCGCCGACCGTCAGCGTCCCGCTCAGCATCCCGTTGCCGGGGTTCGCCGCAAGACTCAGCGTCACCGGGCCCGTGTAGTTGCGGTCGATGTTCCCGTTCGCGTCCTGCGCCGTGACGATCAGCGAGAAACCCTCGCCCGTCTTCACGCCGCTCGGCTGCGTGGTGATGGCCAACTGCGTTGCCGCGGACGTCACCGTGATCGGCGTCGAGGCCGCCGCGGGCAGGCTCTTCGCCGACGCCTGGATCACGTAGCCCGAGGCCGACTTGTTCAACGACAGGCCCGTGAACGTCGCCACGCCTTTCACGGCCCTGACGGACAGAGTTCCGCTCAACATCCCGTTGCCGGGATTCGCCGCCAGGCTCAGCGTGATGAGGCCCGTGTAAGTCGTGTTGAGGTATCCGTTCACGTCCAGCGCCGACACCGTCAGCGAGAAACTCTGACCTGTCTTCACGTCGCTCGGCGGCGGCGTGGCGAACGACAAATGTGTTACCGCCGTCGGCACCGAGACGACCGTCGTCGTCGCCGACGTCAGGCCTGCCGCCGACGCATTGATCCCGCCGTAGGCGGTACTGTTCAACGAGAGATCCGTGAACGTCGCCACGCCGTTCACGGCCTGGACCGACAGCGTCCCGCTCAGCTTCGCGATGTCAAGGTTTGCCGGGAGTCTCAGTGTGATGAGGCCGGAGAAATTCGGGTCGAAGTCCCCGTTCGGATACCTCGCCGTGACGGTCATCGAGAAGATCTCGCCCGGCGCCACGAAGCTCGGCGGCTGCGTGGTGATCGCCAACTGCGTCGCCGCGGGCAGTACCGTGATCGGCGTCGAGGTCGCCGGCGACAGGCCACTCGCCGTCGACGAGGCCTGGATCACATAACCCGAGGCCAGCTTGTTCAACGACAGCCCCGTGAACGTCGCAACCCCGTGGACGGCGTTGACCGTCAGGGTCCCGCCCAGCGCCCCGTTGCCGGGGTTCGCCGCGAGGCTCAACGTCACCGGGCCCGGATAGTTCGGATCAAAATTCCCATTCGCGTCTGTTGCCTTGACGACGACCGTGAAGGCCTGACCCGCTTCCACCTCGCTCGGCGGCTGCGTCGTGATCGCCAACCCCGTCGCGTCCTGCGTCACCGTGATCGGCGCCGACGTCGCCACCGTCAACTGCGTCATCGCCACAGGGGTGGCCTTGATCACATAACCCGAGGCCGGCTTGTTCAACCACAAACCATTGAACGTCGCCTTCCCTGATCTGACGCCGGCCCTTAGTTCAAAAGGCGCGCTCAGCATCCCGTTGCCGGGGTTCTCCGCCAGACTCAAGACGACGTCGAAACCGTTGACTGTCGGGACCAGGAACCCATTCACGTCCTCCACGGTGACGACGATCGTGAAGGCCTGCCCCGCAACCACGCTGCTCGGCTGGGTCGTGATCGCCAGTTGCGTCGGGGTCGACTTCACCGTGAACGTCACCAACCCCGCCCCCGACGTCAAGCTCCCCGACGTCGCCTTGATCACGAAAGTCCCCGCCCGATCCACCGTCAGGTCCGTGAACGTCGCCACTCCGTTCACCGCCTGAACCGTCAACGTCCCGCCCAGGATCCCGGCGCTCGAGCTCGAGCCCAGGCTCAACGTCACCAGGCCCGAGTAGTCCGGATCAACATTTCCGTTTGCATCCGTCGCCTTCACCACCAACGTGAACGGGACCAGCGGAGTCACCGGGCCCGAAGACGTGATCTGGCCCTTCAGCGTGGTCGCGGTGGCCCTCATCGCGATGCTCGAGCTCGTCGCCTTCGTCAGGCCCGCCCCCGAGGCCGAGAGCGTGAAGGACTTCACTCCGTAGGCATCGCTCCGGGACGTGTTGAACGTCGCCACCCCATTTACAGCGTTGACCGTCAAGATCCCGCTGAGAGAGTAGTCTTCCGACCCGTTCGACCCCGCGCTCAACCGGATGGGTCCGGAGTAGTCGGTGTCGACATCCCCGTTCGCGTCCAACGCCTGCACCGTCACCGAGAAGGGCTCATTGGTCTTCACGCTGCTCGGCGCGGACACGATGGCCAGATGGGTCGCGGCCGGGGGGGTCAGCGTCGCCGAGAAGGGAGCCGTCGTGATGGACGGCGTGTCGTCGTTGGTTGAGACGAGGATCGTGTAGCCGCTGCCGACTTTGTCCAACGTGAGATCCGTGAACGTCGCCACCCCCCCGATCGACACCACGGAGATCGTCCCGTCGAGGAAGCGCGTCCCATCGAGGGTCGCCCCCCCGGGGTTGTTCGCCAGGCCAAGCGTGATGATACCGTTGTACGCCTTGTCGATGTGCCCGGTCGGGTCGAGCGCCGTGACCGTGAGCCAGAAGTCCTGGCCGACCGTGACCTGCGGTGTGGCCGCGACCGACAAGGTGTCGGTCTGCCAACCGGCGTCCTCCATCGCCGCCCAGTCGAGCGGGGTGAAATGAGCCCCTTGCGGATAACTGCCGTACGACGCGTCCGCGTCCATGATCGCGTCTTCGCCGAACGACTGGGTCCCCGCAGCCCAGTTGGTGGCGGTCGCGTCGAGCGTTATGAAGCCGCCGTACGAGGCACTGGAATGGGCCCCGCCGAATTTAATGGAGTTCCCATTGTCAAAGGTCTCCGAACCGGGCCACGTCGGGAGCAACCCCAGGACGTGTCCCAGCTCATTCAACGCCGTGGCGAGGAAATCCGCCTCGCCGCCGACCGACGGCGTCCCCATCGGCGTGAAGCTGAACTGCGTCAGAGTCGAGAACGTGACCGAACCGCCCCAGGGCCCGGTGTCGTAACGAGGGGTTGTCGGGGTTGCCAGCGCCCCCGCCTGGCCCCTCGTCCCGACCAGTTGGTTCCACGACGCGCTTCCCGACGACGAGGTCCCCCCCGTCGCGCCTTTCCCCGTCACGCCGCTCGGCAACGCCGACGCACCCGCGTATACGATGATCGTGTCCGCGGGGACCGCCAGGTTCGTGAGGTTCAGCGTCGAGTTGATGTTCCGGGGGTCGAACGTCTGCGCCGACCAGGTGTTCCCAGCCCCGGGGTTCCCCGGGATCGCCGACAGGTGATCGTTCAGGTGGCTCCCGAGATAGCTCCCCGCCTGCTCCAGGATCGTCCGCGCCTCCGACCCGGGCGCGAAGAACCCCGTGTTGTCATACGTATAGTCGAACTGGATCGTCACCGACAGGACGACCCGGGGCTCCAGTGCTTCGATCCCACCCGTAAACGAACGGACACGTCGGAACTTACCTCGCCGAATCCTCTGCGGGCGAACGACTTGGATCTCTCGCATCGGGGTGCAAACTCCAAAGGCTCGCGACTATTGGAGGGGGGGGACACACGCTCCGAACCACCACTCCTTGAGACTGTGCATGGTATCCTACGGAATTCCCGACTGTCATGGCCACTAAAAATTCGTGCCAAAATCTAGATTGGCTCATTCAGCGATGCTGGCACCAATCAGAATTCCTAAAATGGCTTGTCCAGGATAACACACCAAACGCTTTCCGATTCGTGAATCGTCGAACCCTCGCGACGTACGCTTTCAGCAACCGCTTGCCCAAACCTCGGGACGGCCGAAACGCTTGATGACCGTCATGACCACGTTTCACAGAAGATCATGTGCACTCCGTCGCCATGACGACAGGGCCGCCGCCGAAACGACGACCCCGTCCATTAGGCACACGCCATCCTCACGCGGTCGTCGCCGTGATGGACGATGACGTCGCCAGCGTCAAACCCGACGCCGTCGCCTTGATCAAGTATCCCACCGCGGGCTTGTTCAGGATCAGATTGGTGAACGTCGCCACGCCGTGCACCGCCTGCACGCTCAACGTCCCGCTCACCATCCCGTTGCCCGGGTTCGCCGCCAGACCCACCGTGATCAGCCCCGAGTAGTTCGGGTCGAGATTCCCGTTCGCGTCCAGCGCCGACACCGTTAGCGAGAATGCCACTCCGATCGTGACCGTGCTCGGAGGCTGCGTCGTGAACGCCAATTGCGTCGCCGCCGTCGTCACCGTGATCGACGTCGAGGTCACCGGTGTCAGGCTCGACGACGAGGCCTTGATCAAATAACCCGATGCCGGCTTGTTCAACCACAAGCCCGTGAACGTCGCCACGCCGCGCACCGCGTTGACCGTCAGCGTTCCGCTCAACATCCCGTTACCGGGGTTCGCCGCAAGGCTCAGGGTCACCGGACCCGTGTAGTTCGGATCCAGATTCCCACTCGCGTCCAGCGCGTTGACCACGACCGTGAAGACCTCTCCCGTCTTCACATTGCTCGGCGGCTGCGTGGCGATCGTGAGCTGCGTCGAGGCCGTCGTCACCGCGATCGGGTTCGACGTCGCCGTCGCAAGGCTCGACGACGAGGCCTTGATCAGATAACCCGACGCAACACGGTTCAGCCACAGACCCGTGAAGGTCGCAACACCATTGACCGCGTTGACCGTCAGAGTCCCGCCGAGCATCCCGTTGCCGGGGTTCGCCGCGAGGCTCAAGGTCACCGGGCCCTTGTAGTTCGGGTCCACGTTCCCGTTCGCGTCTTTCGCCGTGACGACGAGAGAGAAGGTCTCGCCCGTCTTCACGCTGCTCGGCGGCTGCGTCGTGATCGCCAACTGGGTCGCGGCCGGGGTCACCGCGATCGACGTCGATGTCGCCGCCGTCAGGCCCGACGCCGACGCCTTGATCGAGTAACCCGACGCCACCCGGTTCAGCGACAATCCGCTAAACGTCGCCACGCCGTGCACGGCGTTGACCGTCAAGGTCCCGCTCAGCATCCCGTTGCCGGGGTTCGTCGCAAGGCTCAGCGTGATCGGACCGGCATAATTCGGGTCGAGGTTACCGTTCGCGTCCCTCGCGTTCACGACGAGGGAGAAGGCCTCGCCCGTCTTCACGCTGCTCGGCGGCTGCGTCGTGATCGCCAACTGCGTCGAGGCTGTCGACACGTTGATCGCCGTCGACGTCGCGGCCGTCAGGCCCGTCGCCGATGCCTTGATCAAGTAGCCGGACGCCGGCTTGTTCAGCCAAAGGCCGGTGAACGTCGCAACGCCGTGGACGGCGTTGACCGTCAGGGTCCCGCTCAACATCCCGTTGCCGGGGTTCGCCGCCAGGCTCAGGGTCATCGGGCCCGAGTAACCGGGATCCACGTTCCCGTTCGCATCCGTCGCGTTGACGACGAGAGAGAAGGTCTGGCCCGTCTTCACACTGCTCGGCGGCTGAGTGGCGATCCTGAGCTGCGTCGCGGAAGGCGTCACCGTGATCGCCGCCGAGTTCACCGGAGGAATCGGCAAGCTGTAGACAAACACATTGAGCTTGTAGCCGGAAGCCGGTTTGTTCAGCGACAAATCCGTGAACGTCGCGACACCGTTCACCGCCTGGACCGACAACGTCCCGCTCAGCATCCCGTTGCCGGGATTCGTGGCAAGGCTCACCCAGATCACGCCCGAGAAGTTCGGGTCGACGTTGCCGCTCGCGTCCTTCGCGGTCACCGTCATCGAGAAGGGGTCGCCCGACTTCACGCTGCTCGGCGGCTGCGTCGTGATGGCCAGTTGCGTCGCGGCCGGATTTACCGCGAACGAGGTCGAGTACGCCATCGACAGGTCCGCGGCCGTCGCCTTGAGTTGGTAGCCTCCCGACTTATCCAACGTCAGGCCGGTGAACGTCGCGACACCGTCCACCGCCTGGACCGTCAACGTCCCGCCCAGAGTCGCGCCGCTCGGACTCGAGTTCAGGCCTATCGTCACCAGGCCCGTGTAGTTCGGGTCCACGTATGCGCCATTCATCGCCTGCACCTTCACGGTGAAGCTGGCCATCGTCTTCAAACCGTCAGGTGGCAGCACCCAGAAATTCAGCGAGCTCGCGGCGGGGGTTACCGTAATCGGCGCCGACGTCGCCGACGTCAATCCCGACGCCGAGGCCGTGAACACGTAGCCGGAAGCCGCCCTGTTCAGGGTCGGAACGATCGTCGCCACCCCGTTCACGGCCTGGACCGTCAACGTCCCGCCCACGGTCGCGTTGCCGGGGTTTGTCGTCAGGCTTAACGTGACGGAGCCTGAGTAGCTCGTGTCCACATTTCCATCGGCGTCCAACGCGTTGACGGTGATCGAGAACGGGGCCGCCGTCTTCACGCTGGTCGGTTGACTCGTGATGACCAACTGAGTCGCCGCAGCCGCCACCGACATCACCGGCGCCCTCGAGAGCTTCGCGCCCGTCGTCGAGGCCGATGTTCCGGAGCCCGTGCCACTATTCGATTCGAGGATCGTCTTCTCGGCCGTTTCGGTCGAGAAGGGGCCCACGTTGCCATAGGTAGGATCGATCGGAGTCGTGACCGAAAGGACAACCCGAGATTCGAGTGTTTCGATCCCGCCTAAAAACGACCGGGCGCGTCGGGACGATCCTTGCGGGCGCGTGCGTGAGTTCTCTGACATCGCAGGTGCAATCTCCGTAGGCACACGACTGGAGGGGAGGGGGGGTACTCGCTTCAGGCCACCACACCTCGAGAATGAATGTGTGATATCTTACGGACCTCCCGCTTGCCATAGCCAGTTCAAAATCGTGACAAATTCTAGATTGGCTCATGCAGCGATATTGATATCGATGGAGGCCCCTAAGAGCGCTCGGAGGAAATCATCCGAGCCCTTCGTCGATTCGTGAACCATGGAGACGGCATGTCGATAGGACGACAGGCACCGCCGACTCACGCCCCGGAGCCGCCGGAGAAATGGCCACAAGCTCGGCCACATTCCTGCTTTACGAGTTGCAGAGACGCTCGCGCACTCCATCGCCAGCCCGGTCGATCGCCCACGACCGACCCGGTTTTTCGAGCGAAACCGGGTTTCGAAAGAGACTAGAAGAAGTCGACACCCCCATCGCCAAAACGCCACGGAAGCAAGCAGGCACGAATCAACGGCTCTTATGCCGGATCCGGTGCAATGTCCCGCGCACCGGGCCGGCTTCGCCCGTGGCGGCGATCGACTCGGCCTCGGTGACGAGGCCCCAGGGGGAGAGCAAAACCTCGAGGTTAGCGCTGGCGACCCGGTAAGGGCCGGCGATCAGGGCGACGCCATCGGGCTCGAGGAGTCTGGCGATCAGGTTGCCGACGAGCGGGACGAGGCGACGCTCGTACAGGACATCCGCGCCGATGATCACCGGATAACGCTCGTCGGGGAGATCACGCCAGTCGAGCCGACCGATCGAATAGCTCGAGGGGTCGAACCCATTCGCCTCCGCACTCCGGCCCACGAACCGGAGGGTGTCCTCGTCGTAGTCGGTGAAGCGAACGCGAAGGCCGCGGCCCACGCCGATCAACCCGGCCAACCCTAGCCCGCAGCCAATCTCGAGCACCGAGAGGCCGGGGCCCAGGGGCTCCCGGACGACCGCTTCCGCCAGGAGGAACGCGCCGGGCCAAAGATAGGCCCAGTACGGCATGTAATCGTCGCGCCGATTCCTCGCCACGATCTCGGGGACGTCGAGCAGCCGGTCGGGGTCCGTGGGGCGAACGAGCCGAATCGGCAGGCTTCCAATCGTGAATTCCGAGGTCGTCGTCGGCCCTTCATAAATCCCTGCGGACTCGGTGTCGATTTCCGTCCCCATCGCCATGGCCATCCCCGAAGATTCTTGACGGTGCCCCGTTTACGGGACTATAATCGAGCCCTGTTGAGATTGAATCTCAATGCAATACAAACCTACCCGGTCGATGCCCCGCCCATCACTTGCGTCACGGATTGGTGAGAACGCCCATGCGTCGAATCGCGATACCGGCCTGGCTGGCGTTCCTGATCACGTCGACGGGCCTCGGGGCGGACGTCACCGGGACGGTGGCGATGCCCGACGTCTGTTCGCCGGAGATCAGCCCGGCGGTCGTGACGCTGGAGCCGATCGACGGGCCGCCGCCCGCGGCTTTGGCAACGGCATCGTCGGCGCCGGCCGAGGTCTCCCTGGTCGACCAGCGTGGCTTGCAGTTCGTCCCGAGGGTCCAGGTGATGCCCCTGGGGCGGACCATCGAGTTCACCAACTCCGACTCCGAGACGCACAGCGTCCACGTCGTCTCGCCGGGCTACCAGCTTAACGACTCGATGCCCGCCGGCAAATCCCTCAAGTGGGTCCCGGAGAAGGCGGGGGTCGTGCGCCTGACCTGCGACGTCCACAGCCACATGCGGGGCTTCGTGATCGTCGCCGCCACCCCCTGGGCCCGCACCTGCACGCGCGAGGGGAAGTTCCGGCTCCGCGACGTCCCCGACGGCCGATACACGCTCAACGTCTGGCACGAGATGGGCGACCCGCTCCGCACGGAGATCACGGTGAAGGGCGCCGACGTCGCGGTCGAGACGCTCACCCTGACCGCACCGCTCGCCGTCCGAAGCCCCGGCCGGCTCGCCCCGATCCGCCCCTGGCCCGAGGTCATCGACCGGATCAGCGTCACGCTCGCGTCGAGCCTCGCCCTCGCCTCTCGGCCCGGCGAGTTCAAGAAGGCCCGGAGCCTGGCGGAGGACGCCTACTGGGGCGAATTCGAGGCTTCGGACATGGAGACGGCCGTGCGAGCCCGGCTCGGCTTCGCCCGTAAGGCCGAGCTCGAGGCCAAGTTCACCGCAATTGCGTCGGAAGTCCGCGAGGTCGCCGAGGGGAGGAGCCCCGCGGCCCACTTCGCCGACCTGAATCGCGCGCTCCTCCTCGCCCTGGTCCACACGGCCGAGGAGTTGAACCGCAAGGGCGTGACCGACGGCGCCCACATCTACAACTCGCCGGGCGAACAGGCCTCGGCCGACCTCGCCGAGGCCCCGTCGGGCGACCACCGGGCCCAGCTCGTCGCCCTGGCCAAGGGGTTCGCCGGGATCCGATCGATGGCCGACCAGGACGAGGCCGAAGACGCCGCCTCGGCGATGACCTCGGTCTACTTCTCCGAGTTCGAGCCGCTCGAACGGTTCGTCGCGGCCCGCAAACCTCAGGACGTCCGCCCGCTCGAGATGCAGTTCAACGCGATCCGAGGAGAGATCCGCACGGGGCTGAAGGGCCAGGCCCTCGCCGCGAGGCTCGACGGGTTGCGTTCCCAGGTGGAGACCACCCTCGACCGCAGCGACTCCCAGGCCTCGGGGGCCTTCGGGACGGCCTTCGCCGCGTCTTTGATCACGATCCTCCGCGAAGGCGTCGAGATCATCCTCCTCCTGACCATGCTCACGACCCTGGCCGTGAAGACGGGGCAGGTCGGGGCCTTGAAGGCGATCCGTTGGGGCGTCGGGCTCGCGGTCCTCGCCAGCATCGGTACCGCCTGGGCGTTGAACCGACTCGTCGCCTCGTCGCAGGGGCAGGCTCGTGAGATGGTTGAAGGGCTCGTGATGCTCGCCGCGTCGGGCGTCCTCTTCTACGTGAGCTACTGGCTGATCTCGCAGAGCGAGTCGAAGCGCTGGATGGACTTCCTCAAGCGGCAGGCGAAGGTCGGGGGGGCGAGTACCTTGGCCCTGACCGCCTTCCTGGCCGTCTACCGCGAAGGGGCCGAGACGGCCCTGATGTATCAGGCGATGATCGGAGCCCAGGGCCAGTCGCGCCCGGGGATGCTCGGATTGGCCGCCGGTTTGGGCCTCGGGCTGGTCCTCCTGGCGATCGTCGCCGTGGTCATCCGGGCCACGAGCGTCCGGCTCCCGCTCCGGTCGTTCTTCACCGTCTCGGGTGCGGTGCTCTTCGCGATGGCCGTCGTCTTCGCGGGGAACGGGGTCTTCGAGCTCCAGTCCTCCGGGATTCTCAAGACCACGCCGATGACGTGGATGAGTTGGCTTGGGGCGGGGATCCCGACCCTCGGGCTCTACCCGACCGTCCAGACGCTCTCGGTGCAGGGCCTCCTGCTGATCGGTGCGATCTTCGCCTTCGCCCTCCTGGCCGCGGGAGAGGGCGTCGTCGCCCCGAAGGCCGCCCCGGCGACTCCCAAGGATTCGTCGTCCCCCCTCGGCCCCGCGCCGACCGCGAACGCCGGAGCCTGATCCGGCGCATCCCCACCCTCCTTAGCCCGAGGATATGATATTATGCTGAAGCGTTTTGCCGGCCCTCTGGTCACGGCGCTGATCCTCGGCGGCGTGGCGTTGATCCTGTTCTTCAACCTGAACTCGAACCCGACCGCGTCCTCGACGGGACCGAAGCCCGAGGCCAAGGCCGAGAACACGGCCGAGCCCGCCGGCAGCCCCGAAGGCGCGAAGCCCGCCGGGTTCCGGGAGTTCCCGATCGGCGAGCCCGTGGTCGAGAACCACATGAAGATCGTCGCCGTCTGGCTCCCTCCGATCCAGATGGGCGGCCAGGGGGCCATGACTCCGGACCTGATCCACATGGAGGCGGACATCCACGCCACCGAGGAGAACCCGAACGGCCTCGGGCTCGGCGAGTTCGTCCCCTACCTGAAGATCCACTACGCGATCACGCCGAAGGACGGTGGCGCGCCGATCCAAAAGGGCGAGTTCGTCCCGATGGTCGCCCGCGACGGCCTCCACTACGGCGCCAGCATCTCGATGCCCAAGGCCGGCTCCTTCCGCCTGACCTACGACATCGACCACGCGACGAAAGGCGGAATCGGCCGCCACTCCGACCCCGCCACCGGCGTCGCCCCCTGGTGGGAACCCTTCCAGGTCAGCTTCGACTGGGACTACGCCGGGCCTGTCAAGTAACCCGGCAATCGGCTTGGTGACTCACCGCAGAGGCACCGAGACCACAGAGACGGCTCGCCACAGTCGACCAAGCCCTCTCCGATTGAGTTGGGGGAGACTCACCACAAAGGCACAAAGACACGAAGGGTTTCGGGAAAGCCTCCGAGCCGGATCCTTCGGCTTGTGATCCTGTCCTTTGTGTCTTGGTGCCTTTGTGGTGAAGCGATCTTCCGGCGAGTGCTCGGCGGAGATCGGCGCGGAGTGCCTACGTCCGCAAAGACCAACCATCACATTTCTGTCGATTTTAAACTATTTCACATCTTCAAAAAATCTCACGATCAGCTCCGAGGCCTGATCCGCGGCCGTGTCGAGCGCGAAATGGCCGCCGTCGAGGAGATGGACCTGGGCACTTGGGACGTCGCGTCGCAGCGCCTCGGGCTCGGCGATCGTGAAGGACGGGTCATACTTGCCCCAGAGGACCAGGAGCTTCGGCTGGGCCTTCCGGAGCCAGGCCTGCCACCCGGGGTATGAGGCGACATTCGTCCGGTAATCATAGAAGAGATCGGCCTGGATGTCCGCCTGCCCCGGTTGGTTCAGGAACGCGAATTCATCCGTCCAGAGGTCGGGATCATAACGTTCGACCTCCGGGTCGCTGCCGACGTGCCTCATCCGGGTCGCTTCCAACGACAAGAGGTTCTTCCGCAACTGGGCCTCGTGCCCGGCTCGATCGGCCCAGTACGCGCGTCGCGTGGCCCAATTCGGCCCCAAGCCCTCGTCGTGGGCCACCGCGTTCTGAACGATGAGCGCACGCACGCGTTCCGGGTGGGCGATCGCCAGGCGATACCCGACCGGCCCGCCGTAATCCTGCATGTACAACGTGTATCGCTCCAGCCCGACGACCTGCGTGAACCGGTCGATCACTTCCGTGAGCGTGTCGAACGTGTAAGCAAACTCTTTGGGATTCGGCCAGTCACTGTGCCCGAACCCGGGATAGTCGGGCGCGACCAGGTGGAAGTGTCCTGCGAGCCTCCTCAGGAGTGGCTCGTACATTCGCGAAGACGACGGCAGCCCGTGGAGCAAGAGGATCGTCGGCGCATCCTTGGGCCCGGCCTCGCGGTAGAACACGCGCAGGCCATCGACCTTTGCATAGCGGTAGGAGATCCTTTGGGACAACGCCGGCTCCTTGGCCGAAACCACCGTCGAGGAGAGCAGGGCGGCGGCGATCACCACCCCGAACGCAACCGATCCCTCACGTCGAGCATCCATCTCTCAAGCCTCGCGAATCGAAGGAGTTGCCGAACATCATCCGCCCGACTCATTCCTCTCGAGCCCGGGCCCTTGCCCGATAGGCGGCGACCTTGGCCCGATTGCCACATCCCGCCGAGGTGCAGTACCGCCTCCCGTGGCCCTTGGTCCGGTCGTAGAACCAGAGGACGCATCGTTCCCCGGCACATTGCCGGATGAGGTCGATCTCTCCGTGCGCGAGGAGCTCGGCGACCGCCTCCGCGACCGGCGCGAGGAATTGCTCGGGGGTCTCACCTCGGGGCATGCGTCGGAGTTCGAGCTCGAATCCGGAGGCCGCGACGAGTTGGAGTGGGCCCGTGGAGGCGGCCAGGAAGGCGTTGATCACGCCGAGGGACGGCCGTCGGCCGCCCTTCCTGGCCTCGATCGCCTTCAGCGTGGCCTTGCGGAGCCGCCTCGTCGACGCGAGCAGCGAACCGTCCTCCCAACGCGAGTGCCTCGACGCGACGGGGGCCGAAGCGAGCCCGAGCCAGATTTCGACGTCTCTGTCCGAACGGAGTGTGTCCGAGACCTCGCCATCGACGACCCGGACGGTATTGATGAAATCAATCGCCAGGTGGTCGCCGATGAAGTCGAGGTCATGCGGCCGATCCGACGTTCGGACAGCGGGGCGATCCATGGTCCTGTCCGATCCTGTAACTGCCAACAGGCTTGACCGAGGTTACCGTGCCCCCTAGATTGTAACCAGACAAGCGGCCCTGTCCAGTGTCAGGGCCGATCGGTGTCGCAGCGAAACGATCGGGAGCGAGACCAATGGCCGCGGGATCGAAGACTGCCATCGTCACGGGTGCCTCGCAGGGGATCGGGGCGGGAATCGTGTCCGCGTTCCTGGAGCGGGGCTACCGGGTCGTGGCCACATCTCGCCAGATCACGAAGAAGAACCCATTCACGCCCTCCGACTCCCTCGCGCTGGTCGACGGCGACATCGGGGACACGGCCACGGCCGACCGGATCGTCGACGCGGCACTCGAGCGGTTCGGGTCGATCGACGTCGTGGTGAACAACGCCGGGATCTTCGTCGCGAAGCCGTTCACCGAGTACACCCCCGACGACTTCCGGGCTCTCGTCTCCACCAACCTTGAAGGGTTTTTGCACGTCACGCAACGGGCCGTCAAGCAGATGCTCGCCCAGGGTTCGGGCGGGAGCGTCGTCACGATCTCCTCGTCGCTCGTCGACAACCCGATCCTGGGGTTATCCTCGGCCGTCTCGATGATCACCAAGGGGGGACTCGACGCCGCGACCCGGAGCCTCGCCTCGGAGTACGCCAAGGACCGCATCCGCTTCAACGTCGTGGCCCCAGGCGTCGTCGACACCCCGCTGCACCGGAAGAACCCCCAGGATTTCCTCAGGACCCTGTCGCCGATGGGCGTGATCTCCGAAGTCAAGGATATCGCCGACGCGGTGCTCTACCTGACGGAAGCCTCGAGCGTGACGGGCGAAGTCCTCCACGTCGACGGGGGTGCGCATTTCAGCAAGTGGTGATGCAAAAACGCCAGAGCGGGGCAGGAGTGCCCCGCTGCTTCCCACGAGACAGGTTCTCGCTGATTTTTAAGACTTCCACAATTCTCCATTTTCCGAAGGGCGACCGATGTCAGGGCAAGACTCGACGACGGCCACGCGTTGGAGCCGCACGCCATTTTCGACACGTCTTGGCATCGATTACCCGATCATCCAGGGGCCGTTCGGCGGGTTCTCGACGCAACGGCTCACGGCGGCCGTCTCGAACTTCGGCGGCCTGGGCTCGTTCGGGGCACACGGACTGGAGCCCGGGGAGATCCGGGACGTCATCGCCGAGATCCGATCGCTGACGACGAAGCCGTTCGCGATGAACCTGTGGGCCTCGATGGAGGACGAAGGTGCGAGGACATCCGGCGAGAAGGCGTTCTCCAGGAGCCTCTCCGTGATCGCCCCGCACATCGAGGCGCTTGGGGGGCCGCGTCCGTCCTACGAACCGTTCGCCCCGCCCCGTGTCGAGGATCAGATGCGGGTGCTCCTGGATGAGAATGTCCCGGTCTTCAGCTTCCTCTTCGGGATCCCTCCTCGGGAAATCCTCGACGAATGCCGAGCCCGGGACATCGTCCTCCTCGGGACCGCGACGACCCCCGATGAGGCCGTCGCCCTGGAGCAGGCGGGGGTCGACGTGGTCGTCGCCTCGGGCTTCGAGGCGGGCGGCCATCGCGGCTCCTTCCTGCGGCCGGCCGAAGATTCGCTGACCGGCACCTTCTCCCTGGTCCCGCAAGTGGTGGACCGCGTCAGCATTCCCGTGGTCGCCGCCGGGGGGATCACCGACGCCCGGGGCATCGTCGCCGCCCTGGCCCTGGGTGCGGACGGTGTCCAAATCGGCACGGCGTTCCTCGCCTGCGAGGAGTCGGGCGCGAGCCCGCAACACCGCGCAGCCCTCCTGGGGGGTATGGCCGCCCAGACGGCCCTGACCCGAGGCTTCACCGGCCGCCTCGGCCGGGGCATCAAGAACCGACTGATGGAAGAGCTCAATCGACCCGGCACCGAGTTCCTGCCATACCCCTTGCAACGTCACCTGATGAAACACCTATCCCGCCTCGCGGAAAGGGCAGGGCAGGCCGACTTCATCCCCCTCTGGGCCGGCCAGAGCGCAAACCTCACACGGCACAGAGATGCCACGACACTCCTCAACTCCCTCATCTCGGACGTCACACCCATTGCCGAGGCCGTCCTCCGCCGGAGAGAATCGCGATAACCCCTTGGGATCCAACTTGTAAGAGCCCCCAAAGGGTGCGGTCTCCCCACAAGCCGGCGACCGGCGACCGTTGCCCCTTCTCCCTACGCTCGTGAATAATTCGATCATCACGGGCCGGGAGGACTCGATCGTTCTCCAGAGCCCGAAGCCTCTTGGGGAATGCTCCCGGGGTAAGAATCCCCTCCCGATGGGGATCGCGGCCGACCAAGGCGCACCTCGAGGGGGTCCGTTTTTCTGGCATACGTGCCGACATCCACGTCCCGAGCCTATCGAAATGAGCACCGTCGAGCCCCAGGAGTCCACCACCTCCCCTTTTGAGCGGGGTCCGACGATCGACCTCCGCCTGACGCTGATCATGGCGGCGACCTGCGGCGTCGCGGTGGCGAACATCTACTACAACCAGCCGCTCTTGGGGATCATCCTGGCCTCGTTCCCCGACGCGAGGTCCGTCGCCGCGATGGTGCCGACGGCCACACAGCTCGGTTACGCGAGCGGCCTGTTCCTGCTCGTCCCCCTCGGCGACCGGCTCGATCGTCGTCGGCTGATCCTGGTCCAGATCTCGACGCTGGTGCTCTCTCTGGCGGCCACCGCTCTCGCTCCGAACGCCTGGTGTCTCGTGGCCTCGTCGGTGCTGGTGGGGATGACCTCGACCGTCGCGCAACAGGTCCTCCCCTTCGCGGCGGAGCTCTCGGCGCCGGAACGTCGAGGGCGGACGATCGGCACGGTGATGAGCGGGCTCCTCTGCGGGATCCTCCTCGGCAGGGCCCTCGGCGGGGCCGTGGGCGAGCATCTCGGCTGGCGGGCCATGTATGGGCTCGGCCTCGGGCTGACCGCCCTGACCGGCGTGGTCCTGGCCGCGGTGCTCCCCCACAGCCGGCCGAAGACCGATCAGAGCTACCTGGCGCTCCTCCGATCGCTGGCGGACCTGTGGCGGGAAGAGCCCGAGCTGCGTCGATCGACGAGCCTTCAGGCCTGTCTGTTCGGCTCATTCATCGGGATCTGGACCGTCCTGGCGCTCCACCTCGACACCAACTACGGGCTGAACGCCACCGTCGCCGGCCTGTTCGGGATCGTCGGGGCCTGCGGCGTCCTCTTCGCCCCGATCGCGGGCAAGATCGCCGATCGCCGGGGCCCTTACGCGGTGATCGGCCTGGGCACCCTCGTGATGTCGTTCTCCTGGCTGATCCTCGGCCTGTGGAACAGCATCGCCGGGTTGGTCGTCGGCATTATCCTGATCGACTTCGGTGCGCAGGGGGTGATGATCTCGAACCAGCACATCATCTACGCGCTCCGCCCCGAGGCCCGCAATCGGCTCAACACCGTCTACATGTGCGGGATGTTCCTCGGCGGGGCCGCCAGCTCGGCGGCTTCGAGTCTTGCCTGGTCCTTCGGCGGCTGGCCCGCGGTCTGCATCTTCGGCGGGGCGACCGTCACCCTGGCCCTCGGCCTGTATCTCCAGGCCCGACGGGCTCGGGGTCCTGCCGTCGAGAAGGTGGTTTAAGGAACGTCAAAGGTGGAAACGGCATCGTTGTGGACGGGGTCTGTGACCCTGTTGGGCCAGGATCGCTGATCTCATCCGATGGCGAGGGCGGGGTCGCGGACCCCGGCGAGAAAAACACGGGCGGACAACACGTCGGCAAATCCGGCCGGGAGGGCCGGATTTTTGTTTGACTCGGGTCGGGGCCACGATACGATTGGGGATGTCAACCCACCCCGCGTCGTCCCTGTCGAGACGCCTTGGCCTCGGTTGGTGCCGATCTGTCGGCCCCCGACCGAAGTAATTCCCCACCGTGATACCCTTTCTTCCTTCGTCGATTGGCGGGCGCTGCTTGGCGCGCGTCGCGTTGATATCATGGAAGAAACGCCCGATTGCGGCGCGGGTTGAGCCTTGCGCGGCGAGGCGACCGAGACTGGAGATTTGGGACGATGATCGGTCAAGGAGCGGGGTCGCTCTGGGCGTTCCTGGGATCGCTCGGCCTCCGAGAGGTCGTCGTGATCGCCGTGGTCGCGCTCATCATGTACGGCCGCTCCGGCGTGTTGCTCCAAACGACACGGCAGGGGCGGGCCCTTCGCCCCTGGATCGCCGCGGCGCGACGGGCCACGGGGCCGGCCACGCCACAATCCGCGTCGTCGAAGGCCTCACCCCGGCGCTCGCGCTGGGGCGATCGCATGTTCTGGTTCCTGACGATCGCCGCGGCGACGGCCATAGGGGCCCTGATCGTGACCCGCACGATGATCCTCGGATCCTCGGGCCTGTTACACTGACGTCCTTTCCGTCGACCCAAGCCTGATTGGTACCGACGGCCCAACCGAATAAGACGCCCTGCAACCCTTCCGACCGCTTGAGGAGACTGACCATGTTGCCTTTCGCCTTCCTTCCCAACCTGGGCGCCACCGAGTTGATGGTCGTCGCCTTCGTCTCGCTGCTGATCTTCGGCAACCGCCTGCCCAGCGTGATGCGCTCGCTCGGCAAGAGCGTCACCGAGTTCAAAAAGGGTGTCTCGGGGATCGAGGACGACATCGACCAGGCCGTCACCGCCGACACCAAGAAGCCGGCCCCGCCCGCCCCCGAGGTCTGAACAGCGTTGCGTTGAGATCGCCCGCCCGTCTGTCCGAACCCCAATCGCACTCGGAGATGCAGACATGCTTCCCAACCTCGGCCCGATGGAAATGATCGTCGTGATGGCGGTGGCCGTGCTCCTCTTCGGCAAGCGGTTGCCGGAAGTCGGCCGCTCCTTGGGTAAGGGGATTGTCGAGTTCAAGAAGGGCATTCGCGGGATCGAGGACGAGTTCGACATCAGCGGCACGTCGAGCTCGCACGTCCCCGCGCGTCGCACCGAGACCCGGCCGAGCGAAGCCGCCGCGGCCTCCGTCCCCAAGTTCGAGCCCCCCGCCTCGGCCCCCGTCCCCCGGATGGAGTTCGAGCCCCAGACGACCCAGGACTGACGGTCGAGACGGATGGAATAGGGTTTGGATCGAGCCAACCCCGAGAGCCGATCCCGAAACCTGTTTTTTTCTTAAAAACGGGTTTCTGGCGCGCTCGACGCGACAAACCCCAGCGGGATTTCGCCGTGGACTCCCACAGAAACCCGTTTTTTAAGAAAAAAACAGGTTTCGGGACAGTCCTCGCCTTGAATCGCCTCAAGGGAGGTCATCCTCCGAGGCTCTCGCCTCGGCTCGCCGGGCGAGCCGGACGGCTTGGCGGGCCTGGGCGGATTCGTCGCGCCGACGGTCCGCCTCGGTGTCGATCCGCAGTGGAGGCACGGGCGTCGGCTTACCTTCGGCGTCGAGGGCGACATACAGCCCGTAACCGACGGCCACCCGCCGACGCTCGGCACGTTCCATGGGCTCGGCGTGGATCACGATCCGCGCCTCGACCGACGTCCGCCCCGCGTGCGTCACCTCTGCCGAGAGCTCGACTCGCTCGCCGACATATACCGGCCCGAGGAAGGTCATCGCATCAATGGCCGCCGTCGCGATCCGCCCCCCGCCCACATGCCGAAGCGCCGCCACCGCCCCGCACTCGTCCGCCAGCCGCAACAGGACTCCCCCGTGGATCGTCCCGAACGCATTCGCCTGGCCAGGGTCCGTGATGATCGCCAGGCTGACCCGAGAGTCTGACGGGTGCTTCGCGAGCTCCATGAGTGATTGTCTCCTGCGGGGCGAGGTATGGATTCACCACAAAGGCACAAGGGGAAGACCAAATCAAATTACCAACAAATTTCAAAAGTTTATTAATTTTTTTCTTTTGCATTCCTTTGTGCCTTTGTGGTGAATACCGTCCCCTGAATTGGAGCCCCCACCCCATGCTCGAAGACGACTTTTTCTCCGTCATCGACCCGGTCCTTGTCGAAGGCGGGTCGGTGGCCGAGGTGGGGGAGGAGTATCGGGAGCCGCCGCTGGATGTCTTGCGTTACTATCGCCGTCCGGTGCGGCTCAATTGGGTGCCTGTGCTCGGGAGGGCGTTGAGCGTGGTGGCGGTAGTGCGGCAGCCGGTCGACGTCGGCCTGTCGACGGCCGACTACCGCAAGTTCCTCACTCGCCTGGCGATGGCGGTGAACGGGAGGTTCCCGCCGTGGCGGCGAGGGGATCGGTGCCTCGTCATCGGCCTGACGACGGTCGTGCTGACCCCCGAGCCGATCCGCCCCGAAGACGACGCCACCCTCGGCACCTGCCTCGCCCCGCTCGGCCGGACGCGTGCCGTCAACCTCGGCGTGATCCGCGTCAACCTCGGCCAAGAGGCCCTCTCCTTCGCCCTGGCCACCGGCCCCGAGCGCCTCTTCACCGAACCCGAGGCCGTCACCGACGCCCTTACACCCCACCTGCGCCGATTCGTGCCGCTGGTTGAGGGATAGCGGGGAGGATCGCGGGGACGGTATTCACCACAAAGGCACAAAGATACAAAGGGAAGACCAAAACAAATATTTATTTTTCAAAATTTAAAAATTCTGATATTCTCTTTTATGAATTTTGTGTCTTCGTTCCTTTGTGGTGGATAGATCCCCCCGTCCCCCGGTCTTTCACCCCTCCAGCAACCATAGAGCATGCGGCAAGGCGTGCTGGTAGGGCGGGTCATTCCGTGAGGATTCGAGCGCGGCGGAGACGCGGCGGGCGTGGTCGGGCTCGGGGGAGAGGACGACGCGGGGGAGGCAGCAGTACGACGGGGAGTCCGCCTTGATGTGGACCTCGGCCGACCGGGGCGAGGGGCGGCGGAGTCGGAAGGTCTCGACGCCGTCGGTGGCCCGGGCGGTCACGGTCGTGGCGCTCAACTGGGCGGACTCGAGCCCTGCGACGGCCTCGGTGGTGATCTCGACGGCGATCGGCCCATTCGGGCCCCGGAACGTGGCCGTGAGGCGGCCTCCGGAGCGTTCGGGACGCCCTTCGGGGGTCCACCGGAGTTGGCCGGCGAGCCAGGCCGCGATCCAGACCGCCTGACGGGGCGGGCCGTCGAGACTCGGCGCGAGCGCCTCGATCTTCACCGAGTCGATCCGGCCCAGGACCTCGTGGTGAAACGGCGGGTCGAAGAACTGGGCCACCAGCTCGCGCCAACGGGTCAGGCCGCACCAGGCGACGTCGCGGCCGAACGGGCTCACCTTCGGGTCGAGGCCGAGCCGGAGGCCCGCCGGGTCGGCACCCGTGTCGGGGAGGTCGAGGACCAGGCGGGAACACTCGTTGGCCAGGTCGCGGAAGAGGGTCTCGTCGGACCTCGGGTCGTCCGTCCACCAGAGCACGAAGGGGAGGTCGGCTTCCAACAGGGGGCGCACCGCGCCGGGGAGCAAGTCCGACGAGGACGGCCCGGCGGCGAGGACGATGAGCTCACTGCAGACCTGGGGCAAGCCGGGCGCGGGGAGGTGGCACAGCGCCGAGACCTCGGCCGAGAGCCGGCGCTCGGGGTCGTTCGTCCGGCTGAGGACGATCGTCCGGCTCGGGAACTGGGCGGTTACGGCGTCGATCACGCCCTGGAGCCGCGACGCGCCGGTCGCCCGCCCCTCGACCACGAGGTTCGCCAGCGCGATCCGCGTCACGTGCGGATTCTCGAGGTCCGGCCCCCCGATCCGCTCCGCCGCCGGCCCCCAGAGCCGCAGCAACTCCGTCTCGATGTCGTGGAGGTCGACCGGGACCCCCTGGCCATTCAAAAAGGCGTCGGTGGCTGCCTCGGTCATGTTCGTCACCGTGTCGTGAAGTGGGGTGGAACGGTATGGGGGAGGGGAGGATTCGCCACCAAGGCACAAAGAAGAGAGAAGAAAAGACAAAACCAACAGATGACGCAGATGGCCACAGATTAAATTCAACCTATTTCATTGATTTTTATCTGCGCTCATCTGCGACATCTGCGAATCGTTTCCAATTTCCCTTCGTGCCCTTTGTGCCTTCGTGGTGAATCCTCCCCCCTCAACCCAATGTTACAGCCTGCGCCAGCGAGAATGTTCGTCGACCATGAGGGAATCGGCCGCGTCGGGTCCCCAGGTGCCGGCGGGGTAGGGGACGGGGGGTGCGGCGTCGTCGCGGTTCCAGGCGTCGAGGATCGCGGCGCAGAACCGCCAGGCGCTCTCGACGGCGTCGGTGCGGGTGTAGAGCGTCGGGTCGCCGAGCATCACGTCGAGGAGGAGCCGCTCGTAGGCCTCGGGCGGCGGGACGGCGAACGCGGTCCCATAGCGGAAATCCATCCGGACTTCCTGAAGCCTGCGCCTCGAGCCGGGGACCTTGGCCTGGAAGGCGAGGCTCGCCCCTTCGTTCGGCTGGATTCGCAGGACCAACAGGTTCGCGCCGTTGGCTTCGTCGGTGTCGACCTCGAAGAGGGTCGTCGGCGGTTCTCGGAACTGGATCGCGATCTCGGAGGCCCGCTTCGGCAGCCGCTTGCCGGTCCGCAGGTAGAACGGGACGCCCGCCCAGCGCCAGTTATTCAGCGTGACCTTGAGCGAGACATACGTCTCGGTCCTCGAGTCGGGCCGGACGCCCTTCTCCTCGTGGTAGCCGGGGACTTCCTTGCCCTCGATCGAGCCGGCGACGTACTGGCCTCGGACGACGTTCTTGGCGACGTCTTCGGGAGTCCAGCGAGGGAGGGCGTCGAGGACCTTGACCCGCTCGTTCCGCACGGCGTCGGCCGAGAGGTCGACGGGGGGTTCCATGGCCACGAGGCAGAGGAGCTGCATCAGGTGGTTCTGGACCATGTCGCGGAGCGCGCCCGAGTTGTCGTAATAGCCGCCCCGGCCCCCCGCCATGCCGAGCTCCTCGGCGACGGTGATCTGCACCGAGGCGACGTGGCGGCGATCCCAGATCGGCTCGAAGATCGCGTTGCCGAACCGGAGTGCGAGGATGTTCTGGACCGTTTCCTTGCCGAGGTAGTGGTCGATCCGGTAGACCTGGCTCTCGTCGAGCACCTCGGAGATGTCCCGGTTCAGGGCGCGGGCGCTGGCGAGGTCGTGGCCGAAGGGCTTCTCGATGACCACCCGGCTCCAGGGACTTTCCTGGTGGCTCGGGTAGACCAATCCGGCCTTCCCCAGGTGGCTGATGATCGTGGCGAAGTATTCGGGGGCGACGGCCAGGTAGTAGAGCCGGTTGCCCCGGGTCCCGAGTTGGCCGTCGAGCTGGTGGAGCTGCTCCTTGAGCCGTTCGTAGGCGGCCGGGTCGTCGAACGTCCCGGAGGCGAACGCGATCCGGCTGGCGAACTGCGGCCAGGACTCGGCGAAGTCCGCGTCGCCGCCCTTGGCGAGGCTCTTCTCGAGCTCGGCGCGGAACTGCTCGTCGGTCCAGTCGCGCCTGGCGAACCCGACGATGGCGCACTCGGCGGGCAGGTTGCCGCCCTGGGCCAGGTGGTAGAGCGCCGGCACGAGCTTGCGGTGCGTCAGGTCGCCGGTCGCCCCGAAGAGGACGACCGCGCAAGGCTCGGGGACCCGAGTCCTCGGCAAGCTCTGACGCAGCGGGTTGGCCTCGGCCATCTCCAACGAATCCGACATCCGCGGCACTCCCGCGAGGAAGAAGCATCTCGCCTTCGACGGAACCGGTCGGGCGATCCTCGAAGAGTGTACGGACCACGGTCCCGTTCGATCAAGAGAACCGGGGCCAGGTCGCGAAACCCGACCCCTCGACCCCGATCGATCCCGCGAACCGCGACGCGCGATCGGCACCGTCAGCCTTGAGGCCCCGCCCAGGAAACGCTCGAGGCCAGCGAAGGGCGACCGACCCCACCTCGAGACGAGACGGCCGCGTCTCCGACCGCAGGGGCTCCACCCGAGTCGAGGCGGTCTTCCCAGATCCGGATCGAGTCGCCGCCCGCACTCGCGAGGCAACGCCCGTCGGCGGAGAACACGACGGCGGTGACGGCCCCGACATGGCCTTCGAGCACCTGGCGGACACGTCCCGAGGACATGTCCCAGAGCCGGATCGTCCCGTCCCAACCGGCCGCAGCCAAGATCCGCCCGCCAGGGGCGAACGCCAGGGCCTGCATCGGCGAGGTCTGGCAGTCGAACGTCGAGCTCAGCAGGCCTGTTGCGGGCTCCCAGACTCGGACGAATCCGTCGGCGCCACTCGCGGAGGCGAGCCTGCGCCCCGAGTCGTCGAACACGAGCGCGGAAACCATGTGGGGATGCGCCCGAAACTCAACGAGCTGGCCCCCGGACGCGAGGTCCCAGAGCCGGACCTTCCCCTCCCTCCCGCCGACCGCCAGGGTCCGGCCATCCGGGGAGAAGCAGAGGCTCGACACCCCGCTCCCGACCTGGGACAACCAGGCTCGTTTCTGGCCGCTGGGCAGGTCCCAGACAGCGACGCCCTGATCCTCGACGACGGCCAGGGCCTTGCCATCGCGACAGAACGCGAGGATCCCGAACGACTCCACGGACGTCGGAAAGTCGAGGCGCCCCCCTTCGGGAGAGAGGTCCCAGACGGTCAACGTCGCGTCCGGGTTCTGCACGGCGAGGCGGGCCCCGTCGGGCGACAGCTCCGCGCGAACGCCTCCGGCCCGCTCGCCGACCTCGATCGCCCGGTAGGATCCGGACTCGGGGTCCCAGATCTTGGCGACCCCGTCCTTGCCGCAGACGACCAGACAATGGCCGTCGGGGGCGAACGCCAACGTCCGGACCACGCGTTCCTCCCCGTCGAGGACGAAGCGGGTCGCGAACCCCTTCGGGGGCTCGGCGACGGAGACGGCAAGCACCAACACCATTGCCACGATCACGCCGAGCCCGGGCGTCAGGGTCGAGGCCAGGGCGGACGGCCTACCACGCCTCGGGGAGGAGGCGTGGGCCCCATCGCGAGCGACCTTCGATCGACGATCCATGGACTTCGCCCTCCTCGTCGTCGGGAACCACCCGGGCCGCTCGGCGAGGCCGGCGGCCTTCTCCCGCGCGTCCGGCAACGGCATCCGCCGCAAGTCGGCGACGCCGTCTTTTTAGAACGTCATTGACTTTTCACGTTTTCACTTTAAAATTTTCCGAACTACAAAAACGTGTGAATTTTGAAAACCCCACATCCCTCCGACCCCCGGGCCGTGGGGCCCTCCGTTCCCCTGAGCGGGAGAATTTGGCAGAGCGGACGCGCCACCGAAAAAAATCAGTCGACAAACGTCCGACGAGACGGTTTCCTGGGTAGCTGAGCTGACGCCGGGAAATCCCGAAGGAGGGCGCATTCGGGAGGTTTCTCCGGGGAGGGCCGGTGCGAGGGCTCGTGATGGACGTGCGGGATGATCGGCTCGGATCGGATTTCGAACGCGAGGCGCAGGCCGCGCGCCGGGGCGACGTGTTGGCGTTGGAACGTCTCCTCGAGGCGTTCCGCCCCTACCTGCTCGCGATCGCGCAGCGCGACCTCTCGGACGACTTGCTCGGGAAGGTCGGTGGCTCGGACGTGGTGCAGGAGACGCTGATGGAGGCCCATCGGCACTTCATCAAGTTCGAGGGGGAGGCCCCGGAGGACCTGCGGGCCTGGCTCCGGGAGATCCTCCGGAACAACCTCGCCGACATCGCCCGGCACTATCGATCGACGAGCAAGCGTGCGGTCGGCCGCGAGCAGGCGCTCCAGGCCGAGGCGTCGTTCGTCGACCCGAACCCGACGCCGGGGACGTCCGCGGTCGCCCGAGAGGAGACCGATGCGCTCGACCTGGCGCTCGCAGGGCTCCCGGAAGTTGACCGGGCGGTGATCCTGTACCGCAACCGAGATCACCTCCCCTTCGACGAGATCGGGCGGCGGCTCGGGCGGTCGGGCGAGGCGGCGCGCAAGCTCTGGGCGAGGGCGATCGACCGGCTCCGCCGCTCGATCGAGACGGGGGAGAGTGCGTCATGACGAACGAAGAGATGGCGACGCCGATGCCCGACGAGGGGACCGAGGACGAGTTCCTGACCTTCCTGATCGCCCACGACGTGGCCCTCGCCGCGGACCTGGGGTCGCCGGGGATGGCCCCCCTGACCCCGGGGATCGTCGGCGAGGAGGATCGGGCAAGGCTCGAGCAGGCCCGCTCCTGCCTCGAGATGCTCCACAGGCGATGGCCCTGGCCCGAAGCAGGAGGCGGGGGCGCCTCGAGTCCGATCGACGCCCATGGCGTGACCCTCGGCCGGTTCGAGATCCGGCACCTGCTCGGCCGAGGGGGCCACGGCCTGGTCTTCCTCGCCTTCGACCCGGTCCTCCGGCGTTCGGTCGCCCTGAAGGTCCCCAGGCCCGAGGCCCTCGCCGCGCCCAAGATCCGCGCCCGATTCCTCCGCGAGGCCAGGGCCGTGGCACGGCTCGACCACCCGGGGATCATCCCCGTCCACGACTTCGGCGAGGTCGGGCCGGTCTGCTACCTCGCCTCCGCCTTCGTCGACGGGCCGAACCTCGGACAATGGCTGGCGGACCGCATGTCCCCCCTCGAACCATCGATGGTGGCCAGGCTCGGCATCGAGCTGGCCGAGGCCGTCGCCCATGCGCACAACCGGGGAGTGCTCCACCGCGACCTGAAGCCCGGCAACGTCCTGCTCGAGGGGACTGCCAAGGGGGCCGAGCTCCCCTTCCAGCCCCGGATCACCGACTTCGGACTGGCCAAGCTCCTCGACGACGTGGGGGAGGAGACGCAGATCGGCCCGATGGGGACCCCCCGCTACATGGCGCCCGAGCAGGCCCGGGGTGACCGGTCTCGGATCGGCCCCAGGGCCGACCTCTACGGCCTGGGGGCGATCCTGCACCACATGCTCTCCGACCTCCCGCCCGACGGCCCGCTCCGAGGCCGAGCCCGGGCCCTGGTGGGGATCCCGGGGATCCCCGAGGACCTCCGCGCGATCGTCACATGCTGCCTCCAGGAGAAGCCGGACGACCGCTACATGAGCGCCGGGGCGCTCGCCGACGACCTCCGACGCTTCCTCGCCGGGAAGCCGGTCCGGGCGGCTCGATACACTCGACACGGTTGGGTGGGGGTCGGGCTCGGACTGGTGGCCGTCGGATTAGCGCTAACCTTGCTGGCGTGGGCGGTTTCGAATCGTCCCAAGGCGTCGCGCCCAGCCTCGTTGGTTCGCCTCGGGACCTCCCAAACGACCCGTGCCGGCTATCTCCGGGGCATCCGGCAGGCGGGCCAGCGGCTCGAGGATCTCAACGTCGCGGGTGCCGACGCGATCCTCGCCCCCTGGGCCCGCAGCAACGGCCCGGACGACCCCCGAGGGTTCGAGTGGGGCTACCTCAAGCGGAAGGCCCACCGCGAGTCGATCACGATGACCCACGACCGGGGCGAGGTCTACCAGGTCCGCTACGCCCCCGACGGCCGCTGGATCGCGAGCGCCGGGCAGGATCAGACCGTGAGGCTCTGGGATTCGGCCACGGGTGCCTCCCGGATCCCTCCCTTGCGAGGCCATCTAGGCGAAGTCAACTCCGTCGAAGTCTCCCCCGACGGCCAGTCGCTCGTCTCCGCGAGCGACGACGGCACCGTGCGGCTCTGGAGCGCGAGGACCGGTGACCCCCTCGCTCGCCCGTTGCGTGAGGTCTCGTCCTCTTCCGTCCCCGCCGCCATCTTCTCGGCCGACGGCCGCCGCGTTATCGCGGGTTACGACGACGGCGTGGTGCTCGTCTGGGACCCCGCCAAGGAGCGGCCGCTCGCCCGGGCGGAACTCTCGATTGGCCAGATCAAATCCCTGGCGACATCCCCCGACGGCTCGTTCATCGCCGCCGGGGGCATCGCCGGCAAGCACCTCGCGCTGCTCACTCCCAGGCTCCAGAACGCCCGCGACCTGGTACGGCCGGATGGTATCCTGGGCCCCGTTTACAGCACAGCCTTCTCCCCCGACGGCCGACACCTCGCCGCGACGGCGGGCCCGACCGGAGTCTGTCTCTGGCAGACCTCGGGCGAGTTGGAGTCGACCCTGCGGAGCAACCGCGAACGCGCCTGCTGCGTCGCCTTCTCTCCCGACGGGGCCCGGCTCGCCACGGGCGGCGACCACCTCGACCCGAACATCCGGCTCTGGGATGCCTCCACGGGAGATCTTGTCGACGTGCTCACCGGGCACGCCAACCGAGTCTGGAGCGTCGCCTTCTCTCCCGACGGCACCCGCCTCGCCTCCGCGAGCCGAGACGGCACGGTCAAGCTTTGGGACCTCGAACGACGACGAGACCGGACCACCATCCCCCTCGGCTCGGGCCCCCTCCCGGTCGAGTTCCGATTCGTCGACGGCGACACCAAACTCCAGGTCCTCTTCAAGGACGGCCGACGTTCCGCCTTCGACGTCGACGGACGACTCCTCAAGTCCCTGCCGACGGGCTCGGCCGACGGTACCATCGGAACGCGTCTTGCCCCCGACGGGCGGGTCCTGTCCTACCTGTCCCCGCCCGGTCTTCTCCGTCTGAGCGACCCCGGCGCCCAGGACATCCCCCTCCCGATCCCCGACGGCCCGTCTCCCCAGGATTTCCCCCTGACGACCTTCAGCCCCGACGGGCAACTCCTGGCCTACTTCGACCGAAACGCCGGGCTCGTCAAAGTTGTGGACACGAACACAGGTCTGCTGGTACGAGACGGATCCCTGGACGGTGCCATCCCTACGCTCCTGATCCTCCAGACGGGGGGGACCTTGATCATCGTCTCGGGGGAGTATGCCTACTCCCTACCGTCCCCCGAGTCGGCGGGCCAGACCACGGCGGGCCTGATCGCGGAAGGCAATCCCGTTTCCTTCGCCGCCTCGCCCGACGGCCTGACCCTCGCCACGGGATGCCGCGACGGCACGATTCGGCTGTATGACACGAGGTCGTTCGTCGTCCGTTCCCGACTGACCGAACGGACCAGCCTCGTCACCCACCTCGCCTTCGCACCCGACGGCCGCACCCTCGCCAGCGCCGACCGCTCCGGTATCGTCCGCCTCTGGGATGCCGTCGAAGGGCAAGAGGTTCTCACGCTCGACGGCCCGTCGAAGCCCCTGGGTTCTCTCGACTTCTCGCCCGACGGACGAACCCTCGGAGCCTACGTCCCTTCGGATCGTTCCATCATCCTCTGGCACGGCGGCCGAGAGTAAGCATTTCTCCGAAACCTGAAAACAGGTTTCGAGAGTGGCAGAAACCGGTCGGCTCAGGATGCCTTCGCGCGGTCGAGGAACTGGGTCGCGGCGTGCATGATCGACTCCTCGGTCGCCTCGGAGCGGGGGAGCTCGGCGGTGAGGCGGCCTTCGCAGAGGACGACGATCCGATCGGCGACGGTCAGGAGCTCGGGGAGTTCGCTCGAGGTCATGACGATCGCCATCCCCTGCGCGACCAGTCGTCGAATTAACGCGTAGATCTCGGCCTTGGCCCCGACGTCGATCCCGCGGGTCGGCTCGTCGAGCAAGAGGATCTTGGGCTCGGTCAACAGCCAACGGGCGAGGATGCACTTCTGCTGGTTGCCCCCCGAGAGGCTCGTGATCGCGGCCTTCCCGCCGGCCGTCTTGATGGCGAGCCGAGTAATCGACTCGGCGACCGCCTTGGCCTCGGCGCGTCGGTCGACCATGCCCCCTCGGGCGAGGGCGCCCAGGTGTCGGATCGTGATGTTCTCGGCGACCGACATCTGGTCGAACAGCCCGAGGTTCTTGCGATCCTCGGTCACGAGGGCAACTCCCGCCGCGATCGCATCTTCGGGCCCTCGGAATCGGACCGGCGTGCCTCCGATCGAGATCGTACCGGCCGAGGGCTTCGGCCCCGCCCCGAAGAGGGCCTCGAGCAACTCGGTCCGCCCCGCGCCGAGGAGCCCGGCCACGCCGAGGACCTCGCCAGGCCGGACCTCCAGGCTCACGTCTTTCAGGTCCGGCCGCCCGCTCCCCGGCGTGCTCTGGAGCGAGAGCCCCGAGACCTGGAGCCGAGGCGGCCCCGAGACCGGCTTGTGCTCGAAGGCGAGCTCGGCGATCTCGCGCCCGACCATCCACCGCACCACCTGCGCCGGGCCGGTCTCGGCCCTGGGGGCACTTGCGACGAACTTGCCGTCGCGGAGCACGGTGACGTGGTCGGAGAGGGTGAAGACCTCGGTCATCTTGTGCGAGATGTACAGCACCGTGGTGCCGTGCCGCCGGAGGTCGTCGATGACGCGGAAAAGCCGGGCGACCTCGGCGTCGGAGAGGGCGGACGTCGGCTCGTCCATGATCAGGACCGCGGCGTCGCATGCCAGGGCCTTGGCGATCTCGACCATCTGCTGGTCGCCGATCCGGAGGTCGCCGACGCTGGCCCGGGGCGAGATCGGCGTCCCCAGCCGCTCGAAGAGCCGGCGGGCCTCGGCCTCCATCGCCCGGTCGTCGAGCCAGCCGAAGGCGCGAGTCTTCTCCCGCCCGAGGAAGATGTTCGCCGTGACCGACAGCTCGGGGACGAGGTTCAGCTCCTGGTAGATGATCCGAATCCCGGCCGCCTCCGCGTCGGCCGGGCCGTTGAACGCCACCGGCTTGCCGTCGACGAGGATCTGGCCCTCGTAGTCGGTGATCGCCCCGGCGAGGATCTTCATGAGCGTGCTCTTGCCCGCCCCGTTCTCCCCGCAGAGCGAATGGACCTCAGCGGCTCTCGCCGTGAACGTCACGTCGCGGAGCGCATGCACGCCCCCGAAGTGCTTGGTGATGTTCCGCATCTCGAGCCGGACGGGAGTCTCGCTGGTACTCATCGCAAACCCATCACCCTTCCCGACGACCCGCGACCCGGCCCGCCCACCCCGCCAGGGCATTGGGCGTCGATCGTCACCGCCGAGTCATCGTCCCGAAGCCTCGCCGCACCACGAAGCGTCCTATCCTAAAGGTCACCCCCATCTCGGGAAAGGGCCCCGTCCAGCAGCCGCTGAGACCGCCTGATCAGAAGTGCAATGCATCTCTAGCTTCCGTCCGCTCGTTCACTGACAACGCGATCGGTGTTTGGATAGGATGTGAGAGGGAAAGGCCAACGATCTGCCAAAGCCAAGTCGGTCGCGAGTTCACCGAGAGGAGGTCGACCAATGAGCACGATGGCTCAAACAAGCGCGATGTCAACCGAGGAGTTGCTCCAGCTTCCCGATGACGACGTCGAGCGGGAATTGATCGACGGCCAACTCCGGGAACGACCCATGACGAAGCATAATCGTTGGCACAGCAGTTCAATGTTTCACCTCGGATATCTGCTGGGCGATTGGTGGCGAAGGCAACCCGAGCTTCGAGGCTTAATCGTCGGCGGAGAGGCCGGCTTTCGGCTCCGACGCGGGCCCGACACGTACGTTGGCATTGACGTCGCCTATGTCTCCGCCGAAGTCCTCGCGAATACCCCGAAAGGCTCGCCGTTCTTCGAAGGACCGCCTGTCCTTGCTATTGAGATTCTCTCGCCCTCAGACACTCACGAAGAGGTTTCTGAGAAGGTACGACTCTACCTCGACTCAGGGTCAGCCCTCGTCTGGCTCGTCGACACCGATTTCCGTACAGTTTTGGTCCACCGCCAAGGCGAAGAGCCGGAGCTCTACAACATCCGTCAAGAGCTCACGGCCGACCCCTATCTGCCTGGCCTACGCATCCGTGTTGCCGATATTTTCCAAGGCATGTGATACGTTTTTGAATATTGCAATCCTCTGATATCCAATTCACGAATATTGATACAGCCCGTTCAGGCCGGCGGCGATCCCTTCGAAGCGGTTTCGTTAACACCAGGGCCTCCCTGCGCGACGGGATCCGAATCCAGATCAGGAAGGCCACATATTAGAGCGACTAACGTTTGTCTGACACACGGCACGATGGGACCCGAACCCGAGAGCGGAGACGGAAACGGGGACTGGCTCCGCAGCGAAGCGCAGGTGCCCGTCCACGTTTCCGCCGCAGCGGACGGCGACGGCCCGGAAAATGGGGACAGCCTTCACGCCGCCATTCTGGCGGCACCCGAAACCCATGAAAATGGCGCCGGCGCTCTGCTACACTGGACCCACGCCCCTGGCACGGCCTTACGCCGGAAAGGTGACTGGTGCTTCGAGCCCGCGGGACAGCCTGGCGAAGACATCGCGCGTACCCGAACCTGTAGCCCAACGGCGTCGGTCCCGACGCCCGCGGA
>NZ_JBTYIP020000043.1:0-81359 GCF_054877945.1 Singulisphaera rosea | reverse complement strand
CGAGCGAGGCAATGATCAAAATCAGTTCAATTCATCGAATGCTCAGACTATTAAAAAAGGATGAGAAGAGGAAGCGTGCGGCCTTTAAATTCCGGGAAATTGAGGAAAAAGTTACCGGATAGCCTCTGACTCTTCTTTGTGTCCTTTGTGCCTTTGTGGTGAAATCCTCGCGGTGAGAGTCCGGTGGAGCTCAACCAGGACTGTCGGGGATCCTATCCGCCTTCCGCGCCTCGAGAAGGAGGGAACCGATGAGGCCGTTCCGCTTCACGATCGCCCAGATCATGGTCGCGACCGCCGTGCTCGCCGCGAATGCCGGCCTGATCCGAGCGTTCCTCGTCCAGGAGATGTTCGAGGGCGCCATCCTGATCATCTTCGCACTCCAGGTCGGCCTCTGGCTCTACCTCCGGAGCCGAGGCCGTTGGCGGCGTTTCTGGCTCGGCTTCGAAGTCGCGGGTTGGGCGTCTATCGTCGTCCTTTTCATTGCCGAGCTCTTCCCCGACTCGGCGCCGAGCCGACTGATCGACGCATATCTCTGGGCCTGCTACAACCTGATCCAGTTCCACTTCCCCACGTCGGTCGACGACCTCGTCATGGATCATCAAGACATTTTTTCCATCCTCATCTTTTTCCTACTCGAGCTCGCCATGGCCGTGCTGGGAGGCGTCATCGCCCTCAGCCTCACGCGGTTGTGGAGAAAGCCGCCATTCCGGACGAACATCGCCGAGACAGCAAAGCCACCGGCCGCCTCTCTCCAGACAGAGCCTTGAGGAGCCCCAGGATGCTCATCGGACAAATGCTCGTCGACGTGAGGAGTTGGGCGGCCGACCGATGCGCGCTCCGGTTCGGCGACGAGAGTTGGACGTATGCCGAACTCGACGAGGCCTCGAGCCGGGTCGCGGCCTCGCTCCGTGACGCGGGCGTGCGGCCCGGGGATCGCGTGGCCTTGTTCCTGCCCAACTGCCCCGAGTTGGTCCTCGGGTACTTCGCCTGCTTCAAGATCGGGGCGGTGACAGTTCCGCTAAACTATCGATATCGCCAGGCGGAAGCCCGCTACGCACTCGAGCACTCGGGCGCGACGTCGCTGATCGTCCACCAGTCACTCGCGGCCGAGGTTCGCTCGATACCCTGGGACGACCTCGGCATCACTCGCCGTTATCTGGTGGCCGGAGTCGGGGAACAGGCGACGTTCGTCTCCTTCGACCGGCTCCTCGAAGGGCGACTCGAAGACAGGCCGAGGCCCGAGCTGGACGAGGACCAGCCCGCGGCCATCCTCTACACCTCGGGGACGACCGCGAGGCCGAAGGGGGTGGTCTACTCGCACGCGGCCCTGGGGCAGGACTGCCTGATCCAGGCCGAGACGTTCGCGTTCGACGCCGAGGACGTCCACCTGATCTCGACGGCGGTGTGCCACTCGGCCGCGTTCACGGGGCAGTTGTTGCCTGCGTTCCATACCGGGGGCACGGTGGTGCTGACCCACCTCCCCGGGCCGGAGCAAGTGGTCGACGCGATCGCGACGCACCGAGTCACCCGGACGCAGATGCACCCCGCCGCGCTCGCGGACCTGGTCGATTGGCTCGAACAACACCCGACCGAGACTCTCTCGAGCTGGCGATGCGCCACGGCCGGAGGCGACACGGTCCCGGCAGCCCTCCACGAGCGGTTCCGACGCGCGACCGGACTGGAACTGACCGAGCTCTACGGGATGACCGAGCTCATGACCTGCGCGACGAACCCGCCATTCGGCGAGAGGCGTGTCGGCACGATCGGGAAGCCCGTGGCGAGGACTCGGTTCCGAGTCGTCGACGATCAGGGACGGGACGTGTCGGACGGCGAACCGGGCGAGCTCCTCATGCAAGGCCCCGCCATGATGGTCGGCTATTGGCGCGACCCCGAGACGACGACCGTCGCGCTCCGCGAAGGCTGGATGCACACCGGAGACGTCGTGAGTCGCGACGGCCAGGGCTACCACCACTTCGTCGGTCGCAAGAAGGAGATCATCGTCCGGGACGGCTCGAACATCGCCCCTCGAGAGGTTGAGCTCGTGCTCGACGAACATCCGGGCGTGCGACTGTCCGGGGTCGTGGGGGTGCCCGACCCGCGTTTGGGTCAGACGGTGGCGGCGTTCGTGGTGCTGCACGAGGAGGTGTCACCTCGGCCGACTCCGGATGAGCTCAGGCGGTTCGTCGCCGAGAAGCTCGCCTCCTACAAGGTCCCGGAGCGGATCGAGATCCTACCGACCCTCCCGCTCAATGCCACGGGCAAAGTCGACCGGAAGGCGCTCGCCGCGAGGGCGTTCGAGGCCGGCCCCGACCCGAGTTGATCGGCATTGCAAGGCCGGGCGCCGGCCGGGTCTCATCCCTTGAATCCATCAACAAAATCCAGTATTTTTAACCACGTGAATCCCCGTCCCGAACCTCGAGCGGCCTTGCGTGGTCGCAAGGCCGCGGAGTGGCCCTCGTGTATGGCCCGAGGACGAGGCGAGGCGCAGCACAACCTCCGGAAGATGTCCAGTTAAAGGCCGACGCGCGCCGGGATTGGCACGGATTTCGCCTATTTACAATTCGCGACAGAACTCGTCGAATCGCAGGCTGACGCCAGAGCATGCATGCGTTTTTATTTTTTCACTTCATTTCGCACAACTGTTCGGCGAGCTTCGAAACAGAGTATGGCGGACGATTCGGGGTAGGCAATTTGGGCGAAGCGTCCGAGTCCCCCGGAGTGGAGGAAGTTCAGCAAGTGGCACGAGCCTAGCTAAGGGAGGTCGCGATGCGTCGATTCTTCTTCTCGATCCTCACCACAAGCGCGTTCCTGACCCTTGGCCTGGCCGGCTCCCCGGTACTTGCCCGAGGTGGAGGTGGACACGGTGGTGGTGGTCATGCCGGCGGTGGTCATGCCGGCGGTGGCGGAGGATTCCGCGGCGGTGGCGGTGGCGGTGGCGGTGGCGGTGGCGGAGGATTCCGCGGCGGTGGCGGTGGCGGAGGATTCCGCGGCGGTGGCGGTGGCGGCTTCCGAGGTGCCCCGGCCATGAGGGCCCCTGCGATGCGGGCCCCGGCCATGAGAGCTCCCGCGATGCGAGCCCCCTCGATGGGGGGGGCGGCTCGCGGAAACAACTTCGCCGGTGCGCGAGGCTTTCAACCAGGGCGACAAAACTTCGGAGGCATGGCCGGCCGGCCCGCCGTCGGGGCACGTCCGGGGGGCGCCGCCTTGGGGAATCGTCCCGCGGTCGCCAACATGCGAGGCGGCGGAAATCCCGGCTTCGCAGGAGCCAATCGGGGAGGCGTGGGTAACCCCGGCTTCAACCGAGGCATCGGCAACCCCGGCCTCAACCGAAGCTTCGGCAACGCCGGTGTCGCGGGTCTGAACCGAGGTGTCGGCAATCCCGGCCTCAATCGAGGTTTCGGCAACGCCGGTGTGGCAGGTCTGAACCGAGGCGTCGGTAATCCCGGCCTCAATCGAGGCTTCGGCAACGCCGGTGCGGCGGGCCTCAACCGAGGTGTCGGCAACGTCGGGGGCAACCGGAGCTTCGGCAACATCGCCGGCAATCGTGGCTTCGCGAACAACGGAGTCGCGGGCGTCCATCGAGGCGGGTTCGGGAATTCCGGCGTCGCCGTTGGTAACCGCATCAACAACGGGAACATCAACAACTACACCCGGACGTCGTTCAACAACGTGAACGTGGCCGGGGGTGGAAACCACGGATACGGCCGTAGCTACGGCGGTTACGGTGGATACAACCGGGGCTACCAGGGCTACTCGAACGGGAACCGAGGATACGGCGGGTACGGCGGCTACCGGAACGGATACGGAGGCTATGGCCTCGGCCGCTACGGGTATGGCGGGTATGGCGGATATGGGGGCTACGGCCTCGGCGGATACGGCGGCTATGGCTTCGGCGGGTATGGCGGCTACGGCCTCGGCGGCTTCGGCTTCCCCCTCGGAGTCCTGCTCGGCTACGGCCTTGGCGGATACGGCGGATACGGCGGCTATGGCCTGGGAGGGTACGGCGGGTACGGCGGCTATGGATACGGCTCTGGCGGCGGCCTGTATAGCAACTGGGGCTACCCCTCCAGCTATGGGGGTGCCGGAGTCGGCTATGGGTATGGCCCGTCGAACTGGCTCTACGGGGGAAGCCTGAATGCGTATGGGTATTCGGCCTACTCGAACCCGTACCTCATGGACCCGGGGGCCGGGGTCGTCGTCTCCGAGCCCTACGACTACTCGCAGCCCATCCTCCCCGTGGCCGAGCCTCCCGCAGCCTCGGTGACGGATGAGGCGGCCTCGCTCTTCGCTTCGGCCCGCGACTCGTTCAAGCAGGGCAACTTCGCGTCGGCCTTGCAGCAGGCGGACGCGGCCCTGGCGAAGACCCCGAGCGACGCGTCCTTGCACGAGTTCCGGGCCCTCAGCCTGTTCTCGCTCGGGCGCTACGACGAGGCGGCCAGCGTCGAGTATGCGGTGTTGTCGATGGGACCGGGTTGGGACTGGCCGACGCTCATCGGCCTCTACCCCAACGTCAACGTCTACACGTCGCAACTCCGGGCGCTCGAGTCCTTCGCCCAGGCCAACCCCCAGTCGTCCTCGAGCCGGTTCCTGTTGGCCTATCTCTACCTGACCCAGGGGAATCTCGACGACGCGGCGTCCATGCTCCGCAAGGTGGTCGCGCTGAAGCCGACCGACACCCTTTCGGCGAAGCTGCTCGAGCAGCTCCAGGCGCCTCCGCAGGGGGCGCCAGGGGCGGGCAGTCCGCAGCCGGCCCCGGCCCCGGCCCCCGAGCCGATTCCCACGACGACGACCGTGCCGCTGCCAGGCCCTGGCACGGCACTCAACGCCGTCCCCGCGAACGTGAACACGGCCGTCCCCGACGGCGCGACGATCTCGGGGAGTTGGACCGCCCATCCGACCGCCGACGCCTCGGTCGCCCTGACGATCCGCCCCGGCGGGGCATTCGACTGGGCGTTCGACCAGAAGGGGCAGACGCGGACGTTCTCCGGGACGTCCACGTTCGGCGAAGGCCTCCTGACGCTCGTGACGGACAAGCTACCCGCCATCGTCGGCCGGGTGAGCTGGACCGACGCTAACCACATGACGTTCCGGGTCGTCGGCGATACGGCCGATTCTCCTGGACTCAGCTTCTCGAAGTGAGGGATGATGGGGCCGAGTGTCGCGATCCGACGCGAGGCCCCGACACCTTCATTCCCAAAAACTCAAGATCAGCCTCGTGGGCCAGGCGCGGACTCCGCGCCTGGCCCCGTTTCGCGCCTCGGTCATGAGATCCTGTCGAAACCCCACGTCAGGGAGAGCCGCATGCGAGGTCAAGCCTTGAAGAGGATCGTCTCGGTGGCGTTGGCAAGCCTTGGGACGATCGCGATCCTGCCGGTCGGCTGCAGTGCCCAGGAGCGGCCGGAGGTCACCAAGGCGGACGTCGACCGCTGGTCGAAGGAGTTGTCGAACTGGGGTCGTTGGGGGAAGGACGACCAAATTGGGACACTCAACCTCATCACGCCGGAGACCCGCAAGCGAGCGGCGGCCCTGGTGAAGGAAGGGGTCTCGATCTCCCTTTCGCGGGACCTCGAGACCAAGACCTCGGCGAACAACCCAACGCCGCTCGTCCACAAGATGATCCTCCCAAGAGGGCCGGGTGGGGGAGACATGGCGCTCGATTCGTACGAGATGAACTATCACGGGCTGGCCTACACCCACCTCGACGCCCTCTGCCACGTCTTCCCGGGCGGGAAGTTGTACAACGGCTTCTCGGCGGAGGAGATCACGACGAAGGGGGCGGCCAAGGAGTCGATCCTCAACGTGAAGGGGGGTGTCTTCACCCGAGGGATCCTGATCGACATCCCAAGGCTGAAGGGGGTCCCCTATCTCGAGCCTGGGACGCACATCTATCCGGCGGACCTCGAAGCCTGGGAGAAGAAGGCCGGCATCCGCGTCGGTGCCGGTGACGCCATCCTCATCCGCACCGGGCGCTGGGCCCGCGTGCAGGCCAAAGGGCCGTGGGATCTTTGGAAGGGGGCGGCCGGCCTCGACGCCACCTGCCTGAAGTGGATCCGAGACCGCGATGTCGCCCTCCTCGGCTCCGACTCCGCCGCCGACGTCTTACCCTCCGGCGTCGAAGGCGTCTGGGTCCCCATCCACGAAGTCGCCATCCCCGTCATCGGCGTCCACATGGTCGACAACGCCGACCTCGAACCCCTGGCAGACGCCGCCGCGAAGTTCGGCCGCTGGGAGTTCCTGCTGACCCTCAGCCCCCTCGCCGTCGTCGGCGGGACGGGGTCGCCCGTGAACCCGATCGCCACCTATTGATCCCCTGGATTGCACGCGGGGCAGGAGTGCCCCACCCACCGGGGGGAGGGGAAATCGCGGCCATCCCCCTCGTCTCACGGCGAGGGGACGTCGGTCTCTCCGATGGCGAGGCTCGCGGCCGGGGGTTGCTCGAGGGGCAAGGCCGAGCGGATCAGGAACCCCCTGCCCTGTTGTTCCAGGCGGAACGGGCCCGAGCCGAACGGGTCGGAGATCGTCCGGAACGCGGGCTCTCCGGAGGCGATCAGGGCGACCCCGGCGCGGAGCATCGCGCGGAGGGCCCGCACGCGGTCGAGGGCTTGGCGGCGGGACCACAACGACGCAACGACAAACGTCACGAGAGGCTGGACTTCCCGCTCGGCCTTTTCGAATTCATCGAGCGACGCGCGGACGCCCGGATACGGTAGATCGAGTCGTCGGGCGAGTTCGGCGAAGGCTGGGCCCGTCCTCCCTAGATGAGCGAGGACCGCCACCCGATCACCCCCCGTCAGACGCTTCAGAGCCCGGCCTTCTTCGGGGCCGAAGATCTCGTCCCAATCCTTGTCGTCAAGCACCGGCCCGGCCGCCTTGAGCCTAGCCTGGACCTCACCAATGATGAAACGCGACTCCGGCCCGATGGTGGCCGAAGCCGGCTCGGGTGGGGGCAAGGCGACGAGTCGTCGAGTCAGGTCCTCGAGCGTCGGCCGGTCCAGTTCCGGCAGGATCCGGCCCAAAGTCTGGATCGATATGGATTCACCGTGGCACTCGAAGAGACGGGCGATTATGACTCCGCCCGTCCCGATCCGATGCGCGAGCGTCAGTGTGGCGAACAGGTCGTCGAGCGCCTCGCGGCCTCGCCCGGCCGCAGCGTGTTTACGAGCGGACAGACTCGCGACCCCGTAGATACTCAGGTTCGTGGTGTTAAGGTATCCTTGAGTCAAATCTTCGCCCGAACGAGGCTCGAACTCCCAACGACACCGAGCGAGGGTTGCCGCCTCCCGAATGGCCTTGAGTGCCGGGCGAGCCTTCTCGATCAAAGCCTGGACCTTGGGATCGTCAATCGAGACCGACTCGCGACTCCGGGTGATCCGGCGATCCTCATCGTTCAGGGTTTGGAGACAATCGAACGCCCTGGAATAGATCAACGCCGCGTCGGCCTCCTCCCTCAATTCCCCGGCAAATGCGGAGGGAATCCAAGGTGTCAGACGGTGGACCAGCGGAAGCGTGAGCAGCGATCGGAAGAACGATCGACGACGCATTGCAGAACTTCCAGGAAGGTTGGAGGGCGCCGGATCCGACCGGAACCTCGACAGTAACGAGTGTCCCATATCCGACGCCGTGAGTCCGCGCCTTTTGAGAACAGGCTGCGGGGGACGGATTGGGTCGAGTGTCAAAATGAGTACTTATAAAAGAGGTCGAGAGTGCCACGGGTTCCGTCTTCGGACCCCGTGCGGGCTAGACCTGGCCGGTGACGTCGAGCTTGTACGCCGCTCTCGTTGATTCGGGGCTCACGACCGTCTGTCGGAGCCTCTTCCGAGAATCGAGGCGTTGGGCCAAGCCTTGTCCGCACGGGGTCCGAAGACGGAACCCGTGGCACCCAGATACAGATCTTTATCAGCGATCTCACCTCATTAGCCGGATGGCTTATCAGCCCAAAGTGCAAAAACTTTAAATTCTTATAAATCTCTAGAATACCTCACTCGTTTGTACTTCGGGCTTGTGCCTGAGGAGATTTCGCTCGAAAGTGATCCACTCTGCCGAACGATCAGGGCTTCCCAGCGTTCACTACCGGCTGCGTACCGCGGTCGGAGCAGAGGACGACCAGGAGGTTGCTGACCATCGCGGCCTTCTTCTCGTTGTCGAGCTCGACGATGTTCTGGTGGGAGAGCATCGTCAGGGCCATCTCGACCATCCCGACGGCCCCCTCGACGATCTTCTGGCGGGCGGCGATCACGGCGCTGGCCTGCTGGCGCTGGAGCATCGCGTGGGCGATCTCCGGGGCGTACGCGAGGTGGCTGATCCGCGCCTCCAGGACCGCGACGCCCGCCTGGGAGAGGCGGTCCTGGATCTCGGTCTTGAGGTGCTCGGCCACCTCGGCCGTATGGCTCCGGAGCGAGATCTCGCCCTCGACGTGCGCGTCGTACGGGTAGCTGAGCGCCATCGTCCGGAGGGCCGACTCGCTCTGGACGTGGACGAAGTTGTCGTAGTTGTCGACATGAAAGAGCGCCTCGGCCGTGTCGACGACCTTCCAGACGACCACGGCGGCGATCTCGATCGGGTTGCCGGCGAGGTCGTTGACCTTGAGCCGCTCGCTCTCGAAGTTCCGGACCCGCAGCGACAGGCTCCGCTTCGAGAAGAACGGGTTCACCCAGCGCAGGCCCGGCTCGCGGACGGTCCCCTGGTAGTTGCCGAAGAGCTGGAGGACCTTCGCCTCGTTGGGACTGACCGTGAACAGGCCGGTCAGCAAGAAGAGACAAAAGACCCCGCCCATGATCCCCAGGATGATGGGGAGCGGGTTACCTACCCCGACCCCCACCATGAACATCAGGCCTCCCATGAGCATTCCGCCCAGGGAAAGGCCCAGCATCCCCAGCCCCGGCTTCGGGATGACCAGGACCTCGCGCATCGTGTGGGTTGGTTTCGTCGTCGCCTCCCAGCTCTCGTCCATCGTCAGGCTCCTTTCGGCCTCGTGATTCGCGTGTTCCCATCCATATCTCGATGATGTCTTCGCCGGAAACCCATCAAGATTGCAACCCCCGACGGACAGATCTCGTCTTGAGGCCAGATGCCCGGACGACGGACAAGCCCGGTTCCCTTGTCGCCACAGTCGACCCTTCCGTCGACTTTTGTTAAACAATCATTTGACGAGTATCCACCAAAAGGTTAACCTCGGGCTCGTGCGACGGTGGCGACGTTGGCCGCCGTGGGGACCTTGAGGGGACAACGATGATAAACCAAGGGGCACCGGCGTTCGTGCTGCCGGAGGTCCGACGGCGTCCTCGCCGTTCGCGTGGGATCGCGGCGGCGGCGATAGCAAGTCTCGGCACGCTGGGCGTTTGCTGGGCGTGCTGGTCGGGGAATCGGGGTTGGTCGGAGCCGCCGAAGGTCCTGGCGACGGTCGCGGTGGACCGCGGGGACGTGGCCCTGGTCGTGACTGAGACCGGATCGCTCGAGAGCTCGGACAATGCGGTCGTCCGGTGCGAGGTGGAGTCGTTCTACGGCCTGCCGACCGGGGCGGTCGCCGCCGCTCGGATGCCGGGCATGTCGGCGGCCCGGGGCCCGAGTGCAAGCTCGAGGATGGGGGCGGGGGGTGCTTCATCGACACCCTCGACCGCGGCGAAGGGCCAGGCCCAGGCCTCGTCCAAGGAGGCGGCTTCGGCGAAGGCCAAGGTCGTCGGCGCCGGCGTGGCCTCGAAGTCCGGCGGGAAGCGCCCGGCGTCGGGGACCTCGAATGCCTCGGCGGTGCTCGACGCATTCCTGGAATCGGCCTCCGGCACCGGCGTCGTCCCCGACCCCACCGCGCTGAAACGACCCGACGTCCAGAGCTTCAACTACATCATCGAGCCCCACGTCCCGCTCCGGACCAACGCCAACGAACCCACGCCGACCTCCGGACGCCCCCCCCTGCCCCCGACCATCCTCGGGATCCTCGACGAAGGGACCCAGGTCAAGGCCGGCGACGTCGTCTGCGAGCTCGACTCCTCGGCCTTCCGCACCGAGCTCCAGGCTCAGCAGATCCGTTGTACCCAAGCCAAGGGCTGGGTCGACCAGGCCAGGTCCATCCTCGACGTCGAAGTGATGTCCCTCCACGAGTACGAGGGCGGGATCTTCCCCAGGGACGTCGAGGCGATCAACAACTACATCGCCATCTGTCGGAAGAATGTCGAGCGGGCCCAGATGACCGTCGACTGGTCGCGCGAGGCCGCCCGGAAGAACATCCGCTCGAGGGCGCAGTTGAACGCGGACCTCCTCACGCTGAAGCAATCGGAGTTCACCCTGCGCGAGGCCGAGGGGATGCTCGAGCGATTGGAGAAGTACACCGGGAAGCGGATCTCGGCCGCGAGGCGGGCGAAGATCGAGGCGATCCGCGCCGACAAGCTCGCGCTCGAGTCGGCCTATCAACTCGAGAAGGAACGCAAGGAGCGGCTCGAGAAGATGATCGCGCACTGCACCATGCGCGCCCCCCGAGACGGGATCGTCGTGCATGCGAACCAGGCCAACCTCTGGGGGAAGGTCGACGCGCCGATCCAGGAAGGGATCACCGTCTATCCGTTGCAGCCGATCTTCCGGCTGCCGAACCCGAAGCAGATGCAGGTGAAGGCCGAGATCAACGAGTCGAAGGTCGCCCAGATCCGCTCGGGGCAGCCGGCTTTGGTCCGCATCGACGCGTTCCACGACCGGGCCTTGCAGGGAAAGGTGACCGAGATCACCCCGATCCCCGCCCCCGCCCACGGGCCGATGTCCGACGTCCGGGTCTACCACGCGACCGTCGAGCTCGACGCCGATGGCCTCGACGCCTTCCGCCCCGGCCTGAGCGCCGAGGTCGAGTTCCAGGTCGAGACGAGACATCAAGTGACCCGCGTCCCGCTCGGAGCCTTGCGCTGGGTCGAAGACCAGGCGTTCGTCGCCCAGGCGAACGACCCGGCTTCCGGTCATTCCTGGCGATGGCGCCCGGTCATCCTCGGGCTGAGCGACACCTCCCACGCCGAAATCATCACGGGGCTCACGCCCGGCGACCGGATCATCGAGCACCCCGACGAGCTCCCCGCCCCCAAGCTTTACCAGGGGACCTCGAGGTCGATCCTCGCCCTCGAGCGGCATAAAGGACGGTGAGAACCTGTCCCGCAACCAGATCCTCTCATGATTCAAAATTAGTATTGAGGACTTGTATCTGGGTATCACGGGTTCCGGCTTCGGACCCCGTGCCACCCGTAACCTCCGTTCCTCCAACGACTTCGCCCCAGGATCCGACCTGCGTTCCGGGGGAATGAGGCTGGTCAGGCAAGGGCGTCGACGGCCAAGTCGCCCGGGTCGGCGTCCTTCTCGAGACGCTCCGCCGGGTTGACGAAGAGGCAGAGCGCGGCGCCCCCGAGCGAGACGACCCCGCCGAGGGCGAGGGCGTACGTCCAGCCGAAGCGATCTCCGACTATCGGGGTGACCACCGGCGCGAGGATGCCGCCGATGTTCCCGCCGCAGTTGAAGAAGGCCGAAGAGCTCCCGCCGTGCCGGCCGCCCATCTCGACGGCCATCGCCCAGAACGGGCCCTCGGTCATCCCCACCGCGCCGAGCGCCAGCCCGAAGCAGGCGACGGCCCACACGGGGTCGCGGCAGAAGGCGCCCAGGATCAGGAAGACGGCGCCGGCGATCATCCCCGCCATCGGCACGAGCCCGAAGCTCCGGCTCCTCCCCCAGGCGTGTTCGAGCCGGTCCGAGAGCCAGCCCCCCAGCGGCATCCCGACCGCCATCGCCAGCGGCGGGATCGCCGCGTACGAGTGGCTCGTCTCCGGGGGGAGCTTGAGCACATCCTGAAAGTAGTAATTCATCCAATACATAAATAAATATTGAAAATATCCGACCGCCGCGTAGCTCAGGGTCAGGAAGACCAGCCCCCGGTGTGACAGGAGGGCCCAAAACCGCACGGGGGGGGCCTTCACCCGGTCCGGGGCCTTCCCGACGGACGACGCTACCGCCAACTCGGGGCGGTCCGAGGCGACGAGACTCCAAAGGGTGGCCATGGTGGCCGTGACCCCCGCCATGACCAGGAACGCGGTCGGCCAATCGAATCGGCCGATCAGGTAGCTGAAGCCGAGCGGCGTGACCGCGATCCCGAGCAAGGCCGTCCCGTTGACCAGGCCGTTGGTCCGCGACCGCGACGCCGGCGGGACCCAGTTGCCGACCATCCGGGCGAGCGACGGGTGGAGAGGAGCCGAAAAGGCTCCCATCAAACCCCGGACGAGGATGAGCCCGAAGAACACCGACCCCGCATCTCGGAACGCGAAGCCGACCAGCCCGGTCATGGCCACGAATAGGCCCGATCCGAAGCCGACCACCATCAGCGAGGCCTTCGCCCCGAAGCGGTCGATGAACATCCCGCCGGGGATCATGAACAGGGTGTAGGTGAAGAGAAACGCGGAATAGACGACGCCCATCCGCTCCGGTGAGATCCCGTACTGGGCCATGATCCGGTTGTCGCCCGCGGCCGCCATGCTCACCCGGTTGAAGTGGCTGACGAACGCGAAGAGCATCATCAGGGCGATCATCACCAGCCGGGCCTGATTCCGGTCGACCGAAATGGAAAGGTGTTCGGGCGCCTCGTAGTGATTCGTCTCAGTTGCCATGGTCGTCCACCCGGAATTTCTCGAGGGAATCGCGGTTCAACTCGATCCCGAGCCCGGGCTTGTCGGACAGGGTGATCACGCCGTCGACCAGGTTGAAATCCTCGACGAGCAACTCGCGACGGAGCGCCGACTCCGCCAGCTCGACCGGGAGGAACTCGATGTAGGGGCATTGGGCGTGATACGCCGCGCCGAGGTGGGCGCTCGCGGCGATCCCGATCCCGCTCTTCCAGCAGTGGGGGACGATCCGTCGCTTCCGTTCGGCGGCGATCCGGCAGACCTTGACCGCCTCCGTGAAGCCCCCGACACGGCCGACGTCCGGCTGGAGGACATCCAGCTTCCCTCGATCGGCGAGGTCGAGGAACTCGAAGTGGGTGTTCTGCCACTCCCCCGCGGCGATCGGGATCGGCGAGTGGTCGTGGAGGAACGCATGCCCCTCGAGGTCGTCGATGTCGATGGGGGTCTCGAGGAAGAAGAGATCATAAGGCGCGAGCCGCTCCATGACCCCGAGCGCCGTCCTCGCGTCGGGCCAGGCGTAGGCGACGTCGACCATCAGCACGAGGTCCGGGCCGACCGCCTCGCGGCACTCGGCGACGACCTCGACGACCGCGTCGTTGCTCTCCTGCAAGCCATGGTGGCTGTACGGCCCGTTGACGCAGACCTCGAGCTTCGCGGCCCGAAACCCCAGTTCCTTCGCCCGGAGCGCCTTGGCGACGAGCGAGGCCCTCGCGTCGGCGAGCGTCCGCCCTTCGGGCAGGAGCGAGGCATACGGCGTGACCTTCCCCGCCCCGGCCCTGTCGCCCCCGAGCAACCGGTGGACGGGCAGCCCGAGCGCCTTGCCCTTGATGTCCCAGAGGGCCATGTCGATGGCCCCCAGCGAGCAGATCAAGGCCCCTCGCCGCCCCGTCATCTTCGAGCCGGCGTAGAGCTTGTCCCAGAGCGCCTCGGGCTCGAGCGGGTCCGCCCCCAGGAGCGTCTCCTCGAGCCCCAGGCCCATGCAGTGCGTCCCCCTGGCCCGGATGCACTCCCGGGCGACCCAGGGGTTCGTATCCGTCTCACCGACCCCGACGATCCCCTCGTCCGTGTGCACCTCGACGACCAGGTCGTCCTGCGCCGAGGAACAGGCACCCACGTCGTAGTCGGGCACCAGAAGGATGTGCATCTCGATCTTGGTGATTTTCATGAGCACCCGAACATGTTGGGCATCGATTCCCCTGTCCGGTCAACAATAATAGGGTGGACTGGGAAAAGCCATGAGCGACTTCAAAGCCGGCAATGACGGCCACGTCACCCCGACTCGGGCGGTTTCTGGGGGCGCTCGGTGCCGCCCAAGGCTTCGTCCTGGTAGTTTATAGGGCGTTGGGGAGGCGGCCCCGGCTTTCGGGCCTTTCGGCGAGGGGCGGCGTCATCGACCGCGATCGAACTTTGTCTGCTGGATGGATCCATGAATTCGACCCTTTACGAGCGTGAGCGAGACGTGGCGATCCGGGCCGTGCGCGAGGCTGCGGGCCTTTGCCGGGCGGTCCGGGGGAAGGTTGCGCCCGAAGTCATGGCGAAGGGGGACCTGAGCCCGGTCACGGTCGCCGACTTCGGCAGCCAGGCGCTGATCTGCCGGGTGCTGCTCGAGGAGTTCCCCAAGGACATCGTGGTCGCCGAAGAAGATTCGGCCGAGCTGCGCAGCCCGGACGGGGCGGCGATGCGCGACGAGGTCGCGCGACGGGTCGCTGAGGTCCGCCCGGGGACGGACGCGGACGAGGTCTGCCGCTGGATTGACCGGGGATCCGCGACCGTCTCGGGGGTGCTCGGGCGGTTCTGGACGCTCGATCCGATCGACGGGACCAAGGGGTTCCTCCGCGGCGAGCAGTACGCCGTGGCATTGGCACTCGTGGTCGACGGCCAGGTCGAGGTCGCCGCGCTCGCGTGCCCGAACCTGCCGCTCGACCCGAAGCACCCCGACACCCTCGGGTCGATCTTCGCGGCCGAACGGGGCCATGGTGCCAAGGCCTTCCCGCTCGACGGCGACGGCCCCGGGGTCGCGGTCCGCGTCAGCCCTTGCGACGAGCCGGCCTCCGCCCGACTCTGCGAGCCCGTCGAGTCCGGCCACAGCGCCCACGGCGCCTCGGCGGCGATCGCGACCCGGCTCGGCATCACCGCCCCCCCCGCACGGCTCGACAGCCAGGCCAAGTACGCGGTCGTCGCCCGGGGCGAGGCCGAGGTCTACCTGAGGATGCCGACCCGCGCCGACTATCGCGAGAAGATCTGGGACCACGCCGCCGGGCTCCTCGTCGTCGAGGAAGCCGGCGGCGTCGTCACCGACATCGACGGTAAGCCGCTCGAATTCACCCACGGCCGCGAGCTCGTCGCCAACCGAGGCGTCCTCGTCACCAACGGCCGGCTCCACCACAAGGTCCTCGACGCACTCGACGCCTCGAGCTGAACGCTCTTCGAAACCCGGTGTTTTCTTCAACACCGGGTTTCTGCCGCGGTCGACGCCGACCCGAGATCACACTCGCGGGGCACTCTTGCCACGCTCTTGTGGGCCAGGCACCTGCGAACCGCTCGACTTCGCCAGAAACCCGGCGTTGAAGAAATCACCGGGTTTCGGGAGACGAGTCGGTCAACGTCGGGACCAGGCGAGCCAGGCCGAGGGGTCGGCATCGCTGGGCATCCGCCAGTCACCCCTGGGGGAGAGGCTCACGGTCCCGACCTTCGGCCCGTCGGGGACGCACGACCGCTTGAACTGCTGGCTGAAGAACCGTCGGCAGAAAACCAGGAGCGCCTTCTCGAGCTCTTGCGTCGAGAACGACTCCGTGAACGCGGCATGCCCGCCCAGGAAGAGCACCTTCTCGGGCGTGAAGCCGTTGCGGACGATCTGGTAGAGGATGAAGTCGAGCAGTTCGTAGTTCCCCAAGGTCTCCTCGGTCGACTGCGCGATTTCACCCCCTTCGGACAATGGCAACAGCTCGGGCGAGATCGTGGTGCAGGCGATCGATAGCAACGTCTCGCGCACCGGCCCTTCCTCGAACTCGTCGGTGGCCACATAGTTGACCAGGAACTTCACCAAGGTCTTGGGGATCGAGCTGTTCGGGTTGTACATGCTCATGTGGTCGCCGTTGTAGGTCGACCAGCCGAGGGCCATCTCCGACAGGTCGCCCGTGCCGACGACGAAGCCCTTGTTCATGAGCAGGAACGTCCGGAGCCTCGCCTGGACGTTCTCAAACGTCAGGTCGTGGAGCCGTTCGGGCGGGACCTTGGCGAGCGCCGCGCGGAACTCGGCGACGTCCATGGCGCGGCAGTCGATCCCGAACGGGGCGTGCTCCATCGCCTTGAAGGTCTGCAAGGCGAGGTCGCAGATGTCGATCGTCTCGGAGGAGACCCCGAGGTGATCCATCAGCGCGAGGGCGTTGGTCTTCGTCCGCTGCGAGGTGCCGAAGCCGGGCATGGTCAGGCCGTGGACCCGACGCCGGTCGATGCCGAGCATGTCGCACGTCTTGACGACGACCAGCAGCCCCAGCGTCGAGTCGAGGCCGCCGGAGATCCCGATGTTCAAGGTCGGGTTGGCGCCGAGCTGCTCGATCCGCTTCGCCAGGCCCGCGCACTGGATGCCGAAGATCTCGGCGCAACGGCGGTGCAGCTCGGCCCCTTCCCTGGGGACAAATGGAGTGCCCGAGACCCTCCTCTTCAATCCATCCATCTCGGGCTCGAGGGCGAAGTCGATGATCCGTCGGGCGGAGAGGTACTTCACGCAATCGTCGAAGCTAGTCGTCGACCGCCGGTCGTTCTGGAGCCGCTCGATGTCGACGTCGCGGGTGATCCACGTCGAGTCCCGGCGGACCGGCTTGCCATCCCCGACCCGGCCCGACTCCTCGAGCAAGACGCCATTCTCGGCGATCAGGCAGTGCCCGCCGAAGACGAGGTCGGTCGTCGACTCCGACGGACCCGAGCTCGCATAAGCATAAGCGGCAATGCAGCGCCCCGACTGCCCGACCACCAGCTCGGTCCGATACGCCGCCTTGCCGACCGTCTCGTTGCTCGCGGACAGGTTCAGCAGGACATTGGCCCCGGCGATCGCCTGCACCGAGCTGGGCGGGATCGGCATCCAGAGGTCTTCGCAGATCTCGATCCCCACCACGACCGCCCCGGCGCGAAACAGCAAGTCGATCCCGAACGGCACGGGCACACCGCCGAAGTCGATCGTGACCGGCTCCTTCCCGTTGCCGGAGCTGAACCAGCGGCTTTCGTAGAACTCTCGATAGTTCGGGATGAACTGCTTGGGCACGATCCCGAGGACACGGCCGTCGGCGATCGCCACGCCGCAGTTGAACAGGCTGTTGCCCACCGGCACCGGCAGCCCGATGACCACCAACTGCCGACGCCCCCGAGTCCCTTCCGCGATCCGCCGAGCCGCCCGCGACCCCGCCTCCAGCAGCGCCAACTGCCCGAACAAATCCGCGCAGGTATACGCGGTGACCGCCAACTCCGGGAACAAGACCACGTCGCTATCCGACACCTGGCCGAGCACCGCGAGGATCTCGTCGGCATTGGCCTCCGGGTCGGCGACGACCGTCTTCGGCGATGCGGAGGTGATGCGGACGAACCCAAATCGATTCATCTTCGGACGTTCCTTGCCCCTGGGCGCCCCGCCAGATCGCGGGGACTCGTCAGGCCCCTCATCCTACTCGCATCCGGCCACCCTGCCAACGAACGTCAGCGAGCAAGGTGCCATCTGCACGAGTTCGGACTCGATAACGCCCCACTCCGGGGCAAGAACGACATTTGGCTCGTCATCCACCCTCAACGCAGTAAAGGCACGCCCCCCAATATCGCCGAAAATGCATAAATGCATTCCAAGCTTGGCGTTCCGGGGCCGTTGCGACAAGATGGAATTCCATCTTTTAAAAAATTCGTTCGCGAGGAGGAACCGATGCTCGACATTCGACGCGACATTCAATCCCTCACGAAATTCAAAGAAAACACGCCCGACTTCGTCAGCCAGTTGAAGGAGACCGGCGAGCCGATCATCCTGACCATCAACGGCAAGGCCGAGTTGGTCGTCCAGGACGCCGCCTCGTACCAGAAACCTCGGGAACTGGCGGAAGAGGCCAGGATGCTCGAGGGGATTCGCAAAGGCCTCGAAGATATGAAGGCGGGCCGGACGTTGACGCTCGATGAATTGAAGGAACACGCCCGGCAAAAGCACGGGATTTCCCAGTGACATTCTCGATCGAAATCACGGAGCAGGCCCGGGACGATGCCGACGAGGTCTATCTCTGGATGGCGGAGAACGCCTCACCAACCCGGGCAACGCGTTGGCATCTAAGACTCTTCAAGCAGATCGAAACATTTTCACGCCATCCGCTCCGATGCCTCTCGCAGTCGAAAGTCGTCGATGCCCCGAAGAAATCCGGGGGCTGCTCTACGGCAAACGGCATAAGAAGTTTCGCATCATCTTTACCGTCCGAGAATCGACAGTGGCCGTCCTTCGAATTCGCCGAGCGGCACAAGATGATCTGCAACCCTGATAACGACCGATCCACGAAAACGATGATCGGCACTGTGGCGAATTGAGAATCAGTGTCGAACCACCGCTCTTCAGAGGGATCGTCAGGCAGGGATACGCACGACACTTCAACGGTATCGTGTGTCCTTTCAGAGTCCCGCCATGCCTCTGAATGTCAATGACCTTGGTTCCGATGTGGCCCGTCGGGTGCAACCCACATGTGACCCGCGCCAGGCGTCGAACCGAGCGACCGAAAAGGCTTCCGCCCTCGATTCGCTCCAGGCGAGGTCGGCGCGGGCCAGTTGACGAGCTGGCCGCAACTTGACCTCGCGGCAGTGGATGCAGAATCGAGGGCAACCGCGGGCTCGACGGCCTTTGCGGAAATAGCCGGGGGACAGGCCGATGTCCAGAGGGTGTCGACCCCGCCACTCGGCGAGAGTGTTCGGCCGATCAAGGAAGGCTCGCCGCATGGACAAGTCCTTGAAGCTGTCTATTTTCCGTACCAGATGGCTATACACCTAAGATCTCTCGCCATCCTATCCGCAACCGCCCAAAGAAAGACCGCACGGGAATTCTTTGGTATCCCCTGGCTCCCAAGACTGCATTCTAACCCTTCTCGACGGGGATCACTACCGAGAAAATCGCGATGAGATAAGGTCCCTCCGCCTCCGCCTCCGCCTCCGCCAATCATCCTTCTGACGCATGTCGATCATCCTGTATACGAACTCGGATCGTTCCGCCTGCGTGCTGTCCACGTCCAGGAAGAAGCGGTTGCACATCTACGACTCATGCTGAACTTGGGGACGACGATCCCGGCCCCGAAGTTGGGGGGGGCGACACGTCCCGACGCCCGGAGCGGCGGGGCGATGCCCGATCGGAGATCCGCACATTCGTGCAGTTTTCAACTGCCGTGATGCTGAAAGATAACGTTCGGGAAGATTTTGGTGACAGTTCATTTTATTTTCTTGATCCCTCCCGATTCCCGCATTCATAATTATCGCACTCCCCCCCGGGTATCGAAACGAAATAGGTCGGGTCGTGTCGAAAGGTCGGCTGAGGACAGATCTCCCCCCTTGCTTATAGGTGCAGATCATGTCGACGCATGACGTCCACAAGGATGGTGCGCGCGCATCGGACCCGGGGCTCTTCCGACGGGGCTGGCGACGGGCGAAGCGGGGACTCAAGAAGGTCGTCCGGCCCTCGATCGCGGAGCTGGAACGTCGGCTGATGCTCGACGGCAGCCTGCCCGACCTGGTCGTCTCGAGCGTCTCCGCCCCCTCGTCGGCGATCGTCGGGAACAACGCGACGATCTCGCTGTCGTGGACGGTCACGGACCAGGGCACGAACGCGGTGCCGGCGGGCCAATTCTGGAGCGACTCGGTCTATCTCTCGCCGACGGCGAACTACGACCCGGCGACCGCGGTCGCGGTCACGGGCCAGTCGCAGAGCACTCAGTACGGGATCCACGCCGGGGGGAGCTATACCCAGTCGATGACCGTCGCCCTGCCGGTCGCGCCGGTCGGCTCGGAGTTCTTGCTCTTCGTCGCGAACAACAACAAGGCGCTGGACGAGTCGGACACGACGAACAACGTCAAGGCGCGGCCGATCACGACCCTGGCGCCGAAGGTCGATCTCGGTATCGACAAGCCCACCGCGTCGGCGACCTCGGCGGTTGCGGCCAACGGGAGTAACCTGTCGCTCTCGTGGACGATCACGAACCACGGGACCGACCTGGCCTCGGCGACTCGGTCCGACAACGTCTACCTTTCGACCAAGCCGACCTACGACAACTCGGCGATCTTCGTGGGGTCGGCCTCGTCGTTCCAGCAGCCGCTGGCCGGGGGCGCCGGCGTCGTCGAATCGACCACCGGGTTCGTTCCGAATGTGAAGGCGGGTTCGTACTTCCTGCTCTTCGTGGCCGACGCCACGCACAACCAGTACGACACCGACGCGTCGAACAACCTCGTGACGCTTCCGCTCACGATCACCAGGCCCGACGTCGACCTGTCGCTGACCGCCGCCACGGCCCCGGCGACCGTCTCCGAAGGGTCAGCGGTCACGCTCACCTATAGCGTCAAGAACCTGGGGACGGACGCGGCGAACGGGGGCTGGTATGACGAGGTTTATGCCTCGCCCACGCCGACGTTCGACGCGGCGACGGCCGTCTACGTGGGCTCGGGGTTTCCGGGAACGTCGGACTTGCCGCTCGAGGCCGGGGCGAGCTATTCGGTCTCCCAGCAGTTCACGGTCCCTTCCTTCCCGACCGGGGCGGGCTACCTGCTGTTCGTCGCCAACGACGGCGGCGTCCAGGCGGAGTCCGGCCTCGCGCCCGGCGACCGGGGTGCGGACGACGCGAACAACGTCTTCGCCGTCGCCACGACGTTCGTCGCCCCCGAGCTCAAGGCGACGAACATCACCGCCCCTTCGTCGGCAGTCCTCGGCGCCTCGATCGGCCTGTCGTACACGGTGAAAAACGTCGGGAGTGGGGATGCGGGCGGCTTTTGGTCCGACTACGTCTATCTGTCGAAGACCCCGACCTTCGACCCGCAGACGGCCGTCTACGTCACGAGCTTCCCGAACTTCGCGAGCGGCCCCGGGAACACGTCCCTGGCGCCGCTGGCGGTCGGGGCGAGCTACACGAACAATCAGCCGATCACCTTGCCGACGTTCCCGACCGGCGACGCCTACCTGATCGTCGTGCCGGCCTCGTTCTATCTCCAGTCGGACGCCCCCCCGGCGTCGGACATCGTCTCGACGCCGATCTCGATCTCGGCCCCCGACCTCACCGTGACCACGGCCTCGGCGCCCGCGTCGGCGGTCCTGGGCACCAGCATCAACGTCTCGTTCACGGTCAAGAACCAGGGGACGTCCGCGGCGCCGGGCGTCTGGTCGGACGCGGTCTACGTGTCGGACGTCCCGTTCCTCGACGACAGCGCGACCCAGATCCAAATCTTCGACGCCTCGGCCGAATCTCCCCTCGCGTCGGGCGCCAGCTATACGCAGTTCGAGAGCCTGACCTTGCCGCAGACGGCCGTCGGCCACCGCTACCTCCTCTTCATCTCGAACACCTTCAAGAACCAGGGCGAGACCGACGCGACGAACAACACGTTCGCCGTGCCGATCGACCTGTCGGCGCCCGACCTGACGGTGACGAACTTCACGGCGCCGGCCTCGGCGATCCTGGGCGACCAGTTCCAGGTCTCCTACACGGTGAAGAACGTCGGCACGATCGCGACCGCGACGACCTGGCATGACACCTTCTACCTCTCCGACACGCCGACGTTCGACCCGAGCACGGCGACCTTCGTGACCTCGGTCGACGTCTCGGCCCAGAACCCGCTCGCCCCGGGCGCGACCTACACCTTGACGCCGACGCTCCAGTTGCCCCAGACCCGGGTCGGGGCGCGGTACCTGATCGTCCAGACCGACCCCACCGGCTTCTTCGGCGTAGGGGGGTCGTCCGGCCAGCCCGAGACCGACACGACGAATAACACGTTCGCCGTGCCGATCACGCTGACGGCCCCCGACCTGGCGACGACGAACCTCACGGCGCCCTCGACGGTGACCACCGGCGACAGCGTCTCGATCTCGTGGACGGTGAAGAACGTCGGCACGGTCACCGCACCCGGCGACTGGACCGACCTCATTTACCTCTCCACGACGCCCGACCTGTCGGGGCAGCTCACCTTCGTCGGGACCTTCGACGAGTCGTCCCACTCGCCGCTCGCCGCCGGGGCCTCGTACACCGAGTCGCGGTCGGTCACGATCCCCAGCAACGCGAAGTCGGGCCAGGGCTACCTGATCGTCGTGGCCAACTACTCGCGAGCGCAGCCCGAATCCGACACGAATGGCATCAACGCGGGCGAGAACAACCTCCGGGCGATCCCGATCACCGTGGCGGCCCCCGACCTCGTCGTGTCGAACGTCAACGTGCCCAGCACGGCGGTCCTCGGCAACGCCCAGTCGTTCACCGTCACCTACACGGTGACCAACCGGGGGAGCGTCCCGGCCCTTGGGAACTGGTCCGACGGGATCTACCTGTCCGACTCGCCGACGCTCGACACGAGCAAGGCGATCCTGGTGGGCCTCGCCTCCGCGGGCTCGACGCCCCTGGACCCGCTCGGGTCGTACGCGGGGAGCCAGACGATCACCTTGCCCGCGGGCCTCGCCGGCCCGAAGTTCCTCTTCGTGGTCGCCAATTACACGCAGTCGCAAGGCGAGACCGATTTCACGAACAACGCCGTGTCGAAGGCGATCGCCGCGACGCAACCGTCGGTGGACCTCGGCATCTCCTCGCCGACCATCGCCGCCCAGGTGATCACGAACCAGACCCTGCCCCTTGCCTATACCGTGTCCAACAGCGGGACGGACTCGGCGCAGGGGACATGGTCCGACATCTTCTATCTATCCAAGGGGACGACGCACACCTCCGACGACATCTTCGTGGGGGCCGAGTCCTCGTTCTACTACGGGCCACTCGGCGGCGGTAAGTCGGCCAACGTCCAGACGAACATCACGATCCCCGGCTCGATCGCCCCCGGCCAGTACAACCTGCTGATCCTGGTCAACGGCAACGGGACGCAAGGGGAGACGGACGGCGGCACCGGGGCCAACAACGTCGCCGTCGTCCCGATCACGATCTCGGCCCCCGACCTCACGGTCGCGTCGGCGACCGTCCCTGCCGACGTCAAGGTCGACGACTCGTATACGATCACCTGGACGGTGAAGAACGTCGGGAGCGTCGAGGCCCCCGGCTCCTGGAGCGACAGCGTCTATCTGTCGAGCACCCCGGACTACCAGCCCGCCCGCGCGACGTACCTGGGAGGAGCGTTCCACTCCAACTTCGGCACGCCGCCGCTGGCCCCCGGGGACAGCTACACGGCCTCGACGACCGTCACCATCCCCAATTCGGCGCCTCCGGGGGCGCAGTACATCCTGATCGTCGCCAACGACGGGTCTTCGCAAGGCGAGGCGGACCAGACCAACAACGTCCTGGCCGAGCCGACCACCGTCACCGTGCCGGACGCCGACCTGGCCATCACCACGGCGACGGCTCCCGACTCCGCCGTCCTCGGCCAGTCGGTGACGATCTCGTGGACGGTCCTCAACCAGGGAGATGCGTCGGCCAACGCTACCTGGTCGGACGCGGTCTACCTCTCCGACGGACCGGGGCTGGACGGGAATTCGACGTACCTGGGGACCTTCGACGAGAGTGCAAATTCCGGCCTGGCCGCCGGGGCGAGCTACGTCGAGAGCCAGTCGATCTACTTGCCGCAGTCGGCCGTCGGCAAGCGATATGTCGTGATCGTCACGAACTCGGGGAAGACCCAACACGAGACCAACTCCGACGACGACACGTACGCGCAGCCGATCACGCTCGACGCCCCCGACCTGGTCGTGACCGCGGCCACCGCGCCGGCATCGTTCGCGCCCGGCGACACCATCACGGTCTCGTGGACCGTCACGAATCAGGGGGACGTGGCGACCACCAGGGACTGGCTCGACGCCGTCTACATCAGCGACGGGACGACCTTCGACAGCGGCCACGACACCTTCTTGACCGAGGCGCAGACCAGCGCCCCGACGACCCCGCTGGCCCCGGGCGCGTCGTATACGATCACGCAGCAGGTCGTGGTCCCGTCTACGGTGGAGGGGGCACGCCACCTGGTCTTCCTCGTCAACTCCAACCAAGAACAGCCCGAGGCCGACCTCGGCAACGACACCTTCGCCCTGCCGGTCCAAGTGGGCACGTCCGACCTGGCGGCGTCGGGGATCATTGCTTCGTCGCAGGCGTTGTTCGGCCAGGCGATCGACGTCTCGTGGGTCGACAAGAACCTCGGCAACACGGCGATCTCCCTGCCGTGGAGCGACTCGATCTACTTGTCGTCGTCGACGTCGATCGACGCGACCGCGGTGCGGCTGGCGACCGTCTCGTCTGACGGCGTCGGGACGCTCGACGGCGGTGCCTCGGCGAACCGAAGTGCCAAGGTCACGCTCCCGCTCGGGCTCAACTCGACGGCGGGCTCGTTCTTCATCATCGTCCGGGCCGACGCGCTCAATCAGGTCCCCGAGTCGGACGAGGACAACAACAACACGAGCCGGGCGATCGCCCTCACGCTGCCGGCCCTGCCCAACCTCGTGGCCACGGCCCTCACCGTGCCCGCGAGCGGGCAAACCGGCCAGTCGTTCCGGTTCTCCTGGACCGACGTCAACCGAGGGGACGCGGACGCGACGACCGCCTGGACTGACACCGTCTACGCGACCCTCGACGGCACGCTCAACCATGCCGTGAGCTTGGGGTCGTTCTCGAACCCCGGCCCGCTCGCCGCGGGGGACTCGCTCGACCGGTCGATCTCGCTCGTCGCCCCGGGGACGGCGGGGACCTACACGCTGATCGTCGTGACCAACGCCAATAACGGCGTGGTCGAAGGGCCCAACGCCGCAGACGACACGACATTCTCGTCCTCGAAGATCGTCGTCACGTTGACCCAACTCCCCGACCTGGTCGTCACCGCGATCACGCCGCCGACCGACGGCGTCCGCTCGGGCCAGGCGGTGCCGGTGACGTTCACGGTCAAGAACGAGGGGGACGTCGCGACCCAGGTCCCCGTCTGGCGAGACTTCGTGATCCTCTCCCAGGACCCCACCCTGACGTTCGACGGCAGCACCGACCAGGCCCTGAACAACCAGCCTGTGCTCGCCCAGTTCGACAACCCGTCGTACCTCGACGCGGGCCAGAGCTACCAGCAGACGGTCGACGTCTCGCTGCCGATCGACGCGACGGGGACGTGGTACGTCTACGTCGTGGCCAACGGGTTGGGGAGCCACTACCCCTTCGCCCTGCCCGAGTCGGACCGCACCAACAACCTCCTCGTCAGCGCAGGGTTCGACGTCCAGTTGGCGCCGCCGCCCGACCTGGCGGTGACCAACGTCGCCGCGCCGCTCCAGGCCTTCTCCGGCCAACCGACCACGGTCGGGTGGACCGTGTCGAACGTCGGGAACGGTCCGACGTTCGCGAGTACCTGGAGCGACGAAGTCTACCTCTCGCCGACCCCGACGTTCGACCCCGCGACCGCGGTCTCGCTCGGCACGTTCGCCCATAACGGGGCCATCGCGGCGGGCGGCGCGTACACGCAGTCGGCGATCGTCGACCTGCCGATCGGCGTCGGCGGCCCGTTCTACTTCATCGTCCAGTCCGACCAGGCGCGACAGGTCTTCCAGGACGGCCTGACCGCGAACGACATCGCCGCGCAGGCCTCCCCGACGACGATCAACCTCACGCCGCCCCCCGACCTCGAGGTCGACTCCGCCACCGCAACGCAATCCTCGGTGCTCGCCGGGCACAACCTCGCGGTCAGCTACACGGTGACGAACGCCGGCTCCACAGCCACGCCTAACGGGAACTGGACGGACACGATCTACCTCTCCACCCAGGCGACGTTCGACCCCGCCCGCTCCACCGTCCTCGCCGACGAGACGCACTCCGGAGTGCTCGACGCCGGGGCCTCTTACACCAACACCTACAACGTCAAGATCCCCGACGGGCTCAACGGCACCTACTACGTGTTCGTCGAGTCCGACAGCAACGACGTGGTCTTCGAAGTCGACAAGACGAACAACGTCAAGGGCCTCGCCACACCACTCGACGTCACCTACAAGCCGGTCGACCTCGCGGTGTCGTCGGTCACCCCGCCGGCGCAGGCGGCGGCCGGGACGGTCGTCAACGTCACCTGGACCGTCGAGAACCAGGGGACCGGCGACACGGTGGCGGCCGTCTGGAGCGACCAGGTCTACGCCTCCATCAACGAGGATCTCTCGAACCCGGTGCTGCTGGGGACCTTCGACCACGTCGGGAACCTGGCCGGCGGAAGCTCTTACACCACGACTCAGCCGGTGATGATCCCGGTCACGTTCCAGGGGACGTCCTTCCTCTTCGTCGCCACCAACCCGGTGGTGAAAGACCCGGGCACCAACGCGCTCATCAACGCCGTCTACGAGTCCGACTACACCAACGACACCTCCGACGCGACGCCCGTCGATGTGGTCCAGTCGCTGGCGGACCTCCAGGTCTCGAAGGTCACCGCCCCGACGATCCCGGGGACGGGCACGACGGCCCTGATCACCTGGACCACGACCAACGCGGGCGTGGGGACGACCTCGGCGAACTCGTGGTATGACGACGTCTGGCTCTCGACCAAGCCCGACGTCGGCCAGGGGGGCACCGACCTCTACGTCGGGAGTTCCTACCACCTCAACGCACTAGCGCCGGGTGCGTCTTACGTCGGCTCGGCCTCGGTGACGCTGCCCCAGGCCATGGCGACGGGCACGTATTATGTCATCGTCCGTGCGGACCGGCCGGCCCAGGTCGCTATCCCCAACAACTTCAACACCTCGACCGTCAACCGGGTCTATGAGTCGGACGAGTCGAACAACGACGCCGCGTCGAGTTCCGTCGCGGTGACGGCGGGCCCGGCGGCCGACCTCGCGGTCTCGGGCGTGTCGGCCTCGTCGACCGCCGTCACGGGCCAGCCGCTCGCCGTCACCTGGACGGTCACGAACGTCGACGCGGCGACCGGGAATCAGCCCTGGTACGACGCCGTCTACCTCTCACTCGACACCGTCTTCGATCGCCAGTCCGACACCTACCTCGGCTTCGTCGACCACGCCGGCGGCCTGGCCGCGGGCGCGAGCTACACCCAGACTTCAGAGTTCACGGTCCCCGCCGGCCTCTCGGGGTCGTACCACGTGTTCGTCGTGACCGACGGCAACAACAACGTGTTCGAGCGGGGCCGGTCGGCCAATGATGTCGACATCTCGGGCGCGGCCGTCTCCGTCTCGGCCCCGCCGCCGGTCGACCTCGTCGCCGGCACGATCACCATCCCCGCGAACGCCTCGCCGGGCGACAACATCACCTTCTCCTACACCGTCACCAACCAGGGGAACAACGGCGCGATCGGCCAGTGGACCGACTCGCTGTATCTGTCGGCCGGCGGGACGTTCGCCTTCACCGACCCGCTCCTGGCGCAGAACCTCCACAAGGGGGGACTGGCCGGGGGCTCGAGCTATACCACCACGCTGACGGTCCCGTTGCCCGGCGTCGCCCCCGGCACCTATTACGTCATCCTCCGCACCGACGTCCTGAACCAGATCCCGGAGACCGACGACACCAACAACATCGGGGTGTCACTGACACAAGCCTCGGTCGACGCGAAAGCCCTGACGCTGGGGACGCCGCAGTCGGGCTCGCTCGATGAAGGGCGCTCGGCCTATTACAAGGTGGATGTCGCGGCCGGCCAGACGTTGCAAGTCGCCTTCAAGAGCCAGGTCCCCGGCTCGGTCAACTCGCTCTACGTGAGCTACGGCGCGATGCCCTCGCGAGGGCAATATGACTTCACCGACCAGTCGCTGAGCGCCAATAGCCAGGTCACGGTGCCGACCACGCAGGCCGGCACGTATTACATCCTCGTGTACGGCTCGAGCGTGCCCGGCGGGCCGGAGTCCGACACGATCACGGCGTCGCTCGTCCCGTTCTCGGTGTCGGGCGTCGCGCCCGGCCAGGTGGGCAACGTGGGCCCCTCGACCATCGAGATCGACGGTGCCCGGTTCGACGGCGGGACGACGTTCCAGCTCGTGGCCCCGGGCGGAGCGGTCGTGTCGGCGACCGCGACCGTGCTCCAGGACGCGAGCACCGCGTTCGCGACCTTCGACCTCACCGGCTTGCCCGTGGGGCACTACACGGTGCAGGCCAAGTCGTCGGGGGGCACGGTCTCCAAGCTGTCCGACGCGCTCGACGTCGTGCCGGGCCTGGGAGCCGACATCGACGTCGAGGTGAACGTCCCGCCGATCACGCTCGCGGGACGCATCAGCCAGTTCATCATCACCGTGACCAACCGGGGCGATTCCGACGCGGCCGCCCCCTGGCTGACGGTGACCTCGTCGACCGGCACGCCCTACGGTTTCTCGCCCGACCACTTGCAGTCGACTTATCCGCTCAAGTTCCTCGCCCTGAGCCCGACGGGGACCGCGGGGGTGATCCGGCCCGGCCAGCAATACACGATCGCGGTCAACTTCATCAGCTCGACCACGGTCGGCGCCCCGTACGAGTTCCTGGTGACCCCGGTGACGACCGACGACCAGACCCCGCTCGACCTCTCGCAGGTCCTGGGCGTGATCTCGTCGCAATACCAGCAGGCACCCGGCTTCGCCGCCGCGTGGGCCGTCGTGCAGCAGGACGTCGGGACGACCTACGGCAGCTATGTTGCCTTCCTCGACAAGCAGGCCAGCCTGCTACCCCCCACCGTTCTCATGAGCGGACAGGCGACCAACACGCAGGAGGGCGAGCTCCTCGACCTCGACATCCGCCGGGCCTTCGCCGCGCTCGGCACCTCGCTGAGCGGGTCCGTCGTCTCCTCCGACCCCTCGCTGAAAGCGGCGGGCGACACGGTGTATGCGACCGACCGCTCGACCAATCAGTCGTACTCGACCCAGGTGCTCCAGGACGGGAGCTTCATCTTCGACCGGATCCTCCCCGGGAACTACACGCTGAGCTTCCCGGACGCCGTCATCGCGTCGAGCTCGACCTCGGGGACGACCCTGCCCCCGGTCGTCTCCGTCGCCGACGGACAGGTCGTCACCGGTGTCAGGCTCGACGTCGAACGCGGCGGGTCGATTATCGGCTCGGTGGTCGCACAGGGGAGCCAGGCGCCGATCGCCGGGGCGAAGGTGATCGCCGTCGACCCGTCGGGCCACCAGACCTCCACGACGACCGATGCCTCGGGCCACTACGCGTTGCCGGGCCTCGTGGGCGGGACGTACACCCTGTATGCGGACGCGGACGGCTACGCCCGGCAAGCCCTGGGCGGGGTCCTCGTCACGTTCGGGCAGGCCTCGTCCGCCAACATCGCGGTCTCCCACGAGGCGACGATCGTGGGGACGGTCACCCTCGGCGCGGGGGGGCCGTCGAGCGGGTCGGGCATGGTCTCCGCCGTACTCGAAGGGGCGACGGGTCCCGGGCGCGTCTACACGACGGCGCTCCCTGTCGGCGTGTCGACCGGCTTCACCCTCAGCGGCCTCCCCGCGGGAACATATGATCTGACGATCTCGCTGCCGGGCTACGTCTCGACGGCGATCGCCGGCGTGGTCGTGGCGGCGGGGGCCGATGTGCCGATCGCGGCGGTCGAGCTCCAGGCCGCGTCGGGCGTCAGCGGGACGGTCACGTCCTCGAACCCGCAGATCCCCGTCGCCGGCCTGGCGCTCGCGGCCTACCAGGGGACGACGTTCGTCACCGCCATCACGGCCGACATCGCGGGCCATTTCAACTTCACCGGGCTCGCCCCCGGCACGTACTCGATCCAGCCCCTCGACGATTTCGACTTCGTGACCCCGGTCACGGTGACGGTCACCGCCGGCCAATCCCTCGCCAATGTCGCGGCGCAGGTCCCCTCCGGTGGCTCGACTCAAGGGCTCATCCAGACCTTCGGTGTGATCTCGCCGACCGCCAAGGCCGCTCCCACCCCTCCCCCGGTCTACGTCGCCCCGCTGACCGACCCGCTGAACCCTTCGGCGGGGTGGACCAACTCGCAGTTCGAGCCGTCGATCGCGGTCAATCCGCGGAACCCGAACCAGATCTTCCTCGTCGGCGCGAACGAAGGGACCATCGAGAACACCGGCGGTTTGTTCACCGCCTACAGCACCGACGGCGGGCAAACCTGGACCCAACGCCTGATCGCCTCCGGACCGGGCGGCGACGGGCTCCCGCTCGCCTCGAACAACGTGAAAGTCGCCTTCGACAACGCCGGCAATCTCTACCTCGTGTATCTCGAGTTGGGGACCTACGCGGTCGATCTCCTGCGCACCAGCGACCCGAGCCAGCCCTGGTCGACGGCGAACCTCATCTACAAGACCATTCACGGGATCGACGCCTCGGCCTCGGCACACTTCGACTACCCGGGCCTGGCCATCGGACCCGATAGCATTTGGATCGCCTACAATGGCCCTGAGGGAGTCGAGGCCACCGGCGCCTCACTCGATAACGGCGTCGTCGGCTCGTTCCGGGACCCGGTGATCGTCGACCCGGATGGCCACTATTCAACCATTGCGATGGGGCCGGACGGCCACGTGGTGGTTGCCGACCTGAACGGGTCCGGCCGAATCGTCGCCGCGAACATCGATCCCAATGCCCCTCCCGGTACCGGATTCGCCCTCTCGGAAGCGGCGGCCACCAACGTGAAGGGAGGGGCCTTCGACATCCCGGCGCAGGAGCAGATCGACACCGTGCCCGGGCTCGCCTGGGACACGAGCACCCGATTCGGGCCGCAAGGGCGGCTCTACCTCTCCTACACGGACTCGCCCGACGACATCAGCACCGCCACATTCGTCGTCGTCATCTCCTCGGACGACGGCGGGGCGACGTGGAGCAGCCCGGTACCCGTCACACCGGTCAAGCAGGCGAACAGCAGCCAATTCCTCCCCAGCATCGCGGTCGACCCGTCGACGGGCAACGTCGCCGTAAGCTGGTACGACACGAGCATCGATCCAGCGGATCACACCCTGACGCAGGTTGCCGTGGCTATCAGTCAGGATGGCGGCCAGCACTTCACGACCGGACTCGCGAGCTCCAACGTGAGCGACCCGATCTGGGGCCAACTCGATCAGCATAGCCTGAACGTCCAATACGGCGACTGGGCCGGGCTGGCCTTCGTCAATGGCGTCGCCTACCCAGCCTGGGTGGAGGACACCAAGCCCGGTGGCGGATTCACCGGCCAGTTCAACATCAACATCGCCAAGGTCGGCATCCAGGGCCTCTCGACCTTCCCGACCGTCCGGGGCCAGGCCTGGTTCCAGGCGATCATCGACGACACGTTCGCCCTCTTCGTGATCCCACCGCTGCCCGACGACGAGAACTGCGACGACTGCGACTACCAGGACGTGCTCGACGCCGAGCAAGAGGCGATCGATGCGGCGAGGGATGCCGTCTTCGCGGCGGGGGTGCTGGTCGCCGACGCCCGCCAGGCCCAGTCGGCCTTCCTGCGAGAGACGGCGGAGTTCATCAAGGACCTGAAGGACCTCGAGACCACCGCCTTCGCCGCCGCCAACGTCGCGGTCGCCAGCCTCGGTAGCGACGCCGACGCGGCGAACCAGTTGACGCAGCTCGTCGACATGGTCAACCAACTCGGCGAGGCCATCGTCGCCGTGGAGGGGGACGACAACCCCGACGACCTGGGCGACGACCTCGACAACCTCGATAGCATCACCGACAACCTCGTCACCTTCGCGAGCAACCTCGCGGACTCGTGGTATCAGGACATGGTCACCGTCGGGACGTCCGACCCCTCGACGATGGGCGACCTGATCGCCGCGTTCAAGACGGCGATCGCCGCCCTCTCGCCCAGCCCCTATGCGGACCTCGCGGGCGAGATCGATGAGCTCCAGTCGGACATCGACGACTTCCTGGAAAAAGGCGAAGAGGCCTTCGACAAGATCGACGACTACATCGACGCCATCCAGGAATACGAGGACTGCGTCGACGCCAATTGCGGCGGCGGCGGCGGCGTCGGCCCGCCCCGCCCCGGCGGCCGTCGTAGACCGCCTAGCGGCGGCGGCCACTCGGGCTCGCCCCACGACCCGAACCAGATCATCGGCCCGGCCGGCTACGGAGACGCGGGGTTCGTGGCCAAGGACGCCACCCTGCCCTACACGATCGACTTCGCCAACGAGGCGACCGCCACGCTCCCCGCGCAGCAGGTCGTCATCACCGACCAGCTCGACACGAACCTCGACGGGCGGAGCTTCCGCCTCGGCAGCTTCGGGTTCGGCGGCAAGACCTACCAGGTGCCGGCGAATTCGGCCTTCTACCAGACCCAGATCGACCTCGAGGCCCAGTACGGCTTCGACGTCGACGTGACGGCCACCATCGACGTCCGCACGGGCGTCGCCACCTGGACGTTCACCACCATCGATCCGGCCACCGGCGCGATCCCGAGCGACCCGAGCATCGGCTTCCTGCCGGCCGACAACGACGCCGGGATCGGCGAAGGGTTCGTGAGTTACACCGTGCTCGCCGGGTCCTCGGCCCCGACCGGCACCGTGATCGGGGCGCAGGCGAGGATCGTCTTCGACACGCAGGAGCCGATCGACACGCCCAGGATCACCAACACCCTCGACGCCGGCGGGGCGACCAGCACCGTGGCCCCCCTGCCCGCCAGCACGCCCGACACCGACATCCCCATCAATTGGGCCGGCACTGCCGAGCCGGGGAGCTCCGGGGTCGGCACCTTCGACGTTTATGTCTCCGAGGACGGCGGCCCCTTCACACCCTTCCTGATCGACACCACCGCGACCTCGGCGACCTTCACCGGCATCCCCGGCCACACGTACTCGTTCTTCAGCGTGGCCTCCGACAACGTCGGCCAGCGCCAGCCGCGGCCCTCCGACGCGCAGGCGACCGTCACCGTCACGGCCCCGCAGCTCACCGAGGTCACGTCCATCTCGGCCTCGGGCACCTTCGGCGGGCCCGGCGGAGTCACCGCCACCCTGACTATCGGCGGGGCCCCCTTGGCCGGGAAGGAGATCACCTTCCTCCTGGACGCCGATGGCGTCAGCCGCGCCCTCGGGACGGCCACGACCGACGACAACGGCATCGCCACGCTCTCGGGCGTGAGCCTCGACGGCATCGACGCAGGGACCTACGCCGACGCCATCCGGGCCACGTTCGCCGGGGACAACACCGGGATCGCCAGCAGCGCGACCGGCCCACTGGTCGTCGCCCAGGCCTCGGCGACGCTCTCCCTCTCCGACCTGGTCTACAGCTACGACGGGAGCGTGCACGGGGCCACCGTGACGACCGCCCCTGGGGACCTCCCCGGCGTGGTCCTCACCTATACCCAGAACGGCACCACCGTCGCGGCGCCGACCGCCGTGGGCAGCTACACCGTCACCGCCTCGCTCGAGAACCCGAACTTCTCGGCGGCGGACGTCGTCGGCACCCTCGTCATCAACCAGACTACGCCGACGATCGCCTGGGATACCCCAGCCGACCTCACCTACGGCACGGCGCTCGGCACGGCCCAGCTCGACGCCACGGCCTCGATCCCCGGCACCTTCAGCTACTCCGTGGCCGCCGGCACGGTCCTGCACGCCGGCCAGGGCCAGTTGCTGTCGGTGACCTTCACGCCGACCGACGCCGTCGACTACAGCCCGACGACCGCCACCGTCCGGATCAACGTCACCCCGGTGGCGCTCGTGGTGACCGCGCACGACGAGACCAAGGTCTACGGACAGGCCAACCCCGCCTTCACCGTGACCTACGACGGATTCGTCAACGGCGACGCCGCGGCTGTCCTCGGGGGCACGCTCGGCTTCTCGACCTCGGCTACCGCCGCCAGCCCGGTCGGCTCCTACGCGGTCACCGCGAGCGGCCTGACCTCGACCGACTACGCGGTCTCGTACGTCGACGGGCATCTGGCGGTCACCCCGGCCGTCCTCACGATCACGGCCGACGACAAGACCAAGGTCTACGGACAGGCCAACCCCGGCCTGACCGCGTCCTACAGCGGCTTCGTCAACGGCGATACCGCGACGAACCTGACCACGGCCCCGGTCCTTTCGACCTCGGCGACGAACACCAGCCACGTCGGTTCGTACGCCATCAACGTCTCGGGGGCGGAGGCGGCGAACTACACCATCACCTATGTCGCCGGCAACCTCTCGGTCACACCCGCCTCGCTGACGATCACCGCCGACGACAAGACCAAAGTCTATGGGCAGGCCAATCCGACCCTCACCGCCTCCTTCAGCGGCTTCGTCAACGGCGACACCGCGACGAAGCTGACGACGGCTCCCGTCCTCTCAACGGCCGCGACATCGGCGAGCCACGCCGGGTCGTATGCCATCAACGCATCCGGGGCCGCGTCGGATGATTACACGATCACCTATGCCGCCGGCAAACTCTCGGTCACGCCCGCGGCGCTGACGATCACGGCGGATGACAAGACCAAGGTCTATGGACAGGCCAATCCCACCCTGACGGCCTCCTATCGCGGCTTCGTGAACGGCGACACGGCAGCGAGCCTGACGACGGCCCCCACCCTCACGACCGCTGCGACGACGGCGAGTCACGTCGGCACATCGGCAATCACCGCGTCCGGGGCGGCATCGGGCGACTACACCATCACGTACTTGGTGGGCAAGTTGGCGATCACCCCGGCGACCCTGACGATCACCGCCGACGACAAGACCAAGGTCGCCGGCCAGGCGAATCCGGCGCTCACGGCGACGTACTCCGGATTCGTCAACGGCGACACGGCCGCCAGCCTGTCGAAGCCGGTCGTGCTCTCGACCTCGGCCACGGCCGGAAGCGGAGCGGGGAATTACGCGATCGTCGCCTCGGGCGCGACGTCGTCGGATTACAGCATCAAGTTCGCCGACGGCACGCTCACCGTGACGGCGGCGCCGGTCGCCCCGACGACGTCATCGCCGATCATCAAGGGGGCAACCGCGGCGGTGATGATCCTCTACCGAGAGTTGCTCGGCCGCGATCCCGAGCCCGCCGGGCTCCGGTACTGGCTGAGTCGACTCGCGACGGAATCCCCCCGCCGCTTGTTGCGGCAGATCGCCGCCTCCCCCGAGGCCCGCGAATATCGCCAGAGTTCGCGAGGCGCCGCGATCCGCCCCGAGGTGGTCCTTCGCGACGTCCTGCGGGCCGAGCGTCAAGGGATCTCCGAGCTCGTCATCCCCCCGAGCGGCCCCGACGCCCTCTTCCCGAAGGCACGGACGAGGAAGTAACCCGGCCCGGACCTGTCCACTCGAGGTCTATCCCGAAACTCGGATGGCCCCATTCCACAAAGCGATCCACGAGAATTTGTACCTGGGTGCCACGGATTCCGTCTTCGGACCCCGTGATATTCACACACATATCCCCATAACTGACATTGAACCGCGAGGCACCCAGGTTTCGGGAGAAGGACTCACCGCTTCGTCGCGCGGGTCGCCTGGGCGGCCGTGACCGTCAAGGTCCGGCCGGTGTCGACGGTCGTCTTCGCGCCGTCCGGGTCGGTGACGGAGACGAGCACGTGATAGGTGCCGACGGGCACGCTCGCCGAGACCTGCTTCGCCGAGAGCGTCACCCGGGCCTGCTTGCCCGGCTTGGTGAGCTTGACGTTCGTGGTGGCCCCGGCGATCGTCACGTCATCCGACGAACTGGTGGTGTCGGTGGAGAGGCTCAGCGCGACCATCTCCTTCTGGGAGACCGTGCCGCCCGTGCTGCTCGTCAAAGACACGGTCTGCTGGATCCTCGCCTTCTTCCCTGCGACGACCGAAGCGGGCAGCGCCCCCTTGGCCATGGGCGTCACGTCCGACGGGGGTGTCGTCGGGGTCGGGGTCGTCGAACTGCCGGACGGAGGGGCCGCCGCGAGCTTGGCCGTCGAATCGACGTTCACGGCGAAGGTCTCGGTCACGGGCGTCCCGTCGGAGCCATAAGCGGTGACCGTGATGTGCGCCGTCCCGACCCCGAGCGGCGTGACCGTCAGGGTGTTCCCCTGGACGGTCGCGACCGCCACGCCGGGCGCATCGCTCGACGTCAGGAAGAGGTCATTGGCCGTGGTCACGTCCTTGATCAGCACGAGGTTCGAAGCCTGGACTGTCGACCCTTTGGTATAGTTCTGCAGGGGGATCGAATCCAGCGGAGAGCTGAGCGGCCCCGGTGACGGCACGGGCACCGCCGCGACCGCGTCCATCACCGCCAGGCCCGCGGCGCCAACGACATGCCCGAAGACCGTGAAGCCCCCGTTCTGGTTGTCGAGGTTGGACGCGTTGCTGTCACTCTCATTGAAGAAGAACTGGCTCGTCGCGCTATTCGGGTCGCTGCCGAGCTTGGCCATCGCGATCGTCCCGCGCACGTTCGACGCCCCGAATTCGTTCGGCACCGCCGCATCCGCCGGGATCGTCGCGAGCTGCGAGCTCGACGAGAGTTGGTATCCGCCCGCCTGCCAGATGAACCCGGGGACCGAACGATGGACGACAGTGTTCGTGTAGCTACCCTTGTTCACATAATTCAAAAAGTTCGTGACGGTCTTCGGCGTCGTCGAAGGGGTCAACAGCACCGGGATCGTCCCCAACGACGTGTCGAACATCGCGAAGTCGGTCGTCGCGTTGGGGTCATTGAAGTAGGAGTTCAGATTCACCGGCGCCACGTCGGCCCCCGCCGTGAAACTCACAGCCGGCAACGGCGCCGTCGCGGCCATGGTCAACAAGGCGCGAGATTCGAGGGACTCGACAACATTCCACGCAAACGGCCGACGGGGACGATGGGGCCTCGTCATTCAATGACCTCCAGAATGCGTAACTTCCCACGCAACCAAGGAATTGGCGCCAATCCGGGGGGACGGATCACGACGAGGTGCGGCGGATGATCATCGATGGGGAAATGCACACGAAGCGAATGGTGAACCTGCACCGCCCCTCTCGGGTCGGCTCAGGTCCCTTTTCTTACTCGCGATCCGGTTCGATTGGTAGGCCAATTCTCGGACAGCCGAGGGAGGGGAACCGGTTCGGGAGTCTGCCGCCAAAAGCATCCGAGCGAGCCATCCCGGATCCCGGGGAGTGGAAATCCGGCGTATTCTGTGATTTCGCGTCTCGTCAGGAAAGTCATGCCCGAGGACGCGGGAATTCGATGGCGTATTCCAGGCTCTTCGAGAATCTCTGGGCGCCGTCGGCCGACGCCAATTCGTCGACCATCCTCGCGTCGAACTCGGTCGCTCCCCTCGGGACATCGCCACGCAATCCACAAAAGACTACCAAATCCCATACAATCATTATTAAATTGTATCAATAATCCCCAACAATTTCGCCGCCAGCGATCGTGGCAGTGGCACTCCAAACGGAGGCATCGACTGACGACTTGACGAACCGGGTCGACCCGTCGCCGAGGAGCAGGTTGACTCCCCCGGGGTGCCAACTCGTGGCCGTCATCGCGACGCCGTTCCAGGTGAGGCCGTTCTTGCAGGAGGGAGAGCCGGGAGGGAGGACGTGGTTGTACCGCGTCCAGTTCATGTTACCCTCCAGCCAGTTCTGTCCCCCGTCGACGTCGTGATAGAGCGTGGCAGCCTGGGCATCGGACAAGGTGATGCACCATTTGCTGAAGGTGTCCTGGGTCCAGACGCCCGGGTTGGCGTAGAGGTCGGCGAGACGGTCGAGGATCTTGGCGTCATTGGTCCCCTTATTCCTCTCGGAGAACGCCGCGGTGTTCGAGAGACCGTCGGTGATGTTGGCGTAATGCGTCGAGCTGATCTGCCCGAACATGCCATTCCCCGACCGCCCCGACCACGTGGCCCCGTTGCAAGAGCGGTAGTTGTCGCGTCCCCAAGGCTGTCCGAGCCGGTCCTCGTCTGACGGACAGAGAAACACACTAACAACCGTGACCGCGGCCGTGCCGTTGACGCCCACGCTGCCGTCGTGCGGGGACACGCTGGAGGTCATGGGGTGGAAGGGGGCCACCATGAAGTTGAGCGCGTTGAAGAGCGACTCGAGCTCGAGGTAGGGGAGCAACTGCGATTGGCAGGAGTATCGCCGAGCATTCAGGCTGCCTTGCGTCGCCACGACCTTGTCGTCGTCCAAGCCCACCCCGAAGGGCAACATGTTGTTCGTGCCATGGTAGGCATGGATCGCCAGGCCGATCTGCTTCAGGTTGTTCACGCAAGTCGCCCGGCGGCTCGCTTCCCTCGCCGCCTGGACGGCCGGTATCAACAGCCCGACGAGGATGGCAATGATGGCGAGGACGACCAACAATTCGATCAGGGTAAAGCCCGAATCCCGGCGTCGCCACGAGCGAGTTGTCGCCATCAGCGTACCCTTCCTTTCGCGAGGTTCGAGAGGGCGGCCGGATATCGTTTCCACGTCGCCAGCGCAAGAAGCACTGCGGCGAAGCCGAGAAAAATGGAGAAGAACCAGGGCCCTGACTCAAACGTCGGCCGGGCCTGCGTCACGGTGGGCTCGAACCACTCCTCCGCACGAATGGTCAGGGATTTGAGGAGGGCTTCGGCGCGACAGGAGCTCGATCCGGTCTGGACCCCGAGCCAGGTGATCCGCGCCTCGGCGGCACCCACGTCCTGCTTACGGAGGAGCACGAACGCCCTATCTCCGTCGGCACAATCGGCGCGGATTGTGGACCCAGTGCGGGATAGCCGGAGCTTGCCCGTGCGCGACCGGGCCTGTACCTGACTCATCCCAAGGCCTGCGTTTCCCACGGTGGATCGCGGGGACGCCCAGGTAAACCAGTCGCCCCCAGCGGGGATGGCCAGCCTTCCCAAAGTGATCGGGCCGATCGGCGCCGTCGGGAACTCGACCTCCAGCACGACGCCAGCCCCAGAGCCCTCTCGCGGCCGGTCATATCGCAGCAGTTCAAACTCCGCGACGATCTCGAAGTCGCCGCGGATCATCTTCCGGGGGGCCAGCCCCACCGGCCCCACGATCCCCTCATTCGGGGGGATCCGGAGGAAGAGGCCGCGCTCGCCCGGCTTGACGAGTTGCTCGGCCTCCAGGCCGACGAGTTGTAGGGCGTCGTTATCGAAGCCCTTGTGCCTAAAATCGACGTGCAACTCGTCGGCCCACGTCGCTCCCTGGATCATCAGGGCGATGCAGGTCAGGACAATGTCAACCCTCGTTCTCATTCGGATCCGATCCAGGAAAGGGCCGTTTCGGACATGATTCGGCCGATTCACCATTAATCCGGCGGGAAGTCCTTGTCTTGAGAGTCGATATCCACAGCATTTGGAAGGATCCTTGATCGATGGCTTCACGGCCGTTGCGAGTCGCCAAGGCCCGTGAGACCGTCGGATCGACACTCGACATAATCACACATACCGAAACATCGACCATCACGAACTGCGTCTGGCCGGAGGGTGGGTCGCCGTAGCTCGAAGGAGATGGGCTCTCGGGGTTCTCCCGTCATTTGCCGGGAGGTCGATCGGCAGGTTGACGTCCATTACTCCAACTCCCGGGCCGACTGGACCGACGACGGGATCAAGGCGACCGGCACGCCGATGATCGCGATGACCGACAGCAGCCCGATCCGCGTGAAACCTTCTCGCCAGTGCCTCGGAAGTGGCATAGGCATGGCTCTCCCTGTCTCCACCAAGGGCAGCGACAAGCAGGACACGAGACATCAACCAGAACAACGCCCTAAGATTTGAACGATTGGCATCCGATGCAGGTTGCTCTTCGACGCTTGTTTGGGGAGGCTAGCAAATCGAGACGATCGTCACAATCCCTTGTTTACGATATGTGTGTCACCCAGGTGGCCGGCGACCCGAAAGGAAGACGCGATCGACGAGGAATCGGCCTGGGCCCGGAGTGCGGCGGGGCTCCCGTCGCGATTGGAGGCGAGGTTGTGGTAGGATTGAGGGTGTGGCGGAGCCGGCTCTCCCCAAATCTTGGGGCGAGCCCGGGTCGACTCGCCACGGAGCCATGCTTTGATCAATTCCGACATTAAGAAAATTGCAATTATTGGCGATTACCTGCCGCGGAAGTGCGGGATCGCCACGTTCACCCACGATATGTACACATCGCTGGCGGCTCGGTTCCCGGAGACCGAGTGCTTCGTCGTACCGGTCAACGACAACCCGCGAGGATACGACTATCCCCCGGAGGTCCGGTTCGAGATCGACGAGCAGGACCTGAACGGATATCTGCGGGCGGCCGACTTCCTGAATTTCGCGAACGCCGACATCGTCTGCCTCCAGCACGAATATGGGATCTACGGCGGCGCGGCCGGGAGCCACATCCTCGGCCTGCTGCGCAACCTGAGGATGCCGATCGTCACGACCCTGCACACCGTCCTGCGAGAGCCGGACGCCAACCAGCGGCGGGTCCTGGCACGCCTGGCGGACCTCTCCGCCCGCGTCGTCGTGATGACCGAGCTCGCGAAGACCTTCCTACGCGAGATCTACGGCGTGCCCGAGGCCAAGATCGACCTGATCGCGCACGGCATCCCCGACACGCCTTTCGTCGACCCGAATCCCTACAAGGTCCAGTTCGGCGTCGAAGGCCGGCTGGTGGCGCTGACGTTCGGGCTACTCTCGCCCAATAAGGGCATCGAGCACATGCTGCGGGCCGTGCCAAAGATCCTCGAGACCTTCCCCAACTTCGTCTATATCATCCTCGGGGCGACCCACCCGGAGCTGGTGCGCCACCAGGGAGAGAGCTACCGGCTGGGCCTCGAGCGCCTGGCGCGTGACCTGGGTATCGAGGATCATGTGATCTTCTATAACCGTTTCGTCGAGCTGGACCAGCTCACCGAGTTCATCCGCGCGGCCGACATCTACGTGACCCCGTACCTGAACCCGGCCCAGATCACTTCGGGCACGCTGGCCTACTCGTTCGGATGCGGCAAGGCGATCGTGTCGACGCCGTACTGGCACGCGGAGGAGCTCCTGGCCGACGGCCGCGGGGTACTCGTACCGTTCGCCGACCCGAGGTCGCTGGCGAGGGAGATCTGCGGGCTCCTGCGCGACGAGCCGCGTCGGCTCGCGATGTGCGGGAGGGCCTACGAGCTGGGCCGCGAGATGATCTGGGAACGCTCCGCCCATCACTACATGGAGTCGTTCCAGCGGACACGCCTCGGCCAGCAGGACCAGCCGTACAAGCCGCTGGCCGTCCGCACGCTCGCCGAGCAGCAGGCCGAGCGTCCCGCCTGGCGGCTCGACCACCTGAGCCAGATGACCGACGCGACGGGGACGTTCCAGCATGCCACCTACACCATCCCGAATTACGCGGAAGGCTACTGCACCGACGACAACGCGCGCACCTTCCTGCTGACGACCCTCCTGGAGGAGCTCGGCCGGGACGGGCCGGAGGTCCGTCGTCTCGCCTCGACCTCCGCGGGGTTCCTCCAGTCGGCCCTCGACGGCGAGCGGAAGCGGTTCCGCAACTTCATGAGCATCGACCGCCGCTGGCTCGAAGACGTGGGCTCGGAGGACTCGCACGGGCGGGCCCTCTGGGCCTTGGGGACGTGCGTCGGCCGCTCGAGGAGGCTCGACCTCCCGGCCTGGGCCGCCATGCACTTCGAGCAGGCCCTGCCGCCGGTCCTGGAGATGACCTCGCCCCGGGCCTGGGCCTTCTCCCTGCTGGGTGTCCATGAATATCTGCGCAGGTTCGGCGGAGATCGCGTCACCGGGCAGGTCCGCGACGCGGTGACGGCCATGCTGGTCGACCTGTACGAGCGCACGGCGACGCCCGAATGGCCCTGGTTCGAGGAGATCCTCTCCTACGACAATGCCCGCCTACCCCACGCCCTGATCGCCGGGGGCCCCGACGGCGGCGATGCAAAGGCCCGGGAGATCGGCCTGACCGCCTTGGACTGGCTGGTCAAGGTCCAGCGGGCTCCCCAGGGGCACTTCCGCGCGATCGGCTGCCACGGCTTCTATCGCAAGGGGCACGAGCCCGCCCGGTTCGACCAGCAGCCGATCGAGGCCAATGCGACGGTCGCCGCCTGCCTCGAGGCCTACCGGGCCACCCAGGACCGGCGATGGCTGGACGAGGCCCGCTCCGCCTTCGAGTGGTTCCTCGGCCGCAATGACCTCGGCCAGGAGTTGTACGACCCGAGCTCCGGCGGATGCTGCGACGGCCTCCAGGAGGATCGCATCAATCGGAACCAGGGGGCCGAGTCGACCCTCGCCTTCCTCCTCTCGCTCGCCGAGATGAACCTCCTCGAAAGCTCACTGGCGGCATTTCGCCAGGCGTGTTAGTGTCCTGACGTTGCTCCTTCTCAAGGACGGGCCGCCACTCTTCGTAATGAGGTCGTAACTCCCCAGCATGGATGTCAAGCGGACAGGCATCATCCTCAAGCCCTCCAACTCGCGCGTCGTGATCCGACCCTTCGAGGTCTCCAGCGAGAATCGGGTCGAGAGGATCATCGCACGCGTCTCGTCGCTCTCCGAACCGGAAGTCGAATACCTGCTCGAGAAAGTGATGCGGGAGTTCCGCGAACGGCACCAGCGGACCCGGGAATTCCTCCTCCATCGCTTCGACCAGGTCCGCGACCACCTGCTGACCGACCAGCCGATCAGCGAAGCCAGGCGGCTGCTCATCGGCTCGTACTTCACCCAGGAATACGCGCTCGAGTCCGCGGCCCTGTTCAACCCCTCGATGGTCTGGCACCCCGACCAGTCCTCCTTGCCCGACGGCTCCCGCCGGTTCATCCTCAGCCTGCGGGCCACCGGCGAAGGGCACATCTCGTCGATCACCTTCCGTTCCGGCGTGATCGACGCCGAGAACCGGATCCGGATGGACGAGCCGACCCGGTTCGTCGAGGCCCCCGAGGTGGTGCCCAACGCCCTCTACGAGAAGGCCCTATTCTACCGCAAGCTGACCGAGCTCGGGATCAACGGCCCGCTGACCGAAGGCGTGATGGGCGCGCTGAACGACCAATTCACGCTCGGCGAGCTCGAGCAAACGATCCAGAACATCCTGCGGCGCAACCGGTCCGTCCAGCGTGAGCTCGAGCCGATCGCCCAGACCATGCTGATGCTGGCCAAGGCCAACTACGAGATCCGCTTCGGCCCCGAGCTCAACGTCTCGGAACGGATCATCTTCCCCTCGTCTCCCACCGAGACCAACGGGATCGAGGACGCCCGCTTCGTCCGATTCACCCACGACGACGGCCGGGCCAGCTACTACGCCACCTACACCGCGTTCGACGGCAAGGTGACCCTCCCCCAGATGCTCGAGACCGAGGACTTCCTCCACTTCAAGGTCGGCACCCTGAACGGCCCGGTGGTCAAGAACAAGGGCTTCGCCCTCTTCCCCCGCATGGTCAACGGCCAGTACGCGATGCTCTCTCGCCAGGACAACGAGAACATCTACCTGATGTACTCCGACATGCCCCACTTCTGGTACAGCAAGGAGTTGATCGCCAAGCCGACCTATTCCTGGGAGTTCGTCCAGTTGGGCAATTGCGGCTCGCCGATCGAGACCGAGGCCGGGTGGCTCGTCCTGACCCACGGGGTCGGGCCGATGCGCAAGTACGCGCTGGGCGCCTTCCTGCTCGAACGCGACGACCCTTCGCACGTGATCGGGCGGCTGGAAGCACCTCTCCTGGAGCCGAACGCCAACGAACGCGAAGGGTACGTGCCGAACGTCGTCTATAGCTGCGGCGCCCTGCCCCACGGCCGCGAGTTGATCATCCCTTATGCGATGGCCGACTACGCCAGCACGTTCGCCACCGTCCCGATCGACGACGTGCTCAACGCCATGACCCGGGCCTGATCGACGACGCCGGTCATCCCTCGTCGACCATGGCGTCGAGCAAGGCCTCTTCCGAGAACTCGGCGACCGCCGAACAGGTATCGGCGGCGCCGTAGTAGACGAGGAGCGTCCCCCGGTCCCGGACCACGCCGGTCGGGAAGACGATATTCGGCACGAAGCCGGAGACCTCGAAATCGGCCTCGGGCACGAAGAAGGGGTCGGGGGAACGCCGGAGCACCCGGCTCGGGTCGTCCGAGTCGAGGAGGATCGCCCCGGCGTAATAGGCCCCGACCTCGCCGGGCCGGCTCGGACGGCGATTGCCGTGATAGATTTCGAGCCAACCTCCCGGGGCGCGGAGCGGCGGGGCGCCGGCCCCGACCCGGCCGGACTGCCACTCGCCTCCCGGGACGGCCAGGGGGGCATGTGCCCCCCAGTGGATCAGGTCGGGCGAACGTGCCGTCCACATCTCCGGCCGGGTGAACGGGGTCCCGCCCACGGGCCGATGGAGCGCCGCGAAGCTCCCTCCGACCCTCTCCGGGAAGAGCACCACGTCCTTGTTCTCCGGGCAGAAGACGATCCCATGTCGCTCGAACGAGCGGAAGTCGACCGTGGACGCCAGCGACGACGACGCACCGTGCCGCGAGACGGACACGTAGGAGAAGAAGAACCGGCCGTCGAGCGGGGTGATTCGCGGGTCCTCGACCCCGAACTCCTCCACCTCGGATTGGGGCCGGAAGGTGACGTCGGTGATCTCCCGAACCGCCCGACCGTCCCCGCAGCGGACTACCCGCAGGTGCGAGGTGAAGGTGAGCCGGACCAGGCCGTCCGCCTTGCGCCGGACCACCCTCGGGTCGACGAGGTCGAGCTCCGCCTCGGGGACCCAGTCGACCGTCAATCCGAGGGCCGGATCCCATCGCGGAAGGCCGGTGAACCCCGCCCGGCGCTCACGAGGCCGCTCGGCCACCCGGACGAGGAGCACGACCTCCTCTCCCGCCCGGACCGCGCCGGGGTTGAACACGCTGACGACCTCGAAATCGTCGCGGGAGGGGGGCACGTCCCCGGGCCGGAGCAAGAGCCGGGTGGAGAGTCGCGGGAGGCTCATGAGGACTGCCCCGCCCGTTGATGCGCCAGGGCATCGGCCCGGCAGGCCACCGCGAGGGAATCTCGGCCATTGGCCTCGGTCACGACCCGACGATGGTTGCGGTCCCGGATCCAGGCGACCTGATCCTCCATCATCGACCGGAGCAACCGGCAGTAAAGCGGCGACTTCGCCTGACCGTCCCCGAACGAGAGATCGATGGCCTGGTAGACGTCGAGCTCCTTGCCTCGGCCCCGGCACGCGCGATCCTTGCCGGCATAGGAGGCGATCACGTCGAGCCGGGCGCCCGGGAAGAGGTCGCATAGCTCCTTCGTCCGACGCTCGTCCGCCAGCGCATGGATCCGGGCCCGGGTCGGCACCCAGTCGTAGAGCGTCACGTCGCCACGCTCGAACACCAGCCGGAGTTCTTGCCGGTCCATCCGGCCGACCTGGTGGAAGCCGTGGTAGAAGTTGACCAGGGCCTCGCCGTAGCAGACCGTCGCGTGGACGTGCTCCTCGATCGCGGTCCCGGGCCGGACCCCGACCTGCGCGGCCTCGACCCGCCCTTGCCCGAGCCAGCCGGCGAAGAGGTCGAAGAAGTGGACCCCGTGCTCGACGAAGATCCCGCCGCTCTTGGCGCGGTCCCAGAACCAGTGCTCGGCCGGCAGGCCCTCGTCCGAGGCGTAGTTCTCGAACGACCCGTGGAGCAGGTCGCCCAGCAACCCGGCCCGGACCAGCTCGGCCACGGCGCCGAAGAGCGGGTTGTACCGCTGCATGAGGTTGGCGACCACCAGCCGATCGCGTCGACGGGCCTCGGCGAGCAGCTCGTCGGCCTGGCCGACGGTCATGGCCAGCGGCTTCTCGACGATCACGTGCTTGCCGGCCTCCAGGGCGGCCATGGCCTGGGAGTGGTGGAGGAACGGAGGCGTGGCGATGTAAACCACGTCCACGTCGTCCCGTCGAAGGAGCTCTCCCACGTCGTCGACATTCTCGATCCCGAACCGATCGGCGGCGGCCAACGATGCGGCGCGGTGGGTGCCGGCCATGCCGACGGCCTTGACCCCCGGCACCTGCGTGAACTGCTGGAGCGCGAACAGCCCGAACCCTCCGCAGCCGATCACCCCCAATCCGATGAGGTTGTCGTCCATGTTTGTCGGCCTTTTTCGATCTGAAGAGCGGACCGCAACTCGCCTTCGAGAAGACTCGTCGAGTCCCGAGGAAGGGCTATGTCTACGGGCATTGTAACCGAGGGGAAGCGACGAATTTGCATAAATGGCAACCAAATCCCAAAAAATCGAAAACTTTGTACCTTTCCCAATCCGACGACACTCCGGGCCCAGGCCGAAACTCGCAATTCAATATTTTTTAAATGTTAGTATTTTTATTTTTTAATTTTACTTTGGAAGGATGAAATCCTCGTCTGCCACCCCATGGGAGCCGCGAGGTGCGAGTATGGTGCGGTCTTAACGGAAATTTTACTGGACCGCGGCCCCGATGAGCGGTCATGCTCCAGGCCTCCCCGAAATCCGAGATTTGCGAGAGAGGCCCGGGCGGGTACGCGGCATTGATCCGAGGCGCGAGCTCGGGGCGCGTGGCCCTTTGTGCGAGGCGATGGAGATCGACACGAACATGAGACCGATCCATACCCTTTGTGCGTTCGCGCTGCTGGCCGGCACGGCCGGGGCCGCCGACCTGGTGGCCCTCTCGCCGGAGACGTGGGAGCGCTACGCGCCCCACGGCAAGGAAGCCGACGCGATCTACGGGGACTTCGCCCTGGTCAATGACAAGATCGTCGCGGTCGTCGGCCAGCCGAAGCCGAAGCGGAACGCCAACATGACGGTCCGCAAGGTCGGCGGCGGCCTGATCGACCTCACCCGTCGCGACCAGCAGAACGACCAGCTCTCGGCCTTCTACCCCGGGGCGCACATCCGAGACCTGCGGTTCGCCGGCATCGACGTCGACGCGCCCGAGGTCTACGAGGTTGCCGAGCTCGAACGGGCCTTCGTCAAGGCCAAGCGGATCACGCTCCGGTTCGTCGCCGAGCCCCGAGCGAAGACCCCCGACGTCACGGTCGCGTACACCCTCGAAGACGGCTGGCCGTACGTCCTCGTGACCACGACCTACGCCAACCACAGCAAGGTTACGCTCGGCGACGAGCTGCTCGACTCCGTCCGCGCCGACCATTCGTTCGACGAGGCCCCCGCCGGGTCGACGGACCTCTTCTGGGTCGACGACCGCTGGTTCGGCCAAACCTACGGCTGGGTCGCCGAGGGGCACGAGGTCCGCGCCTCCAAGGGCCGGGAATTGCTCCTGCGATACGCCGGTCGCGACGGCAAGGTCCGCGTCGAGCTCGCCCCGGGCGAGTCGTACAAGCTGACCCGTCGCCTCATCCCCGGCGCGAACATTTTCGACATTCGCCGCGTCGCCGACCAGATCGCCGGCCGCAAGGACCAGCCCATCCGCCTGGAGGTCAAGGAACAGTCGGGCAAGCCCGTGGCCGACGCCGAGGTCGCCCTCAAGGTCGATGGCAAGTCGCAGGCCCGGGGACGCACCGACGAGAAGGGGACCCTGGTATTTGGCGTCCCCGGCGCCCAATCCGAGCTGACGGTCACGTCCCCCTCGCGGGGCACGGCCACGGTCACGGTCGCACGCGAAGCTAAAGACGTCGTGGCCGTCGAGTTGCCCGACGGGGGTGCGGTCGCCGCGAAGATCTCCGACGCGCAGGGCGGGCCGATCCCGTGCAAGGTCCAGTTCATCGGTAAGGGCGGGGTCGCGAGCCCGGACTTCGGGCCCGACTCGGGCGAGTTCGGCGTCAAGAATGTTCAATACAGCAACGACGGCCGCTTCCGCCGCGAGCTCGCGCCGGGGTCGTATGACGTGATCGTGAGCTACGGCACGGAATACGACGCCGTCTTCACCAAGCTCGACGTGGCGAAGGGCAAGGACACCCCGCTCGAGGCAACCCTGAACCGATCGGTGCGGACCCCCGGCTGGATCAGCGCCGACTTCCACAGCCACGCGAGCCCCTCGGGCGACAACACCTCGAGCCAGCTCGGCCGGGTGCTCAACCTGCTCTGCGAGCACATCGAGTTCGCCCCCTGCACCGAGCACAACCGGATCTCGACCTACACCCCCCACCTCCGCCGACTCGGGGTCGAGGCCCTCATGGCCACGTGCAGCGGGATGGAGATGACCGGGCAACCCTTGCCGATCAACCACCAGAACGCGTTCCCGCTCGTGATGCGTCCCCACACCCAGGACAACGGCGCCCCGCCCAATGACGAGGACCCCGAGGTCCAGATCGAGCGGCTCGCGCTCTGGGACGCGCACGCCGAGAAGCTCGTGCAGGTGAACCATCCCGACATGGGCTGGATGTTCTTCGACCGCAACGGCGACGGCACCCCCGACGGCGGCTATTCGGGGATGCACAATCAAATGGATGTCATCGAAGTCCACCCGCCGCACACGATCTTCGAGAAGGCGTTGATCCAGTACGAAGGGCGGACCCACAACAACCCGATCCTCAACTGGCTCCAGTTGCTGAACCAGGGGCGGCGGATCCCCGGCGTGGTCAACACCGACGCGCACTACAACTTCCACGGCTCGGGCTTCCTCCGGAACTATCTCAAGAGCCCGACCGACAACCCGGCCGACGTCGAGACGCTCGACATGGTCCACGCCGCCGAGCAGGGCCACGTCATCATGACCAACGGCCCCTACCTCGAGGTCAAGCTCCGCGCCCGGAACGGCTCGGGCTCCGAGGCGAACCCGGGCGACGACCTGGCGATCTCCGGCGGCAAGGCGAGCGTCCGGGTCCGCGTCCAGTGCCCGAACTGGTTCGACGTCGACCGCGTCCAGGTCTTCGTCAACGGCCGGGCGGTCGAGTCGCTCAACTTCACGAGGGAGAAGAACTCCGATCGGTTCTCCACCGAAGTGGTGAAGTTCGAGCAGGACATCCCCTTCACGCTCGAGAAGGATGCCCACGTCATCGTGGCCGCGATCGGCGAACACTCGAAGCTCGGGCCGGTCATGGGCCCCGACCACGAGAAGGACCTCCCCGTCGCCGTCTCCAACCCGATCTTCGTCGACGTCGACGGCGGCGGGTTCACGCCCAATAAGGACACCCTCGACGCGAAGCTTCCGGTCAAGGCTCGCTGAGTGTGTATCCCGAAACCGAAACCCGGTGTTTTCTTCAACACCGGGTTTCTGAGCCGCTCGACGCCGACATCCCCCCAGTCACTGAGCTGAACGATCGATGATGCGTCCTACCACGCGGCATGACACTCGAATGACAAAACTCAAACCCCGCGGTGGCCCTCGATGCGGAGGACCATCGCGGGGTTTGATCGTGGGACGTCAAGGTTACCCTCCTGGACGACCTGGCGGACGCAACGTCTCCTGGGACAGAATCCCGGTGTTGAAGAAAACACCGGGTTTCGGGAACAGGGAATCAGGCTCGGAACAGAGGCAAGGGGTCGGAGGAGGCACCGAGGGCAGGCTCAGCGGGGAGCCCCAGCCAGTCGCGGAGGACCGCGGCATAGACGCTGCGAAAGTCGACGGTCATCTTCAGGTCGCCGTCATCAAGGTCGCTGAGGCTGGGATACCTCGACGCCAGGCCCGGACGCACCCCTGACCCCGCGAGGAAGACCGGCCCGGCAGTCCCGTGGTCGGTTCCTTGCGAGCCGTTCTCCTTGACCCGACGCCCGAACTCGCTGAAGACCAGGACGGTGACGCGGTCGGCGAGCCGAGAGGCTTCGAGGTCATCGAGGAAGACTCGGATCGAACCGAAGAGGTCTTCCAACAGATCGCCGTGGCTGGCGAATTGCTGGCCGTGGGTGTCATAGCCCCCCTGGTCGAGGTAGTACACCCGCGTCCCTAAGCCGGCCTTGATGAGCGTCCCGGCGAGGCGAAGCTTGCGGCCGAGCTCGGAGTCGGACGAGGATCCGTCGGTGTCGCGACCCCCGGCTACGGAGTTGAGCCGGTCGGCCGTGGCGTAGGCGTCGAGCAAGCTCCGTCGCAGGAATTGGCCCAGCCCGTCGTCGTCTGTGGTCGTGCGTGGGATCTCCGAACGGTCGGCCAGGACATAGTCGTCGAGCCGATCGAGGGCCGCGCTCACAGATCGTCGCCCTCGGATCGCGGCCGGAGGTTCCTCGTGGCCGATCAGGAGTGCCCCCGGCGCCCCGGCGAGGGGAGGCGGGCCGTCGTCAAGGGCCCGGCCGATCCAGCCGAGCCCGTTCTGCTCGAGCGGGTCGAACCGGGCCGACTGCCAGATCGCCTGACTCCGGGAGTGGGAACGGTCCGGGTTCGGATACCCGACGCCCGGGATGATCGCCAACCGCCCCGAGTCCAGGAGGCTCGCCGCGTCGCGCATCGACGGGTGTAGGCCGATCTCCGAGGTGACCTTGTGGAGGCGTTTCTCGGGCAGCCGGAGCACCTTGCGAGACCGCGCGTACCCGTCATCCCGGAACGGGACGACCGTGTTGATCCCGTCGTTCCCCCCGTCGAGCTGGATCACGACCAGGATCCGGTCGTCCTTCTTCGCCTCCGCCGCCCGGGCCGTCCGCTCGAGGAACCTCGGCAACGTCGGGGCCAGGGCGATCAATGACGACCCCCGCAGGCCATCGGCGAGAAACGTTCGTCGCGTGCTCATAGCAAGGAGTCCTCTGACGTTATACGAAAGACTCGTCAGAAACCGGGTTTCAAGAGGCGTTCAGCCCCGTTGTGCCTCGGGAGAGGCCAGAAGCCGAGAAACCACCTGGCGGACGGAGGCCCCGTCGCCCTTCATCGGGACTGCCGGGGCGTCGATGCCGAAGAGGAGTTGGGCGAAGAACGACGGGTTGCTCGCCTGGCCGTGGTGTTCGGCGAGGGCGATGAGGTCGGGGACACCTGGCAGTCCAACCTCGACCCCGCCGACGAGTGCCGAGGCGAAGTTGGCGCGGCCGATGGCCGAGCGGGTCGTGATCCAGGACCGGCCGCCGGGCCAGCCGGAGACGTTCGGGGGATAGAACAAGTCCTGACCGAGCCGGCCGCACCAGTCGGCGAGGACGGGCGTGCTCGGGGGCGGGTCGAGCCGTTCGAGGGCGCGGGCCGTGCCGATCACGAACTCGGCGGGGCCCACGACGCGACGGCCCAGTTCACCCTCGGCGAAGAAGGCAAGGGAGCGGAGCACTCGCGCCACGCCCCAGCCGATGTCCAGGTCGTGGGCACGCAGGTCCTCGGCGAGTGCGTCGATCGCAGCCACCGATACGCCCCCTTCGCCCAGGAACTCGCGGCAGAGCCGCCAGGCGAGTCGGCGCGAGGTGGACGGGTGCTCGACCAGCCTCCGGCCGAGCGAGGTGGCGTCGAACGCAGAGGATTGGCCCATGACGGTCTTCGGCCCTGCGTCGTGGCGAGTCGGGACGAAGCGGGCCTCCTCGCCGTCGACCTTCCAGCCGGTCAGGGCGCGGGCGCATTCCTTCACGTCGGCTTCGGAGTACGGGCCGACGCCGACGGTGAAGAACTCCATCACCTCGCGCCCGAGGTTCTCGTTGGGATGGCCCTTGGTGTTGGCGGAGGCGTCGAGCCAGACGAGCAGGGCCGGGTCGCGGAGCATCGCGTCGAGCAGCCGGCCGAACGGGGCGCGGGCCTGGGCCCGGAGGGTCTCGTTCTGCCGGAGCATCAGGACGAGGTCGTTGACCTTGAGGTTGCTGGTGGCGAAGTGGTTGTGCCACATCAGCGTCAGCCGTTCGCCGAGCGCATCGGGCCCGCAGAGCATCCGATACGCCCACCAGCCCTTGAGCCGGCCCGGGTCGGGGGTCGCCAGGGCCAGCTCGGCCAGGCGGTCGGAGACCGAGGCGAAGTCGTCGGGGACGCCTCGGAGCCTCGACGTCCCCTCCAGCACACGGCGCACGCTGGCTTCCGGCCCGTCCTTCAGATCACGCTCGATCTCTTCCCAGGTCGCGGCGAAGCCGGCCCGGCGGTGGAGGTGGACGACGCGCCTCCGGTCCCAGGGGGCGGAATTGTCGGGGACGTAGGGCGCCCAAGGGTCGCCCGACGCCGGCTTCTCTCCAGGGGATCGCATCGGCAGTCTCCATCGAGCGAGAGGGTCGATCAGCCGTCGAGGCCGATCACCGGTCGGGGCTGTCTTTCACCGTGAGATCACCCAGGTCCCGCACTTCCTCGGGGCGTTCGAGGATCAGGTTCCGGAGGACATTGGGTGCCTCCAGCTCGTGATTCGGTCGGCTCCTCTTCTCGACGCCGATCATGCTCTTGATCCCCGGCTTCAGCCCGACGATCTCGAACCGGCCCTCGGAGTCAGTGGCATAGGGCGAGCTCTCCCAGAAGCCGCCGTCGGGCCAGAGGCTGTCCCGCCTCGCAGCCGGCAGGTTGTTGCCGTCGAGGCCATAGCTCATCACCCAGAGCTTGGCGTCCGGCAGCGGTGTCCCATCCTCGTCGACGATCCGGCCCTTGACCGTCCCGGCGGGGACCAGGCGGACCTCGAGCGGTGTCGAATCCCTTGCAGCGTCACCCGCGATAGTGATCGAGCCGACCAGTCGGCGGCCTTCGTGGGCGAAGATCAACTGACGAGGGTGCTCCGGCTCCAGGCCGAGCGCCTCGAACGTGTCCCCCTCGAGAGTCTTGAGCTGCCCCCAGGTCGAGAGCAACCCGTAGCACCGCGCCCCGTTCACCGGCTGGCCGTCCGGGCCGACGACCCGCCCTTTGCGGGAGAGGCCGCGGGTGACCTTGAGCTCGATCGAGACGGGCTTCCCGGTGTTGGAGATATCGAAAATCTTGCAGACATGATAGGAACCCAGAGAGGTCGTCGTCACCTCCCCGTCGCCCTCGCCGCCGATCCCTTTCCCCTTGTCGTCCTTGCTGAGCCGGGCGCGGGCGTAGGGGGCATCAGGCCCTCGGGCCGAGGCCAAGAACATCCCTTCGCCTGGCGGGACGATCATTCGGAAGGATGGTTCGGTCGGGCTCAACTCGGCCGAGTAATTGTTACCCCCATCGTTCTTGTTCGACGCCAGCTTGAAGTAGCGGATGTCGGAATTCGCCCAGACAGGGAGCCCGGTCTCCGCATCCACGAGGCGTCCGATCACGAGGACACCGACCCGTTTCGGCAGGTCGAAGTTCGTCTCGATCGGCGTGAGGCCCTCGGTGTCGGTCACCATCGTCGAGGCGCCGAGGAAGGGCTCGAGATCCGACCTGGGACCGGCCCCCACCTGGTACACCTCGCCCTTGGGCAGCCCGAGGAGGTGGAAACGGCCCTCCGCGTCGGTCGTCGTCGACGCTTGCGTCCATGTGGCCGACTCGGATCCGCTGACTCTGATTCCGGCCAGCGGCTTGCCGGTCTCCTTGGATCGGACGACGCCGGTGATCGGCTTGGTCGGGCCGACGACCTGCTCGAACGTCGCGCCGACGAGCGGCGGGACGGGGGGCGGCCCGTATGAGGCGTTCAACCTCATGGAGACGGGGAGCTGTTTCGGCCGACGCCTCGGCTTTGGGGGGACCTTGGCCGCGTGGGTCATGGCGTAGAGGTTCAGATTCGCCAGCCCGGGACCGTGGATTTCCAACTCCGCGAGGCGGTCGCGGCCGATCCCCCGGATCTCGAACCGGCCGTCGGCGTCGGAGGTCCAGGTGTTCCGGCCCTCCGCCCAGACCGCGCCGGTGCCGAAGCCACCGTCCCAGTTAGTCGCCACCGAATCCCAGAATTCGTCCGAGGCCAGGAGCTTGTCGAGGTCGACCCCGGGCTTGACTGAAGCGACCCGGGCGAGCCGGATGGAGGCACCGGCGATGGGGCGGCCCTGGGTGTCGAGCACCCGGCCACGAATCGGCACATCGTCCCGGGCCAGCCGGAGGTCCGCCTCACCCCCTCGTACCAAGGACCCGACGTCGACCCAGGCCAGGCCGAACCCGGGCGCCATCGCCGCGACCTCGGCCTTGTGCCAGGGGGGCACGCCGTCACTGTCGGGCGGCCAGTTGCTCGAGGCCTTGTCGAGATCGAATCGGAACCGGCCTTCGGCGTCGCAGGCTGTCACGCGGCCCGACGACTGGGAAGGCGTCGCTTCTTCGGAGAGCCGGTTGGGGTTATAGATATGGCGGAGGTAGATCTCAGCATTGGCGACCGGCTTGCCGTCGGGGTCGAGCACCCGCCCCCGGACCGGGAACGTGCCGACGACGTCGGGCATCCCCGGCAAGGCCTTAGGCACGGACGCAGCCGCGACCTGGCGACCTTCGGGGGGCGACTCGGCCGGGACCGGAGCCTTCGAGGGCTCCTGCCCGAGCGAGACCAACGCAGCGGACGCCCCCCAGCCCACGAGGCCGACGGACAGGAGCGCGGCCGAGACAAGTTTGAGTTTCTGGAAGATCATCATCCGGAGCACCTCTCGGGTCAGGGTCGCCGCCGCCGTCGAGACCGCCACGTTGGCGGTCGTCGGGTCGAGGGTGGCCAGGGCCGCGCGGAGGGTGGAGTCACCCCAGCCCGAAGGCAAGGCCGCCCGGGATTCGCGGAGGAAGGCCGCCGAGAGGGCACCCTCACCTGCCAGCCCTCGACGGTTCAGGCCGGCCTTGAGCCGCTCTCGCCCCTCGCTGAGCCGGCGTCTCAAGGTGCGTTCGCTCAGGCGAAGTTCCTCGGCGGCCCGGTCCTGGGAGAGGCCCTCGAGGTCGCAGAGGACGACCGCCAGGCGGAGCGTCTCGGGGAGCCGGGCGATCGCCTCGTGCAAGGCCCGCAGCGAGTCGTCCCGGTCCGCGGGCCCCGAGGTGGACGTCGTCGACGCCATCTGTCCCGCCCGCCTTTCGTATTCGCGCCGCCGGGAGGCGGCGGCGTTGGCCCGGACCGCCACGCGATGGGCGACCTGGTAGAGCCAGCCCCCCAGGGCGTGCTGGTTCCGCAACGTGTCCGCCTTCTTCACCAGGACGAGGAACGCCGCCTGGAAGGCATCCTCGGCGTCGTCGGGGTCGCGGAGGATCCCTCGGCAGACGCTCAGGACCATCGACCCGTGCCGGGCCACGAGGGCCTCGAACGCCTCGGGGTCGCGCCTGGCGACGAAGCGGTCGAGGAGTTGGGCATCGGACAGCCCCGCGACGCCCCCCCCGGCGAAGAGCCGGTCGATCAGCCTCAGCGCGGTCCCCATCGTCTCGTCGGCCATCGCTCGAAACTCCTCCTCGGCCTCGCATCCTCACGGTAAAAGAGACCCGACCGGGGGACGACCGGCCAACGAAATTCGAGGGCCCCGCGACCGGGCGTCTGGGGCCGGCGACCCGGCCGGGAAGGTCAAGTTGGCCTTTGGCGGGGAGTCTGCGGCCGCTATGATGGAGGCCCGCACCTCTGTGGAGTGAACGGACGCACCGCGAAGGAACGTTGATGTGACCTCGGCCACCGCTCCCCCCCCTCCCCGTCCGCTCCCGCCGGTCCTCGGCCGATTGATGAGTGGGACCTTCTGGCTCGCGTTCCGCACGCCGATCCAGGTCGTCCTCACCTTGTGGCAGACGCGCCTGATCCTCGAAGCCTACGGGGTCAAGCAGTCCGGGGCGTACGGCTTCGCGTGGGGGTTCGGCTTCCTCCAGTTCCTGCTCGAGTTCGGCATCGGCTCGGCGCTCCAGCGGCATATCTCCGACACCTGGACGCGAGGCGATCGCGAGGCCGTCGACCGCACGATTGCCTGCGGCATGAACTTCTACGCGGCGATGGCCGTCTTCCAGGTCGCCGCCCTGATGGGTGTCGCCTACTGGGCCCTCCCGCATCAACACTACACGGGCGATTCGTATCAGCTCGTCGTCAAGCTCCTGTGGCTCCAGGCCGTGACGGCCCCCTGCTACGGGCTCACGATGGTCGTCTCGAGCGTCTTGCAAGCGGCGAGGCGATACGACTTCATCCCCAAGATCGAAGTCTTCGTGGTCCTCCTCCGGTTCGCCCTCCTCTGGGGAGGCGTCCGCGTAGGCCTCGACTTCTTCACAGTGGTCGTCCTCCAGACCGCCGCCCAGGTCTTCCTGTCGCTCGGGCCGGCGATCTGGATCATGGCGAGGGAGTTGGGGCACATCCCCCACTTCCGGGGGGCTCGGCTCGCCGACTTCGCCGCGTTGTTCCATATCAGCTTTTACATGTTCCTGATCCAGTTGAGCGTCGTCCTCGCCGACAAGATCGACACGACGATCCTCGGGTTCGCCCTGACTCCGGAGGTTGGGCTCGAGGCGAACGGGATCTATTTGGTCATCAGCAAGCCGTTCACCCAGGTCCGCCAGACGGGTTGGATGCTCGCCTCGATGGTGATGCCCGCGGTCGCGAGCCTGGCCGCCGCGTGCGACGAACGGGCACTGGACCGGGTGAAGTATGACGGCCCCAGGCTCCACATCGCCGGCCTCGTGCCGGTGGCGCTTTTGGGCTGGATCTACGCGGCCCCGTTCCTCTCGCTCTGGATCGGCAAGGACCTCGGCGGCGACGCGGCGAGGGTCGCCTGGCTGATGCGGCTCTTCCTCGTCGGCGTGCTCCCGCTATTCATCGCCGTGCAGGTCCAGATGGCGATCGGCATGAACCGGATCTCCGTGATCGGCATCGCGGCCCTGGCGGGCTCGCTCGTCAACCTGCCGATCAGCTATATCCTGACCCGTCGGCTCGGCGTCCACGGCGCGGAGTGGGGGGTGGCCGGCGTGATCCTGGGCACCGTCCTGACGACCCTCTTCTCGAACCTGCTCATCCCGGGCATCTACGTCTTCCGGGTCCTCAACATCCGGTTCGGGACCTACCTTGTGCGGACCCTCGCCCCGCCCTTGACCGGGGCTCTCGTCCTGATCGGGGCGACCTGGGCCTGCCGAGTCTGGGCGCCGATTAACTTAACAGGCTCGACCCTCCTCGTCCGTGCGATCCCCCTCTTCGCCCACCTGAGCGTCGGCTGCCTGGCCTACGCCATCGGCTATCTGGCCATCCCCTCCGGCCGCTCCGACCTGGCGATGATCACTCGAAGGTTCCGGTCCCGCACCACATGACCCGGATCGGGCCTCCCCCGATCACAACGACCGCCCTCCTACCAATCCGACAGATCCCCATCCCCGCATCGGGATCCCAGGGCATCGGGCTTCTCCGACCATTCCAGCCGAACCCATCAACAAATCCACACTTTTATATTTCCAAGTCAAACAAACCCCTCTCGGAGCCGCCACGACGCCAAATCGAGGCTCCGCAAGCATTCATAGATTCTTTGTTTCTCGTAATCTTAGAAGAGGTTACGTACGCAGGAAACAATGACAGGCGTAGGACAAGGGGTGTCTGGAAAAATAATCAACCTGGGAAGATTGAGCAAAATTTTATGACAGACTCTTGACAGTTTGCAAGTTCGCGACGATTTTACTTCTTGTGAGATTATTCGGAATTTGGACGATTTCGCGACTTTCAGGGCTCTAGAGAGACTGAGGTGGACAGGCGATCCACGTCAAGTCTCCGGGGGCCTTTGTCGCCTGGGGCATCGTCTTCCGAACGGAACGAACCGGACCAGGTTTCGGCGGCATCGACGTAAGGGCCATCCCCGTCGCGCGTCGGGGATCGCTCTCCGCGCTTTCGCATCATGACTATCCGCAGGAGTACCGAAGCCATGACTCTGCTGGTGAAATCCCTCAAGCTGTCGGCGGCCGCCCTGGCCTTCTTCAGCGCCGTGCCGACGGCCTTTGCCGGCCATGGCCGGGCCGGACACTGGTGCTCGCCGGCCGCCCAGTGCGCCCCGACGGCGGTCGCCTGTTACGCCCCCACGCCTTGCTACACGCCGACGATGGTCCCCTGCTACGAGACGGTCTACCAGACCATCTACGAGACGGTCTTCGAGAACCAGCCCTACGTCGAATACCAGACCCGCTACCGCACCGAGTATCGGACCGAGAACTACACGATCTGCCGCCCGGTCTACGAGACCGTGAACCAGCAGCGCACCTACACGGTCACCAAGGCCGTCCCCCAGACGACCTACCAGCAGCGCACCTACACGGTCACCAAGGCCGTCCCCCAGACGACCTATCAGCAGCGCACCTACTGCGTCACCAAGGCCGTCCCCCAGACGACCTACCAGCAGCGCACCTACTGCGTCACCAAGGCCGTCCCCCAGACGACCTACCAGCAGCGCACCTACTGCGTCACCAAGGCCGTCCCCCAGACGACCTACCAGCAGCGTTGCTACACGGTGATGAAGCCGGTCACGCAGACCAGCTACGTCAACCAGTGCTACACCGAGAACCAGGCGGTCACGACCACCCGCCAGGTCGTCGAGCAGGTCCCCGTCGCCAGCGGCCAAGTCGCGCCGAGCGGCCAAGCGACCGCGAGCGCGCAGTCGCCCGCCCCGGCGTACAAGACGGTCGTCCGCAACGTGACCGAGACCCACTACGTCCCGGTGACGAAGACCCGGCAGGTCCCCGTCCAGACCACCTGCTACGTCCCCGAGCAGAAGGTCGAGACCATCCCCGTCCAGACCGTCAGCTACGTGAACGAGCAGAAGGTCGAGACCGTCCCGGTCCAGACCGTCAACTACGTGACGGAGCAGAAGGTCGAGACCATCCCCGTCCAGACCGTCAACTACGTGACGGAGCAGAAGGTCGAGACCATCCCCGTCCAGACCGTCAACTACGTCACCGAGCAGAAGGTCCAGACGATCCCCGTCCAGACCATCAACTACGTGAACGAGCAGAAGACCGAGACCTACCCGGTCCAGACCATCAACTACGTGAACGAGCAGAAGACCGAGACCTACCCGGTCACGACGGTGAAGATGGTCAGCGAAGTGGCCTCCCGCCAGGTCCCGGTCTGTGTCCCCGAGCAAGTGCCGGTGACCTTGAACCGGACCGTCTGCCGGGTCGTCCCCAAGCAGATCGCCGTGCAGCAGGTCCGGATGGTGCCGGTCGCCCCGGTCTGCACCACCCCCGTCGCGGCCCCCGCGCCCGTCGCCTCGCCCCAGGCCAGCGCCCAGAAGTAATCCCTTGATCGAGCGAGGCCCGAGGTTCTCCGCATGAGAAGCCTCGGGACACGATCCTGGCGCGGCGTCCCCACCTCGGGACGCCGCGTCGGCGTTTTCCTACCCCTCGGTTCGCCCCCACTTCCGCCGATCCAGGCGGTACTTATTCCTCGACCTCTGACGGCTCTTCTTCCTGATCCTGATCCTCATCCTCACCCACATCTTCGTCGACATCCGGCGCATCGCGGTCGGGGTTATCGCCCAGGCGTTCCTTGATGGCTGTGGCGAGCGAGAGGAACTCCTCGACGTTCATGGTCTCGGCGCGGATCAGGCCGGTTAGGCCCAGGCCTTCGAGCATCGCGTCGACCTCGGGCTTCGTCCAGCGGCCGCGCCAGAGGCTGTAGAGGACGCGCCTCAGGTTCTTCCGGCGGTGGAGGAACACCTGGCGGACGACCTTGTGGAACCATTCGACGTCGCCGATCGTGGCGCGTTTGGCGGGGTCGGGGATGATCGAGATCACCGCCGAATCCACCTTCGGGCGTGGCCAGAAGACGCTCGGGGGCAAGGTCCGCACGAGCGTGACGTCGGAGAGGGCGCTTAACAGGACCGACAGCGCCCCGTATGCATCGGTCGCCGGCTCGGCGCGCATCCGATCGGCCAGTTCGAGCTGGATGGTGACGACCATCGCGGTCGGGCAGAACTCGGGATGCACGAGCAGGTTGCTGATGATCGGGGTCGCGATGTTGTACGGGAGGTTCGCCACGAGCTTGAGCCGCTTCTCGGGCCCGATCGCCAACCCCGAGCGTACCGTGTCGAGGACCTGCGGGTTGAGCGTGTTCTTGTTCGCCAGCGCGTCGATGTTCAACACGCGGACGTTGGGCCGGCCCTCGACCGCCTCGGACGTCAGCCGGGCCATCGCGGGATCGATCTCGACGGCCACCACCGCCGCCCCGCGCTCCGCCATCAACGCCGTGAGCGCCCCGGCCCCCGGGCCGACCTCCAACACCACGTCGTCCGGCCCCACCCCCGCCGCGTCGACGATCAACTCGTGGATGTTCAAATCAATCAGGAAGTTCTGCCCATACCGGTGCTGCGGGGCAAGCCCCCGCTTCGCGAACAGGTTCCGGAGATACGTCTGCGTCTGACGGCGGGGAGGCATAGTGTTCTCGGTCGCGATGGAGATGGATCAAAGGAGACGGATCCGAAGACGTTCGATCAACAGATGACGCAGATCAACGCAGATAAAAACAGAGATCAAAAATTACAATTTTAAAATTCTTTAACAATCATTTTTTATCATCTGCGTTCATCCGCGTCATCGGTTGATCAAACCTCTTGCTCTCTGAAGACCAACCTTCGGCAATGATCAGCGGTTGTGGGCCATGAGCTTGGAGACGTGGCGGGCGATCATGTCGGTCTCGATGTTGACGCGGTCGCCGGGCTTGAGGGTGCCGAGGGTGGTGACGGCCAGGGTGTGGGGGATCAGCATGACCGAGAAGCCGTCGGCCGTGACGTCGACGAGCGTGAGGCTCACGCCGTCGACGGCGATCGACCCCTTGGGGACCATCAGCGCCGTCCACTCGGGCGCGATCGCAAACGCGAGGAACTCCCATTCGCCGTCGCGCCTCCGCTCGACGAGCGAGGCGGTGGTGTCGACGTGCCCCTGGACGAAGTGGCCGCCAAGCCGGTCGCCGACGCGAAGCGACCGCTCGAGGTTCACCGGGGCGCCCGCCGCCTTGCCCCCGAGGTTGGTCCGCAAGAGCGTCTCGGGCCCGGCCTGGACGTCGAAGCCGCTCCCCTCGGCCGCGACGACCGTCAGGCAGCAGCCGTTGACCGCCACGCTCTCGCCGATCGACATCGCCGCGTCGAGGCCCGGCCACTCCAGCGCAAAGAGACGCCCCGAGCCTTCCTCTTCCACCCGCACGACGCGGCCCAGGGCCTCGACCAGACCTGTGAACACGATGCATGATCCTTACGACGGGACTGCCGGCGTCTCCCGGCGCCCGTGAACGACACCATCCACGGGTCGACCGTAGGCCTCTCGTAGGGTGGGCATCGCCCACCGATCGGATCGCCGGAATGCGGTGGGCGATGCCCACCCTACGAAGGAAGTTTGGTTATGGTAGCACAGCGCCTTCCGCGTTAGAATCGGAGAAACCTCGGCCGGTCCCGCTGAAGAAGGCCGACGGCATCTCACTTGCACCCCATCTCGAAGACGAACGCAAACCCAACGGAGGCCCAAGCGCCATGACTCCGCCCCTGAACCGCCGCGACTTCATCGCCCAGGCGACTGTGGCGACCACGACCTTGGCCGCCGCGACGTCGGCCTCGACCGCCCAGGCCGCCCGGGCGAACCTGCCCAAGTCGCCGACCGACAAGGTCACGTTGGGCAAGACCGGCATCCAGGTCTCGCTCGTCGGCATGGGGACCGGCAGCGTCGGCAGCGGCCAGGCGAGCAACCAGACCCGCCTGGGGATCAAGGGATTCACCCGGGTCGTGCGCCACGCGCTCGACCGCGGCGTCTGCTTCTTCGACGTCGCCGACCAGTACGGCTCGCACACCTACCTCCGCGAGGCCCTCAAGGGGGTCGACCGCGACAAGTACGTCATCCAGACCAAGACTCACGCGACCGACTATGCGAACGCACGCAGCCACCTCGAGCGCTACTGCCTCGAGCTCGGGGTCGAATACATCGACATCGTGCTCCTGCACTGCATGACCAAGAGCGCCTGGCCCGCCGACCACACCGGGGCGATGAAGTATCTCCGCGAGGCCAAGGAAAAGCAGATCATCCGCGCCCACGGCACGAGCTGCCACGGCATGGACCCGCTCCGGACCTCGGCCAAAGATCCGTTCGTCGAGGTCGACCTCGCCCGGATCAACCCCGAGGGATTGATCATGGACGACAAGAAGCCCGACGAGGTCGCCTCGCAACTCGAGGAGATGCACGCCGCGGGTAAGGGCGTCGTTGGCATGAAGATCCTCGGCGAAGGCCGGATCACCGACCCCGAGCGCAAGGACGCCTCTCTCCGCTTCGTCCTCGGCCTCGGCACGGTCGACGCCTTCATCATCGGCTTCGAATCGACCGAGCAGGTCGACGACATCCTGACCCGCACCGCCAACGCCCTCACCGTCGTCGGCAAGCGGGGTTGAGATCCCCTATCGAAGATCATCGCAGACTCGATGCATGACGGCGATTGCAAGATCAGTGTCGGGAGTCTCAGGTCGGGGAATGCGAGACCCTTTGAGTCGATGGCGAAACGCAAGATCTCCTCAACGCCAAAGGCCCCCGACCTGATCCCTTCGGCCGATCCACTCCTCGGCGAACTTCGCGAGTTGATCGAGTCAGCCCGTTTGAGAGCCGCCACCTCAGTCAACGCCGAATCAACTCGGCTCTATTGGCGGATTGGGCGAAGCCTCCATTCCGAAGTCCTCTCTGGAGAGCGTGCCCCTACGGCGGGCCGATCATTTCGGCCAAATCGCGTCAGTTCGTCGCGGAATACGGGCGTGGGTTCACTTGCACAGCCTTGACTCGAATGATCGGCTTCTTCGAAGCATTCCCCGACGAACCGATTGTTGCGACACTGTCGCAACAATTGAGCTGGAGCCATATAACGAAGAGGGAACGGCGGAGTGGCTCCCGAGAAATCTTATTTATGAACAAATTTCACACCCTTGGCTATCTCCATTATCGATACCCATGAAAACCAACCGTGCTCATCCCGTGTCCATCAAGTCCGTCGGTTCGAGCGTAGACATCCTGCTCACCGCATTTCGAGGCTCGAGCCGTGGTGGACCACGACCAACGCTTTAAATCACTCCTGAAGACATTCTTCGCCGAGTTCTTCGAGACATTCTTCCCGGTCTGGGCCGATCGGTTCGACTTCTCCAGCGTCGACTGGCTCGAGCAAGAGGTCTTCACCGACCCACCGCGGGGAGAACGCCGGTCCCTCGACCTGGTCGCCCGGATGTCGCTGCATCCGGGCGTGCCCCCTCCAGTGCCGACGCAGGCGATCGTCGTGGATCGCTGCCTGACGTTGATCCACGTCGAGATCGAGTCGCAGGACACGGTGGCGCCGTTGCGCCCTCGGATGCTCTCGTACTACGAGCAATTGCGTCGCCAGCACGGCTTGCCCGTCTTGCCCATCGCATTGTACCTGCGGGTGGGCCTGGACGGGGTCGGCTGGGACGTTTATGAGGAATCGTACTGGGACCATCGGCTGGTCTCCTTCACGTATGCCTACGTGGGCCTGCCGGCCCTCGACGGAGAGCAGTACGTGGCCGGTCCTCATCTCCTCGGTGTGGCGCTGACGGCCCTGATGCGTGTGCCGGCGACCCGTCGAGCGGTGGTTCACGCGGAGGCGTTGCAGCGCCTGGCGGAGGCGCGGGAGAATGACTATCGCCGCTATCTCCTCCTGGACTGCCTGGAAGCCTACGCCAGGCTTGACGAGGAGCAGGCGGAAGAGTTGCAAACGCTGCTACGGACCGAGCGGTATCAGGGGGCCCAAGCCATGGCGATGACGACGTACGAGAAGGGCCAAGAGCAAGGGCTGCAGCAAGGCTTGCAGCAAGGCCTGGAGCAAGGCCAACGAGGTCTGCTCCGGAAACTGCTCGAGGGCCGGTTCGGACCGCTGAATCCTAGGGTCAGTCAACATCTAGACAGCCTCAGCTCCTCGCAACTCGAGGCAATTGCGCTGGCCGTGTTGACGGCGAGGTCGCTCCAGGAATTGGGCTTGGAGGATGTCTGACGGGACCTACCCTGGCGACGCTGGACGAGGTGCAGGTGGAAGAGTTGCCATCGGTACTGCGGACCGAGCGGTATCCGGGGGCCCAAGCCGTGGCGATGACGACGTTCGAGAAGGGTTTCAAGCAAACCCAACGAACCTTACTCCGGAAGCAGCTCGAGGCCCGATTCGGTCCGCCAAATCGCCTTGCCGAATCCCGAGACCCGCGGACCTCTGAATGCGCGATCATCCCAAGCCGACGAGTGCGGACCGACCTCGTGGCTCGAAGCCGGAGTGATCGTCATTCGCATGCCTGATTGCATGCTGCATGACCCCACACGTCCCGGAATTCGGCAAAGCTGTTTCAAAGTTAGATCGATCCTCAATCCATGTTGTGGAATACTTGACAACCCTGCCTTCGCGTAAAGTGTTAAGTGAAAAGTTGCACCTGGCTGCCCTCCGAGCCAGGCAACAGTTGAATAATCACGTCTTTTCACTTGGTGTCGAGGCGCAAACGACTGAAGATCGCATCAGAGCACCCAAAGGTGCGAAGAAGAGAATCATTCCGAAAGAAAGTCGATCCCTCGTCATGGATCCTTCCCCAAAGCCAATCTCTTTGCTTGGCCCGAGCTTTGCTCAGGATGATAAAAGCAACGCACCCCACAACCGGGCGGTTTCGCCGAAGATTCCAGTCGTGACTGAACATTTCGAACGCTCGTGCGAAGTCCTTGATGTGGGGAACGTGATCTCGAAGGGGGGGGACGAGGGATGACGAACCGACTCTCGCGGATGTGGGGCAAGGGTGAAGGGTTCCGGGCCGAGGACTACGTCGGCGCCGACGAGGCGAAGAACGAGCGGATCGTTCGCGACGGGTTCGGGGCGAAGGCGAAGCGCTACCTCAACCGGCTCCCGCTGGCGCAGGAGACGGTGGCGATGTACTTCTGCCTGCTCGACCCCAAGACCCCCATCTGGGTCAAGGGGGCGGCCGCGGCGGCCCTGGCCTACTTTATCCTGCCGGTCGACGGGATCCCCGACTTCCTGCCGGTCGTCGGCCTCGGCGACGACGCGAGCGTCCTGGCCGGTACACTCGCCGCCGTCTCGACGCACATCACCGAGGAGCACCGGGCCCGGGCCCGGGCCTGGATGCAGGAAGAGATCGTGATCCCCTCGGCGACCTGATTCAAATACCACCGACGCCCTCCGGCCGGGTTCAATCCCGGCCGGTCGACGACCGCAGCCAGGCGGCGGCGGCTTCCACGACGGTGTCCTTGCCGTCGGCCAGGTCCTTGGCGCGACACCGGACCGCGACGTCGGGCTCCAGGCCTCGCCGCTCGATCGGCCGGTCGAGGAAGCCCGTGTAGGCCTTCACCGGGACCACGACCCGGTAGAGGCCGTTGCTCATCGTGTAGTTGGCCTTCCGCGACGAGGCCCCGGCCGTGGCCGTGCCGAAGAGCCGGGCACGCTTCGTCGCGACGAACCACGACGCCCATCCTTCGCCCGCGCTGATGGTGCGCTCGTCGATCAGGAGGGCGATCGGCCCTCGATAGCGAGGCCGCTCCGGCTCGGCCCTGTTCTCGGGCGACGGGTCGAAGTTGCGGACCGCCGTGCTCGTGTCGAACCCGCCGCCGCTGTTCCCCCGGACGTCGATGATCAGGCCCTTCACGTCGCCGAGTTCCTTGAGCGCCCGGTCGAGCGACCCTTCGAGCCCCCCCTGGATCCGTCGGACGTAGATGTAGCCGAGGCCGTCGTCCAGGCGAGTCCACGAGACGTTCGCCGAGTCCGCGATCCCGGACCGGAGGACCGGGAGCCTCGGGAGGTAGCGTCGACGGAAACCGGCCGGGACCTCGACCGTCTTCGGCGAGCCCTCGACGTCTTCCAGCACCAGGGTGACCTTCGCACCCCGTCCCGGGTGTTGGAGGAACAGTCGCGCCGCGTCGTACTCGAGGGTCCGGTTGCTGGAATAGCCGTAGTAGGTCCGCTGGCGCGTCATCCAGCGGTCGATCAACTCCCGGGCCGGCGTCCCGTTGGCCGAGACGACGGTCATCCCGGGCCGGACCCCGGCCTTCTCCGCGGCCGATCCGCGCTCCACCGCGTAAACCACCGGCCGCCCTTGGTCGTCGATCAGGCAGGTCAGGCCGGGCTCCCACTCCGGCAGTGACGGTTGGGGAGGGTTCACGCTCCCCGGTTGGACGACCGCGTGGCTGTCCTCCAAACGAGCCACCAACTCCAGGACCAGGAGGCCGAACTGGTCCTCGGACTTCGCCTCGTCGACCCGAGGGATCAACTCGCGGCCGACCTTCGGCCAGTCGATCCCTTTCATCTTGAAATTCGGATAGGCCTGCCCGAGGTAGTCGAACAGATCCTGAAACGCCTGGACATCCTTCGCCCGGGAGACCGGCTCGCCCTTGGACTCGAGAGGCGTATTTCGACCGGTGATCTCCCGGTAGTGCTTCCGCGCGGCCTTGGCGGCCGAGAGATCGTCGCCGGCCAGGTATTCGTCGAGGACCTTCGCCGCCGCATCGCGGTCCTGGCTGAGACCCCAGGCAATGCGACTCCAGTCCACGAAGGGGTCCGAGACCACCATTGCCATGAGCCTGCGAACGACGTCATCCGTCTTGTCGACGACCGTGGACAGGCCGTAGTAGACGGTGGTATTGCGGACCTCGCGGTCCTCGTCCTTCGAGAGTCGAAGCTCGAGTTCGATGGCCTCGGGCTTCTGGGGTTGGGCGCCCCAGATCCAGCGTTGGCCGACGAAGCGGGCGACCCCCTCGCGGACCCTGGCGTCAGGGTCGTCCGCGGCGGCCTGGAAAGCATCGAAGTCGGAGTCGTCGATGAGCAGAATGACCCCGTTGCGGCCCACGAGGGTCAGGGCGTCCCTCCGTTCCCGCGAGGTCCCGGCCCGGAGCACCCGCCTGGCCTCGGGGAGTCGGGCGCCGAACTCGGCCTGCGCCCGCTTCTTGTTGCGTGCGGCCATCGCCGTCATGGCGTCGGGGGCGTCAACGAAGACCTTCTCCAGGATGCCTGCCCGCTCGCGGAGATCCGGGTCGGTCCCTTCGGCGAGATAAGGTTTGAGGTACGCGAGGAGCTCAGTCCGTTGCGTCGCCGCACCCCAGGCGACGCGTCCCCAATCGTTGTAGTCGTCGATGCGCATGCACAAATCGACGAGCGTGCGCAGGATCGCCGGGGTCTTGGGCTGGACGACCGAAAGGCCGAAGTAGACGGCGTAGTGCCGGGTTCCGTAAGGGTCGGCGTTCGGGCCTCGGGAGTCGGCCGCGTGGTACATGAGCTCGATCGCGTCGGGATTCTGGGGCGACTTGTTCCAGACGAAACGGTTGCCGATCCAGGCGAGGATCAGCGTCCGATGCTGCGTCGTGCGCCGCAGGCCCCGGCGGACGGCCCGGAGGACCTCGTCGTCCGGCCGACGGTCCTTGTCCTTGTCCCCCCAGAGGGCATCAAGGGCCTTGCCCCCATCGAGATCATCGGGGAAGAACCGCTCGAAGTCGGGGGCTTCGTACGGGTCGGCGCGTCGCCAGGCATACGGGTCGGCCTCCTTGGCCTTTGCGGGCGTCTTCGCGGCCTCGGGCCCCGAAGCCGCGAAGACCTTGGCGTCGTCCGCACCGGGCCGGGCGAGTTGGGCCCCGCCGAAGGCGAGGCCCCCAAGCGCAAGGCCAACGCACAGAGTTAAAGCAGCCGTGGATTTCAAGTGTGTCAGAAACATAGACCTCAACACCCCCTGGACGATGGCAACGACGGTCGCGTCAGCGGTCGGAGGACCCAAGGCAGACCGGATCGTGATCTCCACCAGGGCTGCGGGGAGTGTCGCCCGGGTCGGGTCGAAGGCCGAGGCGCCGAGGTTGAACGCTCCAGGGGCGAGCCCTCGACGGGTCAAGCGTCCGCGGAGCCGCTCGCGGGCCCGAGACAGTCGGCTCTTGACCGTCCCGACGGGACACCCCAGCACCCGCGCCGCCTCTTCTTGTGAGCGACCCTCGAGCTCGCAAAGGACGACGGGGATCCGGTATCGGTCCGGGAGCCGGTCGATCTCCTCGTGGAGCAGCTCCCCGAGCCCATCGACGCTCGGGCCAGGTTCCTCCGAGGCCGTCTCCGCCATCTCGGCCGCCTTCCGCTCGATCGCCTTCCGCCGCCCAGAGACGCGCCGGGCGCGGGCCGAGGCGTGGCAGGCGACCCGGTGGAGCCAGGGGCCGACCGAATCCCGCACCCAGAGCGAGCCGCCCCGGCGCACCAGGATCAGGAAGGTGGCCTGGAACGCATCCTGCGCATCGTGCTCGTCATGCAAGGCCGCCCGGCAGGTGCGCAGGACCATCGGCCCGTGCCGATCGACCAGGGCCGCGAAGGCGAGTTCGGAGGCCTCCTTTCCCCCGGTCGCGAACCTTTCGAGCAACGGCCCGTCCGTCAGGCCGGCCACGGTCCCCCGGCCGAACAGCGTGCCGATCGGCCGGAGCCCGGCGTCGCCGCGTTGCGATGATGCCACCAGTCGGATCTCCCCGGGTGCCTCGTGTCCTCCTCCAGTAAAGCCGAGCCGGGGTCCGAGGGTTCCAATTTTTTCCCGTGCCCTGAAACCCGGTGTTTTCTTCAACACCGGGTTTCAGTGGGAGTTGACAGGGAGATCCCAAAGAGAGGATGGCAGCGACCGCGGCAGAAACCCGGTGTTGAAGAAAACACCGGGTTTCGGAGAGAGCGGGCGGCTACGACGTTAGCGAGGGCTCTGCTCCTTGACCTCGACGAAGCCGACATCGATGAACTGCCCGCCGCCGGTCTGGTGGCAGTGGACGGCGAGGTGGTTCTTGCCGGTGTGGAGCGTGGCGCGGGCCTCGGCGGTCATGGGCGTGGGGTCGTAATCCGTCGAGTAGCCCGAGACCTTGGCGGCCAGGACGCCATTGATGTACACCTCGGAATCTTCGTCATGGTACAGGGAGAGTTGGAGATCCGTGACGTCCCCTTCGGGGAGGGTGAACTCGCGGCGGATCCAGATGTCCGAGGTAGTCCAGTCGGTCCGCCGTCCCGGGGAGGTGTTCGGGGTCCCCTCGGAGCCGAAACCGCCCTGGGCCTCCTTCCAGCCCGCGTCGTCGAAACCCGGCCGGAACCAGTCATCCGCGGGGCGTTCCAAGGTCATCCGCCACGTGCTCGGCGCCCGCTGCGCGTTGGGGACGACCTCCTTGACGATCGGCGGCGGGGGAACGGCCGCCCAGCCGGAGGGTCGGGCCCTGTCACGGCCCGACCACTTCGTCCAGGTCGCGCGGTCGGACAGCAGCTTGATGAAGACGCCGCCGACGACGGATCGGGCCTGGAATCCCACATGCTTGGAATCCTTGGTCCAGTACCAGTCGGACATCGGGACGCGGTCGGGCGAGTCGTTCAGGAAGTCGTAGAGCGGCCCCACGATCGCCTCGAACTCGGCGCGGGTGTCGGCCATCGTCGCGGTCCAGACGGTCCAGTCGAGCTTCGCGTAAGGCTGGCGGTTGTCGAGCGGCAACCCATAGCGATCCTGGTTCTTGAGGTAGAAGGTCAGTTCCTTCCGGATCACCTCGGCCGGGAACAGGTCCAGGCCCAGCAGGCGGTCCCAGACCAGGTTGTACTTCTGGCTCCAGGTCCCCGATCGGTCGAAGGCGAGGCGAAAGTGATCGCCGTCATCGGCGGTTTTGGCCCACTTGCCGGCCAACTCCTTCGCCAGCTCGTGATATCGGGCCGCCTCCGCCTTCTCACCGCGGAGGTCGCAGAGCAGACCATACGCCCCCATCGCAAGGATGGCCTTGGCCGAGAGATTCACGTTGTGGGCCAGGTGGCCGGCGAAGTCGTCGGTGCAGAGCTGGTTCTCCGGGTCGAAGCCCTTCTCTTCCAGGTAATGCGCCCACTTCGACAACTGCGGCCAGTACGCCGACGCGAAGTCGGCGTTCCCTTCCAGCCGGGCGAGCGCCGCGACGAGGAGGATCATGTCGCCGCTCTCCTCGACGGGCATCTGGTTCTCCTCGGTCCGCTCGCCCCCGCCGTAGACCTGGCCGTTGGCCTGGGGGTAGGTCCCCAGATCATGCGGGGCGAACGGGAACTTCCAGCGCTCCGAAGCGGCGTAACTCAAGACGGGCGCGAGCGAGGCCTTGGTCAGGGTCGGGCTGAACAGGAGGAAGAATGGGTCCATCGGGAAGAGTATGTCGACCGTGGCGATGCAGCCGTTGCTGAAGTTCTCTTTAGGGAAGAGGAGCGGCTGACCGTTCGAGTCGGCCACCAACTTGTTGGCGGCCAGGCACTGGCGATACGCCAAGGCTGCGAGTTGGGCGTACTTCTCCCCCCCCGCTTGCTTCAGGTCGGCCATCAATTCGTCGTCGAAGGCCTGGCAACGGGTCCGGAGCGACTCGTACTCGGCCTCGCTCCGCCGGAGCAGGTCGGCGGCCTGGGCACCGGAGCGTCGCCAATAAGGACGCAGCGGCTTTCCGAAGTAGGTGATCGCATGAAGATCATCATAGGCGAGCACGACATGCCGCGAGACCGGCGTCCCGGCCACCGTCCCCAGATCGAAGACGAAGGCCATCACGGGCCGTTCGTCGTCCACGGCGCGGGGCATGCGGGTATCGTCCGCCTCGGGCAACTTGCCCCCCTCGTTGAAGGCCTGGGAGCAGGCCCGGTCGGAGCCGACCTTGGCGTTGGCGGTGCTCGAAGGGGCCGCGGCGTAGGCATAGCCCCAGTCGATCCGGAGGTCATCCCCCCTCTTCCGGAGGACGGCCTGTTCCTCCGAGCCCATCTGAAGCACCTTCAATTCACCCGAGGCCGGAGACGACCAGACGACACGCTGCGACGGCACGTCGACGGTCAGCTCGGCACTCGCGCCGAAGTAGATGCGAACCGCGTGCGGCTTCCCGTCGAGCGAGCGGACGTCCCAGGTCAGGTACGTGACCGGTCGAGAGAGGATGTCCAGGTCATGGGGCAGCGCCGGCGTCAAGAACGTCAGGCGGACATGCAACTGGGCCCCTTCGAAGTCGTAGATCGTCCGGGTCGGGAGGACGACGACCCCAACCTGGGTTAAGGCCGGGACGGCCTTCGGCTCATTCCCCATCAGCCGGTACGTCTTCTCGTCGACCCGGATCATGCTGGCGAGCGCCTGCGGCTTGCCCGTCCAGTGCCGGGTCACGTCATCGGTCAACCGATCGGCGAGGCTCCAGACGCTGAAGTACGGGTCACACGCGACCAGGGGCACCGCGGGGGGGCGGAAGGCTTTGGGCTTGGCCTCATCCGCCGCCGAGACACGACCCGGGTCCAACAATCCGAGACCCACGACGACGGCAAAGAACACAAGAATCACGGGGTCTCGTCGAGCCATCGATCCTCCAAAGGCTTTCGTGGGTGGCACGGTCAATGAGAGGTGTCTCGTGCTGCGGCCGAGCGAGGCCATCCCCCCTCCCCGACGGTGTGGATTGGGCTCGATCACGTTCCTTGATCGATCGAGCCTCCAGGGAGGACGGTCGCTCCCACGACGCACCGAGGGAAACCGCAAGGCTCGCCGGTTTGGTTCGTCGAGAGGGGCCGGAGCCGTCGCGCACGTCTTCTAATGAGGAGCGCCGAGGGCGCAAGGGTCGCCGTCCGGTGGCGGGCCGCGACCCTCGCCACTCCCCACAGTCTGCCCCCAGCCCCGTTGAACGACAAGGGCCTGGCGGAGGGATCGTCAATGCTTCTTCACGCCCCTGCGAGCCTTGTGGGCCGTCTTGTAGGTCAACTTGGCGTTGGCCTCCATGGCCTTCCGAGAATCATCGTTCCACTTTGCCTCCTCGGTAGTCACCCCGCCGTAGGACACGCTTTGCGGGCCGCAACCGCTGTTGAGCAAGGTCAGGCCGAGGGAGACCGCCAGGATCCGGCAAGCCATCAAAGCCCAAGCGATAGATTTCATGAAAATCTTCCAATTCTCTCAAAGGGTGGTGTAAAAGGAGAGGGCACGAAGCCCCTTGTCTGCCCCCAACTTCCGTTCTCCGGCCTGCGAGTGGAACCGGCCCGTCGCCTCGACGAGAACGCCGAGGGCGACGGGCGAAGGCCACCTCGGGTTTCGAGAGGTCAGAAACTGCTGGCGTCGATCACTTCGCCGCCGCTCCTGGTCCCGAGCCCCCACCAGGTTTGCGTGTTGACCGAATCCTTGATGAACCTGACGCTTCCGTCGGCCATCAGGACATTGACCCCGCCGGGGTGATAACTCTGGGCGTTGGAGTAGTCCATGCTCGCCCCGTCGCAACCACCGTTGCAGTCGGTCCGGCAGGCCGACCAGATGTACCGCGTGTTATTGGGCGTGACGATGGTGTTGAACAACGTGGCGCCCATGCTGCCGATACCCCAGTCGTGGCCGTGGCCGACGGAGATGTTGCCCGAATTGCTGGAAACGTATTGGTTCGAGCACGTCTGCAGATCCGAGAGGACCTGCGCGGGGTTCTGGAACGCGCTCAGGAAATACGCACTCCCCGACAGGCCGGCATTCATGACCATGTTGCCGGGGCTGACGGTCTGCGCCGCGTTCCCGGCCTTGCCCTCGGAGAACGCGATGGTATTCGACGTGCCGTCGGTGATGTCGCGGATGCCGTAGGCCACGCGGAACGCGAACACCCCGGACGTCGGGGTCGCGAAGCTTCCAGGGCCCGTGCATCCCGGGCTCGCATTGCGCGGGGGGACGTCGCCCCCGGCGTTGGTCGTGGGCCCGACGCTCCCGTAATAGCAGTTGTCGTTGATCCGGCCGCCATTCGTGTCCGAGGGGCAGAGGAAGACGGCAATCTTGGCGTTGTAGCCCGTGGAATTCGCCGCGCTCGCGTAGTCGGTCCCCCGGCCCTCCATCCCGAAGTTGATGGCGTTGTAGAGCGAGCCTTGTTCCAGGTAGTTGAGCATCAAGGCGTGGGCCGACCAGTTGTTCCAGGTCGTGCACGGCGATCCCCCGCCGTAATTGTAGTAGCACTGCGACGCGCCCATCGGGAAGACCTCGGTGGACGAGTGGTAGTTGTGCATCGCCAGGCCGAACTGCTTGAGGTTGTTGACGCATTGCGCCCGGCGGGCGGCCTCGCGGGCGGCCTGCACGGCCGGCAGGAGCAGGGCGATCAACACGGCGATGATGGCGATGACGACGAGGAGCTCGATCAGAGTGAATCCTTGACGAGTCGACGACTTCAATCTCATGTGCGGCCCCTTTTACGTACGAACGAACGTGCGACGACCGAAAATGAATCAAGAATCCGAGACGTGAGCGACCGAAGCGAGGGCACTCGCGGTGACCTGAGCCCACCCCAGTGGCTTCACTCGGCTTGTTCCGCGATCAGGAAGCGCGCAGCCCCGAATCGAAGTGCCCCGGGGCACCCCGCGTTCAACCGATCCAGGATCACATCAGCATAAAACTGCGTCGAAATCCCCCATCCGCTCGCCCGACCACCGCGCAACACGCCACCATGCCCCGAGAGGGGGGGGAGACTGACGTTCTTTTTTGGGGGGTGTTGACCGTGATGCCCGAGGCAGCGGAACCGACGCACAGCCGAGGATTTCGGCCCTAATCCATTTGACGCGCAAAACCCGGGGCCGCCAATGGCGATTCCGGTCAAAGTTTGTAGAATTAAGGTCAGAGCTTAGGGGTCGGAACGGGGCGGCATGGGGCCCGATCCCGCGGGTTGGTCGGGCCCTCGTGCCGCAGCGTCGGACGACGACGCCCGGGGGGAGCCGGTGAGGACTCGCAACAAGAATCGCCAGGTGAGGGCCATACCCCACATCGCCCTCGTGGTCGAGACGTCGCTGGCGTCGGGCCGCGACATCCTCCGCGGGATCGCCCGCTACGCGTGCGAGCACGGGCCCTGGTCGTTCTATCACGAGCCGAGGAGCCTCGAAGAATCCGTCCCCGGCTGGCTGCGCAACTGGGACGGCGACGGGATCATCGCGAGGCTCCAGAACGCCCGGATCGCCGAGGCCGTCCTGGCGGCGGGGGTCCCGGTCGTCGACGTCCTGGGGGTCGACCGGCGGCCCGAGTTACCGCTGGCGCACGTCGACAACGCGGCGATCGCGCGATTGGCCGCCAAGCATTTCTTCGAACGAGGGTTTCACCACTTCGGCTATTGCGGCCTCGAGGGGGTCAACTGGTCCGAGGAGCGGCGTGAGGCGTTCGTCAACGCCATCGCCGAAGTCGGGGGGACGTGCCCGGTCTTCTCGTTCCGCGACCAGGTCGCCTGGGAAGACGAGCAGGACCGGCTGGCGTCGTGGGTCCTCGCGCTGCCACGCCCCTGTGCCGTGATGGCCTGCAACGACCCGAGAGGCCAGAAGGTCCTCGAGGCCTGCCGACGAGTCGGTGTGCGGGTCCCGGACGAGTTGGCGGTCATCGGGGTCGACAACGACGAGCCGATCTGTGCGATCGCCCACCCGCCGCTCTCCAGCGTCGTCCCCGATCACGAGCGGGTCGGTTACGAGGCCGCGGCGCTGCTCGACCGGGTCCTCGCCGGCGAGGGCCAGTCGGGCGAAGCGGTCTTCGTCCCGCCGCTTGGCATCGTCGCCCGGCCTTCCAGCGACGCCATCGCCCTGGACGACCGCGAGGTCGCCGAGGCCATCGGCTTCATCCGGATGCACGCCTGCCACGGCCTCTCCATCGACGAGGTCTGCCGAGAGCTGGGGATGTCGCGGAGCACCCTCCAGCGCCGGTTCCGCGCCGTGCTCGGCCGCACCGTCCACGACGAGATCGTCCGGGTCCGCCTGAAGCGTGCCCAGGAGCTCCTCGCCGAGACCGATATGTCCATCGGGAAAATCGCCGTCCAGTGCGGGTTCGGCCACCAGGAATACCTCGGTGTCGTCTTCCGCACCCGCCTGGGCCAGACCCCCGCGAGCTATCGACGCTCGGTCGGCCGCATCGCCGCCGGCGACCAAGCCGCCCTTTCCCCTCGCCATCCCTCGGCGCTTTGATAGAACGTCATCCGGTGAAGAGACGTCTGCGATAGGAGGCCCCGGCGTTGGAGAGGGCGCCGGGGCCCAGAACCGTCCGGTCATCAGTCCTTGGCGGGGACGACGAACGGGGCGGGATCGTTGCGGGTCAGGAGGGCGCCGGCCTCGGTGTCGTCGATGAACGACTCGCTCGAGGGGTTGATCCGCAGCTTGCGGCCGACCCGGTAGGCGATGTTGCCCGGGTGGCAGAGGGCGCTCGAGCGGTGGCCGTCCTCGATCGGGGCGTTGAGCCGGCCGGGGTCGCGGGCCTTGACCGCCTCGAGGAAGTTGGCGAAGTGGTCGCCGCCACCGTCGCCGCCGGGGCCGGGGCCGGGCTCCATCTGCCCCTGGCCGGAGGGGAAGTAGGTCTGCTAGCCCTAAACCAAGCGTATCGAAAACCCTCTCACGCCCCTCCAACTTGGATTTAAGGGGTTTTGGCAACGGCACTTGCGCGAGCGTGTGCGTTTTCGAGTGAGCGCCTCTTCGATTTCCATAGTTTCGTGGCATGCCTTGTTTTATAGGGCGCAGACCGCTGTCATCCCTATGTCATCGTGTTGGGTACGCTTGTTTTAGGGCTAGCTCTGATGACACCCATTGGGTGTCAAAACGAAGAGGCCCCGGGCAGCGTCGCCCGGGGTCTCATGACCGAAATCGGTGTCGACTCGGCTCAGCATCAACGGGAAGATTCGGCAGCCGCTCCAGCTTGCAATAGAGCGACGATCTTGTGGGCGTCGTAGCTCTCGCGGAACCGCTCGGGTCGGGCCGCCTTCATCAGGAACATGAGCAGGGCGTCGGAGTACTCGCGGATCGCCCCGCACTTCTGGCCGCGGTAGAAGACGGGCTTCTCGACCCCATCCAGAGCTCGACGGCGAGCCTCGCTCTCGAGGGTGTCCACGGCTGCCTCGTTCGCGGCGTCCCACGCTTCGGCGAATTCGGGGTCCTACATCCGGTGATCGTACGCCGTCGTGTAATGGATCCCCGTTTGGATGCACGCCGCTCGGATGACACCGCAGTTGGAGAGGGCTTCGAGGAACCGGCCCTTCCAGGCGGGTTCCCAGACCTTCGGTTCGGTGAAGGGCGTCTCCGCGACTGCCGGCTCCCTGAGGAATTCCTCGACGACCTTGCGCTGCTTGGCGGTGGGGGGGTTCGCCTCGCCATCCTGGCCTCCTTGGCTCGACCTGTTGGCACTCGACCCCGCAGGCTCACCTTGGCCTCAACGGGACGCATCGGGTGCCTATCTCAGTATCGCTCCGGAGGCCGATCGTGGGTCGGTCGTCGCGACCCTCTACCCCCTCTGTACCGAATGCCATAGGATGTCGGTTTGGCAAAGAATGACATTCGCAAGAGGTGCTAATGGAGGCGATGGGTAACTTCGACGTCGTTTTGATTGGGGGATCGCTCGGCGGCATCGAGGCCCTGGGCGTCATCCTGGGGGCCTTGCCTGCCAACTTCCCGGCCGCCATCGCCGTGGTGTTGCACCGTTCCCCTCACGGACCAGGCATACTGGCGGAGATAATCGGTCGAAGGACGCGACTCAGCGTCAAGGATGCCGCCGAAGGGGATCATCTGGTGCCGGGGACGGTCCACATCGCCCCGCCTGACAGGCATCTCCTGATCGACCGAGGTGGCTCGCTTTCCCTCTCCAATGCGGCGAAGGTCCGCTTCTCCCGACCGTCAGTCGACCGGCTATTCGAGTCGGGGGCGGAGAGTCTGGGGGGGCGCATCATTGCCGTCGTCCTTACGGGCTACGACGGCGACGGGGCCGATGGGGTCCGAGCGGTCAAGCGGTGGGGCGGCATGGTTCTTACCCAGAACCGTGAGACCGCCGAAGTCTCCGACATGCCACTCGCAAGTATCGCGACGGGCACGGTCGACCTCGTCCTCCCGCTCGAGGCGATCGCGGGCACCCTACTATCGCTCGTTCGGGCGAATTAGGGATGGGTGAAGGGCGATTGTCGACCCGCCGAATGACCAGGCTACCCCGCGACGGCCGGTGACACCCAATGGGTGTCTTGTCCCGATGGGCTTGGCGTGGATGCGATCCTTGTCGTCTCAGGGAATAGTGACTAGCGCCTCGAATTGTTCAGCCAGAGAGACCAGTGCGGCAAGGCGGCCTCGATGCTGGGAGACGAGGCCGTCGAGCGTCGACTTGCCCAGTCGTTGCACCTGGCGGTAGAAGAGGACGTCGTCCGTGGAATTGTCTTCGTCGCGACAGTACATCGCCACCAGACACTCCGCTTCGGGTTCTGTCATCCACGGGTGGGCCTTGCGAAGCGACGCTTCCAGGATGGCCCGCAACGATTCGAGGCACTGTTCCAAATCCTCGACCACCAGGCTCTCATCCCGGCCTCCGCCTTGGATGAACTTCTCGATGCTCACCCGGAGTGAGCCCGCCATCGGAAGCAACCGGCCGCGATAGAGCTCATCAAGGTCCTGATGATCGAGCGGGGCGAGCCTGAAGGCCACGCCATCGACGAGCCAGGTCAGAGATCGTTTGGCATTCAATGGGGCCTCCAAGGCGGCGGAGTCTGGCCGGGGTCAGGGACCCAGATAGCCGCCGGCCGGTTGCAAACTGTAGTGAAGTGGGGAACGTACCTCGACCGTCTACCGGTAGGTCGAGGTGATACCGATCAGGTAAATTCCTTGGCCTCGGCCATGCCTCGGGCCCGGGCTCCTACGGATTGTTCGGCTTCGTCGGCGGTGTCGTGGGGGTTGCTCCCAGGCCCGGCTTGAGAAACCATCAAGGGGTAAGGTCTCGTATACCACTTGCCGGGGACGTGTCCGGACGGATCACCCATCACCAATGCGTTGTAGATGAGATATCGACGTCCGTTCTCACCCTCGACCTTATACAGTAAGCGAGGCGACTCGTCGGGATCGGGAAGCATGGGCGGGCTCCAAGGTGGAATGGATTCAAACGGAATCATCTGCAAGGAGTGTCTTTACGATCCGAAGCAACCGTTCGCCTCGGGGAGTCGGGCTATAGACAGCGGCTCTACCGACTGTCTGTCTCTCGACCAGCCCCGGGAGCCTCATCTTGGTAAGGGCATGGCTGATTGCGCTCACATCGACATCAATATCGCTCCACGAGTCAGTGACGCACCGTCCGCCTGTACCAAACAGCGAAAGGATCGATAAGTTTGTAGGGCTCGAGATGATCTGAAATGCCGCGGCGGCCCGTGAGAGGGCCTCGACGGGGTGTTTCTCGGATTCTTGGGATCCCGAAAGATCCGGCATCATGCCCCCGATGCGCAAGGACGCGGTCCGATGGTGTGGGGGGGGCTCGGGTCTGATCGAGGCTAGACGGAGATCAGAGGGAACCGACGACACCACTTCCGCCGAATCATCAGCCCAGATTGTCCGTCGAGGCCGAGCAAGACTGTATCAGAATTTACAAAATAATATTTCAAAAATATTTCCTTATTTTTTATTTGTATTCCCATTTGCGTTTCAATCTCGCAGGTGATTCACCTTCCCCTCCGATTGGCAAACCTCGACAGCGAGCGAGCCCGACAGGATGGGAGCGGGCTCTTTGCACGCCAGACCAACCCCTGATACCCCGTAAACCGACACGACCCCGGCATGCCCTTGCGGAGAGGCCGAGGTCGTGAGGGAGGAGTGATAGCCGGCGAGCCGCTCCCAGTATCGCCCACTCCCCAATACGTAACCCGACTGCCTCAGGCGACAGCAGCCTCAACGGCCGGGACAGGCTTGCCCTTGTTGCGGGCGATCTTCGGCAGGTCCTCGGCCATCTCCGTCAGGTCCCACCGGTCGAGGCAGTACGCGGCGAACGTGCCTTGTTCCTCGGGGTACAGATCCCCGTCGCGGATCGTGGCCAGGGCCTTGGCGGACGACTTTGGACACTCTCCAGGCGTTGGTGTACGAGCCGTAATGCTTGCGCTTTTGAACTTTCCGGAAATCCCAGGGACCGTCGTCCGGGGGTTAGAGGATTTGGCGTTCCTGAATTGTTGCCATCGCGTCGGCGGGATGTGCTCGAAACCTTTCTGATCCCGGACAAACTTCAAGGGAGCGAGATGATGAGAAAGCAACTTCTATCGAAATCATCAACAATCCGAATGATTGTTTGCGCGATTGCCGTCGCCTGCGGGATGTCGGCGAGTGGCCAGGAGCCCGACGTTCCGATCCTCTTGACGCTGAAGATTGAGCAGCCTTGCTGGTCGTGCAGGTTTACTCCCGACGGAGAAGGACTGGTCGTCGCCGGACAAGATGAGAACGTCCAGTTCTGGGACTTGAAGGACCGTAAGGCCACTCGATTGCGGGGGCACAATCGAGGCCTATCTCGCGTCAGCATGGCCCCGGACGGTAAGCACTTCGCCTCGGCCGGTGAAGACACCCAAATCGTGGTCTGGGACGCGGAGAGCAAGGAGGAAGCCTTCACGTTGAAGAAGCACTCGAGAATCGTGAAAGGCTTGGAATACTCCCCAGACGGGAAATTCCTCGCCTCGGGCGGCAATGATTTTCTGGCTCTGATCTGGGACGTGCAAACCCGGAAGGTTGTTGCCTCGCTCGAGGGCTTCGGGCCGATCTCCTACCTCCGATATGCTCCCGACGGATCGACCATCGCCCTGGGGACTGAAGACGGCCGGATCGGGGTTTGGGACCTCGAGGAGCCGAGGAAGGTGCTTCACATGCCGATGCGCCACAGCGGCCAGGTCTACCGGATCGATTACTCGCCCGACGGCAAGACCCTCGCCTCGACCGACGATCATGGGACACTCGTCCTGTGGGATGTCAATACGGGCAAGGTGTTGCGGGAGCGACAGGAGATCGGAGCCGAGGGAGTCGCATACTCCCCCGATGGAGGAACCCTCGCCCTGGGACACAAAGACGGCATGATCCGACTCTGGGATGCCCAGGGCCGCGAGGAGAAGGGGACTCTCAAAGGGCACGAGGGTGAAGTCCTCATGCTCACTTTCACGAGGGACGGAAAATCGTTGGCCTCGGCGTCCCTTGACGGGACGGCGCGGATCTGGAACACATCAAAACTCGTCAAGCAAGGGGCGAAATGAGCCAGCTTGGATCGCCGGAAGTAGACCCGAGGTGCCCCGAGTTGGATACGCGGGGTGCACGGCGCGAACCGGCAGCTATTGGCCTCGGCGTCAGCTTCGTCGTTTGACACCCGTGGGTGCCATTTCGCCCATCGTCGGATCGTCGGGGTGTATACTGGAGTGTTGGTGGTGACCTTGCCGGAAAAAAACACCTCCTCCACGACCCGGTTTCCTCGCAAGAGGACGCCGGGTCGTGTCGGTTGACGGCCATGCTGAAATCGTGGGGGCGAAACTGAATTGGCGGGCAGAGGTGTCGGCACGGTAAGGTCACCGTCGCCTCACGGATGAGCATGCGGCAAAAACGCCCTGTCAAAGTTGGTCGGGTATCCGGGTTGGGGCCCGGTGGGCCGACCCACGGGTTTCCCTGGGCGATTTCCCCATCAGCCGCTCTCGTCTCCGAACCGCGCCTTGGCCCGATAGGGTCGGGGGGGTGTCAAGCAAGGTCCGGCGAGTCAGCCCACAGGCTCGCCGGTTAACGACCTGGGACGTGCGTCTCCATTCACCCAATCCAGGCAACGTCTTCCCCGGCGACCTGGGGGCCATGACCCGCATCGGCGGGCGAGACGTATCCAGGTCGGCTTAAGCGGTCTGAGGCGGAGACTGATCCCGAGCGGCAACGCCGGGAGCCGAAATATCCCTGGGGCCTGCCCCTGACCCTGACCCTGAGCGGCTATCATGGCCCGTAAGGGGAGTGGTTTGCGCCGGGCGAATCCAAGGCCAATGTAAGCATTTTATGCATTAAACTTTGGACAAATTTAAAAACAGCCTTAGTTGGTCCGCCCTGCCTCTGCTATGGTGAGCATGCCGCATCCCTCAAAGCACCCCTGCGGAGCAGAGACGGCAGCGAGGGCGACGGTGATTACCCCGCTCGAAGGCACGCATGGATGGCGAGTCGCAAGGGGCTCACTCATGGTCACCGAACAGCAGGTCCGAGGAACGATCGCTAGTTGCCTAGCCGCCCTGGACCGTTACCATGACACCGAACGGCTGTCACGCTCCAAGGCAATGATGGCCGCGGAGGTCGCGGTTGCCGTGGGATGGATCTCGGAATGGGGGATCCCGCTCTGTGACGCCGTGGAGTTAGTCGCCAGGCCAGTTGAGTGGGGGCTCCTGAACCGTTACGGCCATGAACTCGGCCGACGCCTCGATGCCGAGTTCATGGAAGCCTTCGAGTTCGCCTTGGCCGATGCCCGGCAGTCGAAGATTTCAGGATCGTCCGACCGGGGCGGAGCGAGTCCAATCGGCGGTGGCGTCGAGCCTGCCTCCACATCCCCGCGGATGTGATCCGGTCATTGCCCATGACACCCATTGGGTATCATGGGCAACTCGCCATCGGGCCAGGGTCGGCGTATCTGGCGGCCTCTCCCGATCGCACTCGCGGACCCTCCAAGCCTTCCGAGGTACCGCCCTCGCAGGTCTGCGGCCTTATAGCTCCCGATGCCGCGATGACTTGGGCTATAGCTTGAAAACCTGAGAATGCGACGATATGGCCTAGCATTTGCGAAGGTGTCGAAAAAGAAACGGTCGCAGGCGAGTTCACACGGGGTTCGCTCACCGAGATGGCCGATCTAAGGGATTATGGCGGCTCCCTCCATGCGACTCCTGCTGGCCGAGGATGAAGAGGACTTCCGCTACCTCCTCTCGAGATATCTCCGCTACAGGGGTTTCGTCGTCAAAGCCGTGGCCGATGGCCACGAGGCGTTGGAGGTTGCGTGCGAGTTTGGGCCGGATCTGGTCCTGACCGACTTCCGCATGCCGGGGGTCGATGGGATCGAGTTGATTCGCAGGTTGCGAGAGGCCCCAATCTTGCTCCGGGTTCCGATGGTCGTATGTACCGCGGAGGCGGGGGCGGATCTGGATCGGTTGGCCCGAGAGGCAGGTGCGTCGGAAGTCATCAGCAAGCCCGTCGACATCTTTTTTCTCGTGGATAAGCTCCTCCAGTGTCCAGGCGAAGCAGAGGTCTGAGCGGTATCGCCAGATGGTCCGGTCCGTCGGGAGCCTTTTCCTTGGCCGAAGGTATCGCCCCGAGCTCGTCTACGGCGTCCTGGAGGCCTGGCACGGGCATTACTCAGGTCGGAGGAGGACGAGCCTCGGCGCGGGCATGGCCGAGGTCGTGGACGTCATCTGAGGAAGGGCGAAGGAGCCGGCTCGATCGCCGGGGGGAGAACGTGCGTGCTAGCCCGGATATTTCATAGGCAGTTCGAAGGAATTGGTTGCGCGGCGGCCCTACTCCTTGTAGGATTTGGTGTTGCACAAATCCCTACCCTACCAGGAATCGAGCCGCCGCTATGACAGACTGTAC
>NZ_JBTYIP020000042.1:0-81488 GCF_054877945.1 Singulisphaera rosea | reverse complement strand
AGGGCCTGATGATCATTGAGATCTTCATATCCCAAGGCGATAGCGATGACCCGCTGGGCGATCATGGAGCGCTGGTCGTGGGTGATGAAGACGGGGTGTCTTGGATCGGGTATGGCGGCGTTCAGGGCATCGAAGAGGCCTGTGGACTCGGCGACCTCGCGGAGGAGGAGCGCGCCGGCGTCGGTGGACAGTCGTCCCCCGAGGAAATCGGCGACGACGGCCTTGGATCCGAGGCTGGAAAAAGAGAGGGTGGAGCGGGTACAGTCTGTCATAGCGGCGGCTCGATTCCTGGTAGGGTAGGGATTTGTGCAACACCAAATCCTACAAGGAGTAGGGCCGCCGCGCAACCAATTCCTTCGAACTGCCTATGAAATATCCGGGCTAGTTTCAGTATCCGATGTTGCCTCGGAGACGTTCCCTACGGACCGTACACGCTGACCTCTTCCAAATCGGGGTTCACCACCGACACGCGGTCGGTCACGGTGACTTCGAGTTGCACGTCGATCTCGGTTCTTCTCTATCCGTCGAACACCACGGCAAATATTACCCACATCTATGGCTGCGGAGCCGCTGGTCCCAATTACCTCTCGGGAGCCACTGTCACGGCGAGCCCCGGAAGTGGCACATGCACCACAGACGCCACGGGCAGTGGCTCGTTCTCGACGCCATCCAGTGTGTCAACCGTCCTGACCGCTAGCCACGCTCGATTCAACGACCTCGTGTCCTCCTCGCAATCAGATAACGGGTGCGGATCAATCGGATTGACGGGGCAAATGACCGCAGCTGCCGGGTATCACTGTATTGCAGATGGAGCCGGTCTCGGTGGTCAATGCACGATACCTGCGGCTACCACACTCCATCTCAGTGAGCCATTCTACGGTGGACGGTGGACGGTGGACGGTGGACGGTGGAACGGACCTCGTCTATAACCCGAGCACCGGATATTGGGAATCGACGATGTCGGTGAGCTATTCTGGATGCGGTTCATGCCCTGCGAAGACGGTTACTATCACTTGGCAATTCAACGGCGTCTCTTTATCGGTCGGATACAAAACCGTCACGATTGGGCCAAATTTCTGTCCGGATGACAGCGGCCGCCCGACAGGTTGCACGTTGGCTAGCAGGGGTGGGCCAGGCCCTACGGTCACATGTCCTTCGTCGTACGTTTGGACGCTTACGACGAACGGGTTCAACTCACCGCTTTGCGGCCCCATCCTATGCATGGGGGCGTTCACGGACTACACATTCACTATCACGGAATAACGAATGAGTTGGCCCGAGTCGAAGTGCGAAGCATGTCCAGCTCGAGATGGCGTCTGCCAAGCCCAAGCCACGCGACATCGCCGGTTCTGCGATCTGGCGAATCCCGACCACCCCGCGTTCAGCGAGCACTACCGAAGGCACCTCTGCGGGGAGCAGGTTCCCGCTGTCGAGAAGAAGCCGTGTAGCAATGTCGCTGTGGAGGCATTGACCGTTCCATCGACCGCGATAGTCGATAGCCAGATCCGCAAGGCCGAGAAGTGTCCGCACGCTTCCTGTGGCTGCAATCAACGGACGTGCAAGCCAACGGGACGAAGGCCGGGGCAAGTGGTCACCATCGGGGAATGCGTTGTCTGTGTCGCTGAGTTCGAGACGCCGCAACCGACTAGCCCGTCTCTCGGTCGCAAGGTCGTCAACTTCGCCAAGGCTCTCGTGGAGCACGTCGCGGCCGGGATGCCCGAAGTCGATGACGCGATTTACGAGACGAGGCTCACAACCTGCCAAGGGTGCAGCCTGAACCTCGGAGACGAGCCGCTGACGTGCTCGCACCCGACGTGCGGCTGTCCGATGCGTCGCAAGGCCTGGTGGGCCGAGCAGGCCTGTCCGATCGGCAAGTGGCCCGCGAAATAAAAAAGGCCAATCCCTTGGATTGGCCCTGCGAACGGTAGATCCGGAGGATCCCGATTACTCGAGATCGCCTTGCGAGAAGTTCGTCAGGTTATCCTTTTCCATCTGACGAACGCCGCCGTCCAGGATCTGGCCGAACGCTGCGGCGTTGGCGTTCTCGGTCTGAAGGGTGTTCGCCGCATAGGACGTTCCAGTTTTTACGACCACAAACGGAAGCGGCTCGTCCGAAGTCCCGTTCGCCAGATATTGGCCCCCGATCCCGTAAAGGCGATCAAAGCCAGGGCTGATGATCTGGAATCCGTTAGGATTGATGAACGTCCTTGGCTTCGTGATGCTCGAATCGTAGAGGCCAGTGCTGAGGGTCGGAATCGGGCAATCAACCGTGTACGGATTCGGCGAATCGGACCCGAAGACGTCGGATGATGCTCCGACGGCGTTGTGGGCCTTGAAGCCGCAGCCGATCGGGTGCACCAGGGTGACCGGATCGGTTTCGTCGGTGTCGTAATCGAAGGGGTCGTAGCCAGTCCCATTGTAGCTACTGAAATAGGCGTAAAACGGCGGCTGAGTTGTGGCGAATCCGTCCGCTGACGTGAAGCCGCCAAGACCGTCGATGTAGCCGGGATACTGGGTCGCGTTCGGGCTGTGCGACAGGGCCAGGTTCGTATAGGAGATGAGTCGCCCGGGCTTGAACTCATACAGCGGCGGGTAACGGTTGGTGGTCACCGATGTACTCTGGAACGGATTCAATGGGCTCTTCGACCACCCGGTCATCCCGAAGCCTGTCGATGTCTTTTCCGGGACGCCACCGAGGAAGAACACCAGGCATTCCGGACCGCTCAAAATGTAGGGGGCGTCGAGGGTGTTATTCCCGTTGAAATCGTAATATGTCCCTGCTGCCGTGCCGGTCGTGGCGGCCGACGTCGACACCACCATCCGGGGCCAGTATTTCCGAAACGCAGCGAGTGTCCTCGGGACGAGAAGCGAGGGAACCGTCGACGTTCCCGTGCCGTTGACATACGACGCCGAGAAGTTGCCGTTCTCGGACAAGACGATCCGGCTCGGCGGATACTCGTTGTACCGGCTCTTGAAATCTGCCAGAGCTTGCGAAAGTGACGACATTTCGGCGGTGACCGCAGCCTCATTCGTTGTGTTCACCGCTCGTTTGATCGCCGGGAGCAGGAGCGCGATCAGGAGACCCAGGATCACGATCACCACCAACAGTTCGACCAGGGTGAATGCCTGCCGCTTCGTCGGCCTTCTCATTGGCTTCGTCCTTTAGGAGACGTCGGATTTTCGCACGATGGGCGTCATGACCGGCTTTGAGTTGTCGGGCTTCTTCGCGGGCCCGATCCGCACAGCCGCGACCGAGCATCCACACGACGACCGCGATAACGCCCGCGATGGCGCACGCCCTCGGGAGGTCGACGTCGTACCATCGCGGATCAGTCTTGGTGGCCATCAAACTCGAAGTCAGTGAACGGCGGTCAACCGCAAAATGAAACGTCCCGCGACGGGCCGTAACGCACCGGGCGGGACGAAGATCCGGAGGCAAGCTCCGGGTCGATTTGTGGCGTGGTTACGGGCACGCCTTGTGTGTGAGAGTACCGCATCGAAGACCAGCCTGGCAAGATAGGCCAATCCCCTGGCGATTGTACGAGGCTGGCGGCCGGTTGTGACGCCGACCTCTGCCCTGCCCCGGCGGAACGCCAACTCGTCCGTGGATCCACGCCTATCCGTCTCGTGCACACTCGGCTATAGTCCGAAAGTCGTGGCCGTCAGCCCGGCGTTTAAGTTCGTCACCAACCGGATCGAGTGGGCGGCAACTTCTTGAGCCGACGAGTCGTCATGAGTCTCCTCACCCCCGACGCGACGACGCTGGCGATGATGCGGGCGTTGCTCGCCCACTACCGAGCCAATCGCCTGGCCGACGTCTCGGCCCGTCACCGAATCCTCGCCGAGCTCAAGGCGACGCTCCCCGCCGAGGCGGTCGACGACCTCGCTTATGAGACGATCGTGGCCAGGTGGCAACGGGCGATCGAGGAGGTGGCCTCGTGACGCCCGACGAGGCCTACCTTGCCCTTCACCGTGCCGGTTGGTCAATCGGCGACACCGCCTTCGATGTGACGGAGGGACGCCGCTACTGGCTCGTCTCCGGGCCGAACGGAGAGAACCTGATAAGGGCCGAGGGGGCGACGAGGGCGGAGGCTTGGCCAGGGGGACGCGGTCCAACTGCGCTCTCCCAAGAGCCGGACTCCGATCAGCGGTACCGGGTGCTCGAGGAAAGTCGTCGCCGAGGTCTCTGCCCTTCCTTAAGATTTCACTGACCCTACTGGATTGCAGGTATCTGGAGTGCCGGGTATCCGACCGGCGACATCTTCGTCATCCTTTTTCTTACCACAGAAAGGGATACGACGATGGACGCTCAACCGAACACCCGGCGGCTCAATCGTGAACGAAACGCTCCGCGGACGCAACCGCCTCGCGGCGCCAAGCAGATCGTCCTCCTCATGGATCGTGCCCAGTACGACGAGATCTGGCACGATACCCAACGCCTGCGGGCTTTCGTCGCCGAATGGGCTCACTCCGCCCCGGAGTTGTTCCCTCCCGGCTTCGACACGGGCTATCGACTCTACGGCTTCGGTCGCGAGTCGCGCAAGCTCCCCGGCCTGAAGCTGCGGAAGCTCATCACGGCCGAGGGCTCGTCCTACTGGCTCCGCCCCAGCTTCGTCTTCCCCTACATGCCGGGACCGTCGACGAATTGGCCTATCCGCTGCTCTTGGCCGAGCATGGGGTCCCCCCGTGGCTGCTGAAAGTCGGCTTCGGCCATAGCGAGATGTACTGGTTTCGGCTCCTCGAGCGATTGGGCCGCAACAGCCTCGTCGGGGCCACCGTCCGCGACCCGGCGTGCCTGCCGCCGCACTTGGCCGCGGATGAACATCACGTCGACTGGTCCGGGCGCAAGGGGTACATCGCCACGACCGTCGGCGGCGGCTGCGTCCTGGGGATGGCCCTGACCGTCGCCGCCGATGATGTCCACCTCGAGGAGGCTTACGGCGTATTCGCGGCCGAGGCGCGGGACGTCTCGCCCGAGTACGCCCCCGAGACGGTCAACGTCGACGGCTGGGCGGCGACGCGGAACGCCTTCCAGGCCCTGTTCTCCGCCATCGCGGTGATCCTCTGCTTCCTGCACGGGTTCCTCAAGATCCGCGACCGCTGCCGCAAGGCTCGCGAGTTGCACCGTCGGATCTGGGAGGTCTACCGAGCCGAGACCGTCGAGGAGTTCCGAAGTCGGATGGACGAGTTCCGAAGATGGTGTGACGAGCAGACCTGGACCACCCCGGTGCGTCAGGCGCTCGAGAAGTTATGGTCGAAGGCGGAGTTATATGAAGAGGCCTATGGCCATCCGGGATGCCATCGCACGAGCAATGCGGTGGACCGCCCGATGAACCGGCTGTGCCGGCGGATGTACGCGAGCCGAGGCTTGCACGGCCACCAGGGCTCGTCCGAGTTGCGGCTCCGCGGGTGTGCGTTACTGGGGAACTTCCGGCCCTATGCTCCGCGAGGGAAATGCCCCCGGGTATTCGACTGCCCCGCCCATCGGATCAACGGCAAGCGGTACCATGAGCATTGGCTCCATAACCTGATGGCGTCGACCTCGCTGATGGGATTCAGAAACCCCAGACCTGCAATCCGGTAGAGTCAGCGATTTCAAGAGCAAGTACAACGAATATCCCCCCAGCCGCATCGTGTTGGTTGAGAACGGCGACTACTCGAGTTCGAATTTGAGCGGAATTTTTGCCTCCCTGACCCCGAGGTCTGTGGCCGCACTCCGCAAATACTGGCCAAGGATGGTCCTGTCCTCGACCGGATCCGTTTTCACGACGGCCCAGATCAACGCCGGCAACTTCTACGACTTCAACGGGAATGGAACCCAGGACGGCGCCTACATCCTGACGGGACCCGAATGCCTCGTGTTCTTCCTCGGCGGCGTGCCGGAAGCGACGTCGACCGGATTCGGGATGTCGGGTTGGTCCAAGAGCCCGGTCAACCCGTTCCAGAATACGACGATGACCACGAACCGTTATCCGCCGATGTTCGAATTCAAGCCTGACCGATTGGTCACCTTTACCAATAGCACGACACTGAGCGGAAACGCGGGGCCGACACACTTCCCCGGTTACGTCGATGCCCTGGGAGGCTTCAGCGCCCCGAAAGGCGTCGGAGCTACTCAGCCGCCGTTTTATGCTTAATTCAGCTCCTATAATGGCACTGGATATGACCCGGTTGACTACGAGGTGAGTGAAGCCGATCCCATCAACACCACGGTCACTTCCATCGAAGGGGCGTTCTTCGCACACAATGCGGTCGGCCCCAGCTCGAGCACGTTTGGTTCGTACCCTCCCAATCCGTATATGGTCGATTGCCCAGTTCCGACGACATCGGCTGGCGCCTATGATAGCTCGATTACTAAGCCAAGGACCTTCATCAATCCGACCGGATTCCAAATCATCAGCCCTGGTGCCGACAGGCTTTATGGCATCGGAGGGCAATATATCGCCAATGCCGCGGGCGAGAAGTTGCCGTTCATGGACATTGGTACGGGTTCGTCGTACACGGCCAACTCGTTCCAGACCGAACAAGCCAATGCCACTGTCACCAAGTTGACGCTTAGCCCGGGAGTCCGTCAGTCCGAGCAGGACAACCTGAGCAATTTCAACCAGGGGCGGCTTGAATAAGGGATTCGGCGACCCCGGATCGTGTGAGGGCCAGCTCTTTGGGCTGGCCCTTTTTCTTGCGCCTCTTCTCCCCGAGCGGCCCTTGCACCTTGCGACACATGCGACATTCGCGATGTCGAACGAGGGCTTGTTACTGATGTTCCTGTTATTGGGGGCACGTTTTGGCAGGAGATCGCCGGAGATCATGAGTTCAGACCTCTCAAGGCGTCCGCTTCGCCTCGACTTCGGAAATATTCTTGGTTGACGGCGCTCCGTCCGACCGGCGAATCCGCCTACACTCGTGGAAGGGTCGTCGACCAACCGACCGACTCGAGAGTGGTGGGATTGAGGGCTCGGGGGTCGTCTGATGGGGACGGGCGAGGATCCAGACCAAGCCCTGGGCCGATTCCGGGAGTATCTCGGCTTGCTCGCCAGGCTCGAGACGTCGCCCCGGCTCCGGGCGGTCGTGGACCTCTCGGGGGTCGTCCAGCAGACGTTGCTCGACGCGCACAGGGCCGAGCCTCGGATTCGGACCGAGGCGCAGACGGCGGCGTGGCTCCGGTCGATCCTCGTACACAACCTGGCCGACGAGGCCCGCCGACTCGGGGCGGAGAAGCGGGACGTGGCTCGCGAGAGGTCGTTGGAGGCCGCGCTCGAACGGTCGTCGGCTGGGCTGGAACGCTGGCTGGCGGCCGAGCAGTCGTCGCCGAGTCAGCGGGCGATCCGGCAGGAAGAGATCCTGGGATTGGTCGAGGCCCTCGCGACGTTGCCCGACTCCCAGCGACGGGCGGTCGAGCTCCACCATCTCAAGGGGATGAGCCTGGGGGAGATCGCCGAGGAACTTGGCGTGACCAGGCCGGCCGTCGCCGGGCTCCTCCATCGAGGCCTCAAGGCATTGCGGGTCGAACTGACGACCGAGGCGGAGGGCTGAGGTCATGGCGAGCGTCTCCGCGAATCGATCCGACCCTGATCCCGACCGAGACGGTCGGCTCGAAACCCTCCTCGCGGCGTATCTCGAGGAGGCCGAATCGGTACATCCTCCCGATCGCGAGGGTTGGCTGGCCCGGTATCCCGACCTCGCGGCCGAGCTCTCGGCCTTCTTCGCGAACCTCGACCACGTCGAGCGGATCGCCGGGCCGTTGCGCGGGGAGGGGTTCCCCTCGGTCGTGCCGTTCCCGACCGCGAACCGCTCGCCAAGTCCGGTAGGCGAAGGGGAGCGGATCGGTTATTTCGGGGACTACGAGCTACTCCGCGAGATCGCCCGAGGGGGGATGGGCGTGGTCTACGCGGCCAGGCAGATCAGCCTCGGTCGGGTCCTCGCCCTGAAGCTGATCCCGGACGGCCCCGGCCGGTCGGAGTCGGACCTGCGTCGGTTCCAGCTCGAGGTCGAGGCCGTGGCGAGCCTCGACCACCCGAACATCGTGCCGATCTTCGAGGTCGGCGAGCACGGGGGCTGCCGCTACTACACCATGACGCTCTTCGAAGGCGGGAACCTCGCGGCCGCGAGCGCCCGCCTTCGAGGTGACCTGGCCGAGGCCGCCCGAGTCGTGGCCGCGACGGCCAGGGCCGTCCACTATGCCCACGAGCGAGGGATCCTCCACCGCGACCTGAAGCCCTCGAACGTCCTCCTCGACCTCCGGGGCGAACCCCATGTGGCCGACTTCGGCCTTGCCAGGCGACTCGAGGCCGAGGGGGACCTGACCCGCACCGGCTCGATTGTCGGCACCCCGGCCTACATGGCCCCCGAGCAGGCCGAGGGGAGGCGCGAGCCGGTGACGACCGCGGTGGACGTCTACGGGCTCGGCGCGATCCTCTACGAGATCCTCGCCGGACGGCCGCCGTCCCGGGGCGACTCCCTCCTCGAGACCCTCCGCCTCGTCCGCGAGGAAGAGCCGAGGCGTCCCACGGCCATCGACCCGAAGGTCCCGCGCGACCTGGAGACGATCTGCCTGCGCTGTCTCGAGAAGGTTCCCGAGCGACGGTATCCCTCCGCCTCGGCGGTCGCCGACGACCTCGATCGCTGGCTCTCGGGCCGCCCGATCACTGCCAGGCCGGTGTCATGGCCAGAGCGCTTGGCCAAGTGGGCGAAGCGTCGCCCGACGGCCGCGGCCCTCCTCTTCACGAGTGTGATCGCCGTCCTCGGCATTGCCTTCTCGGTCCGGGGGACTCTCGCGGTCGGCCGACTGCATAGCCTGGTGATCTCGACCGACTCGAAGCGTCGACAGGAGGTGGAGCGTCGGCAACGCGCCGAGACCGAAGTCGCCCGTCGCGTCGAGAAAGACGTCCGACTCGAGCTCGACCGCTACTTCGGCAAGATCGCCGAAGCCGAACGGGCCTGGTCGAAGAACGACGTCCGCGCGGCAGAGCGGAGCCTCGACGATTGCCCGCCCGCCCTCAGGCGCTGGGAGTGGGCCTACCTCGCGAAGCGCTGCCACTCGGAGCTCCGCGTGTCGATCGGACACAACGGGGTGAACTGTGCGTCGGCGTTCGCGCCCGCCGCGGACGTGTATTGCTGCACCGACGAACGGGGAGGTGTGGGCGTCTGGGATGAGCGGACGAACCGGCAGGTCGGGCATATTCGGGGACTCGACGGCTCGGCCTACGGCGTGGCGTTCGACCCCGAAGGTCGCCGGCTCGCGACCGCCGGCAGCGATGGCAAGGTGCGGCTCTGGGAGGTCGCCACGGGGGAGTTGCTGAGGACGATGCCAGGTCATGGCGAGTGGGCCGCTGGCGTGGCCTGGACTCGCGATGGCTCTCGGGTCGTCTCGGGTGGGGCCGATCGTGTCGTCCGGATCTGGGACGCGAAGACCGGCGCCGAGGTCGTCACCCTCCGAGGTCATACCGGCCCCGTCCTGGGGGTGGCGATGTCTCCTGACGGTTGGCAGGTCGCCTCGGCAGGCCAGGACCACGTCATCAAGCTCTGGGATCTGATGACAGGCCTCGAGATCAGGACTCTCACCGGAAGCCCAGAGGCCATGCGTTGTGTGACTTTCAGCCCTGACGGTCGTCGCCTCGCCTCGGGAGGGGCCGATCGTCGGTTGAGAGTCTGGGATGTCGCCACTGGTGCCGAGATGCTCGCCTTCCCGGCCGCGTCCGGCCGGATCGACGGGATCACCTTCAGCCCCGACGGGACTCGGATTGCGACCGGGGCCCTCGACCGCTCGGTCAAGGTCTGGGATGCCGCGACCGGCCGTGAGCTCGCGTCGTATCGGGGCCATAATGCGCCGGTGTTCAGCGTCTCATTCAGCCCGGACGGTCGCCGGCTCGTGTCCTCGGGCCAGGACGCGACGGTGATGCTCTGGGACGCGACGTCCCCGCCGGAGGCCCGTCTCGTCCAGGGAGTGGGAGGGCGAGTCGCCGGTGTTGTGTTCTCGCGCGACGGTGCGATCGCCGTCGACTTCTCCCAAGAGGGGGTCTCGGCCCGGGACGCGGCGACCGGCCTCGCCCTCTGGTCACACCTCGACCGAGGCCGGGCCTCCGCCGCTCCGGTCCTCCACCCCGACGGCCACCGCGTCCTGTCCGTCGGGGCCGATGGCGCCGTCCGGGCCTGGGAGATGACCTCGGGGACGGAGCAAGTCCTGATCCCGAGGCTGGATCATCGGATCGCTAGCCTGGCCATAAGCCCCGACGGCCGCCGGCTCGCCATCGGTGGGGGCGACCCGGCCACCGTCGTGCATGGGCCCGGAAGCAAAGAGGTTGGGGGGCCGGCCTCGGCCCATCCCTTGACCATCTGGGACCTGGAGTCGGGCCGCACGCTCGCGACGCTCCGCGGCCACTCCGGCTCGGTGTTCGCCGTCCGCTTCCTCGCCGGCAGCTCCCGCATCGTCTCGACCGGTGCCGACGGCACGATCCGAACCTGGGACGTCGAGTCCGAGCGGGAGACTCGAGTCGTGCGCGGCCCGGGCACGCCGATCCTCGACCTCGTTGTCTCGCCCGATGGGACTCGGCTCGCCTCGGCCGGCGCCGATGGCGTGATCCGGATCTGGGACCTCGCCGACGGCAGGGAATGGACCACGATCCCCGCCCATTCCGGCTGGGTCACGAATCTCGCCTATCACGCCGACGGTTCTCGCCTGGCGTCCTCGGGGATGGACGGGACCGTCAAGCTCTGGGACGTCGCGACCGGGCGCGAGGTCCTCACGCTCCTCCGCGAGAAAGGCTCCCGTGCCCTCGGGGTAACCTTCAGCGCCGACGGTCGTCGACTTGGCGCGACGACCGATGATGGAAACGTCCGTATCTGGGAGGGTGAATGACGATGAGCGTCCGCACGCGTCGCACGTTCCTCAAGACGACCGCGGCCGCCGTCGGCACCGGCGGTCTCGCCGACCTCGGCCTCCTCGGTCCCCTCAGCCGGGCGGTCGCCGGCGAGACCACCATCGATCCCGGCCGGGTTCGTCTGGGCCCGGACCTTGCCTCCCTCGTCGGGCGGATCCGTACGACGCCTCGAGACCAGTGCGTTCCGGTGTTTATCCGAGAATTTCAAGCAGGCTTATCGTATCAAGACTTCCTCTCCGCCCTCTTCCTGGTCGCGCTCGAACACGGAGACGCTCACCAGGTCGCCCAGGTCTATTCTGCCCACCGCATCAGCAGCGAGGCCCGCATCGAAGAACGCCTCTTGCCGCTATTCTGGGTGCTTGACCGGCTCAAAAAGGGTTTTGAAGAACTCGACGGGACGCCGCGTCCCCGGGCCCTCACCGGTGGCCTGCCGCCGGCGGACCAGGCGTCGGCCGCCTTCCGGGACGCGATGGCCAACCACGACCCGGATCAGGCCGAGCGAGCCATCACGGCGCTCGCTCGCAGCCGAGGGCCTCGCCAGGCGATGGCTCGGCTCTGGGAGCACGGCGCACGCAGAGTCGCCGGGACCCTGGGGCATCACCCGATCATCGTCGCGAACTCGTTTCGGACGCTCGATGCCCTCGGCTGGCAGCACGCCGAGCCGGTCCTTCGCTACATCGCCCGCGAGCTGTCCGGTTCCGCCGCGTCGGACAGGACCTTCGCGCCGAACCGCGTCCGCATCGAACGAATCTTGCCCGGCCTCCCCGCCGACTGGGCGAGCAGCGAGGACCATGACCGTGTCGCGACGCTCGAAGTCTACCGATTGCTCCGAGAGGGAGATCCGGACGCGACCGCGGACTTGATCTGTGCACAAATCTCGTCCGGCAAGGTCAAGGCCGGCGCGGTCTGGGACGCGATCCACCTCGTCGCGGCCGACCTGATCTTCCGCTACAGGACGGGAGGGACTCCCATCGGCGGGGCCTTGATCCACGCCGTGACGGCTACGAACGCCTTGCGCTTCGGGTTTGATTGCAGCCTCGACGACTCCATCCGCTTGCTGCTATTGCTCCAGGGCGTTGGGATGCTGGGCGATACTTTCATTCGCCCATCCCAAAAGGGTGGAGAGCTGCGGCCGTTGGACCTGATCGAGCTCCAGGTGGACCCCGCCCACCGAACGATCCGAGTCGCCGACATCTTCGCCGAGCTTCCCTTCAAGGACCGTCAATACGTCGAAACCAACCATGAAGAACGTTCGGCCAGCGATGCGGGCTGCCGCTTGGCATTCGCCTACGTGAGCGACCCGGGGAACGTCAAGGGATTCGAGGTTGCGGCTCGCACCTTGCTTTGCATCAAGGCGTCGCTCGATCCCCATGACATCAAGTATCCGGCCGCGGCCTTCGAGGATGCAGCCCGCGTCGGCCCCGAATGGCGGCCCTTCCTGCTCGCTGCCTCGGTCCACGCACTCCATGGCCCGAAGAGTCATGACACTCCCGCGCTCGTCCAGGCCCGCGACGCCCTGCGATAATCGAAGGGCTCGTGGTCGCAGGAGTGGCGGGAATCAAGCCGCGGCACCAATCGTCGCGTCGAGCGCGTCGAGGAGTTTGCCCCAGCCTTCTTCCGTGCGGCTCGCGTATTCCACATGAACGTTTTCATGCGTCAGCGTCAGCTCGCACCCTCCGTCGTCGAGCGGGACGATATCCACGATCACGCGTGTTCGCTCTGACGAGAACATCGGGACGCAGAACGCGAAAACGAGGCGTGATGGGCGTTCGAGCTCGAGGTATTCGCCGAGGTGCTCGATATCCCGGCCGTCGCGACGGTCCACGAAGCAAAACGTGCCGCCGACGCGGGGGTCGGTCTCCGCGCGCACCATCCGGCCGGTCGGCGTGGCGAAGAGCCAACGGCCGGCCTTCTCGGGGTCGAGCCAGGCGTCGAAGACCCGCTCGGGGCTCGCGGTGAAGCGATGGGTGACGCGGACGGTGGCGCGTGGTTCCGTACTCATTCGGATTCCTCCTCGGGAGGCTCGGGGGTTCTCGAAGCCTCGCGGTCCTCGGCCTTGAGCATCGCGTCGAGGGCCTCGAGCCTCTCGGCCCAGAACGCCCTCTGGGTTTCGATCCAACCCGCGGCGGCCTCGAGCGGCTCCGGGTCGAAGGACAGGAGGTGCTCCCGCCCCGCCCTCCTGCGCTTGACGAGTCCGGCCCGCTCGAGGATCCGGATGTGCTTCGAGACGGCGTTGAGCGACATCGCGAAGGGCTGCGCGAGCTCGGTCACCCGCGCCTCCCCTTGCGAGAGCCGCCTCAGGATCGCCCGCCTCGTCGGATCCGCGAGCGCGATCAGGGTCGCATCAAGCTCGGTCGGCGTCGCCATGGATGTCGTTCAACCTTTCGGTTGAATATTATCGCTCGAGGCCGATGTGTCAAGGCGTGATGGCCGGAAAGTGGAGCAATGATCCGACATCGGGCTAGAATCGGCCACGGATGGGGAACAGATCTTTTTGGCCGCCGATGAAACGACGGTAATTGTATACATGTAATTGATACTATATTTATATTTTGTGTCTTTGTGGCGAAAGAATCCTTCGATGAGGGCTCGGGCTCGGAGACTATCGCGGAGAAGGCTCAGGAGGCTCTTACTTGGTGTCGGCGTCGGGGACGCAGACGACCTCGCCGGAGGGGAGTCGGTAGGCGGTGCCTAGCCGCTCGCCCGAGCGATTCAGGGCCTCGCGGCTGACGCGGACTCGGTCCAGGTTTTGCGCGTCGCGGGGGGGGGTTGGAAGTGGTTTGTGCGGCGATCGCGCCTTGAGAGAGCCGGTGAAGACGATCAAGAGCGCGATCGAGAAGACCATCCAGAGGTCGAAGAGGTTGATCAGGCCGGCGAGCGGATCGTCGTCCGCCTGGGCATCCCAGCGTCGTCGTTTCCGTCGTCCCTCAGACATCGGCGGCCTCCGCGACGGGCAAGAGATCTAGGGCGGTGTCGGCCGGTTTCGACGCGAGGTCGACGAGGTATTCCAGGTCGCTGAGGTCCTGGTCATACCAGTTGCGGCGGACAAGCCCGGCGGCGTAGGCCAGGCCGCCGATCAGGAGCCCGATGACGGTGGAGGTGAAGGCGATCTCCAACTCTCGGGCCAGGGTTCCCAGGTTGTTCGACTCGAGCCCTCGGAGGGCCGGGCCGAGGGGGAGGAGCGTGGCGACCAGGCCGAGCATGGGGCCGACCCGGGTGGCGAACGAGAGCCAGGAGAGCCGCCGGGCCATGTCGATCTCCAGGTCGTCGAGGCACTTTTTCGCGGAAGGGCCGGCCAGGCCGTCGCGGCCGAGCGCTGATTGGAATCGCGCGGGGTATCCGACGAGGGGGAGGCGAGGGAACTCCTCCAAGCGGCCGTGGCCGGATTTCCTCTCGTCGAGGAAGCGGTGCCAGTCTTTGGCGACATGGCGACGATCCCAGGCTTCTCGGGCGAGGTCGCCCAGCATCCAAAGCGTGGCGGCCGCCGAGGCGGTGAGCAGGGCCAGAACCGGCGCGAGCATGACGCTCGTGCCGGCATAGAACCATTCGACGATCCGTCCGGTCACGCGCCTCGCCTCCGCCAGAAGAATCCGCCCAGGACGAGCACCATGGCCGAGACGGCGAGGATCCAGGTCACGACGGACGGGGCGTTCGCGGCCGAGGGCGACGGTGATTGCGGGGGCGTTGCGGACTCGGGAACGGGCCCGGCCGGTGGGGCTTTCACGAGCGTCCTGGCTTCGACCGTCTCCGAGGAGGGGCCGGGGGCCGGCTTCGGGGCCTCGGCCGCCTGGCCCGATTTCGCCGCGGGGTCGCCGGTCGATGGTGCGACTGTCGGAGCCGGACCGGGTCCCGGACCAGGGGCCGGGCCGAGGGCCACGGCGGCCGTCGTCGCGGGGGGGGCGAAGCGGGCAAGGTATCGCTCGGAGAGTTCGGCCAGGTCGTTGCTCCCGGCATTCTTCAGGGCCCGTTCGACGTACTGGCGGAGGGGAATGTTGCCGCCGCTCCGCAGGCCGCCGTTGTCGCCGTGGCGGACGACCGATCGCGCGTACGCCTCGGCGATTCGCCGGGTCGTCTCGGCGTCCGCCTTCCAGTAGCCCTTGCGGATCGACTCGAGCAGGAGCGAGCCGACCTCCTGGAACGCGAACGGGTTCTGCGCCTCGAACCACGCGCGGATCGACAGGTTGAGCTTGTCCCGGACGAAGATCGAGTCGATCTCGGCCCAGGTCTCTTGCGGGATGCTCCCCTGGCGGACGACCTCCCAGCCCATGGTGTTGCCGACCATGGCCGCGATCTGGTCGGCCCCGGAATACCCCTCCTTCATCATCCCCTCGATCCACTTGCGGTTGAACAGCCGGACGCGGAACTCCTTGGCCAGGGCGTCCTCGGCGCGGACGACGCCGGCCTTGTCGAAGTCGCGGACGTCGCTCAGGAGATACTCGGGTGATTTCCCGGTCATATGCTCGATGGCCAGGGCGAGCTGCCCGCCGTGGAGCCACATGTACTCGTTGGCGAGCGGGCCGGTCATGTGGTCCGACCAACTCCGCAGGACGGTGTCCGTCCCCTGGATCTGCCGGTCGTAGGCTTCCGGTGCCGGCTCGCCCCAGTGGTCCTTCGTGTAGACGTTCTTGGCCTTCGATAAGTAATGGGCGATGATCTCCTCACGCGTGGTCCACGAGCCCGACTGCCGGATGAAGGCCCCGTTGCCGGGCGAGCTGTACTCGCCGGGCTGGACGCCGAAGATCCGGGCGACGGACAGGGCCTTCGCCCGGTCGGCGGGGAGGCCCTTCGCTTGAAGCTCGCCGAAGATGCGCTCGGAGTGCGCCAGGACCGCATTGTCGCGTTCCTTCAACTCGGCGACCAGCCGGACGGCCTTATCGATGAGCTCGAGCCGGCCGGGCAGGTTGATCGCGTAGAGGCCACCGGGTGCGATGAAGACGTCGATCCGGGGCCTCTTGAGGGCCTCGGCCGGGATGAGCTTGACGTCGTTCACGAGGTCGCGGTCGTCGTAGACGGGCTCCACCCCCAGGCAGTAGAGGATCTGCGCCTCCATAACCCCGTAGTCGCGGAACGTGGCATGTGGCCGGAGGTCGAAGGCCATCTTCTCGGGGTAGTGGCCCTTCTCCTTGTAGGTCCGTTCCAGGAGCTCGTCGATCAGCGTCTTGGCGATGTCCCACGAGGGGCGGGTGGGGATCTCCTCGGGGTTGAGCATGTAGAGGTTGCGGCCGGTCGGGACTGCGCTCGGGTTCCGGATCGGGCTGTTCACCGGGCCGGGGGGGATGAAGTGGCCGTCGAAGGCCTTGAGGATGTTGTCGATCTCGTCGGTCGTCTTGGCGAAACGTCGGTTCAGGTCGAGGGCCAGCTCGAGCCCTTTCGTTACGTCGGGCGAGGGGGCTGCGCCGGGCGGGCCGCCGATCGCGACGATGGCGTCGGCCGGTGAGATCCCCCGGCGGACGACGAGTTCGACGGCCTCCTCGGCCTTGCGCCGGAGGAACGTCTCGCGACGGCCGGGCAGTCGTGTCTCGCTCGCCGGGATCGGGATGACCTGGCCGAGCGCGTCGAGGAACTTCCGCTTCAGGATCGTCGTGAGGAAGGGGACCATCAGGTCCTCGCGGGGCGGCTCGCCGAGGACGTGGAGGCTGACCGGGGTCGTCTCCCCTTCGATGTCGTGGAGGTACTCGACGACCTTGCGGATCTGGTCGGGCTCGAGGGGAGCGTTGGGCATCAACTTGAGGCCGACCTCCTTCGCGAGGTTGAGCCGAAGCACGTCCTTCGTGATCTGTCGGCGGAACCCTTCGCGGAGCGCACTGTCGTCGAGGCCATCCCACTTGTCGATGAGCGAGCGGAGGTTGAGCAGGTCGTCGGACAGGCCCGCCGTGACGATCGGCGGCGTGAGGAACCCGAGCGTGAGGCCGTAGACGCGTCGCTTGACGGGGGCGACCTCGCCCACGTTGTCGATGATCCAGGGGTTGATGTTGGGCGTTTCGCCCACGAGGATGTCGGTCCAGTCGCGGTCGTTCTGGCCCACCGGGTTCGCCGGCAGGAAGAACTCCGAGCCGTGGGTGCCGAAGTGCATCATGGCGTGGGCCCCGAACGCCCTCCGTAGCCAGAAGTACGTGGCGAGGTAGTTGTGGGGCGGCGGCGTCAGGCCGCTGTGGAGCAACGACGGGTCCTGCCCTTCTCCCCTCAGCGGCTGGGGCATGAGGACGACGTTCCCCAGGTCGATCCTCGGGATCACGATCGACGGCTTGCCGTCCTCGCCGGTGTAGACCATCGCCTTGCCGGGCGCGGGGCCCCAATGCTTGGCGACCTCGTCCTGGACGGCCGGCGGCACCTCCTTCGCGAACCATTCGCGATAGGTCTCGACGGGGAGGAGCACGGCGTGGCCGCTCTTCGCGAGGCGGTCGAGCTCGGCCTGGTTCCACAGGCCGTACTGCCGGCCTCGTTCGATGAGCCAGGACACCAACTCGTCCTCGTTCTGTGGGATGGGGGACAGCGAGTAGCCTTCGCCCTTCATCTTCTCGAGGACTTTGACCAGGCTCCGAGGTGCGTGGAGGTGCATCCCCGTGGCGCTGCCGCGCATCAGCTCGTTCTGGCCCGCCTCGCGATCGTAGTAGAGGATCGCGATCTTCTTGTCGGCGTGCGAGGTCCGGCGGAGCTTGATCCACGACAACGCCCGGGCGGTGAGGTGGTCGATCCGCTCCTCGATCGGCGTGAAGGTCTCCGGCCCGCCTCCGCCCCGGAGGGTGCCCGCGCCGACCTGGGGCTCGATGGCGCCGAGGAACTCCTGGCCGATCACCTGGAAGGCCGCGTCCCCCTGGGTGAAGCCGCCGAGGTTGTTCTGCCAGAAATCGATGGAGTGCTTGCGGAAGAAGAGCGAGTGGAGATGGGGCACGTCGAGCGCGACCCTCGACTCGACGGTCTCCATGCTATGACAGGTGTGGATGACGACGTCGGGCTTGAACGCCTCGATGTGATTTCCCCCCCGGTTGGCCCCGTCCGTGAAGCCGGCGGCGAGCACTCCCTTCGCTTCGAGGGCCCGCACCAGGGCCTCCACCACGCGAGGCTGCTGATACTCGAGGTGGGCGGCGTGCGCCACGACCGCGGCCCGGGGGAGCTTTGATGGGTCCTTCCCCTTCGTTGCGGCCCATTCCAGGAAGGCCGGCACCGTGGCGAAGCGGCCGTCGTGGTCGGGGTGATACGGGCCGTTCGCCGTCGCGTCGGCATCGGCGGGGGGCAGGATCTCGCCCCCTTTGCCGAGATGCTTGACCCCGATATAGATCAAAAATCGGCGCAAATTCTCACGTGATCGCGGCAAGTATTTCGCGATCTCCGCGTCGGTCTCGACGGGATTGTCCGCCCCCAGGTCCTTGAAGATCGCGACCGCCCCCGCCCCCTCGCGGCCGACGGCGAAGAAGCGCGTCCCGCCCTTCTTCTTGGCCGCGAGGAAGAGCTCTCGATACGCGTCGTAGTCTTCCTCGCGGACGTGCTGGATGAACACGAGACGATAGACCGAGAGGTCGCACGTCTTCGCGGAGATCTGCTCGTCGGGGACGTACTCGGCCCTCAGGCCGAGCCCCCCCGCGAACCCCTCGAGCGGTTCGAAGACGCCGCCGTGCAGGCCGATGAACCCCACGCGAGGCGGCGGGTCGCCGGCCGGTTGCGCCATCGCCTCGGCGGTCGAGAAGAGCAAGGCCCAGGCGAGTAGGTGGCCGAGCGATCGGAATCCGGACGAGCCCATGACATCCCCTCGATGGTGATGAAACATGGAGAGTTTTTAGCCACGGATGAAACACGGATGGAACACGGATAAGAAAAGAAAGAGAAAATCAACGGATGACGTAGATTGACGCAGGTGATCGATTCGATTATTTGATAGAATTTATCAAATTTCCAATCCTTGTCAATTTGCGTCATTTGTTGATGAATTCTCTGATCCCCTGATTGATCCGTGTTCCATCCGTGGCTAAAAACTCTCCGTCTTCGATCCGTGGCGGAGGCTAGCCCGATGTTGGGTTGTTGATCAAAATTGATCGCTGCCGACGACCTCGCCCCCCGCGCGGGTGGAGAGGGCCCACCACATCGGGATCGCGACGGTGTCCTTGACGAACTGGACGTGGCCGTCGGCGAAGAAGGCATTCACGCCGCCGGGGTGGAAGCTCCGGGCGCTGAAGAGGCCGTTGGTGTCCCCCGCGCAGTCGGCTCGTTTGCTGTTCGGCGTCCAGTAATGATTGATCGTGGACCCGCCGGACATGCTGCCGTGGAACCATCGGCTCCCCCGCTGGCCGCTGTAGTCGGGGATGGCGTCGCAGGCGGCCTCGGTGAACGTGGAGGTGTAGCCGCCGCCTCCTTTGAAGAGGTCGTTGTTGCTGAACGGAGTGGGCGACGCCCCGTCGATGCCGCTCCCCTTGATCGACTCGCCGAACGCGACGGTGTTCGACAGGCCGTCGGTCACTTCGGCGAACCGCACCTGCGACCCGTCGAACATCACACCGTTGCCGCTCCCCTTGGCCATCGTCCCCGAGCCGGAGATCGCGAAGTAATTCGTCGGCCCCATCGCGGCGGCGACCCGGTTCGTCCTCGGGTCGCTCGGGCAGAGGAAGGTGGCGATGATGTAGGAGATCGCGGTGGTGTTGGCCATGTCGAACTTGTTCCGGGAGTTCGGGGCCGTCGAGTGGTCGAAGTTGATGGCGTTGTAGAGCGGCGCCCCCTCGACCTGTGGCAGAAGTTGGGCGAGTGCCGACCAGTAGTGGGGCGAGTTCGTCCGGGCCGACGGGAATCGCTGGTGGATGCCTTCGTAATTGTGGAGGGCCAGGCCGACTTGCTTCAGGTTGTTCGTGCACTGCATCCGCCGAGCTGCCTCGCGGGCCGACTGGACCGCGGGGAGCAGGAGGGCGATCAGGACGGCGATGATCGCGATCACGACCAGGAGCTCGATCAGGGTGAAGCCAACACGTCGACGCATGAATCATTCCCTTCGGTTGAATCAGACTTGATTCGTACCGGTCGACGATCGCCCGGGCGAGAGTCCCGGGGAAGGACCGAGGAGGGTTGGGGGGTACCCGCCGATTCCCGCATTCCTTGATTTCGTCGTTTCCCAAGTGGTCGAGACGATCGATGCCCCGATCGTCCCTCGAGAGGGCTGACAACGCCCTCACCTCCGCCAAACGGGAGCCACTCGACGCAACTTGCCCCCGCGTCGACGAGGAATCGTCGTCGCCACCCCCGGTCATCGGGAGCGTTGGGCCATCGCGCCTCCCAACTGCTTAAGCAAACGATGTTCCACCGCCTGGGTTGTGTCGTAAGTGCAAAATCAATAACGTGATACGTCGGTCCGGGATGGGCGGTCGACAGGAGGGTGGCGGAAAAATGGCCGGGCCTTGGTGCTTTTTTGGTCGGCGTGGATTTGCGACGAGTTGGCGTTCCGGGGTTCCGGTCGGAGCCTCGAGCGGGTGAGATGGAGGCGACGGCTGGTCCGGGGCCGCGCCGACGTCCCGTCTCTCTCGAACCCGAAAGGGATGACCTTGTCGACGGATGAACCTATCGACGCGCCTTTGAAAATCGACCCGAAGGTGGCGCGTCGGATGATCTTCGGGATGCTGGGGCTCGTCGGGATCGGGGTGTTGGTCTACAACCTTGCGAAGCCGGAGGCCGTGCCTCCGCCGGCGGCGATCGCGAACGATCCGCTGCTGGTTCGGGGGCGGGAGATCTACCTGGCGCGCTGCGCGAGCTGCCACGGGCCCTCGGGGCACGGCGACGGCCCCCTTGCCAAGGACTTGCCCGGCCCTCGCGTGCGGGATTTCACCGACAAACAGTGGCGGCACGGGGAACGGCCCGAGCAGGTCCTCGAGGTCGTGACCAAAGGGGTTCCGAATACGGCGATGTCCGCCTGGGGAGGGACGTACGACGACCCCGACCTTCGCGCCGTGTCGGCCTACGTCTTCTCGCTCGCCGGACGCGTGGTCCCGACGGCCCTCAGGACGCCCTAGAGCGGTTCACGCACGCGTTGCGCACGTCGGAGGAAAACGGGGACTGGCTCCCGGCCGGGGCAGGCTGGGCCCCTCACGGATCAACTCCGAGGCCGGGTGCCTGTCCCCATTTTCCGGGCCGTCGCCGTCCTCTACGGCGGAAACGGTGACAGGCACCGGCGCTTCGCTGCGGAGCCAGTCCCCGTTTCCGCCTCCGCTCATAGGTCAAGCGACAGGTCGTGCCCTGTGCCAGCCGCACGTTAGCCGCTATAAGCGAGGCGGAATTCACCTCGAGATCGTTGCAAGCGGCCGGATTCGGGAGAATCGTCGCTATCGTTAACATCGGAAAAACAATCACGGTTCCTCTTGACCCGGGTCGATGTATAATCGGACTCGTCGCAACGGGTCTCCTTCGTAAACCCTGGGGCCGTTCATGTTGGCCTGTCCACCGATCTGTGCCCTGACGCTGGTCATCGCCGCCTTCATGGGTCGGGGCGGGATGGCCGCGGAGCCCGTCCCTTCGCCGCAGTCGGCGAGCGGGGCGATCGGTGCCAAGACGGTGGCCGCGGCGCGGTCGGAGGTGTTGTCGGTTTCGGTCGTGGCGAGGCGGATGCCGAGGGGGCTCCCTCGGCTGTTCCTCCCACGAGCGGCTTCGGCAGGCCGGATGACCGCGGCGAGGGCCGGAGAGCCCCGGCTCGAGTGGTTGAAACTTCCGTTGGGTTCCCTCCGCGCGTTGACGATTCCGGACGATGAGCTCGACGCTCCCGACGATCCCGAGGACGGCGATCCCGACCGTCCGGGCGAAGCGATCGGTGCCGCGCGCGTTCGTTCCGTCGCGCCGATAGCGTGGATCGTGGCTTCGGAGATCGAGTTCGGCCTCGCCCTGACAGGGGCGATCCACCACGGTCCCAGCCTTACCCCCCGGGGCTCGTTCCGCATCGAGAGTCTGTGTCGGTTCCTTTGTTGATCGATCGCGTCGGGGCTCGTTCCCTCCGGCGTTGAGCACCCCCCACCGGGGCGCCGCGCCGACGGTTTTCGACAGGCCTTCGACGGTGGTCGAACCGCCCGCGTCCTCGTGCCGGACGCGGTCGGGTCTGTTGTGCCGAAGCGAGCGAGACGCGGCCCCACCCCCCCCTCCGGGTCGTTACTTTCAGACTACATCCGATGTTCGTGTTCGCCGCGTGCGGCGCGTCCTTAGGGTCCGGCCGGTTCCGGAGGCCCGAGGCCGTCCGTATTGATCCGGCCCGCCTTCACGGGCCGGGCCGGTGCGCTCGCCGAATCGGTGCCTTGATCGAGGAGACTGGCGGATGATTCACGCCATCATCGTTTGGTGTCTCCACAATCGCCTGATCGTCCTCTTGGGCGCGATCGCCCTCGTCGGGGTCGGGACGTATTCGTCGATGAACCTCAACATTGAGGCGTATCCCGACCCGACCCCGCCGCTGGTCGAGGTCATCACGCAAAGCCCGGGCGCGAGCCCCGAGGAGATGGAGCGGCTGATTGGCATCCCGGTCGAGACCGCGCTCAACGGCATGCCGGGGCTGGAATACCTCCGCAGCACCTCGATCGCCGGCCTGAACGACGTGAAGTGCCAGTTCGCGTACGGGACCGACTACAGCACCGCCCGGCAGGAGGTCCTGAACCGGCTCGCCACCGTCGACCTTCCCGGTGGCGTCAAACCCGGGCTCTCTCCCTGGAGTCCGACCGGCGAGATCGTCCGGTACGTCCTCGAGGGGCCCGGCTACACGACGAACCAGCTCAAGGCCGTCCAGGACTGGGTCATCAACCGCGCCCTCAAGCAGGTCCCCGGCGTCATCGACGTCGTCGGCTACGGCGGCACGGTCAAGCAGTACCTGGTCCTGCTCGACACCCGGTTACTCAAGCAGTACGGCCTCTCGATGCAGGACGTGGAAGACGCCATCGCCCACTCGAACGCGAATGTGGGGGGCGACATCCTGACGCTCGGCACCCAGTCGCACAACGTCCGGGCCGTCGGCCTGCTCGGCGGCGGCAAGGACCCGCTCGACCCGTCCAACGTGTCGCAGGCGGCGTCGATCGAGATCGAGAAGCTCGACGACATCCGCGACGTCGTCGTCACCACCGCCCCCGACGGCACTCCGATCTACGTCCGGCAGGTCGCCCAGGTCGTGGTCGGCAACCGGCCCAGGCTCGGGATCGTCGGCCGGGGGGACGAGGACGACGTGATCGAGGGCATCGTCATGATGCGCAAGGGGGAGAAGTCGCTCCCCACGGCCAACGCGGTCGCCGAGAAGATGAAGGAGATCGAACGCGAGGGGATCCTGCCCAAGGGCATGCGGGTCAAGGTCTTCAACCAGCGCACCGACCTCGTCCACGTCACGACCCACAACGTCTTGCACAACCTGCTCGTCGGCGTCGGGCTGGTGATCGCGGTCCTGTTCATCTTCCTGGGCGACATCACGAGTGCCGGGATCGTCGCGCTGGTGATCCCGCTCGCGCTCTTGTTCGCGATCTCGATCCTGTTCGCGCAAGGGAAGTCGGCGAACTTGCTTTCGATCGGGGCGGTCGACTTCGGGATCATCGTCGACAGCTCGGTCATCATCGTCGAGACGATCTACCGGCACATCACCGAGCACGGGGCGGACCGCACGAGGCCGCTGATCGACCGCATCGCCGAGGCTTCGCACGGGGTCGAGCGGCCGATCCTGTTCTCGACGATGATCATCGTCTGCGCCTTCCTGCCGCTCTTCACCATGACCGGCCCCGCGGGGGCGCTCTTCGGGCCGATGGCGGCGACGTATGCGTTCTCGATCCTGGGTGCCCTGCTCGTCTCGGTCACGCTCGCGCCGGTGCTCTGCTCGTTCCTCTTCCACCGCAAGACGGAGGAGAAGGAGACGATCGTCGACCGGATCATGAAGTTCCTCTACAAGAAGACCCTGCGAGGGGCGCTCGGGAGTCGATACGTCGCGCTGATGGTGATGGGGGGGCTCTTCCTGCTGACGGCCTCGCTGGTGCCGAACCTCGGGGCCGAGTTCATGCCGGAGCTCGAAGAGGGTAACCTCTGGGTCCGTGCCCTGATGCCGAGGACCGTGTCCCGAGAGGAGGCGGCCCGGCTGGCCCCCCGGCTCCGCAAGCTGATCGCCTCGGTCCCGGAGGTGCGCGGGGTGATGTCGCAGGTGGGCCGTCCCGATGACGGGACCGACGTCACGAGCTTCTTCAACCTCGAGTTCAACGTGCCGCTCCGGCCGATGGAGGAGTGGCGCGAGGGGATGACGCGGCTGAAGATCGAGGAGGAGCTCACGAAGAAGTTCGAGGACTTCCCCGGCATCAGCTTCAGCTTCTCCCAGCTCATCCGCGACAACATCGACGAGGCCCTCTCGGGCATCAAGGGGGCGAACTCGGTCAAGCTGTTCGGCGGCGAGCTCGACAAGCTCGAGGAGGTCGGCCAGCGGGTCGTCAACACGCTCAAGACGGTTCCCGGCATCGAGAACGTCGGGCTCTTCCACATCGTCGGCCAGCCCAACCTGGAGATCCGGATCGACCGCCGCGCCTGCGCCCGGTACGGCGTGAACGTCGAGGACGTCGAGAGCGTGATCCAGGTCGCGATCGGCGGCCGGGCCTTTTCGGAGATGGTCGAGGGGGAGAAGCGATACGACATCGTCCTGCGGCTCCCCGCCGACCTCCGCAACGACCCCGAGGACATCGAACGGATCCCGATCGACGTCCCCGGCCACGGGGGGAAGTCCAAGGGGCGGATCCCGCTCTCGCACCTCGCGACCGTCGAGCCGCACAAGTCGGGGGCCTCTTATATTTATCGCGAGAACAATCGGAGATATATCCCGATCAAGTTCAGCGTGAAGGGCCGCGACCTGGCCTCGGCCATCGACGAGGCGAGGCACAAGGTCGAGGACCCGAAGGCGGGGGCGAAGCTCCCGGACGGCTACCGCGTCGAGTGGTCGGGCGAGTTCGCCCAGATGCAGGAGGCGAACAAGCGGCTGATGATCACCGTGCCGCTCTCGGTGGTGCTGATCATGGTGCTGCTCTACACGATGTTCAACTCGATGAAGGACGCCTTGCTTGTCATGGCGGGCGTGGTGACGGCGATGATGGGGGGCATCTGGGCGCTCCACCTGACCGAGACGGCATTCAGCATCTCGGCGGCGGTCGGGTTCATCTCGATCTTCGGGGTGGTGGTGCAGAACGGGGTCCTCCTCGTCAACGACTTCAACCGCATGCGGGCCGAGGGGGTGCCCGTGCGAGAGACCGTCGAGGTGGGCTCGGAGACCCTGCTCCGGCCGGTCGTGATGATCTCGCTGACGGCGATCCTCGGGCTCTTGCCCGCGGCGCTGGCGGACTCGGTCGGCTCGCAGGCGCAGAAACCCCTGGCGATCGTCGTCGTGGGGGGGATGCTCGCGGCGATGCTCCTGCCGCAGTTCCTGATCCCGATCCTTTATACGTACTTCCCCGCCCGCGGCCCCCGCACCGACGTCGAACAGTGAGGACTCCATGACCATGTCGCGATCGGAAGCCGCCACGGCCACCAGGCCGGAACACGCCGAAAGCCACTCCACGGCCAACGGACGTCCCCAGGGGCGGCCGAAGCGGAGGTTGCTTTCCGTGTTGGTCAAACTGGTCTTCACCCTCGCCCTGGTCGCCGGCGCGTCGTACGCCGCGTGGAAGTACCCGGATCAGGTCCAGGAGGTGCTGCGGGTGGTCTCGGGGTCCAAGGCCGCCCGGCCCATCCCGCCGACCATCCACAGCCCGGAGGGGCCCCGGCCCCCTTGGGACGGGCTGATCACCCTCACCACGAAGGCCGAATCGTCGATGGGCGTCCAGGCCGTCGAGGTCAAGGCCCAGACCGACCCGATCCGCCTCGAGCTCCTCGGCAGGACCGAGTACATCACCGACACGCTGACCAAGGTCCGCCCCATGTTCAAGGGGCGTGTCGACAAGGTCCACGCCACCGTCGGCCAGACCGTGAAGAAGCGCGACGTCCTCATCGACCTCTACAGCACCGACCTCGCCGAGGCCAAGAGCGCCTACGACATCGAGCGGATCCAGTGGATCTACGACAAGAAGCTCCTCGAAGCCCGCGAGGCCCTGGTCGGCACCAAGGCGATCTCCCAGCAGCTCTTCGAGGAGACCCGGAACAACGAGATGAAGAGTCGGCGCGAATACGAGGTCGCGCGCGACAAGCTCCACGTCTTCGGCCTCAGCGACGAGGACGTCGAGCGGGTCACGGAAGAGTCGGGGGCCCAGAAGGCCCGGATGACCATCCGCTCCCCGTCCGACGGCTTCGTGATCGAGCGCGACGTGGTCCCCGGCAACCTCTACGACGAGAACGATACCCTGCTCGTCATCGCTCCGCTGGACAAGCTCTGGGTCTGGGGCAACGTATTCGAGAGCGACCTCGATTTGGTCGTGCTCGGCCAGTCCTGGGAGATCCGCTTCCCGTTCCTCGAGAAGACGCTCCAGGGGAAGGTGGAGTACATCTCCAACCGCGTCGACCCCGACACCCACGCCGTGCGCGTGCGGACCTCGATCCCCAATCCCCAGAATCGGCTCAAGTCCGACATGCTCGTCCGGGGCATGCTCGAGATCCCCCCCGCGCCCGGCCAGACGGTGATCCCCAGGACCGCGTTGGTCGTCGAGGAGGGACGTTATTACGCCTTCGTCCGGACGAGCCATGAACCCGACCGGTTCGAACGTCGGGAAGTCGGGGTTGCGCAAGAGAAGGACGACCATGCGGTCATCACCCACGGGGTCAAGGCGGGAGAAGCCGTCGTCTCGGTGGGTGCGCTCATCCTCGCCCAGATTTATGACGATTTGAGAACTTCGCAGACCGGCGGTCCCGTCTCCCCCGAAGGGCCGGGCGTGGACTGACGGGCGGTCGACGAAATCATATTTCTTCGAATACAAGCCCGAAGCGCAAGCGAGTGAATGTCCCTCAAGTTTTGTAGGGTGGGCACTGCCCACCATAGATGACGGAAGGGTCGGTGGGCGATGCCCACCCAACGGGACCTTCCCGACGACCTACGATCGACGAGCCATCTCGACCAGGAGGGTCGGGGGCGGGTGTGAGCGTTGGGAAGAGGATAAGGGGTGACCAAGGATGGGAGTTCGCACGAAACCGGCCCGAGGGCGAGGCGCCCCGTGGTCGATCCCGGCGCTCTGGCTTGCCATCGCCCTGGTCGATGCCGGCGCCTATGCGCAAGGCCCTTCCGTCGACGTCTCGCCGCCCCCTGGCGTCTCCGAAGGACGGGGACGACTGGGGCCCCACCTCGGCTCGGCGGGGATCTCGGGCGCGGACGCGGGGCCGGGCGCCGAGGAAAACCAACCGCTCAGCGGACGGCTCGGGCCGTCGGGGAGCCGGGCGCCGGTCGGGGGCCTGAACCCGACCGTCCGGCCGAACGGCGAGCCCCCGGCACGGTTCCGCCCGCAGGTCCTCGAGCCGGCCTCGGTCCCCCGCTATGGTGAGCTCGAGATCCCGAGTGCCTCGGACTCGCCGCCGACTCCCGGCGGCATGACTCTCGACATGGCGATCGACCAACTGATCCGCCAGAACCTCAAGCTCATCGCCCTGCGCCACGAGATCCCGCTCGCCGAGGCCGACCTCCTGACGGCCAGTCTCCGCGCGAACCCGATCTTCTACGCCGACACCCAACTCCAGCCCTACGGACACTACACCCGGAGCAACGCCGGCGGCCCTGCGCAGTACGACGTCAACATCACCTACCCGCTCGACGTGACGCGCAAGCGGAAGGCCCGGACCCTGGTGGCCGAGAAGGCCAAGCGCGTGACCGAGGCCCAACTCCAGGACGCCGTCCGACTCCAGGTCGACAACCTCTACACCGCCTATGTCGACGTCGCCGCCGCCGAAGAGACTTTGCGCTACAGCAAGAAGTACCTCGAAGGCATCGCCCGGCTGCTCGACCTGAACCGCGACCTCCTGAAGCGAGGCCAGGTCACCGAGGCGACCACCGACGCGATCCGTTCTCAGGTCGAGCAGGCCCGGCTCCAGGTCCGGGCGTCGACCCAGGCCCTCGGGCGGACGACTCGGGTCCTCGCCCAGCAGCTCAACATCCCCCGCGCCGACGCCGCGTCGCTCCGCGTGCAGGGCACCTTGCGCGACGCCAGGGAACTCCCCCGACAGGCCGATGACCTGATCCGCACCGCGCTCGAGTCCCGGCCCGACCTGATCGCCATGCGGCTCGGTGTCCAGCGGGCCGACGCCGACGTCCGGCTGGCGCACGCCAATCGATTCTCGGATGTTTATATCCTGGCCCAGCCCTACACATTCCAGGACAATCGCCCCTACGGCCTCAAAAGCCCGACCTCGTGGGCCCTCGGCGTGACCGTTCCGCTGCCGGTCTACAACCGGAACCAGGGCAATATCCATCGCAGCCACATCAACGCATCTCAGACCCGCGTCGAGCTCGCCGACGCCGAGCGCGAGGTCGCCGACGAGGTCGACGAGGCGGTCCGCGAGTTCCAACTCAGCCACGAGGCGATGCTCGACCTCGAGCGCGAGATCATCCCCGCGTCCCGACGGGTGCGCGACTCCGCCTTCCGGCGGTTCCAGGGGGGAGAGACCAGCGCCATCGAGTATCTCGAGGCGCAGAAGGATTACAACGAGGTGGTCCGCCAGTACCGCGATTCGTTGGTGCGACACCGGCGGAGCATGCTCGACCTGAACACGGCCGTCGGGGTCCGTGTCCTGCCTTGATGAGGACGCGCGAAAGGAGTTCTCTACGGATGGAGATCGGAAACGATCGCAAAGCCGCCCGGAGGCCCGGGCCTCGGGTCGAGCGGCTCGAGTCGCGCGACCTCCCGACCGCGCCCACCCTCCTCGCCGGCTCGACCGGGGCGAGCATCGTCGCATCGCTCGCGCCTTCGACGCAGCAGGCCGCGGACGTCGCCCAGGTCCCCACGCGCCACGAACAGTTGCGCGAGGCGTTCTCCGCCAGGTTCGCGGGCTCTTATGTGACCGGCCGAGGCCGGTTCACCGACGAGGCTTCGCAGACCTTCCTCAAGGGAGGGGGCAACTCCAACGCCTTCCTCCACGGCGATCTCCAGATGGCCTTCTACACCCCCAAGGACCCGGCCAACCCGACCCCAGGGACCGCCGCGTTGATCGTCAAGAACGTCTCGAACAGCGGCAACCTCCTCGTCCTCGACCTCCAGAGCGACGGCCACTCCGTCGACCGCGCCGGCCGCCCGACGCGGTTCACCTGGACGGTCGACGGCTCCAGCGGCGGCACCTTCAGCGGCGCCACCGGCCAGGGGACGGTCCAGATCTCCTACCGCCCCGGCGGCAAGCTCCCCGGCGGCTCGACCGGTGCCGGCTCCTTCGGCGCGACCTTCCGGGGCTCGATCATGACGACCAGCATCACGAACGTCCTCAGGACGTGAGTCCCTCTCTCGAAACCCGGTGCTTTCTTCAACACCGGGTTTCTGTGGGATAAGGTGTTGCTGTTCCGAGAGGGTGCTCGGTTTCGACGTCGTTAGAAACCCGGTCTTGAAGAAAAGACCGGGTTTCGGGGCCGTTCAACCCAGGACGATCGCGTCGGCCTCGATCTCGACGAGGGCGGCGTCGTCGATCAAGCGGGCGACTTCGACCATGGTCGTGGCGGGGCGGATCGAGCCGAAGACCTCGCCGTGGGCCTCGCCGACTTCCTGCCATCGGGCGATGTCGGAGACATAAATGCGGGTCCGGACGACGTCCGCCATCGTGCCGCCGAGCGCCTCGATGGCGGCCCTGAGGATCGTCAGGGCCCTCTGCGCCTGGGCCTTCATCGAAGGGGCGAACGTGCCGTCGGGCTCGATGCCCACCGTCCCCGTGACGAAGATCGCGTTGCCGGCCCGGACCGCCCGCGAGTAGCCGATGACGGGCTCCCACGACGACCCGGTCGAGGCATACTGGCGGCCTTCGCGCTCGGTCACGGTCACTTTCACCGAATTCGGCATGATTCTCACCCCGGTCGTTCGAAGAGGTCCAGTTCCGTCGGACGATTGACGGGCCTCGAGGCGCCGAGAAGAGTTCCTCGCATTCAAGAACTCCTGCGCTTGGCCCGGCCCAGATTATCCCCTCGGGGGTGGATTCCGCAACCGACCTGTCCTGCGGGCGACGCCCGAGTCCGTCGTCGGGTTGCCCGCCTCGCGTGTGAGGGGTTACCATGTCGGCATTCGGGTCGGAGCCCGCGCCGAGACATCCTCCGCCGCGGCCCGCCCTCCTCTCCACGTCGCGACGGAAAGGGACGGCCATGGCCGACTTCAACACGCTGATCAAGGACATCAAGGTCGGGACCGGTCCCGAGGCCAAGGCGGGCGACATCGTCACGGTCCACTACACGGGCACGCTGACCAACGGCTCCAAGTTCGACAGCTCGCGCGACCGCAACGACCCGTTCCAGTTCACCCTCGGCCAAGGGCGCGTCATCCGAGGCTGGGACGTCGGCGTCGCCGGTATGCAGGTCGGCGGCCGACGCACCCTGACCATCCCCCCAGAAGAAGGCTACGGCTCCCGAGGCGCCGGCGGCGCCATCCCGCCGAACGCCACGCTGGTGTTCGACGTCGAGATGCTCAAGATCGTTTGAACGTTTGCCCCGAAACCCGGTTGGCTCAAGGGGCAAAATCGGTGCTGGACGTGGCGGATCAAGGGTAGCACCGGTTGGAGCAACCGGTGCTACCCAGATTACGCAGGAGCGACACCACACAGCCGACGCGTGTGACAGCACCGATCTCGTCCCTTGAGCCAACCGGATTTCTGACGTGGTCAATGCCGATGTCGCGCTCGCAGAACGGCCGACACCTCTCCGCAGAGTTGCCGTGATGAACTCATTCTCCGACGTTTCCGCGGTGCGTCGCCTCGACCTCCTGCGGGCCGAGCTCAATGCCAGCGCCGCGGGCTACTGGCGGCTCGCGGGGGATCACCTCGAACAACTCGCCTTTTCCCCCGCCTCCGACCTCCCCGAACAAGTCGCGCGGGGCTTCGCCGAGGCCACCCGATCCGTCCCCCTTTCCCAAGCCAATCTGGGCATCGTCCGGGCGGCCCTCACGGGCGAAGTGGCCGTCTCCCTGGCCCGCGACCTTCCCGCCGACTCCGGTTCCGGCTACTGGATCCGCGCCTTCGGCGCCTCCCGATCTGTGGCTGTCCCGCTCCGCGACCCCGCCGGCTCCGTCCGCGCGGTCCTCTCCCTCGCGCTCGGCGACACACCCGATGACATCGCCGTGGCCGAACGCATCGCCTCGACCGCACGAACCTGGCCCCCCCTGCCCTACAGCGGTTAACGTCCGGGTCGCTCCTCTTTGATACAAGCCCGAAGCGCAAGCGAGTGAATCTTCGTCGAATTCTTGCGATCGGATTCACTCGCTTGCGCTTCGGGCTTGTAAAAGTCATTCCGAAGGAGGCATCTGGTGGACGCAACCCGATCGTGATCCTCTCTAACCGGACCTCAAGGGATCCGGTAGGGAGGCTGTGCTCCGTCGTCGTTGCAGGGCGAGGGCTTTCTCCGTAAGGAGAAAGGAAAGTTTGCAAGATCCCGGCGACTTCGGAGAAGTAAGACGACAAAGCGGTCGGAGGAATCTCCCAAGGGAGCGTCGTCATGCGAAGCGAGTGTTCCAGGACCGTTCAGAGCCGGCTCGAGGTCCTGTTCAACGACGGAAACCTTGCCGCGCTCACCGATGCTCAATTGCTCGACCGTTTCGTCACGCGCCGCGAGGAGGCGGCGTTTCAAGCACTGGTGCTCCGGCACGGAGGCATGGTGTTCCAGGTCTGCCGCGCCCTCCTGGACAATCGTCACGACGCCGAGGATGCCATGCAAGCCACCTTCCTCGTCCTCGCCCGCAAGGCTCCGCTCCGCGATCCCGAGTCGCTCGGTTGCTGGCTCCACGGCGTGGCCTACCAGGTCGCTCGGAAGTCGAGATCACGCGCCACGCTCCGCCGTCGTCGCGAGCGTGAGCTCGGTTTGGCCCAGGGGCGAGATCCTGCATTTGATCGGCAAGGGAACACCCTGATTGCCCATGAAGAGAATGCCATCCTCCACGAGGAGATCGCGCGCTTGCCCGAACACTATCGCGTTTCCGTCGTGCTCCACTACCTCGAAGGTCGGACGCAGGACGAGATCGCGCGAAGATTGAGGTGCCCCCTCGGCACCGTGAGCGCCCGGATCTCCAGGGCCCGCGACTTGCTCCGCTCGCGGTTGGCTCGCCGAGGAGTGGCGCCCGCGGCCGTGCTGACGTCCCTGGGCGTCTCCGATACGACTTCGCTTTCCGCCGAGCTTCTCCGGTTGACCGCCCAGGCCGCCTGCCGATTCGCGGCGGGGAGTGCTCCCCTGAGCTCGTCGGTTTTGGCGGCGAACGCCGTGCTTCGTCATTCCTTCTGGATGCCGATTCTCAAGCTGGCAACCTATGCAGCGATCCTGACCCTGGCGGCGGTCGGCCTCACGACACAACGAGCGCCCGCGTCCGACGAGCCGGCTCCGGGTCAATCACCGGCTGCATCCGGCCCGACCTCGGCTCGAAGCGAGACGCCTCCCGTGGCTCCCTCGGCCCCGGCCTCGGATGCGAAGATCAGGGGACGCATACTCGACCCCGATGGCAAGCCCATTGCCAACGCCAAGGTCGCCTTCGTGACATCGGTGAACGTCCCGAGGGGCGGCCCTCTTTCCCGCATCGTGATCCCCTCGCAGGCGACCACCGACACCGCCGGCCGATTCGAGCTCACGCCGCCCGCACGCAATCCCGGAGACCGAGCGCAAAGGTACGTCCACGCCGCGGCGCCCGGCTACGCGTTCATCCGCGCTGTGCTCCCGGCCGTTGCGGCGAAGCCGGAAACACTGGAGTTGAGGCTGAAGCCCGAGCAGCCGATACCCATCCGGTTGATCGACCTGCAAGGGAAGCCGGTCGCCGGCGTCTCCATTCGCGTCGTGCACCTTCTCGACGCTCCCCCGACCCCGATCACCGCGCGCCAGCGATATCCCGAACCGCCCCTCATCACTGCGGCCGTCTGGCCGGGTCCTTTCCCGTCCGACAACGACGGTCGCTCGACCCTGCACGGGCTTGGCCGGAATATGGCCGCGATCGTGGACGTTGCAGACGACCGCTTTGCTCGCGAGCGCTTTACGGTCGTCACCGGCGAAAACTCCCTGCCCGCGACGCTGGTCCTCGCCCCCGGCCGCACGCTTGCCGGCCGCGTCCTCGACTCGGACACAGGCCAGCCGATCGCGGGGGCGACGGTCATCCTTCAGGCCGACCAGGCGTCGCAGGGATCGGCCGAAGTTCGTTCCGATGCCGATGGAACCTTCTCGTTCGTCGCCCCGCCGGGCGACCGTGGTTCCCTGCTCGCCTTCGCCCCGGCCGGATCCAGCTACCTCCCGTCGCGGATGACCGTCAATGCGACCAGAGAACTCGGCCGGTCCGTCGAGGTGAAACTCACGCGCGGAGTCATCATCCTCGGGCGGGTGATCGAGGCGTCGGCGAACAAGCCGGTGGGAGGCGTCGCCATCGAGTATCGGCAACAGCAGGTTGATAACAAGTATTTCCGTGTTGAGTATTTGGCAATCGGGGCCAGTCTTGGCAACGCACTGACCGGCCCCGACGGCACGTTCTCGCTCGTCGTCCCGCCGGGCCCGGGCACATTGCTGGCTATCGCCTCGAGCACGGACTATATCACCCTCGAGACGAACACCGGCTTGCTCGGAAAAAGAGAGCCCGGTGGTGTTCGGCTCTATCCGCACGTGATGGTCCACTTGAATGCCAATCTCCCGACGGCTCTCGACCCGAAGGCCGACCAACCGACTGGGGAAGCGAACGTCGAGCAGGTGGAGATGACGCTTCGTCGTGGTCGTGTCCTTGACGCGCGGGTGGTTGACACGGCCGGCGTCCCCGTGGCAAACGCGGTGCTGGTCTGCCCGACGGGGCTCACGGTGGGCCTCCACAATGGGCAACAATCGCAGCCGATCCGCGACGGTTTCCTCAAAATCCCCGGCCAGGACCCCGACCAACCGGTCACGGTCTACATCCTCGACCGCGAGCATGCCCTCGGCGCCCGCGCGGAGCTCCGCGTCAAAGCCTCCGGCGAACCCCCCGTGGTCCAACTCGAACCCTGCGGCTCGGCCCGGGTACGGTTCCTGTACGAGCACGGCGAGCCGGTCGCGGGCCGCCCCCTCTTCGCCGACGGTGTGATGATGACCCTGGAACTCATCGTTGAGCCCGGCGTCCCCAACGTCCCGCCGAGCAACAAGCTGGGGGCCTCGGCTATTTACAGTGTGAACCTCGACCGAGCCCGCCACAAGGCACTCCGCACCGACAACGAAGGCCGCGTCACCTTCCCCGCCCTGATCCCCGGCGCGACCTACCGGGCGTTGGCCGTCGAAGGTCGAGCCCACGGCTACGTCGACTTCACCGTCTCCGCCGGCCAAACCACCGAGGTCGGCGATGTCGTCATGAAGCCTCGCGGGCTGCAATGAAGCCGCCCGGTTCGTCTTGCGGGGATTGTTGATCACCTCCCATGCATGGACCTAGGAGAGGCCTTGCCTCGCGCTTGGCGACGCGCCGGATGCCCACGCCGTGGGCGAGCCGATCGTCGCGACCGTCCGAACCTGGCTCCCCGCGCTGTCCTGGCCTCGAACACATCGCCTTGGAGTTCGTTCACCGCCGTGGACGACGGCCGGGCAGATCAGCGTTGAGTCCGGAGGTACGCGACGGCCTCCGCCAGCACGAGTTCTTCTTTCGGAGGGGCGGTCGGGGTCTTGATGGCGAAGTCGGGGACGACGCCGACGATGGTCTGGTCACCGTTCGGGCGGACGAAGTGGGCTTTGGGGTACGAGACGACGACCTTGGTGTTGGGGAGCGTGAAGCTGACGATGGCGGCGAAGCTCGTGGGGAGGTCGGACGTCTCTTCGCCGAGGACCTTCGCGATCCCGTCGTCCTGGAGTTGGGCCGCGAGGCACGTCGACATCGAGTCGCTGTGCCGGTTCACCGGAACGTAAACCTTCGCGCGGAAGTTGGGATCCCGCTGGGGACGCACTTGGGTCGGCGGCAATTCGAACCGTTCGCCGTCCTTGTGCGTCCGAGTCGCTTCCACCAGAGGGGCCAGCGCCTCCAATTGCTTGGGATCGTTCTTGGCCCTCGCGGCCGATTCTTCGATCGAGGCGCGCGTCTGGCGGCTCATCTTCATCCGGAAGACGGAGCAGAACCGCGAAGGTTTCTCGGCGAGCCGCGCGATGAGGAGGTCGCTGAACGAGTTGTCCCCACCGGGGTCGTCGCGCAGGTCGATGATCAGGTCACGCGCCTTCTTAGCGATCATTTCCCGAAAAGCCCCGTCGAGGAATTCGGAAAACTTCGTCGTATCCATGTCGATGCGGTTATCGACGAGGTTGAAGAAGACTCCCGGCCGCATGTACGCAACCCCGTCCGAGAGCCATCGGAACTCGCGCGAGCCGTCCATCTTGTTCGCTGCCGCCGAGATTTCTCCCGCCGGTGCGGCGGTGACTTCGAGCTCGCGGACGGCCCCGTCTCCCAACTTCACGCCCAGCCGGAACGTGTCGACCCGGCCGATGGCGAACCACAGCCGGTTTGCAAACCCGGCCTCGAGCAGAGCCCCGGTCATATAAGGACGCTCGGCCGAGGCGTATCTCCCGAGCGTTTCGAGCCATTCCGTCATCGGCCTCCCGTTGATCGAGACCAACTCCGACAAGTTGTCCATCGGGTAGACCCGGTGGTGGATCGGGCTGGGGCCGTGGCGTGCGTCGGCTCGTCGGGGAAACCCGAGAGCTTCGCGCCGAACCGCTGGACTCTTGCCCAGATCTCCGCGAAAATCTCAGAGGAGGGTGAGGGGCTCTCCCGAAACCCAGTTTTTCAGCAGAAACCGGGTTTCGGGACGGCGTGGATTTTCGTGGATGAATTGCGCTGGGGTGGGGGACGCGTAGCGGACGATGGTTCCCGATTATTACGCGATGTTGGGCGTGGAGCCGGAGGACGACCGGGAGTCGATCGAGGCGGCGCTGGCGCGAAGTCAGCCGACCTGGTCGTCGGGGACGAGGAATCCGAAGAACAAGCATACGTACCAGTCGCGCCTGGACCAGATCCCGGCGATGCGGCAGGCCTTGCTGGGCTCGCCCGAGGCGAAGGCGGCGTATGACGCCGAGCTTGCGGCCGCGAAGAGGGTGGAGCGGGACCGGAAGCTCGACGCGCTGCAGAGGCTCGTGCGGCTCCGGGCCGCGAAGGGGGGGCTGACGGTCGCGGACCGGACGCTCCTCCGCGAGCAGGCCGTCGCGATCGGGCTGACGCACGACGACCTCGACCGGCTCGCCGAACCGATCCCCCCCAAGGCCGAGGCCCCGGCCGAGGAGGACATCCCCGATCCCCCCGCCGACGTGCTCGACCCGGCGATGAGGCGCCAGATCCGCGTGACCCTCGAGCACCTCCGCCGCCGCGACCTGTATGACGCCCTCGGCCTGACCCGCGATGCGCCAACTTCGGAGATCGCCGCGAAGGCCGACGCCGAGCGCAGGCGATGGATGCAGAAGGCGCAGGTCACCGCCGAGAAGACGGCGTGGCTCGAGTTGGTCTCGCACGCGCAGTCGCACCTGACGACGACCGCAGCCCGAGGTCGATACGATCGGACGCTCCTCGCCGAGGCGGAGGACGAGCTCGGCGAGTCGATCTCTTTCGCGCTGCGAGGATTGACCCGGCTCGACCCGGGGACAAGGTCGGCCCTGCTCGATGAGGCGGCCGCGCTCGGGATCGCGGCCGATCGCGTCGATCGACTGATTGCCCGGGCCTGCCGGACTCTCGGTGTTTCGCGCGACGTCGGTCTCGCGGCTCCCATCGCGACGTCGGGGCCGCCCCGGCTCTTGCGGTGCAGGAACTGTGCGGGGGTCACGGATTTCGGCATCGTCTCGCGCGCCACGAAGCCCGAGTGCAAGCACTGCCGGGCCCCGCTCCGGTGGGACTGCCCGATCTGCCACAAGTCGCGCTGGGTGGATGAGCCCCGGTGCCTTTGCGGGTTCCCGCTGGAGCAGGTCGAGCCGTTGGTCCGGCGGTTCGAGGCCGCGCAGCAGGCGTTCCGGGCCCGCGACCTCGACGCGGCCCAGGCACACCTCGAGCGGATCCAGGACTTCGCGCCGAAGCACGTCGGCACGCGGAAGGCCCTGGAGAAGGTCCGCCAGCATCGCGAGGAGCTCGACCGGGCGCGGACGGCCTGGGAGTCGGCCCGCGCGTCGGGGCACTGGGTCGCGGCGGGCAAGGTGATCGAGGCCTGGGAACGCCTCGTCCCGCCCGATCACCCCGAGGTCCGCGCCGCCCGAGACGAAACAAGGCGCGTGCTCCGCGAGGCCAGGGCCGCCGTCGCCCGAGGGCGAGCGGTCATCGCGACCGACCCGAAGGCCGCGCGAGGGTTCTTCCGCCAGGGGCTTGCCCAGGTCGCGGACCTGACCGAAGCCCTCGACGAGCTCAAACGCTGCCCTCCCGATCATCCGACCGATCTCGTCGTCGAGTTCGAAGCCGGCCGCGTCCGGCTCCGCTGGGCACCTCCCGCTCCAGACGGCCTCGGGCCGGTCTCGTTCGTGATCGTCCGCAAGACGGGGGGGCCGGTCCTCCACCTCGCCGACGGCGTGAGGATCGCCGAGGTCTCCGCGACCGAGTACGAGGATCGCGACGTCGTCGCGGGCGGGACCATCGGCTACGCGGTCGTGTCGAAGCGGGGATCGGTCGAGTCCATCGCCGCAACCTCGGCCGCCCCGATTCTCTTGCTCGCGTCGGTGGCGGACGTGCGCGTCGAGGCGGGGGACCGCGAGGTCTCGATCGTGTGGAGTGTCCCCGAGCAGGCCGCCGACGTGCGGGTCGTGCGCAAGGTCGGCTTGGCCCCGACTGGCCCGCTCGACGGCGAACGGGTCGAGGCGCTCCGCGACCGCCTGCACGACCGAGGGCTCGAGAACGACCGGGTCTACCACTACGGCCTCTTCGCCACCTACGCCACCGCCGAAGGCCCACGCCGGGCCGCCCGCGGGGTCTTCGTCTCGGCGCAACCGCATCCTCCCACCCAGGTCCTGGCCTCGCCGACGCTCTTGCAGGATCCCGACGGCCGGGTCCGCCTCGACTGGATCGAACCGAGCCGGGGGATGGTCCGGATCCTCCGCACCCCGTCCCCCCTGCCCCACGCGCCCGGCCATCGCCTGAGGGTCTCCGAGGCCGAGAGTCTGGGGGGCCACTGGCTCGAGGCCAACGGGCCGGAGCGGGCGTACGACGCCGAGCCTCCCGCGTCCGGTCTCTGCCACTATACGCCCTTGCTCGCGACGGCGGGGATGTTGACGGTCGGACACGGCGTCGTCTACTCGTGCGTCCCCGACCCGTCCGACCTCCGCGCCAACCGGATCGGCCACGGGCGGGTCCTGATGCGCTGGCGCTGGAGCCCGCAAGGGGCGCAGTCGTGGATTATCGCCCGCGCGGGCGCGCCGCCGATCGGGCCGCTTGACCCCAAGGCGGTGCGTACGGTCGTCCACGAGGCCGAGTACAGCCGGCTCGGGCACTACACCCTGAACCTCCCCTTGAATCAGGAGGGGCCGTGGCACATCCGGGTGTATAGCACGGCCCAGGTGTCGGGCGAGACGCTGACCTCGCCGGGCCTCGACCCGACGGCGCGGATCGTCGTCCCGGGGCCCCACCCTGAAGTCACGGTGTCTTACGACTTCCGCCGCCCGAGCTTCCCCGGCCGTCCTTGGTCGCTGACCTTCCGGACCGAGCCGGCCGGCGCCGAGATCCCCCCGACGGCCCTGGTGACGCACCCGAGGACCGTGCCGCTTTCGGTCGACGACGGCCAGATCGTCGCCCAGTTCCCCGCCGCCCGAGACGGCTCGACCTTCCCGATCCAGTCCAAGGTCGACTTCACCCGGCACCGGGCCCGGATCTTCGCCGACCCCCACGTCCAACCCGACAGCCTCCCCCCCATCCGCCTCCGCCACCCCGAGAACGGCACGACTCGCGTTTGACTCGCGTCAGGAAGGGTCGACCGGCGTCCCATTCGACCGCTGGGCCGAGTCGAGGTGCAGGTGGGTGACCCCTTGGGGGCCTCGGAGCTCGATGACGCGATCGGCGCGGGACTGGGTCAGGTAGGCGGTCAGGTCGACGCCGAGGGCCCGCAAGGCGTCGAGGTGGGCGCGCATCTGGGTGTCGCGTTCTTCCTGGATCCGGCTTCGCACCTCGGCGTCGAGCTTGGCCTGTTGCCGATCGAAGGCGGTCCGGGCCTCCCGGTCGCGGAGCTCGGCTTCCTGGCGGAGGCGTGCGAGCCCGGCCTCGTGCTCGACCTCGCTCGACTGCTCGCCCCGACGCTTCCCGGCGCGGAAGAGCTGGCTCTCGAGTCGGAAGCTCTCGAGGTCCTGGGCCTGTTGCTCGGTCGCGCGGTCGAGTTGGAGCCGAGTCCTCGCCTCAATCGCCTGGTCGTGCATCTGCTGGAGCCGGTCCGGTGCGCCGTAGCCTCGGTAGACGACCTTGGTGATCCGGTATCCGCACTGGCCCCCCCGGCCGGTGAGCTGGCGGTACGTCTCGAGCTCGTTGAGCTTGTCGGTGTTCCGCTTGAACGACTCGAAGTCGTGCCGGCCGGTGAAGTCGACGACGTCGGAGGTCGCGGCGTTGACGAAGTCGCCGATCGGGTCGTGGGTCGCCTCGAGCATCCGGTCGATGTCCGTCAACTCGAAGAAGATCATCAGGCGGATCGTGAGCACGGCGTCGTCGGCCGTGCGGACGTCATGGACGTCGTGGTACATCTGGTCGGGCATCAGCCAGAGCTTCTGGAAGACCAGCCCACGAGCCTGCTTGCGGGCCCCTTGCGAGCCCCCTTCGGAGGAGTGCCAGGCGAACGTGTGGAGCCACTCGCCGGGCCTGGGCATGAACAGCGTCGGCCCGTACTCGATCCGGCGCTGGACGGCGGCCGTCCCCTCCTTGCTGCTGTAGACGACCACGGCCTCCTTGGCGGCGATCTGGAGGGCATCCTGGGCGGTGACCTCCTGGTGGACTCGGGCGTCGAACCAGACCTCGGACGGCCCCGGGAGGTGCTCCTGGCGGCCGTCTCGGTAGCGGACGATCAGGTATTCGCCGGGGTGGGCGACGAAATGCGGCATGGACTGGAATCGGTTCCGCCCCCGCCAGACGCGCTTCGGCCCGACGACCACGTCCATCGTCCCGTTCGACCGCTTCATGAGGACGCGCTGGCCTTCTTCCACGACATACGTGAACACGCCGAGGCCTCCTCCATCAGAATGCGTCAGATCAAGACCGGGGGCCGCTTTCGCCTCCGCGACGGCTTCCTGGCGGGCTCTCGCGGCCCATGTGGGCTCCGCCGCCACACTCTTTCGCAAGGCTCCGCCGATTCTTGCGTGTCCGCGGGGTGCGGCCATTGCGGGGGCCGGTGCGAGGGTCGCCCCGAACGGCTGGTCGTCGAAGTCAAACTCCTGCAACAGCGAGTCGACGCTCTCCGACTCCGTGGCCGGGCCGGTGTAATGGAGGGCGATGAATGCGTCGATCTCTTCGCGAGTGGCCTGGGCGAGCCGGATCCTGCGTGCCGTCAGCGCCGAGAGCCGATCGCTCAGCGCGACGTTCTGGATATCCGTGGTCGCGACCGTGAGGACCTCGCCCTGGGCCGAGACTGGGACGACCCGGTACTCCCTCACGAACGACTCGGGCAAGAGCGCGAGGACGTCCGTGGGGACGCGCTGACCTCGCCAAGATGGCCCTCGCCCCAGACTCGTCAACGATGGTGGCGGCATCATCGACGGAGGCAGCGGGGGCTGGGCCGGCGCCGGCGCAGCGGGGCCGGTCCTCGCCTCGTTGATCGCCCCTCGAGTCGCCAGGTACTGATACTTCATCACGCCCCCCGCGATGTCCTCGGGCCACCCTTGGCGGGGGCCGTCGAGAACGGAGACCGGTCCCCCATCTTATCCGCAGTCCCCGACCCGATGCGAGACGGCGATGGTCCGCGGTCGGGGAGTCTCCAACGCCCCCTCGGTTCCCCCTGACCGCCCTGCTATCCTGGGGCCGAGTCCTCGACGGACAGACTCTCTCGGAGCCCCTCGCCATGAAAACCCTGCGTCCACGACCCCTGCTCGTCGCGTTGCTCTCGACCTCGGCCCTGACACTCGCCCTCGCGTCGTCGACGCGGGCCGAGGAGCCGTGGATCTCCCTCTTCAACGGGAAGGACCTCTCCGGCTGGAAGTTCCGGAACCCGGCCGCGAAGAACCTTTGGGTCGTCTGCGACAACGTGGCCGTCGACCCTTCCGACGCGGCGAAGCTCGTGCCGGTCGGCAAGGGGGGCGGACCCGACGCGGCCCTCCTCTGCGGCGGGGACGGCCGGAGCTCCGACATCATGACCTCGGCCGACTTCGACGACTACGAGCTGCACCTGGAGTTCACCGTCCCCAAGGGGAGCAACTCGGGCGTCTACAACCGGGGCCTCTTCGAGATCCAGATCTTCGACAGCTTCGGCGTCAAGACGCCCGCATTCCACGACTGCGGCTCCCTCTACGAGCGTGCGAAGCCCGCCGAGAACCTCGCCAAGGCCCCCGGCGAGTGGCAGACTTACGACATCACCATGAAGGGTAAAAAACTCTCGCTGACCTGGAACGGCCGGGTGGTCTACCGCGACAAGGACGTCCGCTTCGGCGAGACCGACAAGGCCGCCTTCGAACGCCTGACGGCCGAGAATCCTGGCAGACCCTCGGCGCTTCGCGTCCACCTCGAGGAGAAGGACGGCAAGTACTTCGGCCACTTCGGCTACGGCGGCACTCGCTCCGGCCTCGACGGCCCCGACCGCCCCGGCCCGATCCTCTTCCAGGGCGACCACGGCCCCGTCGCCTTCCGCAACATCCGCATCCGCCGGCTCGACTGACCGAGATGGGTGGAGAAGGGATAAGAAGGAAGTCGAAAGCTACCCACAGATGACGCCGATCGCCGCAGATGAGAGTCTTCTGAGATTGAATTTTCATCTGCGGCGATCGGCGTCATCTGTGGATAGGATCGCCTGCCTCATGAGGCGAAGTCCGTTTGAATCGAATGCGACGAGTCGTGCAATCCTCGAATCGCGTGAACTCGAGAGGATCCCGCTTCTCGGTACAACCCGGCCGATCCGCTTGCGGCAATGTCGTCGCCGCGACGAGGGCCTGGGCAACCCAGGGTTTGGCATGTCCTTTGCGGTTTCACAGACATGCTGCTCTCCTTAGTAGACCCCGTCGCGAGGGGCCAAGCCTCGCGACGGGGTTTTTCCTTGCGCCCAACGCCTTCACAGGCCAAAAAGACGAAGGGCTGCGTGAAAGTTTGGGAAGTCCCGTCCTCTCTCGATCCCCTTCTTACAATCGACGAAAAAACGGATCAGGTGGATCGTGAGGGATCGTCCCAGGGAAGGAATTCTGTGCTCAATGGGCGAGCCCGACGCGTCGAGTCTCGCGGGCGATCATGAGCTCTTCGCGGGTGTGGATGACGAGGATTCGCGTCGGAGAGTCCGCAAAGGCGACGTCACGATCGGTCGGCCCTTCGGCGTTCCTGGCAGGGTCGAGCCGGATCCCGAGGAAGGCCAGGCCGTCGCAGGCGGAGGCGCGGAGGGCCGCGGAGTTCTCGCCGACGCCGGCGGTGAAGATCAAGGCGTCGGCGCCGCCGAGGGTCGCGGCCAGGGAGCCGATCGCCGAGCGGACCCGCGCCGCGTAGATCTCCAGGGCGAGTCGGGCGCGGTCGTTCCCCTGCCGGGCGGCGGCCTCGACCTTGCGGTAGTCGGAAGACACGCCCGAAACGCCGAGCAAGCCCGAGCGATGGTTCAGCGCGTCGTCGAGTTGGTCGGCGTGGAAGCCTCGGCGCTGGAGCAGGTGGAGGAGCAGCCCCGGGTCGACGGAGCCCGAACGCGTCCCCATCATCAGGCCGTCCAAGGGTGTGAAACCCATGGTGGTGTCGAGGGCACGCCCCCCACGCACGGCCGTCGCGGAGCAGCCATTGCCGAGGTGGCATGAGATGAGGCGGAGCCCGCTCGGGTCTCGCCCCAGCACCTCGGCCGCCCTCCCCGCGCAATAGGCGTGGCTGATCCCGTGGAACCCGTACTTGCGCACGGCCCAGTCCTCGTGCCACTCGTAAGGGAGGGGGTAGACGGCGGCCGAACGCGGCAAGTCGGCGTAGAACGTCGTGTCGAACACCGCAACCTGCGGGATCTCGGGCCGCGCCTTCACCATCGCCTCGATCACCGCGACCGCTTGCGGGTTGTGCAGGGGGGCCAACTCGTCGAGCCGGGCGATGGCGTCGATCACGCCCCGGTCGAGCCGCACGCTCTCGCGGAAAGTCGGCCCGCCGTGGACGACCCGATGGCCGACCGCCTCGATCGTCGACATCTCCCGGCCGTCCGACTTCAGGGCCTCGAGCGCCGCGATCGCGGCCGAAGCGTGGTCCTTGGCGTGGCAGGGTGTCCGCCGTTCGCCACCTCCGCTCGTCCGCACGACGAGCTCCGACGAGTCGTCGCGGCCGTGCCAGTCGACCTCGCCCGAGGTCTGCGCCTCGGGCGAGTCGGCGCCGAAGAGGCCGAATTTCAGGCTGCTCGATCCGGCGTTCAGGACGAGGATGTTCACGAGGCCTGCTCCCTGTCGCGGATTCTGAGTCGGGCGGGCCATCGGCGGACCCGATACCCGTCTCGGCTCTACTGCTGCTCTTACCACGAGCGAGCCGCGGTGGTCCAGCATTCCTTCTACGGCTTGGGTGCAGGCCGAGCGTCCTGTGTCGGTCGTGGCCCTGAAGTTAGGTTCGCAGGCTCAGCGGGGCCGGGAAGGCCGTCGAGCCATCAGTCCCTTCGAACCGATTCTGGGTGGCTCGTCCGGAAGTAACTTTCCCCAATCTTCCCAAAGTGTGGTACCGAGTGGCGACAGGCCCACGCCGCGGAGCCCTTGGTTCCGCCTTGCCGTCGCATCTGGTACAATGGAAGTTTCTTCGCACGACGGAACTTCCGCTCGTCCTCCGGCCGCCCGGAACCGGCACTGGTGGACGAGCTTTCAGGATCAGACGGATGAACCGGTACACTCAAGACGCCGACGACTTTTATGTGAATATGCACCTAAATACGGAAATGGAGCTTCCGACGGGCCGCGACACGGTCCTGCATTATTTCGAGCAGATGAAGAAGGCGTTCCCGGAGCTGCGCAACTTCTACACCAGGGAGAGCGGCGACCTCGTCCTGGAGGGGGATAAAGAGCAGGAAGCCTATCGCTGGCTGGCGATCGAGACGAAGCGGCTGTGCTCGGGGCACGTGAACCCGGACTCGCCCGAGGATGCGTACCGCCAGCACGAAACCGTCCTGGAGCTGGCACCGCACCTGCTGATGATCAGCCTGCTCGACTGCGAGGCGCTCGACGTGATGTACGGGTTCGACTTCAACTACGAAGGGAACCACGACGAGGTGGTGGCCGATGCGCTGGGGTTCAGCCCGGGGTTGGAGGGCCTGCTCGAGATCCCCGGCGGGCGGGTGATCAACTACGAGCCGTCGGTGACCTTCGCCCTCGACGAGGCATGCCGGCTCCAGTGCCGGCTCTCGATCGGGACCCGGACGAACGACTACCAGGTCCGCACCGGTGACTTCTCCTCCGACGACCAGATCAGCGTCTACTTCACGGTCCGCCAGTACTGGGGGACGGGCCCCGAGCAGTCGTTCCTCGACTCGTTCCGCCGTCAGCGCGAGGTGGGCGAAGAGATCGTCCTGAACAAGGTGATCCCTCGGATCATCCAGCCGCTCGCCCAGGCGATCGCCTCGCGGTAAGCTCGTCGGAACGTCGTCCGGGCGCCTGCCTCCCATTCGTTCGTCGAGGCGGGCGACGTCTTCTGAAGGGCACGACGAGGGGGGCGGATCGATGGTGAGACTCAGCACGCTGGCCCGGAACCTGACCGCCGAGACGGCCTTCACCGTCCTGGCCATGGCCCGGGCGCTCAAGGCGAAGGGGAAGGATGTCGTCGAGCTCGAGATCGGCGACAGCCCCTTCCCCAGCCCGCCGCACGCCAAGGCGGCGGGCATAAAGGCGATCGAGGAAAATCAGACCGGCTATGGCCCGAGCCTCGGCCTCCTGGAGTTCCGGGCCGCCGCCGCCCGGTTCGTGAACGCCGAGTTCGGCTTCGACGTCTCGGCCGAGCATGTCGTCGTCGCCTCGGGCGCGAAGCCGTTCGAGCAGTTCTTCGCCGAGGCGCTCCTCGACCCCGGCGACGGCGTCCTCGTCTTCAGCCCGCACTTCCCGACGTACGTCCCCAACCTCGACCGCCGGGGAGCCCGCGCCGTCCTGTCGCCGCTCCGTGCGGAGGACCAGTTCCGCCCTCGCGCCCAGGCCGTGGCCGATTTCCTCGCCAACGATCCTAAGCCCCGTGCGATCTTCCTGAACTCGCCCCACAACCCGACGGGCGGCGTCGCGACCCGGGCCGACCTCGAGGCGATCGCCGACTTGGTGCGCGGCACCGAGGTCATGGTCTTCTCCGACGAGCCCTATTGCCACATGGTCTGGCAAGGCCGCCACGAGTCGATCGGGGCCCTGCCAGGGATGCTCGAGCACACCGTCGCCGCCTATACCTTCAGCAAGTCCTACAGCATGAGCGGCTGGCGGATCGGCTTCGCCGTGGCGCACCCCGAGGTCGTCGAGGCCATGGGCAAGCTGATCAACACCACGTCCTCGTGCAGTCCACTCTTCGTCCAGCGCGGGGCCCTGGCCGCACTCGAGCAGGACGCCGAGACCCGCGACGACTACATGGGCCGGTTCCGCCGCAAGGTCGAGCGTCTCGCGGAAGGCCTTGCCAAGATCGACGGCTTCCGCGTCGCCCCTCCCGTCGGGACCTTCTACGTCTTCCCCGACGTCCGGGCCGTTTGCAACCGCCTCGGAATCACCTCGCACGGCCTGGCCCTCTACCTCCTCGAAGGCGCCGACGACGCCTTCGGCGTCGCCTGCCTCGGCGGCGAATCCTTCGGCGCCGCCGGCCAGGGCTTCCTCCGCTTCAGTTGCGCCGAGGCCGACGAACGCATCGACCAGGCCCTCGCGTTCCTCCCCGAAGCCCTCACCCGCACCGATCGCGTCGCGCGGTTCCTTTCGACGCATCCCCAGTTCAAGCTTGCCACGCCTTACTGAGGTGGCGGTCGACTCTCGGTCCTCGCGGACGGGCGGAATGGCCTCCGGCGGGAAGACGCGGTAACATTGTTGGATCCCATCCGTGCCGGAGGGTTGGTCGGAGACGAGCGGGCGACTTCTCACGGTGCGACCACGAATCGGACCGCAAACTCTCCCGGAGGGATCGATGGCCGGACCGTTCGCTCGAAAATGCGGCACGCTCGCGCTGGGCACCTGGTTCTTGGTCGCGGGGGCGGTCTTCGCCGAGGATCGTCCGGCCGAGAAGATCCTCGAGGACTTCAAGGCCGTCGAGATTCCCCAAGCGGGGGCGGCCAAGCGCAAGACGGCCAGGTCGGTCCGCGAGGCCCGGCTGAAGCGGCAAAAGGCGCTGACCCGCAAGTGCGACCTCGCGCTGGAGCTCTACCGGGCCCACCCCGAGCATGAGGAGGTCGCGACCCTCATGGCCGGTCGCTGGGACCTGTTCCTGACCGACCCGAAGAAGGCCGCGGCGCTCGACAAGGAGGTCGCGGGGGTCCTCGCCGACGCCAAGAATGAGGCGTTGCTCAAGGAGGCCGCTTTTATCAAGGCAACGCTCACGCTTCGGAAGGATCGCACGAGTCCCGACGTTCTCCTCGCCTCGATCGACGACTTCATTCGTCGCGACCCCAAGGACGATCGGGGAGCGATGCTCCTCGCCAGTCTGGTCGACCGCCTCCCCGACTCGGAGATGCAGACCAATCTTTCCAAGAGGTTGACCGACGAGTATCCCGACACGTCCTACGCCAAGGACATCAAAGAGATCAGGGAGGCCAAGGGGGGCGCGGGGACGGGAGTCCAGGCCGAAGGGATCGGCAAGCCGTTCGACCTGGCGTTCATCGAGGCGAGCTCGGGCTCGAGGGTTACCATGCAGGCCCTGAAAGGGAAAGTGGTGGTGATCGACTTCTGGGCCACCTGGTGCGGCCCTTGCGTGGCCGAGATGCCCAAGATGAAAGCGCTCTATCAGAAGTATCGGAGCAAGGGGGTCGAGTTCATCGGCGTGAGCCTCGACCAGCCGAGGGACGCGGGGGGCTACGACCAGCTCATCAACTTCGTCGAGTCGAACGAGATCCCCTGGCCGCAGTATTATCAGGGCAACGGCTGGAAGAGCGAATTCAGCGCGGCGTGGGAGGTCAAGTCTGTCCCCACGGTCTTCCTCGTCGACGCCGAGGGGAAGCTGGCGGACACGAAGGCCCGCGGCAAGCTCGAGGACTTGATCCCGAGATATCTGGAACGGGCCAAGAAGTCGCCCCGGCGTTGACACTGGGCCTCCAGGGAGGATCGGAGCCGCTCGCGTCCCCACGACGGGATGGGGGCATCTTTACGTCGCGGGGACGGTGATGGTAAAACGTCAACGGACGCTCGGACTTCATCAAAGCGTCCCCCCATGCGATGCCCCAAGAGTGAATCCGATTCGCAAATCCCCAGGCTTCGGGCCGCCCTCCCCGGCGGAACGGCCGGATGGGGAAGTCCACTCCGCGCAGGTCCCAGGGGAAAGTCATGAAGAAATCGTCCGGCGACTCGTCCGCGATTTTCTTCGGGGTCTTCCCCGACCGGGGCCTTGATCCGTGCCGGCCGCGGGCCGTGACGAGGGATGGCTCCTCGTCCTTCGCGGTGACCCCCCTCCCCTAGCGCCGACGAAGGCAAGCGAGCGACCGTTGAATTTCGACGTGATCATCAGGAACGGATGGGTGATCGACGGCACGGGCGGCCCGCCGTACAAAGCGGACGTCGGCCTGCTCGACACGATGATCGGCGCGATGGGCCGGCTCGAGGGGGCGACCGCGTCAAAAGAGGTCGACGCGACCGAACGCTACGTCGTCCCCGGCTTCATCGACGCCCACGTCCACGGCGACGCCATGCTCCTGGCCGACCCGGTCCACCTGCCGGCGCTCAAGCAAGGGGTGACGACCTACATCATCGGCCAGGACGGCAGCTCGTTCGCGCCCGCGTCCCCGGCGACCCTCGACTACATGAGGCGCTACACGGCCGGGTTCAACGGCAACCCGTCCTCCATCGAGTACGACTGGTCCACGGTCGCCGAGTACCTCGCCCGGTTCGACCGCAAGACGGCGATCAACGTCGCGTATTTGATCCCCAACGGGAACGTCCGGATCGAGGTCATGGGCCTCGACCCGAGGCCGGCCACCGACCGCGAGCTCAAGTCGATGCAGGCGGTGGTCCGCGAAGGGATGGAGGCGGGGGCGATCGGGCTGTCGACGGGGCTCGACTACATCCCGAGCCGCTACGCCGACGCCCGGGAGATTTCCGCCTTGTGCGAGGCGATCGTCCCCGATGATGGGGTCTACGTCACGCACATGCGCGCTTACGGGGTCAGGGCCGCGATCGGGATGAACGAGGTCTATGAGATCTCCAAATCCTCGGGCGTCGCCACGCACATCTCGCACTTCAACGGCCCGGCCGACCTCCTCCTCCCCATGCTCGACCAGGGGAGGGCGATGGGGCTCGACCTGACCTACGACTCGTACCCGTACCTCTTCGGCAGCACGATCCTCGGGATGGTGGCGCTCCCGCCCTGGGTCCAGGAGGGGAGCATTGATGAGACCGTGGAGCGGCTCGCCGACCCGGCGATCCGCGACCGGCTCGATCGCGAGTGGTTCCCGACCGACGGCCCCTACCCGTTCGAGACGACCGCCATCACGATGACGGCCCACCCCGACTGGCGCTGGGCCGAAGGGCTGAAGGTCACCGAGGCCGCCGAGCGGGCCGGGATGACGCCGGGCCGGTTCGTCTGCGAGAGCCTGGTGGCTTCGGGGATGGCCGTCGGGGTCATCGCCGTCCGGCACGGCGACCGGACCGAGGCCGACGTCCGCGCCATCTTGCGGCACCCCGCGCACATGGCCGGGTCCGACGGAATCTACTGCGGCGGTCACCCCCACCCGCGAGGCTGGGGTGCCTTCGCCCGCTACCTCGGTTTGCACACCCGAGAGCTCGGCGACTACGACTGGGCCGAGGCGATCTCCCACCTCGCGACCCACGCGGCCAGGCGGTTCCGGCTCAACGACCGGGGGATCCTCCGCCCCGGGTTCGTCGCCGACATCGCTATCTTCGACCCGGTGACCGTGACCGACCGCTCCACCTACGCCGAAGGGCGGACCTACGCCGAAGGCGTCGACCATGTCTTCGTCAACGGCACCCTCGCCCTCGAGAACGGCGAGCCCACCGGCGCCACCCCCGGCCGGGCCCTCCGCAGGGGCTAATTATTCGGCGGCCGCAGGTCGTGTCGCGCCGCGGATTGATCTCCCGATCTCTTCGGAGTATCGATAGTGACGATCCAAGAGAACCTCGATGAGTTCGCGGGACTGCCCGTCAAGGATTTCGACCCCGACGAGGGGATCGAGGACCCGTCGGGCATTGCCTATCGACTTCGGCTCGACTACGACGCGTCCGAGTCCGGCGCGACGATGGTGGCACTCATCGCCCGGTTTCTCGAGGATCCCGGGGCCGGCGAGATCACCACGCTCGTCATCGGGGCCTGGGAAGACGTCTACGACACGTCGAACAACTCGGGATCGATCGTGAGGGCGTTGGCTGATGCGAGCGGGAAGCTGACGCAACTCCGTTCGCTCTTCCTCGGCGACATCGTGGCCGAGGAGGCGGAGATCTCCTGGATCGCCCAGTCCGACGTAACCCCCCTGCTCGACGCCTACCCGGCGCTCGAGACCTTGCGCGTCCGAGGGGGCTCGGGGCTCGCCCTGGGCACGGTTCGCCATCCGTCGCTGACGACGTTGATCATTGAGACCGGCGGGCTCGGGGCCGAGGTCGTGCGGGCCGTCGCGAAGGCCGACCTCCCCCGGCTCCAGCACCTCGAGCTCTGGCTCGGAAGCGACTACTACGGTGGCAATGCAACTGCGGAGGACCTCGCCCCGATCCTCTCCGGGGACCGATTCTTGAGCCTCACCTACCTGGGGCTGCGGGACGCCGAGATCGCCGATGAGATCGCCAAGGCCGTGGCCCGATCCCCGGTCTTGCGCTGGATCGAGATCCTCGACCTGTCTCTCGGCAACCTCAGCGACGAAGGGGCCCGGGCCCTCGCCGAGAGCCCGGCCGTCGCCTCGCTCGACAAGCTCGACATCCACCACCACTATGTTTCCGAGGAATGGGTCGAACGCCTGACGGCGCTCGGGATCGAAGTCGACGCCGACGACCGGAAGGAGCCCGAGGAATACAATGGCGAGGTCCATCGCTACATCGCCGTCTCGGAATGAGGGCCGATGCCCTCCACTCCTCGATTCGTGATCGTGGGCAACCCGACAAGTCGTCGGGTCGAGCTCTTCCAGCAGGCCCTGGCCGGCCTCGGCCTGGCGCCGGCGGTCCTCGTCCCGTATCTTGATCTCATCGCCGGCCGGGTGACGCTTGAGCAGGTCCTCGTCGAGGGGGCCGTCCTCCGGATCGAGTCGCCCGGCCAGGATTTCGAGGTCGAGCGTGCCCTCCTGGCGGCCGGCGCGGACGTCGAGGACGAGTCCGGGCCGGCGCGGGTCGGCCGCGAGCAGGCCTATCGGCTGGGCTTCGATCGCGGCCGAATCTTCTTCCCGAGGCAGTGGTATCTCGGCTTTCTCGAGGTGCTCGCGATGATCGAGCGCCAGCGGGCAAACGCCCCTCACACCGTCATGAACCGGCCCGACGCGATCGCGTTCATGTTCGACAAGCGACGCTGCCATGGCCGCTTCCAGGCCCTCGGGATTGCGGTCCCTCGCTCCCTCGGACCGGTTCGCTCCTACGAGGAGTTGAAAGAAGGCATGGAACGCACCGGGATCCGACGAGTCTTCGTCAAGCTCGCCCACGGCTCGTCGGCCTCGGGCGTCGTGGCCTTCGAGTGCGGGCCAGGCCGTCAGCAGGCGTTCACGACGGTCGAGATGACCCGCGAGGGGGGCGAGCTTTGGCTCTACAACTCGCGGAGGATCCGACGCTATGATCGGGAGGCCGAGATCGTCGCGCTGATCGATGCCTTGGCCGGGGAAGGCGTCCAGGTCGAGCAGTGGATCCCGAAGGCGGGGATCTCGGGTCAGGCGTTCGACCTCCGCGTCGTCGTGATCGCCGGCAAGGCCGAGCACGTCGTGGTTCGGTTGAGCCGGAGCCCGATGACCAACCTCCACCTCAAGAATGCCCGGGGTGACCTCGATGCGCTCCGGACGAGGATCGCGCCCGACGTCTGGAGCGCGGCGATGCTGTCGTGCGAGCGGTCGGCGCAGGCGGTCGAGGGATGCTCCTACGCGGGCGTCGACCTCGTCATCGCCCGGGGCGATCGTCCCCACGCCGTGCTCGAGATCAATGCGTTCGGCGACCTCCTCCCCGGCGTCCTCCACCAGGGACTCGATACCTACACGACCGAGATTCGGGCGATCCTTGGCGCGTCGCGAGAGGGGGAGGCATGATCCGGGCCCTCCTCCTCGACCTCGACGGGACGCTGATCAACCTCGATGCGATCCGACGCCGGTTTCTCCTCAGCCTGGCGGAGCACCATCCCGAGGCCTTCCCGCATGGGGTTGTGGAGGAAGCTCATCCTATCACGACGATACGGGAGGGAGACTTCCGATCCTTCGCGAGGGAGGTCGCCCAGGCATTCCCGGGTCTTGGGCTCACCCCAGAAGAGGTTGCCCGCGAGTTCACGCGTCGCCTGCCCGAGATGGTTCGGCCCGACCCGGCGATCACGCGCATGGTCGCCGAGCTGGCCGACCACTATCGCCTGGCGGTCGTGAGCAACGGTTCCGGGAAGGTCCAGCGGGCCAAGCTCGAAGGCTCGGGCCTGGCGGGCCTGATCGGGGGTGTGTTCATCTCCGGGGAAGTCGGCGTCGCCAAGCCGTCGCCGGCCTTGTATCGTCGAGCGTTGGAGTGGGTCGGATGTGAGCCCGTCGAGGCCCTCTTCATCGGCGACGACCCGGTCCTCGACGTCGCGGGGGCGGCCGGGGTCGGGATCGCGACGTGCTGGGTCGCGGACGGCCGCACGTTCCCGGAGGGACTTCCCTGCCCTTCCCTGACGATCGATCGAATCGAAGACCTGCCGGGTGCCCTGCGATGATCCGCACCGACGAGTTGATCGGCAGCCACGACATCCTGTTCTTGACGATCGACACGCTCCGCTACGACGTCGCGCGCGACTCGCTCGCATCGGGTCGGACTCCCAACCTCGCGTCCCTCCTCGGGAACACCGGGTGGGAGGAGCGTCATACTCCCGGCAGCTTCACCTATGCCGCACACCAGGCGTTCTTCTCCGGGTTCTTTCCCACGCCGGTCGCTCCCGGCAAGCACGCTCGCCCGTTCGCCGTCCGGTTCCCGGGCAGCGAGACCATCGGCGACTCGACCTGCGTCTTCGAGGCTCCCGACATCGTTTCCGGGCTCGCGGCGCGGGGGTATCACACGATCTGCATCGGCGGCGTCGGCTTCTTCAACAAGCAGAGCCCGCTCGGCAGCGTCCTCCCCGGCCTGTTCGCGGAGAGCCACTGGGCCCCAACGCTCGGCGTGGCCGATCCCCGTTCGACCGAGAACCAGGTGACGCTGGCCGTGGAATGCCTCGCCCGACAACCGAAGGGACGTCGGATCTTCCTCTTCCTCAACGTCTCGGCGGTGCACCAGCCGAATCGCTTCTACCTCGAAGGGGCATCGGGGGACTCGATCGAGTCGCACGCCGCCGCGCTCGCCTATGTCGACCACCAGCTCCCGGCTCTCATCGACGCGTTCCGAAGTCGCGGCCCCCTCTACGGCATCCTCTGCTCGGACCACGGCACCGCCTACGGCGAAGGCGGCTACGAGGGGCATCGGCTCGGACATCCCGTCGTCTGGACGGTCCCCTACGCGGAGTTCCGTTTGCCCAAGGGGGGAGCATGACCGCCCGGGAATCGTTGATCGAGGGGTCGCCCTACCAGGCGTATTCGTACTCATATCCGCACAAGACGGCGTACCGGCCCCTCGAGCCGGCCGTCCCGCTCGGCCCGCTCTGGGAGGCCGAGGACCGACACGCCCTCTTCCTCTACATCCACATCCCCTTCTGCGGGATGCGCTGCGGGTTCTGCAACCTCTTCACCAGGGCCGGGGCCGACGCCGGGCTCGTGAGTCGCTACCTCGATGCCTTGACGAGGCAAGCCGGACGGGTTCGCGAGGCCCTTGGTGACGCGAAGTTCGCGCGCTTCGCCCTCGGCGGCGGGACGCCCACGTACCTCGACGTGGATGGCCTGAGGCATGTCTTCGACCTCGCCGAGAGGATGATGGGCGTCGACCTCAAGGCGACTCCCACTTCGGTCGAGGTCTCGCCGGAAACCGTCGACCAGGCCAGGCTCGCCCTGCTTTGCGCCCGCGGTGTCGATCGCATCAGCATCGGGGTCGAGACGTTCGACGAGGCCGAAGCGGCGTCGGTCTATCGCCCGCAGACAACCCGCGCGGTGGTCCGCGCCCTCGACTTGATCCGCGAGTCGGCCGTCCCGACCCTGAACATCGACTTGATCTACGGGCTGCCCGGCCAGTCCGTCGCGAGTTGGATCGCCTCGGTGACGGAGGCGCTCCGGTTCTCGCCCGAAGAGCTCTACCTCTATCCCCTCTACGTCCGACCGCTCACGGGCCTGGACCGCTCCCGACGCGAGTGGGATGACCTCCGCCTGGCCTGCTACCGCGAGGCCCGCAGCTTGCTCCTCGCCGAAGGCTATTCTCAATCCTCGATGCGGCAGTTCCGCTCCCCTAAGGCCCCTTCCCCCTCCGGCCCCCCCTACCGTTGCCAGGAAGACGGCATGATCGGCCTCGGCTGTGGCGCCCGCTCCTACACCCGGACACTCCATTACGCGAATGAGTACGCCGTCGGCGCCCGAGGAGTCCGCGCGATCATCGACGCCTACGTCGCCCGCCCCGACTCGGCCTTCGAATTGGCCGACCACGGCTATCACCTCGACCCCGAGGATCGCCGCAGACGCGACATCCTCCAGTCCTTGCTCTCGGAAGACGGGCTTGATTTCGCCGACTATGCGCGGCGATTCGGCACTGCGCCGATCGAAGACTTCCCCGAACTGCACGAACTGGAAGAGCTCGAGCTCGCGTCGAGGAGGTTGGGAAAACTCGTCCTGACCGATTCGGGCCTCGAGCGTTCCGACGCGATCGGGCCCTGGCTGTATTCGGAGAAGGCCATGCGGTTGTCGGAGGATTACTCGTGGCGCTGAGCCTGTCGATCCTGTATCGGGGTCCGCTCTCCAGTTGCAACTACGGCTGCGACTACTGCCCCTTCGCCAAGCGGCACGAGACCGCCTCCGAGCTTGCCAAGGACCGGCGGGCCCTCGAACGGTTCACCGATTGGGTCTCGGGCCGCGAGGCTGACCGCATCGCGATCCTCTTCACCCCCTGGGGCGAAGCCCTGACTCGCCGCTGGTACCGCGAGTCCCTCGCCCGGCTCACCGCCCTGCCCCACGTCGACCGTGCGGCGATCCAGACCAACCTCGCCTGCCCCCTCGACTGGGCCCGCGACTGCGACCCCCGTCGCCTCGCCCTGTGGACGACCTTCCACCCCTCGCAGACCGACCGACTCGCGTTCCTCGCGAAATGCCGCCAGCTCGACGCCTGGGACATCCGATTCAGCGTCGGGGTCGTGGGCCTGAAGGAAAACCTCGCCGAGGCCGAGGCCCTGCGCCGGGAGTTGCCGCCCCACGTGTATCTCTGGATCAACGCCTATAAACGCGAGCCTTCGTATTACACCGAAGCCGACCTCCGGCAATTCGAAGCGATCGACCCCCTCTTCCCCATCAACAACGTCCGACACCCGAGCCTCGGCCGCTCCTGTCGCGCCGGGCGCTCGGTGATCTCCGTCGACGGCGACGGTACCATCCGCCGCTGCCACTTCATCCGAGAGCCGATCGGGAACCTCTACGAGCCCGGATTCGAATCGGCCTTGGTCGAACGCCCGTGCTCCAACGCCACCTGCTCGTGCCACATCGGCTACGTCCACCTCGATCATCTTGGCCTCTCCACCGCCTTCGGCCCGGGGATCCTCGAACGGATCCCCCGGGCGATTCCGGGGTCGCGCGAGGACGACGCTCGTCGCGGCAACGCCTCTCAGTCGGGCGGATGACCCTTGGCGATAAGCTAGGCTCGAGGCCGGAGGATCGACTGAGAAGTCGTTAAGGTCGACATGCGATAATAAATAGGGACCAGAAAAGGGGACATAACGAATTTAGGGTTATATTTCTGAGAATTGTGCTATTCTTTATACATGAGTCGCTGTTGGTATAGAATTTCGAGTTGGTCTTCGCGGTATTTCATCATGACCCGAGGTGGGCGGGTCGGAATGGAGCGAAGCCCCGGGACTCCTGCACGTCTCGCGGGCCGGGGCGTCGCTCCGCTCCGTCTCGGCCACCCCCTCCTCGTCCCCCTTCGATCCATTGAGGGGTTCGTGGCCATGCCCGCGCCCGAGGGGCTATCCCCGAAGCCACCAGACCTGGAGGGCGTCCCAATCGGCGAGGGCCAGGGATTTTTCGCTCAGGAACTCCGCGTCCCGCCGATTACGGAAGGCGAGCGGGTTAGCCGAGCTCCATTGTCAAGTGCCCGCGTCCTGACTCCCAGCCTTCGCTGGTCTCCATCAGCACCGTACTCACCAGTCGGAGGGCCGGTGCCTCGTACGGGAACAGACCCATTCCGAGGGATGCGACCGCCCGATCTTCATGACCTCGTCGAGCGGGGCGGTGACGGCCTTCGCCAGGCCGCCGAAGCCGTGCTCGGCCAGCCGTTCGGTGATCTGGTCCGAGGCGGTAGGCGACGTCGGGTGGATCATCCACCGATCGCACCGGCCTTTGAAAGGCGACGGCCCGGGGCGAGCGCCCCGGGCCGTCTCGTTCGCGATCTCCGATCCCAGACCGATCAGGCGAGGGACTCGTCGACCTTCGGGAGCAGCTCGGCGAAGTTGAGGTGGTTGGGGCAGGCGGCCTGGGCGGCGGCGAGGTCGGCACCCTTCCAGTCTCGGGACTGCTCGTCCATCTCGGCGTAGAGGCGGCGGGCTTCGGCTCGCTCGCCGCTGTGCTCGTGGTAGGCGTAGTATCGGGCGAGGTTGCCGAGCTCGGCCGTGGTGCCGGCGGCACGGGCGCACGACCCGTCACAGCTCGCGCAGTGGGTCGGGTTCGAGGCCAGGTAGAGGTCGCGGATCGCGTCGAGCTCGGCGGCCTTGAGCGGCTCGAAGGTCCGGGCGGCGTGGGCCCCCTCGTTGATCTGGTCGACGTTCTTCAGCGAGACGCAGCAGGTCGAGATCCGCTCGTCGGACCAGATCGCGTGCAGGAGCATCTCGTAGGGGGCCAGGCCCTTCGCCTTGAGGGACGCGGGCATCTTCTCGGCGATGGCCTTGAGCCGATCCGCCTCCGAGACCGTGGGGCCTTGCCTCTTGAACAAGGCCTCGAGACTCCCGAGGAACTCGGTCGAGCCCAGGAGCTGCTTCATCGAGATCAGGCCGATGTTCTTGGCATGGCAGGCGTCGAGGGCCTTGTTGAAGGCGTGGTCCTTCGGGGTGAAGGCGCTGTATTTGACCATGATCGCGTCGACGACGTTGGCCTGGGCCGCGGTCTCGAGCATGATCGCCAGGTCCTTGTTGTGGCACGAGAACCCGATGAACTTCGCCTTGCCCGACTTCTTGATCGCGTCGGCCGTCTCGCGGAACTCCTTGCCCTTGAGGAACTCGAGGCAGGTGGCCGTGTCGTGATGGTCGCCGAGCCCGTGGAAGAAGAACATATCCACGGTGTCCAGCTCCAAGGTGCGGAGCCGGTCGTCGAGTTGGGTGATCAGTTCCTTGGGAGCCCTGGGCGTGTCCTTGGTGACGATGAAGGTGTCCTTCTTCGCCTGGGGCACGGCCTTGAGGAAGCGGGCGACTTCGGGCTCGGTGCCGTAGGCCTTGGCGGTGTCGATGTAGCGGATGCCCTGGGTGTAGGCGGTCCGGAGCAGTCTCTGCGCGCCCCCCGCGCCCCTCCAACCGCCGGTGCCGACGTTGAGGATCGTGACATCGACGCCCGTCTTGCCCAGCTTGCGGGTCGGCAAGGTCGGATTGGCGTTCTCCTGGGCCTGGCCGGTCGTGCCGCCGCCGAGCGTCAGGGCGGAGGTGGCGGTGACGGCCGCGCCGGCCTGGAGGAACTCTCGACGGTCGACTTGCGGACGATCGTGCTCGCTCATCTCGTTTGGCTCCCCGTAGGATAGGATGCGCCCCGGTCGGCGGCCGATCCGGCCGGGGCTGGCGTCGAACCTTTTCCACGGATCCGCTCGCGCCGGGCTTCCGCCAGGCGGCGGCCCTCTCCTTAGGTTGATCGTTCCATCTAATTGGGGTTAGATGGCACTGTCGGCCGAATCAAGCGAATTAACTGGGTTGACCGCTACATTCTTGGGAGAGCCCATGCGCAAGGTCAATCCGGAGGAACATGGAACGAAGAGAACAGAGATACTCGAAGCCACGCGTCGATGTTTCGCCCGTAGTGGATTTCGCGGCACTTCCATCTCCGAAACCGAGCGGCGGCCGAGTTCGCCCGGCTGGAAGATGCCGCTGATCCGCTCGCTCCTTTGAAGCCCGAGCTGCAAAGGTTCGTGCAAGAGAGCCGCGGGCGGCGAACGTGCAATCGCGATCGAAATCGAAATCCTTGCCGAAGCCGCGCGCAATCCCGCGATGGAAAGAATCGTAAGGCGGCATACCGAACGGATGAAGGAACCCCTGGCCGGACGGCTTCAGCGGGCGCGGAAAGACGGGTATGTCGACCCGGCGCTCGATCCGCATCAGGCCGCCAGCATGTTAATCAGCCCGTTTGATGCAGTAAAGATACTCTCGATCCGTAATGCCCAGGTCAACGCCCAGGAGACTCCGGAAATGCTCGACACGCCGTTGGTCGGGTTTCTCGTTATATTTGATTGTTAAATTGATATTACAGTGATGATTGTTATATTTCAAAATCATTTATATAATTAATTATAGTTGCAACGAGTCAAAAACCCTCGCCTTCAGGCGAATCCATTAGGTTTTGCGGCGTTCGACTATGCTGGCGCGGCTTGGAACACTACCGGACCGGACCGCATAGCCGCTTTGACCTGAAGTATCACTTCGTCTGGATCACCAAGTACCGCAAGGGCGTCTTGGTCGGCGAGGTAAGATCATGCGGGACATAAAGGGAAAGACGTCGCGGAGGCTGCTCATGGAGTTCCGGCATCTCCATAAGCAGTATTGGGGACGCCACTTGTGGGCGAGAGGGTGCTTCGTGGCGTCAAGCGGTAACGTGACGGACGAGGCGATCATGGAGTACATCCGGCGACAAGACGGGACGGAGCCGGACGGAGGACGCAGAGCGTCCGAAGACAGCATTCCCACGGGGGACCGTGGGGACGAGTGATTGATATTTTATGATCTACGATCAATGGGTAGCGGAGGACGTGGGAACGAGAAATGGGAATTCAGTGATATAACTTGTATATCATGGTCAATGGGTTGCACGTCAGGGCCGTACCGTCAGCTTGCGGATCAGGTGATTGCCGTAGTCGGCCGCAAAGACGTTGCCGCGGTCGTCCGCCGTCATGATGTCGAGGATCGAGAGTTCGGCCTGAATCGCCGGGCCGCCGTCCCCCGCGCGACCGTTCCGCCCGGTCCCTGCGACGGTCGTGATCTTCCCGTCCGTGCCGACCCGGCGGATCCGGAAATTGCCCCCGTCGGCAATTAAGAGGGACCCGTCCGGACACACGGCCACGCCGCCGGGCTCGTTCAGTTGGGCGCGGATCGCGGGGATGCCGTCGCCATTGAAGCCTCGGGCGCCGGTCCCGGCCACGGTGGTGATGGTCCCGCTCGGAGCGATCCTTCGAACCGCGTGATTCGCAAGGTCGCCGACGAACAGATGACCTTGCGGGTCGATCGCCAGGGATCCCGGCACGCTCAGCTTCGCGCGAGCCGCCGGACCGCCGTCGCCGGAATAGCCCCGGTCCGAGCCCGCGACGGTCGTAATCGTCCCGTTCGCGTCGACCTTGCGCACCCGATTGCTGCCCCCCTCGGCGATGTAGAGGGTGCCGTTGTCGTCCGAGACCGTCGCGTCGGGGTGGTCCAGCTCGGCCCTTATGGCCGGTCCCCCATCGCCAGCGAACCCTTTCCTGCCGTCGCCGGCGATCGTCGTGATGGTGCCGGACAGGGTGATCTTGCGAACCCGATGATTTCGCTGGTCGGCGACGAAGACTTGACCGTGTCGGTCGACGCTCACCCCATAGGGGCTATTGAGTTGTGCCTGCGTCGCGGGGCCGCCGTCACCGCCAAAGCCCGGTTCGCCGGTCCCCGCGAATGTGGAAATCGTCCCGTCCGGTGCCACCTTCCGCACGCGGTGGTTTCCGGAGTCCGCCACGTAGATGTTCCCGCGCAGGTCCACCGCCACGGCGCAGGGCCGGTTCAGCTTCGCCTTGGCTGCGGGACCACCGTCGCCGCCGAACCCCGACTCGCCGTTGCCTGCCACCGTCGTGATCGTGTACGACGCCCCGGTCGCTCCCCGCACGTCCGGCTCGGTCGAGCTCGGGGTCGATGGCACCGCCTCCGGTGCAGGCTCGCCGCGGGCGAACGAAGACAGGGCGGCCACGGTGGCAATCCCGATCACATTCCAGAGACGTGGAGCAGGCCGAAGCGAGAGCGACATGGGAACACCTCGGTGGGGAATTTCGACCGGGAACAGACTCGTTCCAATCCACCCACAGTGTTGCGGCCCGACGTGTCGCCGTCTTGAACGGTTGAAACCCGGCTCATCTTTTCGCCAACGCCGCCCGAGCCGGCCAGAGGCTCTTCGGCGGGAGTCCGACGGTTGCGGAAAAGGACCGCGAGAAGTGCGCCTGGTCGGCAAATCCTGAGGCATGCGCGGCCTCGGCCAGGGATGCCCCCTGCAACACCATCCGACCCGCATCCGCCAGCCTCAGCCCCCGGAGGTACTCGCTCACCGGACAGCCGAAGTGCTTGCGAAAGACCCGTGCCACGTAGACCGGGTGGAGCTCCACTTCCCGAGCGACTTCCCGCAGGCTGATTGGCTCGCGCGACTGCGCCCGCAGGAATTCCTCGGCCGTACGAACCCAGGTCGGGGGGCGTCCCGAAGCGCCGTGTCCGGGCGGGTCCGCCACCGGCGCGAGAAACTCCAGGGCCTGGGTCTCCAGATCAGATTCGGCGCGGTGATCGGTCCGGAACGCGTTGACCAGGAGCCGGAGTACCGCCGGCCGAATCCAGGCCTGGTCGAGCGATCGATGCTCGGACAACTCTCCACGATCGAGCTGATTTCGCTCGAGCCAGAGCGGCTCGTACTCGATGTTCAACCCGCGCATGCCTTGAGGGCCGTACTCCGCGGCGTGGGCATGCCCGGAGGGATGGAACACCAGGCTGAAGTGCGGCTGATCGTACCGACCGTGCGCAGTGCGGGCGTGGTCGCGGTGGCCGCCGTCCAGGAGGAGAAAGAACGTCGGGTTGGCATGTTCGTGCCAGGGCTCGATCGGACCAGGCCTGTAGGCTGACCCGGTGAGAAGGAGGCCGTTCACTCGCCGCTCCCAGGAAGAGTGGCCAAAGAACTCGCCAGGTCGAAGCCGCTTCACCGCTTGGTTACTCCCGCCGCAACACGGCCATCGTCCGGTATAAGATAAACGTTGAACTCCGTGCGAAACAGCACGACGGTTGTGGGTGACCCCCGGAACCATGATATCCAAGTCCTTGGCGTCAAGCGATCTGGCGAACCTCGCCATACCCCGCAGCGTGCCCGCTCATCGGTTGGGAGGCCTACCACGTCCCGGGTACGTCATGAGGTTCGGTTTTGGCCCTGGGTTTGCACCTCTCGTCCCAGTCCGGAGCGACGACAGCCTGAGAAAGGGGTCAGTCTTCTGAACGGGGGGAGTAACGGGCGTCGGAGAAAGGCACGATGGACCACGAAAAATCTATAGATTGCACATTATTGTTTGATAGAATGAGCTATCAATTGTATGTGGGTAATATTTGATTTTTGTAAATGCGGCTCGCGGTGTCATGAGCTTGAAGATCGATTCCTGATCACGCTGTCGAAGGCCCCTGGCCTTCCTCGTGGAGAAGCTATGAATCATTGGCGTTTTAAGATTTTGTACGATGGCCAGTGCCCGTTCTGTCGGCACGAGGCCCGATGGCTGGGACACCTCAACCGATCAGGGCACCTGGCCCTCGAGGATATCGCCGCTCCCGACTTCGATCCGGGGCGATACGGGCCGACGACGACACTCGACGGACTGATGGGCACCATCCATGGCGTCTTCCCCGATGGCCGGATAACACGCGGGATGGAGACGTTTCGTCAGGCGTACGGGGCCGTGGGACTGGGCTGGGTGCTGGCTCCGACGGGTTGGCCGGTGATTCGGCCCATCTTCGACGCGCTATATCGGCTCTTCGCTCGCTATCGCCTCCGCCTTGGCCGGGTCTTCGGAAGTCGGTGTGCGAGCGATCGTTGCTCGTTGGGCGGTGATAGCCCGATCGTGGACGAAGCCAAGAGAGAAATGGGATCCAATCCTGCGGCCAAAGGGGGGCAAGAATAGAGCGCTTCGCGGCTGACTTTCACACGAGTTTGGCGAGTTGGGAACGCGCCGTTCCCTTCGCATCCTGGGGGGGCAAGAGTGCCCCACCAACCCTGCGAACTCCGCAAATCGCCGGTAGGCGGGGCACTCCTGCCCCGCATTCGTGGGCGAGACATTTGGGAACCGCTCTAGCTTCATGGCACGAACGAGGCCATATCGGGTGGGTTTGCGCGGTCGGTGGAGCGGTTACCCCGCGGTCATCCATCGCTGGCATGGCCCGCGTGATTTAGGCGTTCCGGTTCGTGAGCGGGGCCGATCACGTCGTCTCGAGGGCTCGATTGATCTCACGCCAGAGGTCGTCGGGGTCTTCGAGGCCGATCGAGAGGCGGACGAGGCCGGGGGTGATGCCTTGGGCGGACCATTGCTCGGGGGATTGGCCGCGGTGGCTGGTGGTGGCGGGGTGGCTGAGGGTCGTCGCGACGTCGCCGAGGCTAGGGGCGAAGGGGAGGTGACGCGAGGCGCGGATGAAGGCGTCGGCTTGCTCACGGCCGCCGAGGTCGATGGTCGCGATCGTGCCGAATCCCCCCTTGAGGAGGCGGTAGGCACGCGCGTGGTCGGGGTGAGAGGGCAGGCCGGGATAGTGGACGGCCTCGACGCGGACGTGGGCGGCGAGGCGCTCGGCCATCGCGAGTGCGTTGGCACACGCTCGGGATGAGCGCAAGGCGAGGGTCGTCAGGCCCCGGAGCGCCAGCCAACTTTCGAACGGGTTGCCCGAGAGGCCGAACGTCGAGGCGACCGAAGCCGCTCGTGCGATGAGGTCGCGTGACCCGGCGAGCAGGCCGAGCGTCAGGTCGCTGTGGCCGCCGATGAGCTTGGTCGCCGAGTGCGTGACGAACGAGGCCCCCAACTCAAGCGGCCGGCACAGGAGCGGGGCGAACGTGTGGTCGATGACCAGGGGAGCACCGACACTCTGGGCCACTTCGGCGAGGCCCTCGATGTCGGCGAGGCGCACCAATGGATTCGAGAGGGTCTCGGCGAAGACCAGGCGCGTGGCCGGCGTGAGGGCCTGGCGGAGCGACTCGGGGCGGGTGGGGTCGAAGACGCGGTGCCCGACCCCGAATCGCGAGAGTTCTCGGCGGACGAGCGCCGCCGACCGGCCATACAGACCCTCCGCGATCGCGATCTCATCCCCCTGGCCGAGCATCGCGAGGAAGACGGCCGCCTCCGCCGCCATCCCCGAGGCGCAGACCAGGCCTGCCTCCGCCCCCTCGATCGCGGCGACCTTCGCGGCCAGGTGGGCGGCGTTCGGGTGGCCGTCGCGCGCGTAGATGAAGCCGGCCTCCCGCCCTTCGTACAGGGCGTCGACCTGGTCGAGCCCCTCGATGCGGTAGACCGCGCTCAGTTGCAGCGCCGGTACCAGCGGGCTCGTGCTCGACGAAGGCCCGTCGGCCGCCGCCCTCGCACACGTCGTCGAGGGATCATCGTCGGGTGGAGTTGTGGGCATGCGTTCAGGCCAGGTGAGGTCGCTCGGCTTTGGGGAAGCCGCCGGGCTCGGGAGTCGCTCAAACCGCGTGGCTCGTCTTTCGGTGGAACCGAGCGGCGACCCCGAGGAGCGAGATCATCTCGCCGAGGTTCTTGAGCGATCCTCGGAGGTTCTCGGCGGCTCGAGCTTCTCCTTCGAGGCGGCGGAACAGGGCGAACTGATTCCAGTCGAGGGACCAGGCCTGCTCGATGGCGACGACCTGGATCTGCCGGACCAACTCCGAGTAGCGGTCGAGCAGCTCGGGGGTGATCGGGCACTCGGCCGTGCGGTAGGGATGGTCCTCGACGACCGCGGTCGGGGCCTTGCGGCCTCGGCTGAAGACCTTCGCGAGGCTGGACCGCCAGCCGCCCGACGCCTTGCCGTTGGACGAGTCTTTGTGGGCAGGTTCGGTCGGGATGTCCTCGTCGGTGTCCGGCTCGACCCAACGGCCGATCCGCAGGACGACGACGGTAATGTTGTCGTGTCCGCCCCGCAAGTTGGCCAGGTTCAACAGGTAGCGGCAGGCATCCTTGGGATGGAATTGCCCTGCGAACACCCCGAGTTCGGGATCGGTGATGGGGCCGGAGAGGCCGTCGGAGCAGAGCAGGTAGACGTCGTTGGGTTGGACGGCCAGGGGGCCTTCCAGGTCGACCTCGACGTTCGGGTCGGGGCCGAGGCTTCGGGTGATCACGTTCTTGGGCACGGCGATGTTCGCGTGCTCGGCGGTGAGATGATTGCGCCGGACTAATTCCCAGACCAGGCTGTGATCGAACGAGAGTTGGTCGATCCGCGAGTCGCGGATCCGATAGACCCGCGAATCCCCCACGTGGGCGATCAAGGCCCCTTCGGGCAGGAGGAGGAGGGTCGAGCAGGTCGTCCCCATCCCCTGGAAGTCGCGATTCGCGGTCGCCCGGCTATGAATGAGCGTGCCGACCTCGCGATAGGCCTTGGCGATCGCCTCGGAGGCCGTGCTCGTTTTGGTCTTGGTGTAATTATGCGGGATATTGTCGCAAGCCAACTTGCTCGCGAGCTCGCCGACGGCGTGCGCCCCCATGCCGTCGGCCACCATGTAGAGATGGCCGCGCTGCTTCCAGGTCTCGGCCGTCGAGGCTCGGACGACCGAATGGCTATCCTGGTTATTGGAACGGCGCAGCCCGGTATCGGTTGCGGCGGCGTCCGTGATGATGTCGTTCCAGTTCACGACCCGACCTTATGTCTAGATCCGCCCAAGGCCGCCGTCATCCGGCCTGACCATTCGGCCGGCCTCGTCGCGGCTCGCGGGCCGATATCGTGGATAGATCACGACCCTTCGTTATTCGGACCCGACCTTCCCCGTCCGCCAAATCGGCCGACTTGTCGTTGGAATCCGGCTCCTCCGAGCGCCACGTCGAGTCCTTTCAATCACAAGGCATTGTAACGCTCGTACGAGGGTCGGAAAGACAAAAAACTCGACCGGACCCGTACGATTCTTGACGGTAGGATCCCTCGAGGCCCGTTGAGCGACGTCCCCGACCTCACTCATTGGCCTGCATAGGCATGAAACCTTACTTGCGGTATCGTGAGTTTGTGACCGAAAAATCGTCCTAAGACCCCGAGAATCTTCGTCGCCCCATGACATCGCCCCTCCGCCTGCCGGAAATTGCGTTCACTAAAACCACGCTCGGCAACGGGCTTGACGTCATCACTCGGCGGCAGGGCCCCCTCCCCTCGGTCGCCGTGAACCTCTGGTATCACGTCGGTTCCAAGAACGAAGAGAGGCGCCAGCGGGGGTTCGCGCACCTGTTCGAGCATCTCATGTTCGAGGGCTCGGAGCACTATCCCGGCGACTTCTTCAAGCCCCTCCAGCGGCTCGGGGCGAGCATCAACGGTTCGACCTCGACCGACCGCACGAATTACTTCGTCGACCTCCCGGCCGCCCACCTCGAGCGTGCCCTGGCGATGGAGTCGGACCGGATGGGCTGCCTCCTCCCGGCCCTGAGCGACGAGAAGCTCCGGGTCCAGAAGGACGTCGTCAAGAATGAGTATCGGCAAAATTACGCCAATCGCCCATATGGAATGGTCTGGCGCGTCCTCGCCGAGGCGATGTATCCCCCCGACCACCCCTATAGCTGGCTCACGATCGGGGTGATGGAGGAGGTCGAGGCGGCGACCCGCGAGGACGTCGAGGCCTTCTTCCTCCGCTACTACGTCCCGAGTAACGCCAGCCTCTGTCTCGTCGGCGACCTGGACGAGGACCGGGCCCTCGCCCTGGCCGAGCGCTACTTCGGGCCCCTCGCCGGGGGCGTCAAGGCGCCCAGGACCTGGGCCCCCCCGGTCCCTCCCGGCCTGGGGCAGGAGATCACCCTGTACGACCGGGTCGAGCTCGACCGCTATTACGAGCTCTGGCCGACGGTCCCCCACTTCCACCAGGACGACGCCCCGCTGGTGCTCCTCGCCGACATCCTGGCGCGGGGGCGTTCGAGCCGGCTCTATCGCGCCCTGGTCGTCGAGGCCGAGCTGACCCAGGACGTGACGGCGTACCACTCCGGCCGCGAACTGGCCGGGAGCTTCGGCATCATTGCCACCCTCCGGCCCGGGCGTTCCTGGGAACACGCACGCGAAATCGTCCTCGACACGCTCGGCGACATCGCCGAGGGAGGGCTGGAGGCCGGCGAGCTCGAGCGGGTCAAGAATAGCCGGATGGCCGGCTTCATCTACGCGCTCGACAACATCGGGGGCTTCGGCGGCGTGGCCGACCGGCTCAATGCCTACAACATCTATCGGGGCGACCCGGCCAGCTTCGCCACCGACCTCGAACGGTTCCAGTCCGTGACTCCCGAGGCGATCCGGGAGGTGGCACGCCGGTATGTCGTCGGCCGGCCTTCGGTCCGGCTCACCGTCCTGGGTAGGAAGGCACCGGCCGTGGCCGCCCCTCCCCTGGACCGCTCGATCGTTCCCGAGAGCGCGGCGGCGGTCCCGTTCCGGGCCCCCTCCCCCGAGGTGGTGACCCTGCGCTGCGGCGTGCCCCTGTGGGTGATCCCCCGCCGAGACCTGCCGATCGTCGCCGGGACGTTCGCCCTTGGCGGAGGCGCCGGGGTCCAGTCGCCCGAGTCGGCCGGGCTGGCCCAACTCGTGGCCTCCATGATGGACGAGGGGACGACCTCGCACTCCTCGCTCGAGCTCGCCCGAGCCGCCGAGGCGATGGGGACGAGCCTCTCGGCCAGTTGCGGCTGGGACGGTTCCTACGTCGGCCTCCTCTCCCTCACGCCCCACTGGCACGCCAGCCTCGACCTGGCGGTCGACATCCTGCGCCACCCGACCTTCCCCGAGTCGGAGTGGCCTCGGATCCACGGCCAGACCCTGGCCGGCCTGAGGTCCGAACGCGACAGCGCCGAGGCCCGCGCCCATCGCGGCCTGCTCAGCGCCCTCTACGGCCCCGAGCACCCCTATCGCCTCCCGATCGACGGCGAGGACAGCCTCGTCGCCCGCCACTCCCGCGAGGACCTTCGACGGTTCCACGACCGCTTCCACGGTCCCGTCGGCGCGGCCTGCATCGTCGCGGGGGACGTCGAGATCGACGAGGTCGCCAAGGCGCTCGACGAACGCCTCGCCGGCTGGGCAGGGGTCGACGCCGCACGGCCCGAGCTCCCCGTCCCGACCCGAGGCGATCGCCCCCGGATCCTCCTCCTCGACCGGCCCGGCGCCCCTCAGGCCGTCGTCCGCGTCGGCCACGTCGGGATCCGCCGACTCGACCCCGACTTCACCGACGTCCTGGTCGTGAACCAGATCCTCGGCGGGCAATTCACCTCGCGCCTCAACTCCAAACTCCGCGAGGAGAAGGGGTTCACCTACGGGATTCGGAGCCACTTCGACTGCCGTCGAGGGGCAGGACCGTTCTCCATCGGCGCGAGCCTCCAGAGCGATCGGCTCGCGGAGGCCCTCGAGGACCTCCGCGACGAGGTGGAGGCCCTCGTCGGCGACCGACCGCCGACCGCGACCGAGCTCGACGACGCCCGACGTGCCTTGATCGAAGCCCAGGCCCGGCAGTTCGAGACCCCGTCGGCCCTGGTGGCCCGCTACGCCGGCCTGTTCGTCCACGGCCTCCCCGTCGACCACCACGCCCACTTCGCCGAGCGGCTCGAGGCCGTCAGCGTCGCCTCGCTCGCCTCCGTCGCCGCCCGGCAGATCCGGCCGAATTCCCTGGTCGCCGTGGTCGTCGCCGACGCCTCGAGCGTCCTCGCCCCACTCCAGGCCCTCGGCTGGGCCGAGGTCGAGCTCATCGACGACTGAACCCTCGACGCGATCCTCAACCCTTCTGCCTTAACTCGCGCGAGGGCCGTCGACGCGACGGCCCTCGCACACAGAAAAGCCTGAGGCCGTCGGCCTGTCACGACCCCATGATCTTGTCTCGCGTCTTGTCGTAAAAGACCCAGTCGGGTGTCGGGGCCGAGGGGGAACCATAAATCAGATCGACGGCAAGGTCATCGAGCACGGTCGTCCCGGCGACGAGGAAGTTGTTGCCATTGAGCCGGGTGCCGGTCCCGGTCCCGGAGAGGTTGGCGACCCTCGCGGCTCGCGATCGGGTCGAGGTCCACTCGGCGTCGATGGCGGCGAGCGCGGCGTCGTTGGCGTCGAAGGTCGTGGTGCCGGCGATGATGAGGTTGTTGGTGCTCTGGCCGTAGACGCGGTCGGCGCCGTCGCCGGCGATGATGAGGTCGACTCCGGAGCGTCGGTTGATGATATCGTCACCTGCGCCGGCGATGATGACATTGTTGCCGCCGCCGCCCGCAAGGTCGTCGTTTCCGTCGCCGCCGTAGAGCCATGCGGGTGACGTGACGCTGGCATCGACGTGGATGTAGTCGTTTCCGGCCTGTCCGTAGACGATGACGCGGGCGAAGGGCGCCCCGTTTGGCGTCGTGAACGTCGGCGGCACGACACCGTCGATGGAGGCCTTGAGTGAATTGGAGTTCGTGAGCCGGCTGAGGGTGATGGTGTCTGCGGCGGTGGTGCCGCCGATGACGAGGTCGGAGGCGCCTGATGTATAAGGATCGGGCTGGATGGCCCAGGAGGTGATGGCCACGTTATTGATGGCAGCGGGCCCTGTGGCCCCGTCCTTGTCGGTGGCGGAGACCTTCACGCTGTAGTTTCCCGCGGCGAGGAACGTGTGCGTGAGGGACTTGGACTGCGAAGGGAGCACGACCTGTGTGGGGGAACCGTCGCCCCAGTTCACGGAGAAGGTCAATCCGGCGACGAGGTCGGCCGAGGAAGGGTCGGTGCCGGTGAGGTTGAAAGATCGGGCCTGCCCCCGGACGCCGGTCGAGGAGCCGGAGATGGAGGCGGTGGGGGCCACGTTGGAGACGGTGAAGGTCTGGGTGACGGACCTCGATGCGGTATTCCCGGTCGTCGCCGCGGTGGCGGTGGCGGTGACCATGAGTCGGAAAGTGGAGTTGTCTGGAGGTATGCAATAGAGGCCATTGAGTTGGGCAGGGGTGAGAGCCCAGAGCCCATTCCCCTTGTAGGACCCGGCGGAGAGGAAGGTCCCCGAGGGGATCCCGATGAGGGAGATGGCGAGCGACTCGGAGCCGGTCGAGTTGGAGGTGGCGGCGGAAATCTTCAGAGGAAGATGTCCCCCCTCGGTGCCGGAGGCGGGGGCGAGAGTGAGCGCGGGTGCGTGGGCGACCTGATTGATGTTGATCTGACAGTACTGGTAAGTGCTGGTGTCAATCCCGTAATTGGCGGTCCCGCCGGAGTCCCTGACGGCGAGCTGGAAAACGGCCGTCCCGAAGGCATTGGGCGCGGGGGTGAATGTGAGCGTGCCGCTCGGCGAGACGGCGGGGGCGACCGAGAAGAGCGTCGGGTTGGAGAGGTTTGAGAGGAGATAGGTGGCGGTCTGCCCGGCATCGCCGGGCCCGGACCCTGGGTTGAAAGTGGCCCAGTTGGTAAAGGTCTGGGGACCACTCTCCTCGTTGGCAATGGCGGGGCTGGCTGCGGTGAAGCTGGGGCGATAGTTGACGAAGTAGACGTCGATGGATGCGGTGGCGATGCGAGAGTTCAACTGGCCGTCGGTCGCACGATACGTGAAAGTGTCGGTCCCGACGAACGTGGTGACCGGCGTGTAGACGAACGTGCCATCGGCATTCAGTGTCAGTGATCCGTGACTCGGCCCCGAGACGAGGAAGGCTGTGATTATTCCACCGTTGGGATCGTAGTCATTGTTGAGCACGCCGGAGTCGCCGGCCTTCAGCGTGCGGCCTTGTTGGATGCTGAACGCGTCATCGAAGACGGTCGGTGGGTCGTCGGCCCCCGAGATGGTCAGCGTGACCGTGGCGAAATTCGAGTAAGCCTTCCCGTCGAAGGCGCGGTAGGTGAACGTGTCAGTGCCGATGTAGGCACCAATGGGTGTGTAAGTGAAAGAGCCGTCGGGATTGAGCGTGAGGTTGCCCCGCGACTGTCCTCGCCCGATGACAACGGAGAGCGTGTCCTTGTCGATGTCGGTATCGTTGGCGAGCACTCCAGTAGCGGCCGGGATGGTCAGCGCGACACCTTTGGCTACCGCATATCGGTCGTCGACCGCCGTCGGAGGTTGATTGACGTGATTCACGGTGATGGTCGCCGTGGCGGCCGTCGAGTTGAGCGTGCCGTCGTTCGCACTATAAGTGAAGGAGTCGGCCCCCCAGAAATTCGCCTTGGGCGTATAGGTGAAGGAGCCGTCCGCGTTCAGGACGACGGTCCCGTTCGCGGGGCCGGCGACGAGCGTGGCCGTGATCTTGTCGCCGTTCGGGTCGCTGTCATTGGCCAGGACACCAGGCGCCGACACGGTCAGGCTGGAGTTCTCATTGGCCGTGTAGGCATCTTTGACGGCGACCGGTTTGTCGTCGGCCCCGGAGACCTTGAGAGTGACCGTGGCGGTGTTGGAAACGCTGGTGCCGTCGCTGGCGTCGTAAAGGAACGTGTCGGTGCCGATGAAGCCCGAGTTGGGGGTGTAGGTGAACGACCCGTTCGCGTTGAGCGTCAAGGAGCCGTGGACCGGCCTGCTGACGAGGGCCGCCGAGAGCGAGCCACCGCCCACGATGGTGTCGTTGGCGAGCACGCCGGGCATGGAGACCGCTAGTGCAATGTTCTTCGAGACGGCATAGGTGTCATTGGCTGCCGTCAAGACCGAGGTGGGTTGGGTCAGCTTCGAGATGAAGACGTCGGGGTTTTGGGGATCCGACGACGTGGCGAGGTTATACGTCGCCGTCGGACTTGGATCGAAGTCTTCCGCCGGCCCGTCCACCCTGCCAACGGTGAAGACGTTCCCCAAATGGTCCGTGGCGATTCCAAATCCTGTTTCATCTCCTACCCCGCCGAGGCTCCGGGCCCAGCTCAACGCCCCGGTCGACGTCTCGTAACGGTTCACAAAGACGTCGGCTCCCCCCGCGCTCGTCAAGGTGGTGATGCCGGTCCCGGGGTTGAAGTCGACCGAGCCTCCGTAGTCGCCGGTCACATAGACTCCCGAGCCGTTGACGGAAACACCATTCGCGCCGTCATACGATGTCGAGCCATAGCGGTTGGCCCAGACCAACCGGCCGTTGGTGTCGAGCTTCTCGAAGTAAGCGTCGTATTCCCCGGCGCTAACCAGGGTCGTCGTCCCGGCACCAGGGTCGAAATCTCCCGAGCCCTGAAACGAGCCGACCGTGTAGACGGCCCCCGAGCTGTCGGTAGCAATACCCGTCGCTTCGGTGTTCCCCGTCCCGCCAACACTCCCGGCCCACTGGTATTGGCCGTTGGTGTCGAGCTTCAGCAAATAGGAATTGAAGCCTGTCGTGGTGCTGAGTGAGGTGAGACTCCTGGAACTGGTAGGATCGAATTTGATCGAACCTTGGTAAATTCCTGATGAATAGACGTTTCCCGAGTTGTCGACGGCTATCGCGACCCCGGTCGAGTAGGAGGTGCTCCCGTAGGCCCGAGACCAGAGGTCGTTGCCATTGCTATCGAGCTTCTCGACGAACGTATTCGGCTGGTCGCCGACGGTGGTATGGTTGTCGGGCGGCGTCACCGCGGGATTGAGGTTGGCCGTCGTGTCGAAGGAGCCGGTCATATAGATGGCGCCCTGTCCATCGACGGCGATCGCTCGCCCCGTGCCGTCCATCGCCTTGGCCCAGATCAAGTTTCCCGCAGTATCGAGCTTGGTTACGAATGTCCCGACGTGGTCATCGACCCCGCCGAAGCCGTGGCTCGTGAAGGAGACCGCGTGGCTGGGGGACGGATCGAGGTCCACGGTTCCCCAGAAATCCCCGACGAGATAGACGTTGCCCTGAGTGTCGACGGCGATGTCGTCCACGTTGTTCATGCCGAACGCACCCGGTACCGTGCTCCTGCCGGCTCCCCCCATCTGCCCTGCCCAGACGAGTTTGCCCGTGGCGTTGTACTTCGCCACGTACATGTCGGGCGACTCGGTGAATCCGACGGAGGTCAGGTTGAAGGTGCCGGGGCCCGGATCGAAATCCTCGGTGCCGGCGAAGTCGCCCGTTACGTAGACGTTGCCCGCACCGTCGGCTGCGACGGCCGTGACCTGTTGGGAGCTGTACGGCGTGCCCAGGCTGAAAGCAAAGCCGAAATCGCCCGCAGGGGCGAGGCGAGCTTCCAGAAGTTCCAAGGTCGACGACCCGAAGCGAAGTCTCGACGCAGCCTGGCGACACCGTCGTCGCGGCGAACGACTCCCGTGAGCGATTCTCATGAGGCTTCCCTATAGGTGGTCGGTCATCCGACGGCTGAGATCGATCCTCAAGCCGGAGGGACGCTGGCGGGGGGAACCATGCGTCAGAATGCGAAGGCAAGAATGTTGAATTCGGATAAAGGTACCATGCCAGCAGGACAGAATGCACCCTCGGTTTCTGCCTCGAACCAGCCGGTTTCTCCGACGCGGAACCCGGAAAACTAGACGGAGAACTCCCGGTAGAGGGCCTCGGAGTGGTCAATAACAGGACGTTGGTTGGCTCGTGTTTTGGTGAAAATGTTTGCTGGGATTAGACTTCGGTCGGCGAAGCCTGGTCCGTGCTCGGCCGCGCTGACGTCAAGCACCGAACTTGAGAACATGAGGCACTCGATTTCTAAGAACTCTCTTAGACTTCGGGATCCACACGAGTTTTCGAACCGAAATGCGTTGGCTCTGCGGAGCTGATGCACGAGAGCCAACGCCGATTTTGAATTCATCTCGGCAAGGAGCGAGGATCGCAAAGCTTGACCCTCGCGGTCATTTATTGAGCCTTAACTTTGTCGCGAGTCGGGTCGTAGAAGAGCCAGTCAGGGGTGGGAGCCCCGGCCTGGCTGTAGAGGAGGTCCGCGGCGACGTCGTCGAGCACGGTCGAGCCCGTGACGAGGAAGTTGTTGCCGTTGAGCCGGGTGCCGGTGCCCGTGCCGGAGAGGTTGGCGATGCGGGTCGCTCGGGATCGGGACGAGGTCCACTCGGCGTCGATGGCGGCGAGCGCGGCGTCGTTGGCGTCGAAGGTCGTGGTGCCGGCGATGATGAGGTTGTTGGTGCTCTGTCCGTAGACGCGGTCGGCGCCGTCGCCGGCGATGATGAGGTCGACTCCGGTGCGCCGGTTGATGACATCATCGCCGGCGCCCGCAACGATGACGTTGTTGCCGCTGCCGCCGAGGAGGTCGTCGTTGCCGTCGCCGCCGTAGAGCCAGGCCGGGGAGGTGACGTTGGCGTTGATGTGGATGTAATCATCGCCGGATTGACCGTAGACGATGACTCGGGCAAATCTGGTGCCCGTGGGGGGCGTGAAGGAGGCCGGCACCGCGCCGTTGATGGAGGCGCTGAGGGCGTTGGAGTTGGTGAGCTGATAGAGGGTGATGTTGTCGGAAGCCGTTGTGCCGCCGATGACGAGGTCGGAAGTACCGGGGGTGAAGGGATCGGCCTGGATGGCCCAGGCGGTGATGGCGACGTTGTAGGAGGCGGTGGGGCCGACGGCGCCGTCCTTGTCGGTGGCGGTGGCCTTCACAATGTAGTTGCCGGCTGCGGTAAACGTATGGGTGATGGTGGAGGATTGCCCCCTGGGAATGACCTGGACGGGAGAGCCGTCGCCCCAGTTGACGGAGTAGGCGAACCCCGCGGTGCGGTCGGTGGAGGAAGGATCGGTCGCGGAGAAGGTGTAAGTTCGGGCCTGTCCCCGGACGCCCGAGGTGTCGCCAGTGATGGAGGAGGTAGGGGCGACGTTGGTGACGGTGCAAGTCTGGAGGACGGTGGTGGAGGCAGTGGCGCCGTCGGAGGCGGCGGTGGCCGTGGCGGTGATGGTGAGCTTGAAGGTGGTGTTGTCCGCTGCGGTGAAGGCGAGGTCGTTGAGTTGTGCCGGGGTGAGGAGCCAGAGGCCGCCGCCCTGGTAGGAGCCCGCGGAGGGCCCGACCCCTGAAGGGAAGCCTCGGATGGCGATCGAGAGGGATTCCGACCCGGTGGAGTTGGTCGTCGCGGCCGCGATACCGAGGCGGGTGCGGAGTCCTTCGGTGGAGGAGAGCGAGGGTGCGGAGAGCGAGGGGGCGTGCGCGACCTGGGCCACGTTGATCTGGAAGGTCTGGTAGCCGCTGGTGTCGTTGCCGCCGTTGGTCGTCCCGCCCGAGTCGCGGACCGCGAGTTGGAAGGTGGCGGAGCCGAAGGCGTTGGGGGCGGGGGTGAAAGAAAGGGTCCCGTCGGGTGAGACGGTGGGTGCGACGGAGAAGAGCGAAGAGTTGGAGAGGTTCGCGACCAGATAGGTGGCGGTCTGCCCGACGTCTCCGTTCCCGGGTCCCGGGTTGAAGTGGGCCCAGTTGGCGAAGGATTGCGGCCCGCTTCCCTCGTTGACGTTGGGCGGGTCGGTTGCGGTGAAGGTTGGTGCCTGGTTGACGGGGGCGACGTTCAGCGAGACGGTGGCGACGTTGGAGTCGAAGGCGCCGTCATTGGCCTTGTAGGTGAAGCTGTCGGGCCCGCTGTAGTTGGCGGACGGCGTATAGGTGAACGAGCCGTCCGAGTGGAAGTCGACGGAGCCGTGGGCGGGGTTGCTGGCCAGGGTCGCCTGCAACGGGTCGTTGTCGGGATCGGTGTCGTTGGAGAGGACGCCGAAGGGGAGCCCTCCGGTGGCGTTGTACTGGACGTGGCCGGTGAGGGCCGGGGTTTGGCCCTCGCTGTGCTGCTCGAAGGTGGCGTCGAAGCTGACGATGTTTCCGTTGGCGTCGTAGTCGGCCTGGAGGACGGTGAACTGGCCGGTGAGGGTGTTGCTCCCTCGGCCGTCGCCGGAGACGTCGAGGCCCGGCTGAGCGCCCTGCTGGAACGGCCAGCGGACGGCGTTGTTATAGACGCCCGGCACGAGGGGACCCTGGTTCGGGGCGACGAAGGCGAAGGACCACCACTCGTTGGCGGGGCCCGAGACGATGATCCTGACCGTGCTGGTATAAGCACCGCCGCTCATGACGTAGCCGCCGAAGGTGCTCGCGCCCGGGCTGAAAGTGTAGCTCTTCCCCGCGCCGATGTAGTCGCCCGGTTGACTGCTCATGGTCACGAGCGACACCCCCGTGACCGCCGAGAGCGAGCCGTTTTCGGCGACCGTATAAGTGTCGTTCGTGGCCACCGGAGGCTGGTTGACGTGCGTGACCGTGATCGTGTCCGTGACGTAGATGCTGGACGACTGGCCGTCGGTGACGTAGTAGTTGAACGAGTCGGTGCCGTAGAAGTTATGGTTCGGGACGTAGGTGAACGAGCCGTCGAGGTTGACCGTGAGCGTGCCGTTCGGGGTGGTGGAGATCACGTAGGGGGTGAGCGTAAGGCCGCTCGAGGCGGAGTCGTTGGCGAGGATCCCGGGGGCGGATACGGTCAGCGTGGTGTTCTCGGCGGTCGAGTAGCTGTCGGCCGTGGCGGTCGGCGGGCTGAAGACCTGGTTGACGGTCAGCGAGACGGTCGCCACGTTCGAGTACAACGACCCGTCGTTCGCGCGGTACGTGAAGCTGTCGCTGCCGTAATAGTTTGCCGAGGGCGTGTAGACGAAGGCACCGCCGCTGCCCAGGCTGAGCGTCCCGTGGGCGGGCTGAGTGTAGACGTACGCAGAGATCGGCTGGCCGTTGGGATCGGCGTCGTTTCCCAGCACGCCGGGCAGGCCGACCGATAGGGTCGCGTTCTCGTTGATCGAATAGGCGTCGTTCCCCGCCGTCGGCGCGTCGTTCGTGCCGGTGACGTTGAGGTTGACGATCGCGTAGGACGACGAGTTCGCCCCGTCGGTCGCGCGGTAGGAGAAGGTGTCGAGCCCGAGGTAGTTGGAATTCGGGGTGTAGGTGAATGAGCCGTTCGCGTTCAGCGTGTAGGAACCGTGCGGTGTCGCCCCGCTCGCGGGGACGGCGGTGAACGGATCGCCGTCGGGATCGCCGTCGTTGGCCAGCACACCCGGGGCGCCGACGGTCAGGGTCGTGTTCTTGGACACGTTGTAGCTGTCGGCCGCGACCACCGGTGGCTGGTTGACGTGGTTGACCGTCAGCGACACCGTCGCGATGCTCGAGGATAGCCCGTTCGCGACGATGTGGTAGCGGAAGCTGTCGGCCCCGTAGTAGTAGGCCGTCGGCGTGTAGGTGAAGGCGCCGGTCTGGGTGTTGGGGGAGAGGCTCCCGTTGACGGGGTTGCTGTCGATCACGATCGAGAGGGGCGCACCGGTCGGATTCGTGTCGTTGGCGAGGACTCCGGGCGCGCCCTGTGAAAGCGACGAGCCTTCGTTGACCGAATAGGCGTCATTCGCCGCCGTCGGCGGCAGGCCGACGTCGACACTCCCGAAGTTGATCCCTGAGACATCCGTGGGGGCGGCGGTGGTGACCGACACGTTCCGGAACTCGTGGTAGTCGGACGTGCCCGTCGACCTCCAGGTCAGCGAGACGATGTTCGTGAACCCCGAGAACGTCCCCGTCTGGAAACCGAGCTGGTTGCTCAGCGTGAACGATTGCTGTATCTGCGTCCCGTCGGCCCGCGTCCCGGTGAACGAGACCGTCGGATAATAAATGCTGTTCCAGAACGTCGACAGGTCGATCGAGTTCGCCGAGAACGAGGCCCCGTTGTCCTGGGTGAGTGAGATCGTCGACGGGGACCACTCCGCACTCAACGCGGGGGCGCCGGCGTATCGTACCGAGTTCGAACTCCCGTAGATGGTGAACTGCATCGGCTGCTGCGCCGACGTGTTGAACGTGAACCCGTTCTCGTGGTAGGCCGGGATCGTGGTGTCGCTGGTGCTCGCGAGATTGTTGAAAGTAAAGAGGTAAGGGGCCACGCCCGAGAGCGATACCGTTTTCTCGGCGGTGGCCGGCGTCGGCGAGGTCTGCTGCCAGCCGTTCGGGACGACCTGGGCCACGTAATAGGTGCCGGCTGCCAGATTGGCGAAGGAGTAGGACCCGTCGCTCGCCGTCGTGGTCGAGACCTCTCCGTTGTCGAGGACGTGGTCCTGGTTCTGGTCGAGGAAGACCGTCCGCCCGGAGATCGCCGGCTCGCTCGCCCCCTTGACCCCGTCGCTATTGAAGTCGTTCCAGAGGGATCCCTGAATCGAGCCTGTGGGCGTGAGCCGGGCCTCCAGACTTTCCGGCCGCGGCCGCATCCGAGCCGACCTGCGGGCCGGGCTGAGTCGTCCTGGACGCCGGGTGGAGCCACCAATCGGGTGCGTCATCTCGGTCTCTCCTCGCAAGAGCGATGGTGCCGGGCGAATTCACTCGAGGCTCGAGGGGGAATCGTCGTCGTGCCGCCTGGCTTGCAAGGTCGCATCGAGCCCGACGAGCCCAGACGTCGAACGGTGGCCTCGGCAAATATCGCCGAGGTCGAAGGTTCGAGACGGGGATCGAACGGGATACCCCCAGGTCCTAGCTTCTAAGAGGATGGGGGTGGGATGACGGGCCTTGTACGTCCTTGTTGTTATCTCGACGGCCAAAAGAATTTTGTCGACTTACTGATATGCCTGCCGCTGCACGACTGTTCTTTTGTAACGTGGGCTCAACCTTGATACAAGTGAGTTTTCGATGAGGGTTCGGCCCCCGATGATGGCAACCAGCACGGGCGACGCAAACCCTGGCTGTGACCAGGGTTGTTGCATCCTTTGCCATTCTTCGTCGACTTGCCCTCGCGTGTTCCCTGTTATCAGCCGTATCGACCGAGTACCCCGATGCCGACGCGTGACGTCATGTACGCATCCCCGGATCGAGTACACCGCGGGGCCACGGTGCCCATCGAGCCGGGACTTCGAGTGAGGATCCACCTTTAGGGATTGAGAGCGTCGAGGATCTTGTCCCTGGTCTTCGATTGGTCGCAGAGCGTACGGAGTTCGGTCCTGGAGAGGACCTTACCGTCCTTGAGCTCGACCTCGGCGAATTCATCGACGGGGATGATGTATTCGGCCGTGGCGAGCTCGTTCGGTGGGACGGGATTCCATTCGCCCGAGCCGTCGGCGGGCCGGACTCGAGGGGCTCGTGCATAGCGGGCCTCGAGTGCAGTGAGCCGGACGCCGATGGTCATCCACAGTCGCACGGAGCCGGTCATCCGATTGTAGTAGATGGGGACGGCGACTCGGGTGTCGGCCGCGAGATCCGGGTCGGCCTTCAGGTTTGCGAGCCAGTCATTGGCGGCCTTCTCGCAAGCGTTGCGATCGGCGGCCTCGCCCTCCATCAGGCTGGGCTCCAGGCCAATATCCTCGGCGCTCAGGAAGTAGAGACCGTAGAAGAGCTCACGGATCGATCGCAGTTCGGTCTGGAGGTCGGGCTCGCGGGATCCGGACTCTCGGAGACCGTGGAGCGACTTCAGGGTTGGCTCCCCGAGGGCGGATTCGAGGACGTTCGCCAGGAACGCATAGGACCGCGCCGTCCTCAGGAAATAGGTTGGGTTCGGCTCGACTCGAAGCCGGGGCCGGACCTCCTTGAGGGGCATCATCGCCACCTCGGATTTCACCTCGGCGAGGTTCCGTACGTGCGTTTCTCGACGCTTGGTCAACAGGGCCTTAAAGGCCTCGAGCATCCGCTTCTTGTAGCTCTTGGTGAGCAGGAGCTTGGCCGACTCCTCCCCTTTCTCGGGCATTAGGAGGGTTTCCAACGCGTAGGCCTGGTAATCATACCAGCCGCCGTCCTTGCGAGGCTTGAGGTTGATCTCGCCGATGCGGATGGCCGTGATCAACTCGCGCATCAAGTCGACCTGGGGCAGACGGCCATTGGAGTAGAGTTCCCTGAAGCCGTTGGGGAAGAGCGAGTTGAAAAGGGTGGTTTCGCGAGACGACGAGGGGGGGAACATCGAGAAGTAGGCAGGCCGGGTCGCCGTCGAAGGAACGCCGTTGAGGAAGTCGACCGGCGTGAAGCCGACGAGGGGGTTGGTCATCTTCGCGTCGAGGGAATACGCCGCGACATAATCCTTACGGAGCGCCTCGTCTTCGCGGAGGACCCTGGCGATCTCGAGCGGGATCTCCTCGTCGCGGATCGACTGGGCGAAGAAGCGGAGGACGCGGAAGCACTCGGAGAGGCTCGGGTTCCAGGTGTAGACGCCGATCGGTTTGGAGAGGGCCGGTCTCGAGAGGAATTTCTCGGCGAGCGACCTGGCCCGAGGCGTCAACTTGGCTCCATCGCCCGCGAGGCTCAGCCCGGCGGCAAGGTAGTCGTCGGCGGGCGAGCCCTTGGTGACCTTCTCGCGGATCCTCTTGAGGGTCTGGAGCCGGCTCTTCATCGTGTCACCATGCCCGAGGTAGTACGCCTGGTCGATGGCGGCCATGAGGCCGTCGTCGAACTGCTTGGCCTTCCCGTCGATCATGTTGACCGAGGGGAGCAACTGCCCACGCATGTTTTGAGTCGCGGCCGTATAGCTGGGATGGAGGACGAGTCGGTCGGGATAGACATCCGGTTTGACGGCCGGGACGTCGAGGCGGATGACCGCCTCGCTCGCATTCAGGGACCAGCCCTCGAGCGTTCGTCGGTCGACGAGGGCCGGGTCGAAGGTGGTCTCCTTGTCCTCGATCCGATCGTCGTCGAGCGGGAACACGTCGTTCTTGGGGATCAGATAATCGGTCACTTCGATCGTGTCCGAGTCGTTCGTACAGGCAATGTCGGCGGTCACGACCAAAAGGGTCAGGAAGCCGAGCAACACCGTTCGAGAGAGGCGACTCATGGTGATGTCCCGTTCGTTGAGGCGAAGGAGCCAGATCGGAGCTTGGCCTGGAAACCGATGGGATCGATCATGATAACGTCGAAGCACTGGATCTTCATAATGGGAGTTTAAGGAAAGTAAGGTCTCTCGGCAAAGGGTGCCATTGGCAAAGATTGGGCAATTTGGCGGGCGTGGCTGTGCAAGGTGAGACCGTGCGGCATCTCAGCCCCTGTCTCGAGTAAACTCCCGAATTGAACCAAGCGTCTTGAAGCCTCGATGCGTCAGGCCGACCCTCGTGACATCGGTATTCGCCGAGGCGATGTGGACAACGTCGGTTCGGTAAGAAAAGCCTAATCTACGGGAGTCGAGGACTGCGATGCGATTTCCTCAATTCAGGTCCTGGAAAATCCAGCCTTTCGTCGCTGTCGCCATGTTCCTGGCTTTGTTGGTCGGGTTTGGATGGCAGGGATGGGCATTGCGACGTCCGACGGTCGACCCGAAGCTTCTCGTGAAAGCGGAAGCGGATCGCCCGCCGGACGCTTCGAACTCCGTGGCCTCAGGAGTGGGAACCAAACCGCCGGTGGTGGTCCACCTCGAACATCTCATCTCGTCAACCCCGAGGGAAATCCACGCGGAACAATGGACCTCTGCCCCGCAAGGGTATCGTCAAGGCGGGTATCCAAGAGGGGGTGGTCTTGCGGGGATGGGGAAATCGATGCGAGAAAATGAGAAGGAGGTCGAGAAGGCCCATGCCTTGTATCAAGACGCGCTTCAAAAACATGAATTTGATAACACAGAGATGATTTTGCTGAAGCATTCCTTGAAGCAAGGTGTCGAGAAATCGGGATCGTCGCGGCCATGACGGGATGCCTGGTCCGAAGTCCGGTTTCTGCTGCGATGAAAATCCTCTTTGTTGAGTAATGGATCGGTCTTTCGAAAGAGAACGCCAGGGTCTGAAACGCCGCGTCCGGCCGTTCACGGGTGCTTCACCACGTAACATACCGTTTTTCGACCAGGGATGCTGATCCGTGAAACGAGGAGTCGACGTATGGTTTTTGGAATATCAAGACTTGTGACTTGAGGTGTACTGCGTGATTTGGTTAAATTGGTGAATCCGTAGGGGTCGCTCTCCTCTCCGTCCAAACGTGCATGAGTGAATGAGTCGTTGATTCCCTCACGCGGGCATTCCACCCGAGCGGGGACGGCCGTGCCTTTGCTGAGTGGTCGGGTCACACACTCTGGATGCCCTTAAACCTCCAAGGAGCCATGCCTCGATGAATCGCCAACCCCAGAGGTCGGTTCGGACCCGGACTCTCTCCGTGGAGAGTCTGGAGGGTCGCAATCTCATGAGTGTCGCAACCGTCGCAGGACTGCCAGCCCCGCATAAGGTCCACGCGGCCGAGGTCGGGAGTCGACACGGTGGAATTCACGCGAGCGCCGCTCGGAAGGGTGCGGGTCAATTCATGCTGAGTATCGAGGTCGTCACCGGGACGACGGCCGTCACTCCGGCCGGGGGCTCGATCGTGGACTTCCAACTCCAGGGGACCGGCCTAAGTCGCGTCCTGGGGATGACGACTTATACCTACCACAACCCCGCCACCTTCTTCTTCCCATCGTCGGGTCCTCCGCAACTGACCATCAACGGCGGGACCTTGACGGTCAAGACGGCGTCGGGCTCCCAGTTGAACTTCTCTCCATACGGGGTCGGCACGCTCGCCAGCGACGGTGCCTCCTTCTCGGGCCAAATCGCCGGGACCCTGACGAGTGGCACCGGCAGGTTCGCGAGGGCGACCGCGTTTTCCCTCGGGCAACTCCAAGGGAACATCCAGACCGGAACATTCACGTTGACCAGTGAGATCTTCATCACGGGTGTGCGAGGCCGGTTGAAGTAGGTCGCCATACCATCGGGAAATGAGACTGCTTCCTCCTCAACAGGTGCCGAGTTTCAGGACGACCGCCCGCGCCGATCTCCACCAAGCCCTCTGCGGGCGAGCTCTTCACCACCAAGGCACGAAGGCACAACGGGGAGATGCCAGAGGGAACGATTCCTCCTCGGATAGGCTTCCGGTGTGCTTTGTGCCTTCGTGGTGAATCTCCAGCCGAAGGGAGCGGACAAAGCTTGGTGGACTTCGGCGAAGAGTCTCGAAATTGCAGCGATTCCTGGGGACTGCTCGCCCTGCTCACTTCCGGAGGGCTCCCAGGATCATCTCCTTGGTTTTCTGCTGGTCGCAGAGCGCACGGAGCTCGGCCCTGGAGAGGACCCGCCCTCCCTTGAGCTCGACCTCGGCGAATTCATCGACGGGGATGACGTATTCGGCCGAGACGAGCGCGCTCGTCTCGACCGGTTTCCAGTCGCCCGAGCCGTCGGCGGGTCGGACCCGAGGGGCTCGGGCGTAACTGGCCTCGAGCGCGGTGAGCCGGACGCCGATGGTCATCCAGAGGCGGACG
>NZ_JBTYIP020000041.1:0-82820 GCF_054877945.1 Singulisphaera rosea | reverse complement strand
AGCGCAGCGACGACCCGGACCGCGGGATGTCGAGGATCCCCGGGCGTCGCTGCGCTCCGACCCGGCCACCCGGACGTCAATCACCTCGCGCGGTCTCTGGCGAGGGATTGGAAGGAAACGGGTTCGACACAGGGCTCAGCGGGCGGGTATGACGATTGGCTCGAGGCCTTTCGGCTCGACGACCTGCTCGGTGATGACTTTCCAACTGTCGCCCATCTCGCGCATCGCGCGGTAGTCGACCGGTTGATACGCGACGGCGAGTTGCGGGGTCTCGACAACCTCGCCCTTGCGGAGGAGTGAGTCCATGGCCGCGTCGAGGACTCCGGTCGTCAACAGGGTCCGCTCGACGGGATAGGGAACTTTCCCGGTGAGGTACATCGACTGGATCGCGTGGGAGAGAGCCTTGAACAGGTTGCGGTTCTGCCAGGGGCCGACGTAGAAGCTCGACGCCGCGGGTGTGCTCTCACCCTCGATTTTGCAGGCGAAGTTCCACCGCGTGGCGCTGTTGCCTAGCTTCAAGACGATGGCTCGGAGCCCGTCGGCATAGGTGACGAGGATCCCGTGCGACTTCGTCGTGCCAAACCGCTGTGCGACGAGCTCGCGCAAGGGGGGTAGGCCCGGGCCGAGCTCGGCGGCCATCGCCGCGTCGGCGAGCTCGGTCGACCAGAGGCCCTCATCGGCGGCCTTCCACAAGGCGTCGTCCGTGAGGAAGCGGACCTCCTTGACGCCGGTCTCGCCCCCGCGACGGGCCTCGACCATGGACTGCAACACTTCGAGGCCGTGGAAGTCGTAGGACTCGACCCCGCCGCCGTGGATCGCGACGGCAGCACGGACATCGGCGTTCGCCGCCAGCTCGAGCGGAGGCCGGCGCTGGGCGAGCGGGACGGAACTGCCCGCCATGAACGGGAAGTTCATCCGCCGGGCCGTGTCGTACATCTCCTTCGCCCAATCCCAGCGATAGGACAGATGCTTGTCGTTGAAGACCGGCACCGACCGACCGCTAGCCTCGAAGACGGCGACAATTTCGTCGAAGAACCGTTTGCGAGGATACTCGCGCTGGCCCTTGGCATTGATCGGGTATTTGCCGTGCTCCCCGATCGCGAGGACCCCGTCGACGGCCAGGTCTTTCCCGCCGACGCGGACCGCTTCCGCGATCGTCGGGAAGATCGGGATTTTGTAACGAGTGGCAGCTTCGCGAGCAAGATCCCGACGCGGCGTTTGATCGATGTAGAGCGAGACGATGTCGACCCCTGGGTCGGTCATCGTCCCGTTGAAGAGGTAGGGATTGACGAAGTTCTCGAGGATGACGTGGCCGTGGCTCCGGAACGTGAATTCGGTCACGACCGCGGCGATCTTGGGTCGAACACCGGGGGCGGCCGCGAAGGCCGACCTCCCGAGCGCCGCCGGCACCATCGTCGAGGCCAGCCCCAGCCCAACGGTTTTCAGGAACTCTCGCCGATTCGTAACTTGCCCGGAGTTCGGTCGATTCATTTCCTCCCCTTCCCGCGGTTCGGCGTCGTCCCTAGCTTGTGATCATCCGAGAGGCCCTGCTGTCCGTCCCGGCCGTCGAACGGCGGGGGACGGATTGGGTCGGCCTCGAGACCTGTTCTCGATCGCGATCGCGGCTCGGGTTACCGGAGCCCATCACGAGCGATTCGGGAGAGAGGGGAGCCTCTCCCTAGGGATATTGGCGTTGAGCCGAGCGGCCTCGGCAGGCCCTAGTCACTTCTTGATGACGAACTTGTTCGGAGTTCCTTCGAGGGCTCCCCCTTCCTCGGGGCGCCAGAAGATCACCTCTTCGATCTTGCGGGCGAGCGCGAAATCCTTGTCGGTGATCCCCCCCGCGGAGTGGGTCTTGAGCTTGATCCAGACCTTGCCCCAGGTGACGGCGAGATCGGCGTGATGCCAGGCGGCCTCGCAGAGGTATCCCACGGTATTGACGACCATCAGGGTCGACTGCCAGCCGTCGGTACTGACCTTGCGCCGGAGCCAGCCCTCTTCGAGATACCAGGAACCCAGCCCGTCCGGGCCGAGCTTCTCCGCGATCTCTTCGACGGAATAGACCTTGGCCGGATCGCTCATGATGGAAGTCTCACTGGGTTCCGGAACACTCGGTCAACCTTCGGACGGATGGCCGGGACGGGTCACTGGGTCGCCTGCGTCGACGTCGTCGACGTCGTCGACGTCGTCGACGTCGTCGACGTCGTCGCCGCGTTGTCGGCGATGTCGGCCTCGGAGAGCTCCACGTTCACGACCTCGGAGTTCCCTTCGAGGCTATTCGGGTCGAGGACCACCTCTTCCCCTTCGTTCAACCCGCGAGTGACCTCGAGTTCGTCGCGGCTCGTCTGACCGACCTCGACTTCGCGGCGCTCGAAGCCGTCGCCTTCCGCGACGTAGCAGACCTCATGGCCGTCTTCGATGGAAAGCGCCTCGGGGGGGATCGTGAGGACTTCAGATCTCCGTTCGGTGGAAATCTGGACCTCCGCCGTCATGCCCGGCAGGAGGCCTTTCGGGGGGGAGTCGATCTTGATCCCGGCGACATAGTACGGGACCTCGCTGAACCAATTCCGGGTCGGTAGGTTCGCGATCGAGGTAATGTACCCTTCCAGGACGTGATTCGAGAGGCCCTCGACGCGGATCTTCGCACGCATCCCGTCGCGCACTTCCTTGACGACCGTCTCGTGGAGCAAGGTCGAGATCTGCATCCGAGAGAGGTCGGGAAGCGTGAACAAAGGCTGCTTCTGATAGACGGTAATCCCCGGCTCGACCAGGATCGGACGCATTGGATTGGTGAAGTAGATCACGAACCCGTCGTGCGGGGCCCGGATCGTGCAACGATCAACCTGCTTCCGGATCGATTCGAGCCGATCGAGGTTCCGGCGGAGCCGGAGCGTCTGATAGTTCAACGTGGCCTGAGTGGCGAGGACCTGATTCTGGAGTTCGCTTATCGCGCGAGGGGCCTCGAAACGGTGGAAGACATCGTCGGCCACGTGCGACATCTCGAGAACGAGCGACGCCCGACGTTCCGCGAGCGCCTCGGCCGAGACCTGGGCGATGGGGAGGTACTGCTTGCTCAACATTCGGCGCGACCAGGAGAGCCGGTCCGAAGCCCGCTCCAGCTCCGACTTCGCCAGTGCAATCCGCCCCTTGAGGCTCTTCCCCTCGCTGAGGAGAAAGCCCTCTTTGTATTCATGAACGCCCATCTGGGCGACTTCCACCTCGAGTTGCGACTGGTGATGGTCGGCCTTGCAACGCTCGACCGTCATCTCCTGCTGCCGGAGGAGTTCCTCATACACCGACGAGTCGAGAGTGCAGAGAACGTCCCCCTTCTTCACCATCGTCCCTTCGGGGACGACCGTGAGAATCGTCGACGAACCGCCGCCGACGAGCCGCTTGCCGAAGACACCCGAGTCCAGGGTCTGGAGCTCGCACTCGATAATCGTCTCGTTGGAGCTACCGACAGTCCCGCCGGCTGTCACCGTCACCCACAGGTCGGATCGTCGGACCGAGGCGCGGGGAAGGTCCTTCCATTCCTCGGACGGGCGACGTGTGCGTGCCACAAGCTCGGGGTGATACCAGAGAGTGCAGGCCGCGAACGCGACCAGGACCCCGACCCCGTACCCGACGTATCGCCGTCGGCTTTTGCGCCGTTGCATCGGCAAGTCTCCCACGACCCGGTGACCCGAGTGAGTGCTTGGATTCACTCAATTAGTGACGATTGACGACCCGCAACTTGCCCATCGCCGAGGATGCGACGAGCGTCCCTTCAGACACGACCGTTGGCTCGTGCGACTTGGCCAGGACAGCACATCGTCCCGGTTCGCATCGAGGTCCCGATCGCTGGCGGTCCCTCCAAGCGGAGTGCTTGAAGCCGCCGTTGCCTTGCACAACGGCGTTAACAAAAAACTTACTGTAAAACATTCGTTTCACAGGAGCAAGCCCCGGTTGCTGGAAATCGGAACGGCAGGGGAAGGCTCTGAAGACGACTTAGGTTGGCTCGTTGCGGGGGAGGAGGCAAACACCCTTGATCCGTTCGTCTTGTCGGAGGGGCGTGCGGGCTCAATAATACGTGATTGGGAATGTCGTTACGAGTGCGAGCATTGAAGAAGGTGGGCGTGTGGCGATCGGCGAGCAGAAAACGACGGAGACAACGCAGCGTGCGGGGGCAAAGCCCGAGCTTTTGGCACCCGCGGGCGACCGAACTTGCCTGACCGCAGCCATCGAAAACGGCGCGGATGCCGTCTATTTCGGCCTCCAGCGACACAACGCTCGAGCCCGCGCCACGAATTTCGACAATGTCGACCTTCCCGACGTGATGGCCTCGCTCCATCGTCGAGGCGTCAAGGGGTACGTCACCCTCAACACGCTGGCCTTCCCCAGGGAGCTCGACGACCTGGAAGAAACCTTGCGCGGGCTGGTCACCGCGGGCGTCGATGCGGTCATCGTCCAGGATCTCGGCCTCGCCCGGCTGATCCGGGCCCTCACGCCCGACCTGGAAATTCACGCCTCGACGCAGATGTCGGTCACGAGCGCGGAGGGGGTGGCGCTGGCCAAGGAGCTCGGCTGCTCCCGAGTGATCCTCGCACGGGAGCTCTCGCTCAGGGAAATCGCGATGATCCGCGAATCCGCCGAGTTGCCGGTCGAGGTCTTCGTCCACGGGGCCCTCTGCGTCGCCTACTCCGGCCAATGCCTCACCAGCGAAGCCCTCGGCGGCCGTTCCGCCAACCGGGGCGAGTGCGCCCAGGCCTGCCGGATGCCTTACCGGATCGTCTGCGACGGCGAGCTCCAGGACCTGGATGACGTCCAGTATCTCCTCAGCCCGCAGGATCTCGCGGCCTACGACCTCATCCCCCAGTTGATCGAGCTGGGGGTGGCCAGCCTCAAGATCGAGGGGAGGCTGAAGTCCCCCGAGTACGTGGCCAACATCACCCGGCACTACCGGCGGGCCATCGACGCCTCCTGGGCGGGCAAACCGCTCGACATCGATCCTCGCGACGTCCAGGAGATGGAGCTCTCGTTCTCGAGAGGGTTCAGTCACGGGTTCTTCGACGGGAACGACCACAAGGTCCTCGTGCGGGGCGACTACGCCAAGAAGCGGGGGATCTTCCTGGGTCGGGTCACTTCGGTTTCGGGGCCCTGGATCCGACTCGACCTGGCCGCGCCGGTCAAGAACGGCGACGGACTCGTCATCGACGCCGACGAGTCGAGGGGACTCATCGAGCAAGGAGGGCGAATTCACGGTGTCGCTCGGCCCGGCCGAGGACCCGGAGGTCGACCCGTCGACGCCCCCGAAGGGCTTGCATCCGGTCCGGCCGAGCTCCGATTCGGCTCCCACGACCTCGACCCTCGCCAGGTGCGCCCCGGCCAAGGCGTATGGAAGACCGACGACCCCGAGCTGACACGGCGACTCCGCAAGAGCTTCGAAGGTCCCCTACGCCGAAAGACCGAGCTGGACATGACGGTGCTCGCTCTCGTCGGCGAGCCTCTCCGTCTCGAAGCCCGGACCGACGCCGGCCTCTTCGCACGCGTCGAGGCCGACGCACCGCTGGTCGCGGCGGATCGACTCGAGTCGGACGAAGATCTGCTCAAAGACCAGTTGGGGCGGCTTGGCGGGACGACGTATCAATTAAGACATCTCGAAGCGACCCTCCAGGGGTCGCCCCTCGTCCCCAAGAGCCAGCTCAACGCCCTTCGACGAGACCTGGTCGCCCGGCTCGACGAGGCCGCTTCGCTCGTCCGGCCGAGGACGTTGTCCGCCGAGCCGGTACTTCCCGCCCTCCGGGGACGTATCGACGCCGTCAGGGCCTCGGAGCCGGAGGCCGGCACGCCGCTCCTCTCCGTCCTCTGCCGAGACACGGCGCAGGTCGAGGCCGCGATGACCGCCGGGATCGAAACGATCTACGCCGATTATCAAGACATCAAAGAATACAAGGACGCCGTCGCCGCCGTCCGGCGAGGGTCGGCGACCCTCTACCTTGCCACGCCCCGGATCGAGAAGCCGGCGGAAGCGAACCTGTTCCGGTTCCTCCAGAAGCAGGAGGCTGACGGCCTACTCGTGAGGAACGCCGGGGGACTTGCTTTCTGCGCCGAGCGAGGAGTCCCTTTCGTGGCCGACTTCTCGCTCAACGCGGCCAACGAGCTGACCGTGGAGTTTCTCAAGTCGCGCGGGGCGTTGCGGGTCACGGCCTCCTACGACCTGAACGTCGACCAGCTCGACGACCTGCTCTCGGCGGTCCCTCGCTCCTGGCTCGAGATCGTGCTCCATCAGCAGATCCCCATGTTCCACATGGAGCATTGCGTCTTCTGCGCGTTCCTCTCCCCGGGAAACGACAAGACCAACTGCGGCCGCCCTTGCGATCGGCACGACGTCAAACTTCGCGACCGCGTCGGCAAAGACCACCCTCTCAAGGCCGACGTCGGCTGCCGGAACACTCTGTTCAATGCCGTACCCCAGACCGCGGCCGAGAGCCTACCGAGGCTTCTTGCCCTCGGCGCCCAGAACCTCCGGATCGAGTTCCTGGACGACTCCCCCACGATGGTGACCCGCACGATCAACCTCTATCGCGATGCCATCGCCGGCCGTCGAGACGCGAAGACCCTCTGGAGGGACCTGAAGGCGACCAGCAAGTATGGGGTCACTCGAGGCTCGCTGAACGTCTTGCAGTGATCCGGTTTTAGCACGGTCGACGGCTTGGTGGGCATCGCCCATCAAGCCCCAATGAGCGGCAACGACTTGACGTTTTGGCCCAATGCCTCCTAAGATAAAAATCTTCGACTCTGTTCGACTCACCGGCACGTATGAACCGTTCGCATCATCCCCAAGGCCGGATGGCGCTGGGTCGCGGGTCGGGCAAATACTACCGACTTTCGAGATGACCGAATGGGCCGTTGACGCTGAGGGTCGAGGCCCTCGGTTCGCAGCAATCGCCATCGGTCGTGATCTCGGACCGCCCAATGGTCGATCGTCCCAGGGGGATCGGCCGGCAACGAGCGCTCGAGGAGATCGACGATCCCAAGAGGGATCGCGAGCTTGCCTCGGGCCTCCATCGAGATTCGCCCGTCCGACCTCCCACCCGAAATCCAATCGCTGAAGATTTATGAGCCAATCATCGGACATCAAAGGTTCGTTCTCGTTCGTCAGCCTGGGCTGCCCCAAGAACCTCGTCGACTCCGAGCGGATGCTCGGCCTCCTGGCGCAGGACGGCTATGTGCTCGTGCCGGACGCCAAGCAGGCGGACCTCGTCATCATCAACACGTGCGGGTTTATCGACGCGGCCCGGCAGGAATCGCTGGACGTGATCCGCGAGATGCTCGACCGCAAGCGGGCCGGGGAGATCAAAGGGGTCGTCGTCGCCGGTTGCCTCGCCGAACGACAGAAGGAAATGCTGCTCGAGGAGGTCCCGGACGTCGATCAGGTCGTCGGGGTGTTCGGGCGTGAAGAGATCGCCAAGGTCGCCGACAGGATCATGGGCGACCTCCACGACCAACGCACGATCTTCCGACCTGCGCCCGTCCAGGCCCAGGACGATCGGGCCCGGCTCCGGATCACCCCGAGGCACCTCGCGTATCTCAAGGTCTCCGAGGGCTGCGACCGGCTCTGCACCTTCTGCGCCATTCCTTATATGCGCGGGAAGCACGTAACGAAGCCGATCGAGAAGGTCGTGGAGGAGGCCCAAGAGCTCGTCCGAGACGGCGTCCGCGAGTTGAACCTCGTCGCCCAGGACATGACCTATTACGGGGTCGACCTCTACGGCCGCCCTCGGCTCGCCGAGTTGCTCCGCGAGCTCAATCAGGTCGAGGGGCTCGATTGGATCCGGGTCCTGTACAACTATCCGAATTATTTCACGGACGAGCTGTACGAGGCGCTCGCGACCTCGGACAAGGTGCTGCCGTATCTTGATATGCCGTTGCAGCACATCAACGACCGGATGCTGAAGATGATGAATCGGCGCCACACGCGTGCCGAGACCGTTAACATCATCGACCGGCTCCGGGCGACTGTCCCGAACCTGGTCCTGCGGACGACCTTCATCGTCGGCTTCCCGGGCGAGACCGAGGCGGAGTTCGAGGAGTTGCTGGAGTACGTCAAGTCGTCGCGTTTCGAGCGGCTCGGCGTGTTCCCCTATTCCTACGAGCCGGACACCCCCGCGGCCAAGCTCCCGGGCCATATTTCGGACGAGGTGAAGTCCGAACGCCGCGACCGCGTCATGGCCGCGCAACAGGAAATCGCGTTCGCCTTCAACCAGGGGATGATAGGAAGGCAGCTCGACGTCCTGATCGACGGGCCCGCCCCCGAGGGGAAGAACCTTTGGGTGGGAAGGACTTACGCGGATGCACCCGACGTCGACGGTGTGACATTCGTGCGAGGTGTTTCTCTCGAGCCGGGCGATCTGGTAGCATGCGAGATCGTTGCGGCGGAGGGCTATGACCTGATCGCCGACGCCGGGGCCATGCCCCCTCGTCGGAAGCGGGCCCGGCCCAAACCCCGGAAGAAGCCCTCGTCGTCGTCCTTGACGATCCTGAACTAACGGAAAGCATGGCCCCCGAAATGGCCGGACCAGCCCCGACTCAGTTCTGGAACGTCCCCAACACCCTGACCTTGAGCCGACTGGTCCTCTCGGTGGGCGTCTTCGCGCTGATCGCCGCGGGATACTATCTCTCCGCGCTCGCCCTCTTCGGCGTGGCCGCGCTGACCGACGCGCTCGACGGCTACTTCGCCAGGCTCCTGAATCAGTCGTCGGCGATCGGACGCCAGCTCGACCCGCTCGTCGACAAGGTGATCGTCTCGGGGTCGTTCATCTACCTGTTGTCCGTCCCTCGGACCGGAGTGCAGCCCTGGATGGTCACGACCATCGTCGTCCGCGAGCTCCTCATCCAGGGTCTCCGGAGCCACCTCGAGGGCCAGGGACAGGCCTTCGGGGCCCAGACGGCCGGAAAGCTCAAGACCCTCTTCCAGTGCCTCGCCATCGCCACAATCCTCGCCTGCCTCGCGACCAACCGCACCGGCCCCTGGCTCCTCCTCCGCGACGCCCTCACCTGGACCGCCGTGGGCCTGACGATTTATAGCGGCCTGGGATATATCAGTTCCGCATTTCCCAGATTGCGAGCCGAGCTCCCGAATCCCTGACCGGGACGGAATTCACCGCATCGTCGCGCAGGCACGAAGAGAGACGTCAGAGAAGACGATCAATCGTGGCATAACCAATGATGCTGAGGCTCGGTCTCTCCCTGCCGTGAACCCTCTCCCCTTGCATTCAGCCTTCTTTCACAGGGTCGAATATGGAATGGATCGAGTCGTTGGTCTTGGGCCTCGTCCAAGGTTTGACGGAGTTCTTGCCGGTCTCCAGCGACGGGCACTTGACGGTGACCCAGATGGCGTTCGCCTGGCTGACCGGACATGCCCGGTCGGGTAAGGAGAACCTGTTCTTCGACGTGATGCTGCACCTCGGCACCCTCACGGCGATCGCGATCTACTACCGCGCGGTCGCGAAGACGGGGGCCAAAGGACTGCTCGGCTCGGAGGAGGTCCCTCCGGAATACCGTCGAGGTTCGATCATCCGCGTCGCGATCCTCGCGGTCGTGGCCACGCTCCCTTTGATCCCCTGGAAGTTCCTCAAGAAGTACCTGGAGGCGTCGATCGAGAGCCCCATCGTGACGGGCATCGGCTTCCTCGTCACGGCCTCGGCGCTCCTGGTAACGGCCCGACTCTCGGGGGGTGACAAGGATTCGAGGACCACGACCTGGCTCGATGCCCTCCTGATCGGGGTCGCCCAATCCTTCGCCCCCCTGCCCGGCGTAAGCCGGAGCGGCCTGACGGTGGCGATGGCGTTGTCACGCGGGCTCTCGCGCTCGTGGGCGGTCGGCTTCAGCCTGCTCATCGCGATCCCCGCGATCCTCGGGGCCTCGGTCCTCGAGATCAAGGACGTCGATCGGTCGATCCTCACCCCCGAACGAATCGCCCAGACCGTGGCCGCGACCGTCGTCGCCGGTGTGGTCGGTTATGGCGCCATCATCTGGCTCGTGAAGATCGTGAGGTCGGGTCGCCTCTGGTATTTCTCCGTCTACCTGATCGTGCTGGCGATCGTCGTCCTGTCGATGGCGACGCTTTCGGGGGGAAAGCCTGAATCCCGAGACGGGAGTCCCAACGACCGGCCCGCTCAAAGTAAGGAAGCGGCTTCAAATTCTTCGGCTCGGCCAGATCGCAGGAACTTGCCGATCGTTCGCGGCATGGTCGGCAGATAATTTGAAAGTGAATCCCTGCCGACGCAGCCTCCTCGAAAGCCCGGAGAGTCGTTTCATCGAGTCACGCGTTGGAGGACGCTGGGTAATACTCATCGTCCTTCAACGTATCATCGCAAAATGACTTTCAAGTAAAGATTGATCCCACCTCCCATCGCTGATCGCTCCGCGATCACGGAATTCGAGCCGCTCGACGCAATCTCAATACCGCACAGCGCCGCCCCGATCGCAATCTTGCCCCAAGCCACGCATTCCCTCAAAACTTCCGCACAAGTCGCAAACCCGTTCTATAGTTCTCATCAGCCACATGCCATCAAACGGCATACCGATGATCTTGCGCGCCAAGAATCCTCAACGAGCTGGGAGAATATCGTGCGGCGAAATCTTTGGCTCGGGGCGAAGAGTGCCAGTGAGTCCATCCCAGCGCCGACCTCCTCTCGCCTAAGTTGCATCCAGCGACAAATGCGTCGTCGACGACGCTTAAGCCTCGAAGTCCTGGAGGGCCGCACGCTCCTGGCGTCTTCGGTCCTGGTCGATGGGCTGGAGTTCACCGGCAACTTCACCCAGAGCGGGCAAAGCTATACGTCGACCGGGACTGTCCTCATCGGCTACGCCCCGACGGAAAGCGAGGCGTTCAACCCCCTCCTCAGCACCGACGGCCTCGTCACCGTCGCGAACCCCGAGGCCACTTCTTTCACGATCGCCCCGGCCGAAAACGCCTCGAGCGCGAACCTTTCGCTCTATTCCTTGACGGCGAACCCCACGTTCTGGACCACCACCTCAACGGCCACGTTCAATATTAGTGACCTGACGTCGACGACCGGGCAGTCGCTCGGCGCCGGATCTGCTCAGGCGCTGACCGTCGCGGATATCCCGTTCGACGCCACGAACCTTTCATTCACCATCCCATCAGGCTCGAACACCAGCCAGGCTGAGGTCCTGCTCCAAGGTAACCTCGACTTCACCTCGATTGGCCTCTCGGGTCTCGAGGTCGGCGTGGGCACCGCGGGCGACGGCAACAACGTCGTTGTCACGACCGGATCCTCGGCCTCCATGATCCTCACCGGGGTTGAAGCCTCGCTCGACGCCAGTTTTACGGCCTACGGTGTCACCATCGGCGGGCAGATCACCGCCGCCTACTCCGCGGATACCGACACCTTCTCCTTCGGAGGTTCGGTCTCGTTCTCGGCCGACGGTATGGTCAACGTCAGCTCCTCACTCGGCAACGACACCAACGTCGTCGGGGGCATCGTCCAGGAGATCGGACTCGAGTTGCCGTCCTCGTTCGACCTGTTCGGGCTTGAGCTCGTGCCCCAGGGTTTGACCTTCGAGTACACCTTCGGCGCCAATCAATTCGAGATGTATGGCGCCGTCACCGCCTCCGTCTCTGGCTCCGATCCGATCACGGCCACGATGGGCTCGGCATCCGATCCGGGCCTGGTGGTCGATGCCGACACCGGCGACGTCGCCGCCGTCAACATGTCGATCTCCGGGACCTTCAACCTGCTCGGGCTCCAGATCGCCTGCTCCAGCTCGAATCCGCCGACCCTGGTCTACAGCGCTGCGACTGATGACTACGAAATCTCGGGCAATGTCACCGTACCGACGCTCTTCAATGCCTCGGTCACGCTCGGGACGCAAGCCCAGCCGGGCCTCACGATCGACGACGGCAACTGGTCGGTCGACAACCTCCAGATCGGCCTCTCCGATGTCCAACTCGGCGCGTTCGAAATCCAGCAGTTTATCGTGGACTACACGCAGACCAGCAGCACCGTTGCGACGGTTGACGTCACGTTGGAGCTTTCGTTCCCGGAAGGCTGGGACGTCACCGGCTCGCTGGATCTCTCGATCAACGAGGCCACTGGCCTCTTCAGCATCGAGGATATCTCGCTCGCCTGGCAGGCGGACAGCACGGGCGCCGGGATCCCGATCGGCGACACCGGGCTCTTCCTTACCGAAATGAGCGCGGACGTCCAGAACATCGATCAGCCCTCCAACCTCCTCGTGTCGGGGACCATGGAAGTCGTCTTCGGCAAGCAAGTGACGATCTTCGGGCAGCAGGCCTCATTCTTCCAGGTTGACGGCAGCTTCTTCGCCGACAAGGACGAGCTCAGCCTTTCGGCCAACGTCCTTTTCGGTGCGGTGACCTCGGGCAACAACACGACCGGCCTCCTGGGGACCGCCACGGGGAGCGTGGTCCTCGACTGGGACGATGCCGATTACTCGCTGAGCGCGACTTCGTCCATGCTTGATGGCGCGTTCACTTATGACGCCTCGTTCAGTTTCAATGACGGGGGGGACATCCTCCTGAGCGCCACCGCCGACGTGAACGTCCCCGACGGGGTCCCGCTCATCGGCGGCCAGAAACTCGGAAGCCTATCTTTCCTCTTCGAGTACGAGCCGCCAGCCACCGCCGGAGGCCAGGCCCAGGGTTTCATCGCCGCATGGACCTCTATCGACCTGTACGTCACGACGGTCAGCATCGGATTCGAGTACAACTACGTCAACGATCAATTCATCATCCTGGGCAGCGGGGCGATCAATAACCTCGAGAATCAAGTCAAAGCCGCGGACGAAACCTACACCTATACCCAGACATTCCAGGTCCCGACGGGCGCCACCCAGGGCACTCTGGAGGTCGACTGGACCGGAAACAGCGTCCTGGCGGCACTCACCCCGACACTCTCCGTCGAGTCCTCCGCGACGGAGAGCAGCGTCTCGGTCACCCCGTCGACCACCGGCACGATCACTCTACTCCAGGGCACTGGGTTGACAAACTCCACCCAGTACATGGTCGGAATCGTCGGTTCAACCACCAACCCGTACGCCGGGCTCGCGGCAAACAGCACCTACACTCTCTCGGCGACATTCAACAGCAGCACGACGCCCACCAACACCACCGCGGACATCTCACAGATTACCGAAGGTTCGTCGAGCAGCGAGATCCTCGTCACCTTCGCATCCGGCTCCGTGCCCAGCGGACTTCAGGTCGGCGATATCGTCACCTTGGCCGGCACCGGCTCCGATAGTTACAACTCCAGCTCCACCAGCAACGCCGCCATCGTCCAGTCGATCACGAGCTCCGGAATAATGCTCAACGTCACGTATGATGGCGATGCCACGGGCGGGACATTGAGCGGCTGGACCTTGCCTCAGTTCAATGCGTCCTGGTACATCCCACCTCCGACCATCTCCATCAACCCACTCGATCCCTCCGTCGTCCAGTCGGGCTCCCTCAACGTGACGTTGCCGGTCCAGGTCGCGAGCACGCTCGCGAGCAATGCCACCGTCAGTATCTACATCGCGCCTTACAATTCGTCGTTGGGTACCGCCCAGGCATTCAATGGGACACTGCTCGCCCAGAACATCCCGCTGAATGACGCGACCACCAACTCCAACTCGATGAACGAGTACACCGCCACAGCCACGGTCGACCTGAGCGGGCTCCTGCCGATCCAGTACTATCTATACGCGGTCGTCAACGACGGCACCAACACTCCGGTGACATCGAGCCTGACCGGCACCGATCAGGTCATGCAGAACCAACCGGTCATCTCCGGAGAGGTCACCAACCAGAACGGCACGGACCTCTCCGGCTGGACCGTTAATGCGGTCGTGGACGGGACGGTAATCGCATCCACAACGACCAATTCGAGTGGTTTCTACGGCTTCTATAGCAGCGAGATTTCCGCCGGCACTGCCGTGGACATCGAACTGGTCAATCTCGATTCCACGGCCTTCTCATTCCAAGATCCGTCCGTAGGCACGGAAGAAGACGTCACTTACGTGGACGGGACGACCACCACGGTGAATTTCACCGTCACCCAATCGGCGACGATCGAGGGAATTGCCTTCGAGGATGCGAACCAATCCGGCAATCCCGTCGGCCAGACACCCCTCGCGGGTTGGACGGTCTTCCTCGACACCAACGGCAACGGCCAGCTCGACTCCGGAGAGCAGTCGATGCTGACCAGCGCCACCGGGGCCTATGCGTTCTACGGCCTGACGCCGGGCACGACCTACACCGTCGATCTCGTCTCCAACACCGGCGCGTCGGCGATTTATTCGTTCGAGGCCAGTACCGTCTCGGGCACGTCCGTCTATGACGTCGCGGGCGACCCCAACGCAACCCAGCAGATCGGCACCTTGACCGGCGGCGCCTCCGTCGTCTCGACGTCCACCTCGGGCTCCGCACCTCCCAATCCCTCGGGAAGCAGTGACCACGTCCTCAGCCTCGACGGTTCGACGGGTTACCTCAGCGTACCGGGCAACTCGACCCTCCAGCCCGGCTCGGGCGGCTTCACCGTAGGCGCCTGGATCAACGGCAATCAAACCATCCTCGGTGCCAACAATCCCACCATCGCGGGCACGACCACGAGCGGGACCGCGTCCGGCGGGTGGAACTTGGGTCTGACAAGGCCCCTCACCTTTAGCAACTCGAGCATCCAGCCGTCTCTGGGCGAGTATGGTTATTCAACTTACTATAACGCCGACTTCAACGACGACGGCAAGCCAGACATCCTGGCTGTCAATACGACCGGACCGCAGATCCTTCTGAACACGACACCGGCGGGGAGCACGACGCCGACCTTCCGATCGGCCTACTCCTATTCCAATTCGAATGCCGGTCTGGCGCCTGCGATCATCGCCGACTTCAATGGCGACGGCATGCCCGACTTTGCCCTTTCTTGCGCCAATGGACTGATCGTCTTCCTGAACACGACGACTTCCGGCAGTTCGACGATCACTTTCCAGGCCGACACGCTCGTGAGCGGAGATGACAACTGGGATTTCGGTCCTCTCGTGGCCGTGACGCTCAATGGTTCCAGCCAGCTCCCAGATATTGCGGTCGCCATCGACAACGGAGCCTCGCTCAGGGTCTTCATGAACAATACCGTGTCGGGGAGCGATTCGCTCTCCTTCACGTCACAGACCGTGACGCTCGGTGAGTCCACCGTTCTCAATCAAGTCGTCGTCGGCGATTTCAATGGCGACGGCAGTCCCGACCTCGCGATCACGTCCTGGGACGCCTCTGTCCTTGTTCTGATCAATACGACGGTGGCGGGTGCCACCACCGCGTCCTTCGGTGCCCCCACGAGTTTCACGATCCCTAACGACTCACTGAACATGGCCGCCTATACGGTCGTGGGCGACTTCAACGACGACGGCAAAGTTGACCTCGCCATCTCCGAGGGGATCGAGGCAAGCGGCTATCCTGGTTATCTTGACATCCTCCTCTCGACCACGGCGACGAGCTCCTCGACCGCCTCGTTCTCCATGCAGAGTTTCTCGATCGGGTCGGGCCCTTATCAACTCGTGGTCGCCGACCTGAACGACGACGGCCTCCCCGACATCGCGGTGACCAATGACGATGAGTCCAGTATCACCGTCCTGCTAAATACAACCTCAACGGACTCGACAACCGCGTCTTTCTCGTCCGCGACCTACACGACCGGCACGTATCCTCAGAGGATCTCGTTGGGAGATTTCAACGGAGATGGCTCGCCCGACCTGGCTGTGTTCGGCACCAGCAGCGAACCACTGAACATCTTCCTGAACGAGACGGCCGACGGGTCGTCGACACCGGATTTTACCAGTTCGAGCTATGCGATCGACTCCTCCGGTACTTGGAGCATGGTGGTCGCCGATTTCAACGGCGACGGCCTCGACGATGTGGCGAGTTCGTATGACGACGGCAACAGCTATGTGACCACCGATACGACTCAAACAAACCTCACGGCCGAGGTGCAAGAAGACCCCACGTTGGGCTCGGGCTCGTTCTCGACCCAAAGTCCCGCAAGCGTCATCCTGAACAGCAACACCTGGTACTACGTCGCGTTTACTTACGAACCCGACGTCGACTCCAATGGTGACGATGAACTCACCCTCTATGTCAACGGAGTCCAAGTCGCCCAGTCGATCGGCCTCGGAACCTTGCCGAGCTCCGCGGCGATTTCCGGCGGCTCCGACTTCGACATGCTCGTCGGCGCCCAGGGCGGGAGCGAGGTCTCGCAATTCTTCGGCGGCTATGTGGGTGACCTGAGCATCTGGCCGTCGGCGCTGACATCCTCACAAATCCTCGCCCTCTACGGGGGCGGTTTACCGTCGACGATCGCGCAGACGACACCAACCGATCCCGGCACCTATACCGAGACCATCTCCAACGCGACGGAAGTCGTTGCCGGAGACAACTTCGGCGAGGTCCCATCGGCCACGATCATCGGGACGGTTAGCGGCATTCCGCTAGATTCCTCGATCTCCGAACCGCTCTCGGGATGGGCCGTCGAATTGCTCGACTCCAGCAATCAGGTCGTCGCCACCACTTTGACCGGCAGCACAGGCTTCTACTTCTTCTACGGCATCTTGCCCGGCACCTATACCATCCAGGAAGTCGCTCCGAGTGGCTGGACTCCCTCCGGCGACGCCACCCTCACCGTGACGACCGTCCTGAACACGGTCTACCCGAACGAGAACTTCACGAACACTCAGACGGCCCAGATCACCGGGGTCGTCTACGTCGACGCCAACAACGACGGGATCCAGGACGACGGCGAGGTTGGATTACCCGGCGCCACCGTCTACATCGACGAGAACCAAGACGGACGCCTCGACGACGACGAGCCGACCGCGGTAACGAATGCTGAAGGAGCCTACGCCTTCACCGGCCTGGCGCCAGGCCAGTACATCGTCAGAGCCGTGTCGTCGCCGGTAGGCGTCCCGTCTCAGCCTTTGGGTACTTACTATCTCGCCGACGTCTCCGCGCATGGTACCGTCGGCGATTTCGAGTTCGGATTCAGCCCGCTCGTCATCGCACCCATCGCGAACGTCACCGTCAACGAAGGCACTCTCGTCTCTTTCGTCGTGGGTCTCGCACACTCGGTCTCGGGACAGCCCACCTTCTTCTACCTCGAGCCTGGAGCTCCCGCCGGGGCCACGATCAACCCCATTACGGGGCTCGTCTCTTGGCGGCCGACCTCGCCTGGAACCTATACGATCGGGGTGGCAACCAACGCGGCCGGCACTCCCCTCGCGACCGATTCCCGCACCTTCACGATCCAGGTGAACGACGTGGCCCCGGTCGTCCATCTCGGATCCGACACCCGACTCACGGTCGGCGATCCCTTCCATAGCCTGGGATCATTCTCCGATCCTGGCACTGCCGCGTGGACCGCCACCGTCGACTACGGCGACGGAAAAGGCCCTCAAGCCCTGTTGTTGAGCCTGGATCGAACCTTCGAGCTCAACCATGTCTATCAGGATCCGGGAGCCTATTCCGTGACGGTCGTCGTCAACGATGGCCAAGGCGGCATCGGCTCCGCGACCATGCACGTCGTCGTTCTCTCGAAGACTTCAACCCTCGTTTCGGGATTCGGCTCGGGCCGCGATGCCTTCGTTACCTCGCTCTTTGAGACCATCCTGAAACACGCTCCGGACCTCGTCAGCCTCTCCTTCTGGTCCCGCAGGCTCCGAGCCGGGGCCTCACAGTTGTTCGTCGCTCGTAGGATCTGGAGGTCTCCCGAGCATCACGTCTCGCCACGCGAGAAGCTCACCCTGAGCAACGGATTCACCCAGGCGTACAAGCTCGCACGGCAAGCCGAATTCTTGGCGGAGACGCACGTCGGTGCCCCTGCCAAGCGGCCCAGGGGCAAGTGACCCATCACGCCTTGCGACGAGGTGCGCCGGCGGCTTTCGTTGTCACTTCGCCCACGAAGCCGCCGAGGTTCCCCCGGTCGGCGGGTCACGCATGACCCGCTCTTACCGCTCGAGCCCAGGCGAAAACCGCTTCCCCTCGGTCGGCGGGGCACTCTTGCCCCGCTCTTGCGGCGTGTGCCAAGTCGGAAGCCGCGGGGCAAGAGTACCCCGCCTGCCGGGGGAATTGTTCCTATCCAGTTGCCGCCGCAACACGATGACACCCCCGCCTTGTTCGGCGACCCTCGGGAGAGTCCTCAACTCGGGCGAGGATAACCGGCGTAGCAGTTCCCCAGCGAATAGTACTCGAGGTATCGCGAGGTGAAGACGCCGGTACCGGGATCCATGGACGAGACGAGATAGGTTCCTCCAAGATCCCCAAGCGTGAGGTCGGCCCAGGGTGCGAGGTGCGCCTCGATGCTCAGGATCACGTTCGCATGGCCCCCGCCCACGGTGAAGTCGTGGTAGCCCAGGACGAATGGACCTTCCTTCAGCATCTTGCTGACCAGGGATTCCTTCAGTTGACTCCCTTTAAACGAGGTAACATCCATTCGCCATCTGGCTTCGTTCATAATCGAGATCAACTGTCCTCCGGTGATGGTACCATACTGCTCGGGTACTTGACCCGAAGTGCTCGACACGTCCCAATATGACTTGTACTGCTTGATCAACTGAAGCTGGGTTTGGACCGTTCGACCCGGCGACATTTTCCTCGACCAGAATTCCAGGCTGGCCGCCCAGCAGCAGGTTGGATCCATCTGTTGGACCGGGGCGATGTAGGTCGTTCCCATTTCAACCTCAGTTCGGGGGGATTGGCGTGACTCTTCCTCGCCGTCATGCGAGGACATGAACGCAGGGTTCGGGCAAGAATGCGGTGATCTTTGATGGACTCGCCGGACGAGTTCGTCCTCGAGATTTCTCGTAAACTCATCTCCGCAAGTCCCTGATCCCGTCATCGGGAACGCTCCCGGTACCGCACCGGGTCGACGTCTTTATCTGCGGGGGATCGATCGGCAAAGGCGTTGAATGTCGTGCAAGCCGCCTTGGCCTCAATTTCTGTATGGGAGAGCGAGAGGCAGGGCGGTCGCGTCAAGTCGGATACAGTCTGAAGACGCTGAGAAGAGGCGTTGTGGCCTCGTTGCGGGGTCGAGGAGCGTCGCCACGTCTTTGAACGCGAACCAGGGGAAAGGCGGACAGAACTTTTTCGAGTTTCCCGCGACGCTTCCCTGCGGCCCTGGGCGGCCCATCCGGTCAAACTGAGAACGATCGGTCTTGCGCTCGGGAAAAAATCCGGGGGAGCACCGGACTCAGGGAAGCTCGGCGTGACATTACCTACGATCGAGGTCACGAAGGTTCGTAGGAGATCCCCATGGGAACGGGGCCGAATCCCGACACGTGTCGACAACTCCAGAAGCTCTTCGAGACGGGGACGTCCGGAGTCCTGACGGACAGGCAATTGCTGGAACGGTCCACGTCCAAGCGGACCGACGCGGCGGAAAGGGCGTTCGCGGAGTTGGTGGAACGGCACGGGCCGATGGTGATGCGCGTCTGCCGCGCCGTGCTTGGGGATGTGCAGGAGACCGACGATGCGTTCCAGGCCACGTTCCTGGTCCTGGTGCGTCGGTCGAGGTCGCTCTGGGTCCGAGATTCACTCGGCCCCTGGCTGCATCAGGTCGCGTATCGAGTCGCCTGCTGTGCTCGATCGGCCGCAGCCCGTCGGCGGAAACACGAGTTGAGGGCCGCCTCGCTCGTTCCCTCCGAGGCCTATGAAAACGCACGCGATGATGTCGGCGACGTGCTCCACGAAGAGATCGACCGATTGCCGCACACGTTTCGCGCGGCTCTGTTGCTCTGCTACTTCGAGGGCTGCTCCCCGGAACAAGCGGCGCAACAACTCGGCTGGCCAACCGGGACGGTGCAGAGCCGCCTCGCCCGAGGGCGCGAACGTCTCCGCACCAGGCTGACGCGCCGAGGCCTGGCCCCGACCCTTGGAGTGACCGCGATCACCACAGACGCAACCTCGGCGTCGATCCCCACCGCGCTGGTGGGAGCCACACTCCGCACCGCGATGGGATTCGCGGCGGGAGAACGGGCAACCGCCGGTGCTCTATCGACGTCGGTCACCAAACTCACGCAAGGGGTTCTCAACGCCATGTTCTGGACGAAGCTTCGAACGGCCATCGTCGCCTTCTTCGTAATCGCCGGCCTGACTTCGGGGGCGGGTGCACTCTTGCTTCAAGACTCTCCTCCGTCCCCTACAGATCCGGGCAAGGCGACCCCGCTCAATCGGGGGCCCCTGCCAGCGGCTCCCCAGTCCCTTCGGGAAAGCGGTCCTGTCCCGCCAAACTTGAAGTGGGCCCTCGTCGCTCCCGACGATCGTCTCCGGATCACCGAGCTCCTGGCAGGCAGCGCAAAATCCCACTTCGCGCGGCTCAAGACCTGGCGAGGGTCGTACGCTTGCCTCCAGCGTCAATATCTCCAAGAAGGAATGACCGCCCAAGCGTTCACACTCCTGGGCCGGTCGAACCTCGACGTTGGACCGCTCATGCAGGAATTCGACTCGACGCTCACGTTCGCGATCGACGTCAAGAGCTCCGCCATCTACCGCGACAAGGACACACACAAACTGCGATTCCTGAAGCCCGGGACGGATGAAGAGGTGACGATTCCGAACGTCGCTCCTACGGATCATCGGCGGTGGATCGTCACACCTCGCCGATACCTCACGTTCCAGCCGAAGGAGATTTCCACGAGCGCATTCCTCCCGGACCTCCCCGCGGCCCAGCAGAAGCGTCATGCCGATGATCTCCCCATTGCGGAGGCAAAGCGAGAAAGTGGCGAGGTGAATCCCCTGGAATTCTTCAAATACAATCCAATGAATACGTTTTGGTCCGAGCTCGAGATAATGGCCAAGGCGCTCAAGGGAGAACTGGGAGCCAACGGCAAGTCCGTGGCCGAAGCCCGCCTGAACGTCGAACAGGCGGACGGGCCGGAGGGGCGATGGTATCGGGTCGGGATGAGCTTTAAGGACGCCGGCAATCCGTTCTACAGAACGTTGACAACGTGGAGCCCGCTCGCCGGTCAATTGCCCATTCAGCGGGACGGTTTCCTGCAAACCCGCAAGCAACCCGAAGGCAAACTCGTCACTCGCGTCGAGTGGCGTTGGAAGTCGATCAGCTCGGTGGAAATCCCGTCGCAATACGACGAGATCAACTATGACCAGTTCGCCGGAAAGATCTCCCGGGAGCAGCACGCAACCCTCAGGGATTGCGTGGTCAATGGTCCCCTCGATCCTCATCAGTTCGACGAACGAGGTCTCGGGCTGCAAGACGGTGACCTCATCCTCAATCGGGTCGAACAGGTCGCCTACGTGATGAAGGCGGGCGAACCAGTGAAGCTGGCAGACTTCGGCCAGGGGAGCATCCTCGAGACTCCGAAACCTCGACCCGCGCCGGCACAACCTCGGTCCGAGGTCAATCGTCCCACGCTGCCCGGCAAGATTTACACGACGGCGAGCCTGGGAAAAAATTCCTCGGGGTTGCCCAACGATTCGGTCGTCTCGATCGACCCCACCAGCGGCACGGTGTCGAAGGTCTTCGAGGGTTCGCCAGGTCGATTTCGCATCTCTCCTGATGGACGCAACATCGCATTCGTCAGGGCGAATGTCCTGTGGGTCCGCTCGCTCGGCGAGTCGGCGGAGCCGAAGCGAGTCATCGGACTGGAGAGCGACGGGGGAGGAGCCGTCCCGAGTTGGTCCTCCGACAGCAAACAGCTCGTCTTCAGCGAGTCGACTCGAGACGAGAAGCAAAATCGGTGGGTCAGCAAGACGACCCGCATCAACGCCGATGGATCGGGACGCGAGTCCCTGCCGATCCCTTCCGAGGACAGCGTCGAGGACTGGTCCCCCGATGGAAAGTGGCTTCTGACCGCGTCGAGCCGCAACGCGAAGATCGGTTGGCAGCTCTACCTGATGCGGCCAGACGGTTCGGAGATCCGGCAAATCACCGAGGGGGGGAATCCGTTCTACGCGCGTTTCTCTCCCGATGGCCGCCGCGTGCTTTACTCTGACGGTCCCGGAGAGTCGCGCCGAGGGGCCTGGATCGTGGACGTCAGCGGAAAGAGCCGTCGTCGCCTATTCCCGACCGGCAAGAGCAACGGCTCGGGGTGTTGGTCCCCGGACGGGACTCGGATCGCCTTCGCGATCGACGGCGAACGCCCGGAAGACCACGGACGGCTTGATGTCGTGGACCTTGATGGGAAACACCAGACCCTTTTGACATTCCCTGGCCGGAACGTCGCCGACAAACCCGACTGGCGTTGAGGATCCTGACAGATTCAGGCCTCATCCGTTGGGATTGTTGGTTTCTTCGCCACCGAGTGGACATAGCTAAGAGGTGAAGACCTTATCCGCAGATGACGCAGATGGGCGCAGATTGAGATTCAATCGAATTCAATGATTTCAATCTGCGCCCATCTGCGTCATCTGCGGAGGATTATTCTTCCATCAGCGGTTCGTGCTGCCGGACAGATCGGCAGGCGTAGCGGCGACGGTCGCTTCTTTCGAGGACTTGTCGCGGGCGTAGGCGAGCCAGCGCTTCTGTAGATCGCTGAAGCCCTCGATTTGGTAGATCCGCCGGAGCTCGTCCTCGAAACCGGTCTTCTGTGCCGCCTGGACGAACTGGATGAACTGGGCGGGAGTGCCCTGGTTGACGAGGTAGCGGGTCACGGACACGCTCTGGGCATAATAGAGGGCCCAGTGCTCGCCGTCGGGGTAGTCCATGACCATCAGGTCGGCGACCCGGAAGAGGCGGCCCGTGGCCAGCGGCTTCTCGAGGTCGGCGGCGCGGAGGCGTTGTTCGCTCGAGGGTTCGGACAGGACGGCCATCCCCTCGTCGGCCCAGCGGGGAATCTGCTGGTTGGGGAAGAGGTCGGCGAGGACGACATGGGTGATCTCGTGCGGAAGGATCGCCTGAACGAGGTTCGGGTGGTCGGCGCGGAGGTTGACTCGCCTGGCGATGATCCGGCCCGAATTCATGCCCATCGTCGAGAACCCGGGGGACTGCTCGGGCTGGCCCGTCATCTTGGTGAAGGTCTTGGCGTCCGGATAGATATAAATATCACAGCGCGGCGACCAGACGACCTTCGAGTCCGAGCCGGCCCAGCGCTTGAGGTGGGCGTCACGGGCCGCCTCCGCAACCTCGGCGACGCGGGCGGCGAGGGCCGGATCAACGTGGAGGATCCGGAAGTTGGTGGTCGGTAGGACCTGCCAGTTGGCCACGAGCCCCTGGTTCCGAACGACGTCGGGAACCTCGCCCATCGCCTGGTCGGCCGAGGGTTGTGCCGGGGCCGGAGCTGCTGCCGGGCGTGACACGGCGGTCGCCGACCGTGACGGGGCCACGACATTCGGCTCGTCGGGGGCCGATCCTCGGACGACGACCTGGTTCGGTCGGGCGGCGGTCCCCCCCGGGCTTCGCTCCGCGGCGCGACGTCGGAGGTACTCGCCAAACCAGTTCCTCGGGCTGAGGGCCCGGATCGTCTGGATCTCCGCGTCGATGCTCGCCCACTCCTGAGGAGTATTCGGCTTGGCATTCATCCGACGGACCACGTCAACCCAGCGACAGTACGCCCAATGGTCGCGACGTCCCTTGGGAAGTCGATGCTGACGCTCAAGTGCCGCGTAAATCCGTCCCGCCTCGGCGTAACGTTTGTCGCGAAATGCGTCATCGGCGTCCGTGATTGTGCTGCCACCGCCTGCGCTCCTCTCGGGAGATAGGACAGGCGCCGAAGGCGTCGAGGTCGAGGGCGGCTCATCGGAAGGAAGCGAGGCCTTACGCACACCGGAACCAGATAGATCGGCCAGCGAATCGGCGAGGGGGCCCGACGTCTTCGAGGCCGCCGGGTCGCGCAGAGGCGAAGGAATCTCGGAAGGAGCCGTCGCCGAATCGTCGGATGGCTTGGGTGCGTCGTGCGGCTCCGGAGCACGTCCCTCGATGGGCGCCGGCATCTCGGAAGGAGGCGGCAACGCAGCAACGGCCGCCGACGGCTCGGAGGCCGGCGGCAACGCGGCCACTGCCGCGGGGGATTCAGGTTCCGTCGAAGTCGAGGCGGGGGCGGCCGACGGCTCGGACGTCCGTGCAGGCGTCTCGGCTGCCGAGGAGGCCGTGACGGAAGGAGGCGTCGGCTTCGTCCCGGGCTTGTGATTCAGGATCTCGAGGTTGTCGCGGTAGAGCTCCGCGGCCCGAGCGTCTCCCGCCGCCTCGGCGCGTTGGGCGGCGGCGGCATAGCTCTCTTTCAACAGCCCCAAAAGCTCGACGCGACCGGCTGGGTCGCCGGGGAGCGCCTTCTCGAGGACCGTAACTGCCCCTTTGGCGTCATCGCGGGCCAGCAGGGCTCGGGCCCGGACGAGAGCCTCGGTCGTCCCCGCGTCCGCGACGGCCAGGGAGAACATGAACGAGATCGCGACCAGAGCGGCCGCGGGCCAAGGTCGGTGCATGACCATCCGTGTCCTGCTTCTATGAGTTGGCCCTGACGCCCGACTGTCTCCGCGAAGGAGACGGATCGGCCAACCTCATCCTTGAAGGTTGTACTGACCGAAGGGAACGCCCGCTCGAATCGATCCGACTCGTGACTAGTGGGTGGGGAGAGTTTCCAAAATCCACGGTGACATCAACGTCGGGCCTCGGGCATCGAGCCCTGAGGTCCCGTGGTGACTGATCGCCGCAGTATGGTCAGGATCACGAAACCGGTCAACGCGACTTCCCTCGCCGATCCCCAACGTAAGGGGAACATGGTTGCATTTGAATTCACCCCCATCTTTCGACGGGGGTGAAGCCCGCTTCGCCGGGACGCCCCTCGTCGACTCTGTCAACGCCCGAAAGGCTCGACGGGACGAAGCTCGATCGACTTGAGATCGATCAACGCGTCGTGCAACGGCCCGATCGGGCGTGCGACCAGTCGGTGCGTACCCGCGGCCAACTCCAGGATTCCGGCCACGTCGGCGCGATAGACATCCCACGATCCGGTCCCCCGGATCGCGTAGCGGAGGGATTGGGTCCCTTCGAGGATTTCGAGCCGATCCTCGGTCGACTGCCCGGGTCGGGCGTGGTCGACCCAGACCGCGTACCGCCCGGGTCTCTCGACTTCGAACGACCACGACGCCCGGTCACTGGCGGATGTCCAGTACCCGAGATTTCCATATCTGGACTCGAATATAAGTGACTCGCCTCGGATCTCGGCGTCCGCCGCCGACAGGACAATCGACCGATCCACACCAGCCTTGACGATCCGAGGTCGATTGCCGGGGAACGACTTCGCAGGGGCGTCGGAGGCCGCCAGGTAGGCGAACAGGTCGGCGAGGTCGCGAGGCTTGAGGTCCTTCTCCAATCCCTCGGGCATGAAGGAGTGGCCGGAGGCGGCCACCTCCTCGATCTCCGAGCGGAGGAAAGTTTCCTCCTTGGCCTCCTGGCGACGAAGGGTCACCCCGTTCGCCGACTCGCTCGAGACCAGACCGGCCACGACCCGGCCGTCGCGCGTGGCGATGGAAAAGGCACCGTACTTTGCCTCGAAGGCGCGGTCGGGGTCGAGAATTGCAACCAGCAAGGCCTCCGGCGATTTGTCGGCCAACGTCGCCAGGTCCGGCCCGACGTCATAGCCTTGATTCGCAAGGCGATGGCATGAGGTGCACAACCGTTGGAAGACCGCGGCCCCGGCCGTCGCGTCCCCTTTCATGGCAAGGGCCGGGCGATGGACTTCGACGACGTCGCGACGGCTTCCCGACGAACCGGCCAGGAGCGCCGATGCGCGTGCCTTGATTGTGGGATCGGGGTGGTTGAGCAAGACCTGGCGTCGGAAGGGGTCGATCTCCGCCACAGCGAAGCCGCCCTCCCGGATCGAATCGAGGAGCGAGCCGATCCAGGCGACCCGAGTCAGCAGCCCGTCGAGGATGGTGGCCCGGACCTGGGGCGAATGTCCTTTCCATCCTCGGAGCCAGAGTTGGGGAATCCCGGGGTCATCCACCTTCGCCAACGCCTCGACGGCCGCCTGCTGGACCGCGAGTGAAACCTGGGCGTGGAGGAGACCGGCGAGGGCCTCGCGGGCGTCCCGATCGCTACGACTATACCGGCCGATCAAGCGAATCGCCGCGAGTCGGTCGGCGTCCCGGGTGGAGTTGTCGGCAAGGAGCCGCTGGGCCTCGGCTCGCATCGGGGAGAGCCGAGGGTCATGTTCCAGACCAGGCCCTTGCCCCGAGCGGCCACCCGCTTCGAGGAGCTTCGCCATGGCGACGAACTTCCAGGGCTCGATGCGTCCCCCCTGCCCTTCCTGCCGGCTCAGCGCGTCGATCATCGAATCGACCGCCCGAGCGTCCTCCGACGATCCGGTCAACCCCATCAGGGCCTCCACAAGCTGGCGTGGGGCTCCGCGTTCTCCGTCGCGGAAGAGCTCCGCCAGGAGCGTCACCGCGTGCGGTGTCGACGACGAGAGGATGGCCGTGCGAATCCAGGGGTCGTTGCCGTCGCGCATGGCCAACTTCGCCAAAGCCTTGCCGGCTCGGGGGTCGTCCCAGTTGCCAAGACCCAGGGCCAATTCGAGCCGAACCTGGGCATCGCCATCGTCGACGAGTTTCAGCACACCCTCGCCGATCCTCGGCTCGCTCTTCCAGAGGTGCGACGAGGCCCGGATCGCGTTGCGACGGACCTGGGGATGAGGGTCGGCCAAAGCCTCGAGGATCGTCGACGGGTCGAGGGCCTTGAGGATCGCCAATGTCCAAACCGCCTGGACCCGGGTCTGTGGTCGCGTCGACCGTTCGGCGAGGCTTCGGAGAAGCGGGATGGCCGCAGGGTCGCGTTTGTGGAGCAAGAGCCTCCGCGCCGAGTCTCGCTGCCAGCCGCCGGGAGTCTCGAGAGCGGCGACGAGCCCGGGCGTATCGAGCCGATCGAGTCTTGGAATGGACCGCGGTTTCTTGTCGACCGGCGAGACCCGATAGATCCGCCCTTCGGAGGCACCGGCGCGGAGGTCGAGCCTGGCTTCCCAGTCGTCGGGGATCCATTCGGGGTGCTCGATCACGGCCCGATACATGTCCGCGATCCAGAGACCGCCATCCGGGCCGGTCTTGAGCATCGTCGGCCGGAACCAGTTGTCGCTGGACGCGAGGAATTCGCGCGTGTCCTCGTCCGGCCCCCGGCGTCCCTCGAGGGTTGCTCCCGAAGGCTCGAGGACCATCCGATGCACCAGGTTGTGGACGGGTTCGCTGACAAACAAGCTGTCCTCGAATCCAGGCCCGAACAGCTCGTCACGATAGGGCGTCGGGCTGTTCGCCGAGGTCAGGTGGTTGGCTGCGTTGGGGTCGTTGAATCGTGGCGGGGTTCGGCTGATCGGGAAGAGCGCCGTTCTGGGCTCGAGGATGTGCCGGGAGTCGGGGGGCACGAATTGGGAATTCCGCGCCAGGTCCGACTCGGAGAGGACGAAGTGCCACGCCCAGGTCGGGTTGTTGTTCCCGAACCAGCGCCCCCAGTCGTCCTGGTGCCTACCGAACTGGGTCCTTCCGCTCTCGGCCTCGAACTCGCCGGAATCCGGGTTGAATCGGAAGTCGCGGCCGTTGATGTCGACCGATTTCCCTGTCTTGATCGACCGGACCTTCCCTCCGCTATCGCCGTTGGCCCCGTAGACCCAGCCGTCGAGACCGAGTTCGAAGCCGTTGAGTCGGTGTTGCTGATTCCCTTCGACGAAGCCCGTGAAAAGGACCTCGCGATGGTCGGCCCGGCCGTCGCCGTCGCGATCTTCGGCGTAGAGGATGTCGGGGGCGCAGGAGATCAGGACACCTTCCCTCCAGGGCATCACGCCCGTGGGAAATCCGAGGCCGTCGAGAAAGGTCGTGCTCTTCTCGTAGCGTCCGTCGCCGTCAGGATCCTCGAGGATCCGCACGACCCCGCCGCCCTTTCCTCGGCCGTCCACCCCCAAAGGATAGTCGCCCATCTCGACGACCCAGAGCTTGCCGTCGGCTCCCCACTCGAAGGCGATCGGATCATTCACGAGGGGTTCGGACGCCATCAACTCGACTTTGAATCCAGGCTTGACCCGGATCGAGTCCAACGAGGCTTGTGGCGACTTTCCCCTGGGTTCGACGCCTTTCAGAAGATCGTTGAAGGAGCGGCGATCGACGAGGTCGGGGAGGTTGGCCGTGTCCTCGTTCTGCCACCAAAGGTGCCGGGAATGGACGAAGAAGCCGTTGTTCTTGCCGTCCCGGACGATCTTCGGCAATGCGCCGGGCTCGCCGGCTTTGCCCGCCATGACCTTCCGCGACCAGGCTTTCTCGGCGCGATCGAACAGGTAGATCCCGTAGTCGCGATCGTTCGAGTAGACGACGTCGGGCTGCCCGTCCTCGTCGATGTCGACCAGACGAAGGCCCGCGTCGCGACCCCGTTCATCGAGGACGAGAGCTTTCCCGGGCAAGGGATAGGGCAGCGGCAGACCGTTGGGCAAGCCGTCCTTCAGGTAGTCGGCCGACTCGCCGACCTTCCAGCTCTGACCCTGAGGCTGCCAGACTTTCGCCTTCAGGTCGCGTAGGCGGACGACATCCAGATACCCGTCGGAATTGAGGTCGACGAGCCGGGCATGCGGACCCTCGCCGGCGTCGGAACGGAGTGAGCCGCCATCGAATAAAGATTGATCCAAACGATCTCGGGCTTCCCGGAATGTGAGGAACTTGACCTTCGTCCCGTGGGTCTTCACGGCATGGTCGATCAACTCGACGACCTGGGAGTTCTTGATCCAGTCGTGCGGGTGGAAGACCAGGTTGAAGACCCCTTTCTTCAGGACCACGAGGTCGAGCGCGGTCTTCAGATCCTCGACGGTCCTGGGGTTCCGGGGCCGTTGCAAGTTCTGCGCTTCCCAGTCGCTCGGGACGACGCAGGGGAACTCCCAGCAGACGCCCCCGATCACGTAAGGGTATGGGTAATTCTCGATCGTGTTGACGAACGATCGGAAGGGGAGATATTTGCGAAAACGTTCCTTGCCGTCCTGGTCGACCACCATATCGCGAGGGAGGTCCGGGTCGTCGGGGGTGAACAGCATGAAGACGGAGGAGTCGATCGAGAGCGCACGCCCTCGGGGGCTCGACTTATTGAAGATCTCGGCGAAGAACCGCGGGCTCGGGCTATTCATCGAGTCGCAGCAGGGCATGCGAAAGGCGACGGGCTTGTTCCCCGGGATCTTTGCCATCAGGTCGACGCATCCGTGGTAGGTGCGTTCCGACTCCTCGAAGTCTCCCTTCTGGAGGCAGGGGCAGGGATGCGTCAAGGTGTGGACCTCGATCGACAGCCCTTCCTTGAGCCAGGTCTGGAGCCTCGGGTCATCCGGGATGACCCGGTTCGCCATGATGCTCACCGGCGCACGCCCGTCGATCGCCTTGAGCCGATTCAGGATCGGTCGGAGGAATGCCTCGTAACGCGCCGAGTCGCTCATGTCGTCGATCGCGAGGACGACCACGGCCTCGACGCCCGGCTCTCCCACCCACTGCGGCGTGATGAGCTTCGGATGACCGAGATGGGGATAGTACGGGTCCACATCCTCCAGCGTGGTCGGGGTCTCTATACGAGGGCCGGCGCCTTGGGCGCTCGTCGCGAGAGCGCAATTCCAGAGGATAGCGAGGGAGACGACGGCCGCCACCGATCGATGAAACACCTCGAGTCTCCTCGGAGAATCGACGCTGGTTGAAGCCCTCGAATCCCCTCGCGACCCCGTCGAGGGCACAAGGGGTCGATTACTGCTCACGTCGAGTCGCTTGGTTCAATTTCGGGCGTCGGCATGGGTCCGGAGGGGACCGTGGACCGAAGGTTGGTCGAGGTCCACACCCCACGGCAAGGCCGTTCGAACAGGAGGCGGGGCGGCCAGGATGCGGGAGAGAACGGCCGTTGACGGCCACGACACCCGGCGATGCCACCGATCTTCGCGGAGTCTAAACGGTGCCGGAAGGGGGGTCAAAGGAAAAACACGTCCCGACAATCCGCCGATCCAATTCGGGGGGATTTGCTGGTCTCTGGATGGATCCGTCGCAATCGAGGTTCGCGAGAAAGCCGATAACGACAACCGACGGGGGTGCGTGGGCCGTATCAACGATCTTTCGTCGCGATCAGCGTCCTCTTCCTTTTCCGATCAGCTTTTCCTCGATAAGATGAAAGGTTGATGGGAGCGAGGCCGACGGACGGGCGTCCAAAGCCCTGTCGGATGAGTGGGGGATCGATGCGGATTATCGCGGGCGAGCGTCGCGGGCAGAGGTTCGATGGCCCCAAGGGGAACGCCACACGTCCGACCACGGACCTGGTGCGCGAGTCGTTATTCAACATCCTCGGGGACATCGTCGACGGCCTGCTCGTCGTCGACCTCTTCGCGGGAACCGGAGCCCTCGGGCTTGAAGCCCTGAGCCGAGGGGCGGAGCGGGCCATCTTCGTCGAGAAGAATCGCGAAAACGCCGCGCTCATCCGCCGGAACCTGGCGACGCTGCGTTTCGAGGACCGGGCGACGGTCCTGGTCGCCGACGCCTACAAATGGGGAGGCGGCTTCGAGCCCGACGACGGCGCGCCTTTCGTCGCCTTCCTCGACCCTCCTTATTCTGACTACGAGTCCCACCCGGCCAAGGTGAACCAACTCCTCGTCCGGCTTGTCGAGACGATGTCCCCGGGGTCGGCCCTGGCCGTGGAGTCGAGCCGCTGGCTCGACGCGGAAATCCTCCCCGATTTGCCGAGTTGGGACCTCCGGAAGTACGGGGGCACCCAGGTCGCGATCCGATATCGGCCGCGAGAGGAGGACGTGGAGGACTCCACCGTGTCCCTCCCCGCATCGGATGGACCCCTCGAATGACCGGAACCGAGGCCCGTCGCGCCTTCGCGACCGACGTCGTCGGAAAGCTCCAGGCCGAAGGGTTCCAGGCCCTCTGGGCCGGCGGCTGCGTCCGAGACCTGATGCTCGGCCTGACGCCCGCCGACTACGACGTCGCCACCAATGCGACCCCCGAACAGGTCATGGCGGTCTTCCGGCATCGGACGATCCCCGTCGGCCTCGCATTCGGCGTCGTGCGCGTCCGCGACCCCCGGGTGGGCGAGGTCGAGGTCGCCACCTTCCGGAGCGACGGCGCCTACATCGATGGGCGACATCCCGAATCCGTCGTCTTCAGCTCCCCCGAGCTCGACGCGGCACGTCGCGACTTCACGATCAACGGCATGTTCCTCGACCCGTTCAACGGCGAGGTGATCGACTACGTCGGAGGCCGGGCCGACCTCGAGGCCAGGATCCTCCGCGCCATCGGCGAACCACGAGAACGGTTCGCCGAGGATAAGCTCCGGCTCCTCCGCGCCGCCCGGTTTGCCGCGCGGTTCCGACTGACGATCGACCCCGCCACCCACGCGGCCATCGTCGCGATGGCCCGTCAGATCGGCGTCGTCGCGGCCGAGCGTGTCGCCCAGGAACTGCGCCGAATGCTCGTGCATCCAAGCCGAGCGAAGGCGGTCGACCGCCTCCTCGAGCTCGGGCTGGCCGCGGCCATCCTCCCCCCCCTCGTGCCGATGAAGGGGATCTTCCAGGGCAAGCCGGTGCAACCCGAGGGGGATCTCTGGGATCACGTCCTGCTCGTCCTGTCCCTCTTGCCCGAGGAGCCGAGTTTCCCCCTGGCGTTCGCCGCCCTCCTCCACGATGTCGGCAAGCCCGCGACGCGCGCGACGCATCACGGCCGGCCCAGCTTCCACCACCACGAGCAGGTCGGCCGCCAGGTCGCCGACGACCTTTGCCGGAGGCTCAAGCTCTCCAACGCCGAACGCGAACGGATCACCTGGCTCGTCGAGTTTCACCAGTATCTCGGCGAGGCCAAGCGACTGCGCGAAGCTAAGCTCAAGCGGATGCTCGCGATGCCGGGTATCGACGAGCTCCTGGCGCTCCACCGGGCCGACGCCCTCGCGTCGTTCGGCGAGAGCCCCCAGGTCGACTATTGCGAATACTACCTCAAGGAGCAGCCGGCAGGCCCGATCAACCCCCCTCCCCTCGTGACGGGCCACGACCTCGTCCGCCACGGCCTCACCCCCGGCAGCCATTTCTCGACGATCCTCGACCAGATCCGCGAGGCCCAGCTCGACCGGGTCGTCAGCAGCAAGCGCGAGGCGCTCGAATGGCTCGATCGTCGACTGGAGACGGGAAACGCCCGAGGCGTCTGACCTCCGCCCGGCCCAGGCCGACGCCTATTCGCGGCAATCTCCCAAGCACATAAAAATCCATAATATTCAAGTCCCGAAAGGCCTCACGGCATCCGCGTCCCAAATCCTTCGTGGCGCCGTACACTTCGAAGATGTGTCTTGACGTCCTCGGGATGGCTTTGCGCCCCTGCTGGGGATTCTCGACACCTGACGAAAGGTCGTGGCATTCTTCATCCACGGCCAGTTAGAATAGAGTCCTCCCCTCATTGGCCGCCTCTGGTGCGAATTCGACCCGCTTGTCTTCCACGCTGAAAGGGTGGCACGACGATGGCTTGCTCGGCTCGGGACTCCCGAAAGGCCGGTTTCACGCTCATCGAATTGCTGGTGGTCATCGCGATCATCGGCGTCCTCATCGCCTTGCTCTTGCCGGCCGTCCAGGCGGCCCGCGAGTCGGGCCGACGCGCCCAGTGCCTCAACAACCTGAAGCAGCTCGGGATCGCCTTCAGCAGCTACCACACGGCGCTTCGCGCCTTCCCACCTGCCAAGATCTATGCGACCGGCGGGACCGACAAGAACGGTAGCGTCGCCGGCAAGGGGGGGAGCGGCCTCGTCCTCAACACGACGGGGTGGACGATGCTGCTCAACCACATCGAGCAGACCCCGCTCCATAACGCCTACAACTTCAGCATGCCGTCGAGCAACGCGGTCCTTTCGACCAGCCCCAATACCAAGGTCCTCGGGCTCTCCCTGGGCGGTCAGGCGATCAACAGCACGGTCGTCGGCAACCTGGTCGCGACCTTCACCTGCCCGTCCGACATCACGCCCGAGGTGGTCAACGACCCGACCGGCTCGATCGGTTCGGGGGGCCAGTATTGCCGCTTGAACGCCCGGCGGAGCAATTACCTGCTCTGCACCAGCCGCTATGACGACAACTTCAGCTCATTCAACTACACCACGACCGACCCGCTGAAGAAAATCGTCGGGATCCCGAGGGATCGCGGCGTCTTCCTGACCGATAACGCGCTCCGAATCGAGCAAGTCCGTGATGGTGCGAGCAACACCTGCATGGTCGGCGAGTCGGTCCAGAAGCATGTCGACTCTTCATTCGGGCCATACTGGGGAGCCGGGTGCTGGTCTTCGACGCATGGTGTCGTCCAGCCCCCCAAGGATCCGACCAATTTCCCGAATGCGTCGAGTTACGTCCCGAACGGACAGCCCACCACGGCCCTCTGGAACAAGCCGAACCCGGAGAAACTCCCCTATGCCAACGTGATGGGGAGCAAGCACTCGGGCGGCCTCAACATGCTCTTCGCCGACGGCAGCGTCAAGTTTCTCAAAAACTCGATCGACCCGACCATCTGGTACGGCCTCCAAACGATCGCCAACCGCGAGATCATCGGGGCCGACGCGTTCTGAGGCTTCAGGGTCGACCTCTTCCGCGTAACAGAAGTGGCCGTCTGCCGATGGACTTATTCCATCGGCAGACGGCCACATGTCGTTCGCGTCCGAACCAATCGTCGACGAGGTTAGTTGCGGCTCGCTCGACGACGCCTGGACTCGTCGGCCTCGCTCACTTGGGAGGGGTCGGCGGCGGGGGGATGATGCTCGGGAGTTCGAGGTGGGTGGACCCGGTCCCCTTGAGCATCTGATGCTTCGCCTGGGTCGTCTGGGAGAGCCCGTGGATCTTGATGAACCCCTGGGCGGCCGAGGCGTCGTACTGGTCGCCTTCCTCGTAAGTGGCCAGCTCGTGCCGATAGAGGCTGTGCTCGCTCTTGCGGCCCACGATCATCACGTGGCCCTTGTAGAGCTTGACCCTCGCCACCCCGCCGACGTACTGCTGGTTCGAGACGACGAAGGCCATCAGATCCTGGTGAAGGGCACTGAACCAGAGGCCGTTATAGATGAGGTCGGAGTACGCCTGGGTGACCATCGTCTTGAACCGCAAGGATTCCTTGGACAGGGTCAGGAACTCGATCTCACGATGGGCCTCGTGGAGGACGATGGCGGCGGGGGCCTCGTAGATCTCGCGAGACTTGATGCCGACGAGACGGTTCTCGATGTGGTCGATCCGGCCGACGCCGTGTCGACCGGCGAGGCGGTTCAACTCCGCGATGAGCTCGACGCCGTCGAGCTGGCGACCGTTGAGGGCAATCGGCCGGCCACGCTCGAAGGTGATCTCAACTTCCTCGGCCTCGTCCGGGGCGCTCCGGGGATCGACGCTCCACTGGAAGGTTTCCGGCGGCGGCTCGATCCAGGGGTCTTCGAGGATCCCGGCCTCGATCGAGCGGCCCCAGAGGTTCTGGTCGGTGCTGAAGATCGACTTCTTGGTCGCCTCGACCTCGATGTTGTGCTTCGCGGCGTACTCGAGCTCCTGCGTCCGGGTCCACTTCCACTCCCGGACGGGGGCGATGATCTTCAGGTCCGGGGCCAAGGTCTGGAAGGTCACGTCGAAGCGGACCTGGTCATTCCCCTTCCCGGTGCAGCCGTGGGCGACGGCGACCGCGTTGTGCTCGCGGGCGATCCGGACCATCAACTGGGCGATCAAGGGCCGCCCCAGTGCGGTCGCCAGGGGATATTTGCCCTCATACAGGGCCCCGGCCATGAGCGAAGGGAAGGCGAAGAAGTCGACGAAGAGGTTCCGCACGTCCTCGGCGATCGCCTCGACCGCGCCGGTGCGCAGGGCCTTCTCGCGAATCGCCTGGATGTCCTGCCCCTGCCCGAGATCGCAGGTGTACGCGATGACATCAAGGCCGTAGGTTTCGTTGATCCACTTGACGGCGACCGAGGTATCCAGGCCGCCACTGTAAGCTAATACGACTTTGTCGCGTGCCACGGCGAAAGTTCTCTTGCAAGGGGATTGATGCGTCCAAGCCTGCCCTGGTCCGTCCTCGACGACCTCGAAACGACCATTGTCTTCCAAATGCCCTCCGGCGATCAACCCCACCGGACTTTGGGTTCAAACCAGACACGCCCGCCAATCAGGCCCGTGCTGAAGTCTCGCTTCGACGGTTACTCCGTGCCAACACCCCTTGGGCTCCGACCTCGAACCTCACTAACGACATTCCGGAAACGCGTGTCGTCACCCGATTTCGGCTTCGGCCGAATCACGTCCCTGCCCCGCGAGAGTTCGGGAGTTCGGACGTGCCTCGAGCGGGGGCTTTGTGGTAAGGTCGTGCGCCGCTCGAGGAACGACGCGGAGACAGGACGTCGGTCCCATCAACAAGGAGAGAATGGATGCGCACCAGGGTTTTCCGGGGGATGATCCTGACCGTTGGTCTCGGAGGTGGCGTGGCAGTCGCTTGGGCCGCCCAGACACCCTCCAGCAGAACGACGCCGGCCCCCGCCGAGGAATGCCTCTCGGCCGCTTCGGATTCGGCTTCGGTTCCGTTGACCTCGCTCCCGCCCCTGCGGAGCGTGCCCCGCGCCGCCGTGCTGACCTCCGAAGTCATCCCGACCTCCGCGTCGACTCCGCTTCGGACGCATACGGACACGAACGTCGAATCGGAAGCCGCCCCGTCGCGAGTCTCTCGCCTCGTGCCCGTCGCGGAAGCGTCCAAGTCGGCCGTGGTCACTCCGAATGACCCGGGTCAACTCGTCTCGGAGTTCGTCGACCGCAGCCGCAAGGAGGCCGAGGCCTCGATCGCGGCGCTCACGAAGGAAGCCGAGGAGCTTCGAGTCCGTCTGAAGAAAGTTGAGTCGGCCCTCGACCGTTGGCAGTCGGTTTCCCGTGCCCTGGCCGCAGAGCCGGCCATCTCCCATCCCGCAGTCCTCTCCAACGAGGCGCTTAGCCCTGTCACCGAGGAAGTCCCTCAGGAACTTGAACCGGCCGGGGAGCTCGAAGCACGCCAGTAACGGCCGGCCGCAGGGCAAGACTGGCCGCGATCGGAATACAATCAAGAAAAGGCGAATCAATCCGCAGATGACGCAGATCGACACAGACAATAATTTAAATCATCTCGATATTACCCGAGTCAATCTACACCATCTGCGGATCGCCTCGAGCCTCGTTCATCAAAATCGTGCCCGCTCCTCGGCGATCACCAAGACCGACCGTCAGGCTGGCACCGAGTGGCCAGACCTCAGGGAAGTTTCTCGCCGTCGCGAGCCAGTCGGAGCCCGTCGAGCACGATCTTGTCGCCGGCGCTCAATCCGCGACTGACGACGAAGACATCGTCCAACTCTTGCATTACGGAAATCTCGCGAAGATGGACGATCCTGTCGTTGTCGACGAGGAAGACATATCGCTGGGAGGCTTGCTCAAACGTCGCCCGCTGAGGAACAACGACGGCGGCTTTCAGCACTCGGGGGATGATCACGGTTCCCGACTGGCCGTGACGCAGGAGGCCCTCGGGATTCGGGAAATCCGCGCGGAAGGTGATCCCACCGTTCCTGGGGACAAACTGAGCATCGATCGCGCCAATCCTGCCCGAATGCGGGAATTTGCGTTGGTTGGCAAGGCGGAGCTCGATTTGCAAACGGTCCTTTGACTGATCCGACTCGGCCATGAACTCGAGGTAGTCGATTTCGGGAACATTGAAATAGGCGCACATCGTCTTATTATCAAATAGTCTTGTGAAGGTCTCGCCTTTGAGTACGAGGCTCCCCTGCTGATGGGCAAGGCGGTCGACCATGCCGTCGAAAGGTGCCCGGACTTCCGTCAAATCCGACTCGACCCTTGCCCGATTCGCCTTGGCTTTGACCTTTGCCAGTTCGATTTCGGCACGAAGCAGCTCGCCTTGGTGGATCGGATTCTTTTCGATCAGTTGCTTGATGTTAATCAACTCCATCTCCGCCAACTTGACGGCTTCCGACGCGGAATCGAGTCTTGACTCAGCCTGGATCGCTCTTGATCCAAAGAGCCGATCCCCCTTCTTCACCGACTGGCCTTCCTCGACCAGGACTTCTTGAAGATATCCATCGCCCGGGGCACGGACTTCGATGTGGTGGTGCGCGTTGAGCCAGCAAAGATAGGACTTCATCAGGGTTACGGGCTTCGTTTCGACGGTGCTGACCGTAATCTTTCGGTCGACGCCATCGGGACCCTGCCCGAAGACATTGACCCCGAACAAGGCGAGAGCGACGGCCCATCGTGCGGACACAAAAAATCTGAACTTGCTCATGGCATTCCTTAACGTTCGAACGATCGACTTCCATCTGAACTGAGGCGATACCCCATCGGGCGGACATGCAGCCGCACGACAGCGCCGGATGGGCTTGGTTATCACGTATTGGAATCGAGCCGATGCATGTCGCCCGGAATCGACTCGAAGCGGCGGACGTCGAACCCGAGTGCGAGCATACCGAAAGGGGTACTCACGCAAAAGCGTGTACCCACGGTCATCCGAGTCCGGCTCAGCCGACGATGGCTTTCGGTCGCCCCTCGGTGAAGACCACGGCCGAGAGGCCGGTCAGGAACGGGCCGACAGGCTCGTTCTCGGGAAGCCCGCACCACGGCCCCACCGATTCCGATTCCGGTACCGTCCTCGAATCGTGATCATTTCAAGGCCTGGAGCACGGAGTCGGGTCGGACCGTCCCGAGCAGTTGGAGTTCACCCCCTGCCCCGACCATGTCCCAGACCTGGGTCGCGGGGAGGTAGGCCTCACGCAACGCGTCCAACTTGAGGATCTTTCCTCCTCCCGTTCGTCCGCCAGCGATCACGACACGCTTCGGGGCACAGAGGGAGGCGAGATGCGCCACATCGCCGACTTCCTTGAGGATCCCGGGAGCCATGACACCGAGCCGCTGGTTTTCATAGGGGACTTCCGTGATGTAGCTCGCGAGTGTCCCCAGGGCCGCGATCCGAGTGACGCGTTCGTCGACCGCGCCAACAGTGAGGGCAACCAGGCCGGCCGGGCCGACGCCGATCAGGGTTACATTTCGACGTCCGGGGTCGTCGATCGCCCCGAAGGCATCGAGGAGCTGCCGTACATCATGGGCCCACTGGCCCAGGAGAGGCCGACCGATCCAGAGGCCCCACTCGGCCGTGTTGTGGTCAGGAGCCCGGCCGATCGTGTCTCCCGGTTGGGCCAGGGCACCGGTCGCGCGGAGGTCAAATGTCACGAGCGACGAGCCCGACGCCAGAATCGCCTTGGCAAGCTCGCTTTGCCTGGCTTTATCGGCACCCTCGAAGTCGAGAAGGATGACGAGCGACGCCTTCTCTTTGCCCGCTTGCATTTGGGCGGTCATCGCGAGGGCGGGTTCGGACTCAAATTGAATTAATTTAACACCACTATCACGAACTTCCAACAATGAGTACGACAACGCCGAATTCTTGGGGAAGCCGCCGAGGGTGTGCTCCACGAGCGCTTTACGAGTCTTCTCGCTCGACTCGCGCCAGGCTGCGGCGTCCGAGGGGGGCTTTCGCGCCGAGAGCAATTTCTTGCCTTCAGCGGCCGCGAACCGGGGGATCGTCATCCAGTCGTCGGGGCGAGTTTGACCCGGATAGCAGCGGAGCGACTCGGGGTCTTCGGTTGTGATGGGTTGTTCGGCGATCGGTGAGCCGTCCCCTTCACCCTTCAGGTGGAGGGTCATCCAGCCGTACATCGCCTCGCGCATTTGCTGGTTGTAGTCGTGCTTCGACTCGAAGATTGCATGCCGAAGATGGTCGGGATGTCCGTAGAGTTGGAAGACCGGCGCGGTGAGTGCCAGCGACTTCTTCGCTTCGGCCACCGAGAACTGGACGGCGTCGAGTGTCGCGTTGACGACCATCAAGGCCCGGGGGGCCATCAGGCCGAGGACGCCCCACTCTTCCGTATAACGCAGGGCACCCGGGATGACCTCGCACTGGCAGCAGCCGATGCTCAGGTAGGACTGATAATTGCCGACCGAGCAGACGGGGATCGCCGCCTTGAATCGTTCGTCGAAAGCCCCGGTGTACATCGTCTGGTTGCCGCCGCCGCTCGCGCCGGTGATGCCGATCCGATCGCCGTCGACCTCAGGGCGAGAGCGGAGGTAATCGACGGCCCGCATGTTCTCATAGACCTGGAGTCCGGCCAGGGGTAAGCCGACCGGCAGGAGGGTCGCCCCGACCATCTCGCCGTGATACTCGCCGAGGGCCTTGCCGACGCCCCGCTCACCTGCGCCGAGGGCGTCGACCGCGAGGACGAAGAAGCCTAGCTTCGCCGCGCCGATGCAACGGGCCTGAACGACCGGGTCCTGCTTCGCCCCTTTCCAGTGCCCGTGGACGCCGAGGATCGCGGGGTGTTTCCCCGGCGCTTCGGGGACGTACGCGTTGGCGGTCATCCAGAGCCCAGGCCGGGTCTGGAAGGCAACTTTCTCCACTCGATACCCGTCGCGTTTCAACTCACCGAATGTCTTCGGCTCGAGGGGGCACGCTTCGGCCGGGAACCCGCCCCACGACTCCAGGAGCCGCTCTCGCAACCCAGTCCGACGCGTCCGCCACTCCTCGAGCGTCGCGGGGGCCTTGTCGCGTGCCCAACGGATTGAGGCGTAGTCCCGCACGAAGTTGAGATAGGCGTAATTTGCGGGCGGATCGGCGAACGTCCCTCGAGGGGAAGAGAGGAGCAGTATGCCCAGTATCGCCGGAAAGACCGGGCGAATTCGACTCGATGGCAATCGCGACGGGCTCAAGTACGACATCAGGGCAACCCCCGTCCGAAGGCAATCCGCCATTCGGATCAAGACGAAAAGAAATGTAAAATAAAAGCTTCCAACTCGGGATATCGGCAGACCAACACTGCGACAGTCTACGTGGGCCGTGGTGTCCTTGCCATCGGGACGCGGACCAGTGCGACATCTTCGCGAGCCCTTCGAGAAATTGGTTGAAGCGGATGGATGCGAGACATAGAGTCGGGAGCAGTCCTCGAGTCGGACATCTCGCAAGGACGTGGATCGTCGATGGGAGGCGGCCCGCAAACAAGTCCGAGCCGTGAAAGTCGATCGATTCACCGCCATTGGGCTCGAGCCAAGATGGAGACGCGGTTGCTCCAGATCCGTCGAATGACCGTCGCCGACATCCCCGAAGGGATGCGTCTCAAAGCACAGGCCGGCTGGAACCAGCTCGAGGCCGACTGGAGGCGACTGATCGACCTTCAGCCCGACGGCAGCTTCCTCGCCGAATGGGACGGCCAGGCGATCGGGACGGTCGCGACGTGCCGCTTCGAGACCGTCGGGTGGGTCGCGATGATGCTCGTTGACGAGGCCTTCCGAGGACGAGGGGTCGGGCGCTCGCTCATGGCCACGGCGATCGCCGCCCTCGATGAAGAAGGCGTCCGGAGTATCCGGCTGGACGCGACGCCGATGGGCCAGCCTCTCTACGAATCGCTGGGATTCAAAGCCGAGGCCGTGTTCATCCGATACGAGGGGCGACTGCGACCCGCCGAGGGGACGGCGTTGGAGCGGTCAACCTCGACGCCCCTGGTGTGGCGTGACGAGATTGCAAGTCTCGATCGGCTCGCCACCGGGACCGATCGGCATCGCCTCCTGGAACGGTTAGCCGACGAGGATCCGAATGCGACCCAGGTCAGTGTGGACGACGGCAGGCTCAAAGGTTTCTTGATGTCGCGTCCCGGATCGAGGGCAAGGCAGCTCGGCCCTTGTATCGCGGACCGGGACGCCGGCCTTCGCCTTTTCGGGGCGGCTCGCAAGACGTACGCTGGCGAGTCGATCATTGTCGACATCCCCAAGCTCAATGAAAAAGCCTCGGCGACGGCCGAAGCCTGGGGACTTGCCCCCGCGAGGGTCCTGACGAGGATGACCCGAGGCGAACGCGTCGTCGAGGACTTCCAACGTCTTTGGGCGAGCGCCGGACCTGAAAAAGGGTGAGGGTTCCTTGGCCCCGAGTTGTCGAAGAACGAACCAACGCGTTTCAAGATCCTCTGTGCCCACGCCGAAAAAATCCGACACGAATTCGAGCCCAGGAGAAGTCGCATGCCCCCCGCCCCGTCGATCGCAACCCTCGAGTCGGTCCGGGACGTCGAACAGCTCGACGACTTGCTGAGCACCCCGACTCCTGGCGTCGTGGAGACGTTCGCCCGGCTCGACGGCGACCTGATCATCCTCGGCGTCGCGGGCAAGATGGGCCCGACCCTCGCCTGGATGGCTCGGCGAGCGTTCGACGCGGCCGGCCGACGCGACCGTCGCGTGATCGGCGTCGCGAGGTTCTCCGACCCGTCGAGCGAGGCCTGGCTCCGCGTCCGGGGTATCGAGACGATCCGTGGCGACCTCGTCGAGCCGGGGACGCTCGACTCGCTCCCCGAAACTCCCAACGTGGTCTCGATGTTCGCGATGAAGTTCGGCTCCACCGGGAAGGAATCCCTGACGTGGGGGATGAACGCCCTACTCCCAGGCCTCGTCGCCCAGCGCTATCGCCGGAGCAAGATCGTCGCCTTCTCGACCGGGAATGTCTACGGCCTCACGCCCGTATCCGGGGGAGGCTCGAAGGAAACGGACGGTCTCGCGCCGGTCGGCGAATACGCCATGAGCTGCCTCGGTCGGGAGCGGATCTACGAGCACCAGAGCCGGACCCTGGGAATCCCCATGGCCCTGATTCGGCTCAACTACGCTGTGGAGATGCGCTACGGGATCCTCGTCGATCTCGCGCGCCGCGTCCTTGAGGGGGAAACCATCGACCTCGGGATGGGCTACTTCAACATCATCTGGCAGGCGGACGCCAACGCGATGACCCTCGGCGCCTTCGACCACGTCGCGAGCCCGCCATTCGTGCTCAACGTCACCGGGCCGGAGATCGTTCGCGTGCGCGAGGTGGTGGAGAGATTCGGCGAGGCGTTCGGGAAGTCGCCCGTGATCCGGGGAACAGAAGGGGCCGACGCCCTGCTCAACGACGCGAGCCTGGGCCGACGGAAGTTCGGACCTCCCCAGGTCGACGTCGATCGCCTCATCGACCTGACCATCGACTGGGTTCGCCGCGACGGTGCGACGCTCGGCAAGCCGACCCACTTCGAAGACCGCGACGGCCGGTTCTGACCCATCCCCCCTTTAGGAAACTCGAATCGAGGCCCAACGCCCATGCCCGTAACGATCCCGACCGCCGTCCTCGACGTCATCAAGCGAGGGACGGTAATCCCGGCCATGCCGCTGGCCCTGACGGCCGGCCGGACTCTCGACGAGCGTCGCCAGCGGGCGCTGTGCCGCTACTACATCGCCTCGGGGGCTGGCGGGATCGCGGCGGGCGTACATACGACCCAATTCGCTATTCGGAATCCCGAATACCGGCTCTTTCGGCCGGTGCTGACCATCGTCGCGGAGGAGATGGATCGTGCCTCGGCCGGTCGGCTCGAGCCGCTCGTGCGGGTCGGCGGCATCTGCGGGGGGACGAAACAGGCCATCGCCGAGGCCGAGACGCTAAGGGAACTCGGATACCACGCCGGGTTGCTCAACCTCTCCGGCGCGGGCGCCGACGACGAGACCAGGCTCGCCCATTGCCGATCGGTCGCCGAGGTCCTTCCGCTGGTCGGCTTCTATCTCCAACGCGCGGTCGGGGGCCCCGACCTTTCTTACGAGTTCTGGCGCAGGTTCGCGGAGATCGAGGGGGTCGTCGCAATCAAGATCGCCCCCTTCGATCGCTACCGGACCACCGACGTCGTCCGCGCCGTGGTCGACTCGGGGCGCGACGACATCGCCCTGTATACGGGCAACGACGACAACATCGTGCTCGACCTGGTCACCCCTTATCGTTTCCCGAAAGGGAACGGAGTCCAGGAGCGACGGATCGTCGGGGGATTGCTCGGCCACTGGGCCGTCTGGACCCGACGCGCGGTCGAACTACTCGACGCCTGTCACACGGCGGTACGCCGCGGCGGTGACCTGCCGGAATCTCTGTTGCGGCTGGCCATCCCGACCACCGACGCGAACGCGGCCGTCTTCGACGTCGCGAACGGCTTCGCCGGTTGCATCGCAGGGATCCACGAAGTCCTCCGCCGCCAGGGGATCCTCGAGGGGACCTGGTGCCTCGACCCCCTCGAGAATCTAGGGCCCGGCCAGGCCGAGGCGCTCGACCGGGTCGGCCGGTCGTACCCCGAGTTGAACGACGACGCATTCGTCGCACAAAATCGGGACGATTGGCTCCGCCCGTGACCCGCGTCGACATCTCCGGGCGTGGCCTTGCGTTTCGAACCTCACTCCTGCGAGTCGGCCTGGGCGTTCGCCCGGTCCATCACACTCTTCAACGTCACCGGGGCGCCTCCTTGGCGCTTGCTCTCGTCGGCCGCCTCCATGAAGGCAAAGATTTCCAAGGTTTCCTTGGCCTCGACCGGAGGCCGCCCCGTCCGGAAGAACTTGCAGACCTCGACCAGCAGGGGTTCATACCCGTGGTAGCCCTGCAAGTAGGTGTTCCCCGTTTTCCCAAAAACCAGGGAACCGTAATCCGCCTTCCCTTCTCGGATGCCGCGGAAGGTCCCGACACGGCCCCCCTTCCAGGTCCCGGTGACGAAATCCGTCCCTTCCGTGTGGACCCGGGCGACCGACTCACACCCCGTCCCCATGATGGTGAAGAGCGACTCGACGCCGTGGATCCCATACCAGAACAGGTCGGGGTGGTGCTCCTCGAGCGAGCAGGGACCGTAGCTATCGCAGCCGACGATCTCCCCGAGCTTCTCATTGGCCTTCACGCCTTCCATGTTCGGCCCGTAACGCAGCGACGAGCTCGAGAAACACGGTGTGCCGTATTTCTCGGCGAGGCGGAAGATCCGAACGGCATCTGTCAGGGTGCCGGCCACGGGCTTATCGATGAAGACGGGCTTGTGGGCCTTCAAGACGGGCCGGACCTGCTCGAGGTGGGGGCGGCCGTCGACGCTCTCGAGGAAGACGACGTCCACCTTCTCGAGCAACGCCTCGATCGTCGGGACGATCTCGATCTGATGCTGATCGCGAAGTTCCTTGGTGTACCCCTCGACCCGGTCATGACTGGACTTCACGTCCGGGCTTCCGCCGGAATAAGCCGCCACAATCCGGACATTCGCCAGTTCACCCTTGGCTTGAGGGTTGTTGATCGCCTTGGTGAACGCAATGACATGGGAGGTGTCGAGCCCGATCATTCCGGCCCGGAGGGTCTTCTTCGGCTCGTCCCCGGCCACGTTCCGGGCAGTTGCGCTGGTGAGGAGTCCGATGAGTGAAAGGACCAGGATCGAGAGTCGGGGCATATTGTCATCCTCAAGTGTGCTCGGGGCGGAGGGGCGCGACTACCGAAGACTTCACGGTCTTCAGCAACCCTGGGGTGAAAGTCGCGGGCTCCGACGAGACCCTCGGTCGGGAAAGCTTCCCCAAGGCGTTCTGTACCGCACGGATCTTATCTGGCGCGGGGGACGTCCACGAGACCCTGAAAGCCTCCGACACCGAGATTTCCGGAGCCAACGCCAATCGGTCATCTCGAGATCACCGAGGCCAGGACTTGCAGAAAGCCGTCGATCGTCGCGTGGTGACCCACAAATGAATCATCCGAGTCAATCCTAATTATTTAACAGATCCGCACGTATCCGGTTGGCTCTCGGGTCTTTGCGCCGAGAACGTTTACAGACTGGTTCCGATGTCGATGAAACGCGGGCTTGGTGCTGATCGAAAGTAATTGACTTCACGTTTCCGGTCGATCTATTATATCAAATATTGACGAGAACACCGGGGCGCCCTTTCAGCGTGCGTGAACGCGTCCATAGTTCTCTTCAATACAAACATCTTCCGTCTCGGACTCGAAAGCACCACGGTCATCTGGTTTCCAATTCCGGGCAACCTGGGCAAGCGCGCCCTGCGTTACTGAGAATTTGGACTAGAATATGTGGAATTGTGAACGAAATCCTCTCCGTACTGTTCTGCGCGTCAAAGAATGGGAGTCAAACGATGGATGTTTCCCGACGAACGACGGGGGGCCGGCAGGACCGTCCCTTCGCGCGAGGCTTCACGCTCATCGAGTTGCTCGTCGTCATCGCCATCATCGCCGTCCTCATCTCTCTCCTCTTGCCCGCCGTCCAGGCTGCCCGCGAGGCGGCTCGACGGATGCAGTGCACAAACAACCTGAAGCAAATCGGCCTGGCCATGCACAACTACGAGTCGTCCGGCGGCACGTTCCCGTGGGGCCACGGCGGCTTCAATAACAACGACTGGGGCGCATTCCCGCTGCTGCTCAATAACTTCGAACAATCGAACGTTTACAACAGCATCAACTTCGCGGACACGGGCCACGCGGCGGCGAAGCCGAGCGCCGAGAATTCGACCGTCCAGTACCTGAAGCTGAACGTCTTGAATTGCCCGACCGACATCGATCGTCTCACGACCGGCTTCGGCACCGTCAGCTACGCCGCCAGCAACGGTGCGTCGCCCTCCGGCTACGGCCTGTCCTCGGCCGACGGAATCTTCGGGCACGTTGGCTGGTCGAGCCATGCGGCCGGATACGGGCCGGACGAGCCGATCGTGAAGATCGCCGACGTCACCGACGGCCTCAGCAACACCGCCGCCTTCAGCGAACGCGTCAAGGGCATCGGCACCGCCAACAACTCCGCTCTCGACTCCATGAACCCCAGCGCCACCGCGGTGACCGTCCAGACCCCGACCTACCCGGGTAACAACGCCCTCAACCCGGCGACGAACGGGCCCCTGGCCGATCCTTCGCTGGTCACGCCCCCGGCCCCCTTCACCTCGGGCGCCGCTTACTACCGATCCCTCTGCCTCGCCTCCGGCGGACCACAGACCATGCTCGCCGGACAGGCCGCAGGCGGCTCCTCTCCCCCCTGGGGTGCTTCGGGACCCGTCGGCGGATACTGGTGGCTCGCCATCATGCCCTACGGCACCAACTACAACCACTGCATGGCACCCAACACCTGGAACTGCACCGACGGCACCGGCGGACACCTCCTCCCCGGCGCCTGGACGGCCGGCAGCCGGCATCCCGGCGGCGTTAACGTCTGCTTCGGCGATGGACACGTCCAGTTCATCAAGCAGACCATCAACATCTCCGTCTGGTGGGCCCTCGGAACCAAGGCCGGCGGAGAGGTCATCTCCGCAGACTCCTTCTGAACACCGGGGATCCTGCCGCAACACCATAAGTACCGACGAAGCCTGCCTCCCTTCGAGGCGGGCTTCGTTCGTTTGGTTAACTGGGACTGACTCGTTCGCCCGCCGCCTCCCTCCCTAAAGCTGCTCAACGAAGCGATTCAGACATCGCTCATTTTGGCGAAACTTCCGGCTCGACCCAGTCGATAAGCGATGAGCGGTTCGCCGGAATGCCTTCGGAAGATTCAACGGTCATTCGTGCCCGAAAGTCCCGATGACTCAGGCCATAACGACGTCCGCTCTCCACTCATGCCATCGAGCCAATCTCATCCTTTTTAGACTGACACGAGATCATCCAACGTCAATTTTTATCCAATCCGTAAAAATTCAGACTTCCACCTTGCACGACTCCATTCCGAGCTATAATATATAAAATATTGACGAGACCATTGGGAGGGTGTGATCCGCGGTCGCCGACACATCCGTTGTCTCGTTGATACATTTCTCGCGTTTGATCGCGAACCGAAAGCTCTGGCGAGTTGACCCGAATCGGTCCTGGGCGGTCGTGCGCGCAGTGGACTGGTTCGGGTCGCGATGGGGTTAAAGGCCTGGGAATGCGCCGGGCTATCGTCGTCGCGATCTCAATTCTGCTAGTGGGGGAGAGTCGAGATGATGGGGATTTCCCGAGGTCGAGACGCTACGGACGGGCGGGGGAATCGCCCCCTTTCTCGAGGCTTCACGCTCATCGAGTTGTTGGTCGTCATCGCGATTATCGCGGTCCTCATCTCCCTCCTGCTGCCCGCGGTGCAGGCGGCTCGCGAGGCGGCCCGCCGGATGCAATGCGTGAACAACCTGAAGCAGATCGGGTTGGCGATGCATAACTATGAATCCGCCATCGGATCGTTTCCTTGGGGGCACTCGGGCTTCAATAACTGCGATTGGGGCGCCTTCCCCCTGCTCCTGAATAACTTCGAGCAATCGGCCATTTTCAACAGCCTGAACTTCTTCAATACCGGCCGCGCCACGTCGAAGCCCAGCCCGGAGAACTCGACCGCGCAGTATACGAAGCTGAACGTCTTGAGTTGCCCGACCGACATCGATCGCCTGACCACCGGCTTCGGCACCGTCAGCTACGCCGCCAGCTTCGGCGCCACGCCGGCGGGGTTTGGCCTGGCCTCGCCGGACGGGATCTTCGGTTTTGCCGGCATCGTCAGCGCCGGCGCCGGCAACGGCCCGGGTGAGTCGATCGTGAAGATCGCCGACGTCACCGACGGCCTCAGCAACACCGCCGCCTTCAGCGAACGCGTCAAGGGCATTGGCACCGCCAACAACTCCGCTCTCGACTCCATGAACCCCAGCGCCACCTCCGTGACCGTCCAGACCCCCACCTATCCGGGCGACAATGCGGTCAATACGGCGACGAACGGGGGCCTCCTCGACCCCTCGCTGGTCACGCCCCCGGCCCCCTTCACCTCGGGCGCCGCCTACTACCGATCCCTCTGCCTCGCCTCCGGCGGACCCCAGGTCATGCTCGCCGGACAGGCCGCAGGCGGCTCCTCTCCCCCCTGGGGTGCTTCGGGACCCGTCGGCGGATACTGGTGGCTCGCCATCATGCCCTACGGCACCAACTACAACCACTGCATGGCACCCAACACCTGGAACTGCACCGACGGCACCGGCGGTCACCTCCTCTCGGGGGCCTGGACGGCCGGCAGCCGGCATCCCGGCGGCGTTAACGTCTGCTTCGGCGACGGACACGTCCAGTTCATCAAGCAGACCATCAACATCTCCGTCTGGTGGGCCCTCGGCACCAAGGCCGGCGGAGAAGTCGTGTCCGCAGACTCCTTCTAACTTCATCAGCCGGACGAGCCGGGCATTCCTCGGTACGTCGCCTCGGCTCGTCATATTCGCAAGCGAATTGGCCGATGAATGTCGTATACGTTGCCCGCCAGCCCCGTTATCCTCGGTGTTAACGGGTCGCTCAGTAAGCCCGACGAAAGCGAACGCTCGGGTGGGTCGAGGGAGATGCAAGACATGTGGCGTCGGTGTTTTCCCGCCGGTTGTGTCGCGGTCACGATCCTGTTGCTCGGCGGGTGTGGCGATTCCGGCACCCCCTACGCCGAAAGTTCGATGCAAGAGACCTCGGTGAAAGGGGTGGTGAAGGTCCACGGCAAGCTCCTCGACGGAGGAGAAATCCACTTCAACCCGGCCAACTCGAACCGCAAGGTCGGCGGACGCGACGCCCCGATCGGCAAGGACGGCACGTACTCGATCACGACACTCCTCGGCCAGAACATGGTCACAATCTCCCCCCCGAAGAACAAAAAGAAGAGCAAGGCCTTCTTCGGGATCGAGTATGAGGAAAAGAACGTGGTCCTCAACTCCGGCGAGAACACGCAGGACTTCGATTTCCTCCCCTGAGTGGCAACGCCCTCGTCAACGCATCACGCCCGGCGCGAGGCCTGCTGTTGCAGGCCTCACTCCGGGCGTTTTTCCGTCGAGGTTGCGTTCGACCTCTCGGGCCTGATTCCTCGGGTGGCCCGCGATCAGTGCGTACCCGTTCCCTGCGTCGCGGTCGGCTGATATCCGTCGAGCATCAGTGCGTACCCGTTTCCTGCGTCGCGGTCGGCTGATATCCGTCGAGCATCTGTTTGAGGACGTCCGGGTCGACCGGTTTGACCAGGTGCTGGTCGAAGCCGGCCTCTCGGGATCGTCGACGATCCTCTCCCTGGCCATAGCCGGTGAGGGCGACCAGTAAGCCATTTTCGAGCCCCAGCGGCCCGCGAAACTGCTTAGCCACCTCGTAACCGTCCATGCCGGGGAGGCCGATGTCCAGCAGGACGACCTCGGGGAGTTCTTCACGAGCCGAGGCGATCGCGGTCGGCCCGTCGTGGGCGACGGTCACATCGTGTCCCCAGCTCCTCAAGATTCGGGCGAGCATCGCCGCGCCGTCGGTGTTGTCATCCACCACGAGGATGCGTTTCGTCCGTCGATCACTTTTCTTGGCCGCGGCCCCATTTCTGGGGGCGCTGCGGAGTCGTCGCGCCCGATCGGGGTCCGTCGGGGCGACCGGCAGGGTTACGATGAACTCGCTCCCTCGCCCGAGGCCCTCGCTCTGGACGCGGACCTGCCCCCGATGCATCTCGACGAGCCGACGCACGAGGGTGAGCCCAATTCCCAGCCCCCCCTGCGAGCGGTCGAGCGAGCGCGTTTCCTGGGTGAAGAGGTCGAAGACGCGCGGGAGGAGTTCGGGGGCGATCCCGATGCCGGTGTCTCGGATCCGGATCACCACCTCGGCCTCCACTTGCTCGGCCGTGACCCCGATTTGCCCCCCCTCTTCGGTGTATTTCGCGGCGTTGTTCAAGAGGTTGGAGAAGACCTGTTCGAGCCTTGCCGCGTCGGCCTCGAGGATGATCAGGTCGCTCGGGATCGAGCAGGTCAGCTCGTGGCGACGCGCCTCGATCAGGGGCCGGGAGGTCTCCATCGCGCGGGCCAACATGTCCTCGAGAATGACTTCGCCCATGCGGAGCTGGATCTTCCCCGAGCTGATCCGGGAGACGTCGAGGAGGTCGTCGACGAGCCGGGCCAGATGGCGGACCTGGCGTTCCGCGATCGCGCGGGCCTGCTCCAGAGCCTCGACGTCCGCCGGGTTGGAACGGAGGTAATGGAGCGCGTTGAGGATCGGGGCCAGCGGATTCCGCAGCTCGTGAGCGAGCATGGCGAGGAACTCGTCCTTGCGACGGTCGGCCTCGCGGATCTGGCGATACAGTTGGGCGTTCTCGATGAACTCGGCCGCCTGACGACCGTACAGCTCCACCAGCCTCGTCTCGCGGTCGGACGGACGATGGGGGCGGTCGAAGTAGGTGGCGATCGTGCCGATCAACTCGCCCCCGACGGTCAGGAGCGGGGTACTCCGCACCGCCCGGCAACCGGCGCGGATCGCGGCCGAGAGGTGGGGGGCGAAGACCGGGTCGGACTCGAAGTCCTCGACGATGATTCCCCCGGTGATGAACGCCGTGACGGTGTCGTTCTCCTGGAGTTGCGAGGTCATCTGCTCGGTCGCGTCGACCTGATCCCCGGTCAGTCCGACGCTGGCGGCGGTCGTCATCAGGTCCTGGTCGCGGTCGTAGAGCATCAGCACGCCGCGGTCGGTCCCCTGCAGGCTCGTGACGGCCTCGAGGACCTGCCCCAGGACGGTCTGGAGCTCGAGGCTGTTCGAGAGCCGCGAGCTCAGCGCGTGGAGGCGGGTCATGTCGTCGAGCTGGACAGCCAGTTCATCCTTGATCGCCGCGAGCTCGTCCTCGTCGCGTCTCCGCTGGATCGCCGCGGCGAGGACATGGGCCACCGCGAGGAGGAAATGGGCGTCGTCGGCCGTGAAGGTCCTCGGAGTCCGACTGAACGCTTCGAGTGTCCCGAAAGGACGATGCCGTCCGTGGACGTTGACGCTCAGCCCGCTAACCACCCCATGCTCGTGTAGGAAGGGGGAAAGGCTTTCCTCCGGCTCTTTGCGAAAATCCTCGACCACCACGGGATCATTCCGACCGGGCCCCGCGCCGAAGAAGGCGCGAGCCTCCTGATCAGGTAAGAGTCGATCGACCGCTCCGGGATCCCAACCAACCCCGGCCCGAAGCCGCAAGCCTCCCGAGTCGGGAGTGAGCTCCATGACCCGGCCGAACTCGACCTCAAGGATGCCCGCGATCGCGGTGACCGCGTCGTTCAGCAGCCGGTCGAGGTCGACCCCTTCCAGGGCGCGTTGCCCGAGCTCGGCCACGATCGCCTGCTGCCGAGCCCGGCGACGGAGCTGTTCTTCCGCCCGCTCACGTTCGGCGATGGTCTCGGCCAGCTCCTGGGTCCGTCGCGTCAGCGCCTCGGTGATCTTCTTCTCTCGGGCGGTCTCCTCGCGGAGGCGCTCGATTTCCCATCGCCGTTTTTCCTCGGAGAGCTCGCGCTCGTGTTCCCGACGCTGATTCTCGACGAGCTGTTCCGACTGCTCCCTGATCTGCTCCCCCTTCCGGAAGAGCTCGACGAACACTCCGACCTTCGACTTCAACACGGAGGGGATCAGGGGCTTCGAAAGGTAGTCGACAGCACCCAGGGAGTACCCTTTGAAGACTTGCATGTCGCTGCTTTCGAACGCGGTCAGGAAGATGATCGGCGTGTGCTTGGATCGGTCGCGTTCACGGATCAGGCCGGCGGTCTCGAAGCCGTCCAACCCGGGCATCTGGACGTCCATGAGGATGACGGCGAAGTCGTCGTCGAGGATACGCATCAGCGCATCCTCACCCGACCCGGCGCGGACGAGGCGCCGATCCTCACCCTCGAGAATCGCCTCGAGCGCGTACAGATTCTTCGGTTGGTCGTCGACGAGGAGGATGTTGACCTTCCCGCTCCGCATCACGTCGCCCCTCTGGGTCGAGGATCCTCCCCCCGGGCCGCCCGTCCCGTCGCGACGCCCGAGTGACCCGTCCCCTTCGCTTCGTGCCAAACCGTCCATGAATCCCCCGGCTCGGCCGCGTAACTCACTCACAGGATAGGCGATCAGCTCTCCAATTCGAAGGCGGGATCTCCGATCATCTTGGTCTCGAAGGCTCGGCCCGGTCCTTGCCAATGGCCTGGGGTGAGCGCCTGAGCAGCCAGACGCGGAGCATCGAGAAGAGCTGCTCGCTACCGACGGGCTTGGCGAGATAGTCCGAGGCCCCCGACTCGATGCATTTCTGCCGGTCGTCCTTCATCGCCTTCGCGGTCAGGGCGATCATCGGCAGATCCTTGAACCGATCGATCTTCCGGATCGCCTTCATCGTCTCGTAGCCGTCCATCTCGGGCATCATGATGTCCATGAGGACGACGTCGATCCCCTCGTTCTTCTCAAGGAACTCGATCGCCACTCGCCCGTTCTCGGCCCGAGAGACCACCATGTTCCAGCGCTCGAGCTTGCTCGTGAGGGCGAAGATGTTCCGGAGATCGTCGTCGACGATCAGGACCTTCTTGCCGGCGAGGAGCTCGTCCGCCTTCTGGAACTGCTGGAGGACCTCCCTCGACTCGGGCTTGAGGTTCGCCTCCACCCGGTGGAGGAACAGAGCGGTCTTGTCGAGCAGGTGCTCCAGCGAACGGACGTCCTTGACGATGGTCGTCTCGGCCATCTCCTCGAGTCGCGACTCCTCGAATGGAGTCCGGTCCCTCCCGGTATAGACGACGATGCGGAGATCTTGGAATTTCGGGTCGCGACGGACCTTCTCGAGGAGCTCGAAGCCGTTCATATCGGGCAACCCGAGGTCGAGGACCATGCAGTCGAAGGCCCGGGATTGCAGGGCCTCGAGGGCCTCGGCCGCGGTCGAGACGGCGAGCGTTTCGACGTCCCCGCCCCCGACCGCGTCGACGATGCTCTGGCGCTCGAGCTCGTTGTCCTCGACGACCAGGAGAGTTCGCACCGAACGTTCGACGAAGTTCTTGATGCTCCCGAAGGCTTCGTCGAGCGACTTGCGATCGACGGGCTTCCTCAGATAAGCGAATGCACCGAGCTTCAAGCCTCGGTGCCAGCTATCGTCCACCGAGATGATGTGGACGGGGATGTGCCGCGTCCGAGGGTCGTGCTTGAGCCGGTCGAGGACGACCCAGCCGTCCATGTCGGGGAGGCGGAGATCGAGCGTAATCGCGTCGGGGGAGAGTTCGTGTGCCAGCGTCAGCGCCATCTCGCCCCAGGTCGTGGTCACGGCCTTGAACCCGACCTCGTGCGCCTTGTCCACCAGCAGCTCGGCGAACTTCAGCTCGTGCTCGACGATCAAGACCACGCGATCGCCGGTCTTGATCGCCTCCCGAGGGTCCCCCCCGACCTCGGCCTTGGGGAAGGAGAACGGGATGGCCTCACGCACCGAAGAGAGGACCTCCGCGGAGCGGGGACCGATGTCGGGCGTCGAGAGCGTGGCCTGGGCCTTGTTCGGGGAGACCGGGATGTAACTCTGCGGCAAGAAGAGTGTGAACGTACTCCCCTTCCCGACCGTACTCCAGACCCGGATCTCGCCCCCCAACAACCGGGCGATTTCGCGGCTAATCGAGAGGCCCAGGCCGGTCCCGCCATACTTCCGGCTGGTCCCGGTGTCGGCCTGCTGGAACGGTTCGAAGATAATCCGGAGCTTGTCCGCGGCGATGCCGATCCCCGTGTCGGTGACCGAGAAGGCGACGACCGAGTTCGCCCGGTTGAGGATCGCGTGGTCGTCGCTCCAACCCGACTTCACAGGCTCGACCTTGAGGCTGACCGTCCCCATATCGGTGAACTTGAACGCGTTCGAGAGCAGGTTCCTGAGGACCTGCTGGAGCCGCTTCGAGTCGGTCTCCACGCTCCGGGACAAGGTTTCGCCGATCACCACGGCGAGGGCGAGGCTCTTGTTCTCCGCCACGGGCCGGAACGTGCGCTCGACGTACTCGGAGAGGTCCGAAAACAGGACGTGGCCGACTTCGATCGCCATCGTCCCGGACTCGATCTTCGCCATGTCGAGGATGTCGTTGATCAGCGAGAGCAAGTCGGAGCCGGACCCATAAATCGTCTGGGCGAAGTCTCGCTGCTTCGGTGTCAGGTTGCCCTCGGCGTTGTCCGAGAGCATCTCGGCGAGAATCAGGAGGCTGTTGAGCGGGGTCCGCAGCTCGTGCGACATGTTCGCGAGGAACTCGGACTTGTACTTGGACGTCAAGGCAAGCTGTTCGGCCTTCTCCTGGAGGTCGAGCTGAGCGAGCTCGATCTCGCGATTCTTCCCCTCGACCTGGGCCTTCTGAGTCGTGAGCTGTCCCGCCTTCGTTTCGAGCTCTTCGTTTGCCAGCTTGAGCTCGTCCTGCCGCTTCTTGAGCAGCTCTTCCGACGCTTGCAACGACGCGGCTTGTCGTTCGAGGCGGGTGTTGGTCTCGCGGAGCTCTTCCTGCTGCATCTGGAGCTCCTCGGCGAGCGTCTGCGACGATGCCAGGAGGGATTCCGTCCGCATGTTGGCGGCGATCGTGTTCAAGACGATCGCGATCGTCTCGGTGAGCTGGTCGAGCAGCGTGAGGTGGATATCCTTGAAGTAGTGGAATGAGGCGAGCTCGATGACCGCCTTCACCTGCCCTTCGAAGATCACCGGGAGCACGACGATGTTGAGCGGCGGGAGCTCGCCGAGTCCCGAGTTGATCCGGATGTAGTCGCCGGGCACGTCGCCGACCAGGATCCGTTCTTTCTCGTAGGCGCACTGGCCGACGAGCCCTTCGCCAATCCGGAAATTGTTCCTGAGGGCCTTACGCTCGCGATAGGCGTACGTGCTCGTGAGCCGGAGGATCGGCTCGCTTTCGGACGGATCCATCATGTAGAACACCCCGTGCTGCGCCGAGACGACGGGGGCGAGCTCGGAGAGGATCAGTTTTGTGACCGTGAGGAGGTCGCGCTGGCCCTGGAGCATCCGGGTGAACTTGGCGAGGTTCGTCTTCAGCCAGTCCTGCTCGTTGTTCTTCTGGGTCGTGTCCTTGAGGTTGCGGATCATCTCGTTGATGTTGTCTTTCAGGGCGGCGACTTCGCCCTGAGCCTCGACGGTGATCGACCGCGTGAGGTCGCCCTTGGTCACCGCGGTGGCGACCTCGGCGATCGCCCGGACCTGTGTGGTCAGGTTCGCCGCGAGTTGGTTCACGTTCTCGGTGAGGCCCTTCCAGGTCCCCGCCGCACCGGGCACCTTCGCCTGGCCCCCGAGCTGCCCTTCGACACCCACCTCGCGGGCCACCGTCGTGACCTGCTCGGCGAAGGTTGCCAGGGTATCGGTCATCTCGTTGATCGTGTCGGAAAGGGCGGCGATTTCTCCCTTGGCTTCGACCACCAACTTGCGCTTCAGGTCGCCGTTCGCCACCGCGGTGACGACCTTGGCAATCCCTCGCACCTGGGCGGTGAGGTTGCCCGCCATCGAGTTCACGCTGTCCGTCAAGTCCTTCCACACACCCGCGACCCCACGCACCTGCGCCTGGCCGCCGAGCTGCCCTTCCGTGCCCACCTCGCGGGCGACGCGAGTCACTTCCGACGCGAATGAGTTGAGCTGGTCCACCATCGCGTTGATGGTGTTCTTCAACTGGAGGATTTCCCCCTTAACATCGACGGTGATCTTCTTCGACAGGTCGCCGTTCGCCACCGACGTCGTGACCTCGGCGATGTTACGCACCTGGTCGGTCAGGTTCCCGGCCATCGAGTTCACGTTGTCGGTCAAGTCTTTCCAAACGCCGGCCACCCCGCGCACCTGGGCCTGGCCGCCGAGGCGCCCTTCCGTACCCACCTCACGCGCGACGCGGGTCACTTCCGACGCGAACGAGTTGAGCTGATCGACCATCGCGTTGATGGTGTTCTTCAGCTCGAGGATCTCGCCGCGGACGTCGACGGTCACCTTCTTGGTAAGGTCACCGTTCGCGACCGCCGTCGTGACCTCGGCGATGTTACGCACCTGGCCCGTCAGGTTCCCCGCCATCGAGTTCACGCTGTCGGTCAAGTCTTTCCAGACGCCGCCGACCCCCTGCACGAGGGCCTGGCCGCCGAGGCGTCCTTCCGTACCGACCTCACGGGCGACGCGGGTCACTTCCGACGCGAACGAGTTGAGCTGATCGACCATCGCGTTGATGGTGATCTTGAGTTGGGAGATTTCTCCCTTCACATCGACGGTGACCTTCTTGCGGAGGTCGCCGTTGGCGACGGCCGTCGTGACCTCGGCGATGTTTCGCACCTGGGCGGTGAGGTTGCCGGCCATCGAGTTCACGCTGTCCGTCAGATCCTTCCACACACCGGCAACACCGCGCACCTGCGCCTGGCCGCCGAGCTTCCCTTCCGAGCCCACTTCCAGGGCGACGCGGGTCACTTCCGACGCGAACGAGTTGAGCTGGTCGACCGTGGTGTTGATCGTGTTCTTCAGCTCGAGGATCTCGCCTTTCACGTCGACGGTGATCTTCTTCGACAGGTCGCCCTTGGCGATCGCCGTGGAGACCTCGGCGATGTTTCGCACCTGGCCGGTGAGGTTGCTCGCCATCAGGTTGACGTTGTCGGTGAGGTCTTTCCAGGTGCCGGCAACCCCTTGCACGAGCGCCTGCCCACCGAGGCGGCCTTCGGAACCCACCTCGCGAGCGACGCGGGTCACCTCCGACGCGAACGAGTTGAGCTGGTCCACCATCGTGTTGATGGTGTTCTTCAGCTCGAGGATCTCTCCCTTCACGTCGACGGTAATCTTCTTCGACAGGTCGCCGTTGGCGACCGAGGTCGTGACCTCGGCGATGTTACGCACCTGACCCGTCAGGTTGCCCGCCATCGAGTTCACGCTGTCCGTCAAGTCCTTCCAAACGCCGGCCACGCCGCGCACCTGGGCCTGACCGCCGAGGCGCCCTTCCGTACCCACCTCACGCGCGACGCGGGTGACTTCCGACGCGAACGAGTTGAGCTGGTCCACCATCGTGTTGATGGTGTTCTTCAGCTCGAGGATCTCGCCGCGGACGTCGACGGTGATCTTCTTCGTGAGGTCGCCGTTGGCGACGGCCGTCGTGACCTCGGCGATATTTCGCACCTGACCCGTCAGGTTGCCCGCCATCGAGTTCACGCTGTCCGTCAGGTCTTTCCAGGTGCCGGCAACCCCTTGCACCTGGGCCTGGCCACCGAGGCGGCCTTCCGTACCGACCTCGCGGGCCACGCGCGTGACTTCGGAGGCGAACGAGTTGAGCTGATCGACCATCGTGTTGATGGTGTTCTTCAGCTCGAGGATCTCCCCCTTCACGTCGACGGTGATCTTCTTCGACAGGTCCCCTTTGGCGACCGAGGTCGTGACCTCGGCGATGTTACGCACCTGACCCGTCAGGTTGCCCGCCATCGAGTTCACGCTGTCGGTCAGGTCCTTCCACACGCCCGCGACCCCGCGGACCTGGGCCTGACCGCCGAGGCGACCTTCCGTACCCACCTCGCGGGCAACACGAGTCACTTCCGACGCGAATGAGTTGAGCTGGTCCACCATCGTGTTGATGGTATCTTTCAACTCGAGGATTTCACCCTTCACGTCGACGGTGATCTTTTTGGAGAGGTCGCCATTCGCCACCGACGTCGTGACCTCGGCGATGTTACGCACCTGGTCGGTCAAGTTGCCCGCCATCGAGTTCACGCTGTCGGTCAGGTCCTTCCACACGCCCGCGACCCCGCGGACCTGGGCCTGACCGCCGAGGCGCCCTTCCGTACCCACCTCGCGGGCCACGCGGGTCACTTCCGACGCGAATGAGCCGAGCTGGTCGACCATCGTATTGATGGTGTCTTTCAGCTCGAGGATCTCCCCTTTCACGTCGACGGTGATCTTCTTCGACAGGTCGCCGTTGGCGACGGCCGTCGTGACCTGGGCGATGTTTCGCACCTGGGCGGTGAGGTTGCCGGCCATCGAGTTCACGCTGTCGGTCAGGTCCTTCCACGTGCCGGCCACGTCGCGGACGACGGCCTGGCCGCCGAGCTTCCCCTCCGAGCCGACCTCGCGGGCGACGCGAGTCACTTCGGAGGCGAACGAGCCGAGCTGGTCGACCATCGTGTTGACGGTCTTGCCGATGCGAAGGAATTCTCCTTTCAGCGGACTCCCTTCGTTCTCGAGCGAAATCCGCTGCGAAAGGTCTCCCTTGGCGACCGCACCGATCACTCGGGCGACTTCCTCGGTCGGCTGGACGAGGTCGCCGATGAGCGTGTTGACCGAACCGACCCAGTTCGCCCAGGAGCCGGTCGTCGCGCCGAGCGTGGCTCGTTGGCTGATTCGCCCTTCCTTGCCGACGACTTTCCCAATCCTCTCGAACTCGAGTGTGCTGTTCTCGAGGAGCTCGGCTACCTCGTTGAACGCGTCGGCGATCGCGGCGCCTAGCACCGTTTCGTCGGCCGGGAGGCGGACAGTGAAATCTCCCTTCTTGAGCGTCCTCAACGCCAACATCAGGCGCTTGGCGTCGACGTGTCCGTTCATCGACGGCTGGAGTGCGCCCTCCCCGTTCTCGATCGCTCCCGGTTCCTGGCTCACGCTGATTCCTGGCCCAGGGGTCTGCTTCTTGGCCATCGGGAGGACCCTCGGAGGCATCGGCCTCTTGAGAGAGATTCGGGACGGGAGAGACGACGTCACGACGCCCCGGACCCACTCGAAAGTCGGTGGAGTAATGGCATCAGTCGATCTATTCTTGCAGATCCGGTGAGACTTGGCGAGAAGGCCCCACCTTCAAAATAGGAAAACAGGGCAAACTCGAGAGCCGACATAGAATCCGTGAGACCGCTTACGGAGCGGATCTACGGAATGGCTTCGCCAGGATGAGACACCACTCGGGGAGACCCTTATCGTTCGTCGCATAACCCAGCCCCACCTCCCAGAACTCGCCGAGGATCAGCTCGCGAGTCTTGGGATCCTCGAGCCAGGTCCGGGCGACCTCTTTGGGGGTCGGCTGGCCGGACGCGACGGCTTCCGCGATCGATCGGAAGCGGTAACCGGCGTCGGTTACGCGCTGGAAGGGAGAATCGCCGACCTTGGCTTTCGGATCCTCGGGGGCGGAGGCCGCCGACGCCTTGGCCTGCTCCATCGCAGCCGCCGACAGCTTGGGATGGGCCTTGAGCGCCGAGAGTTTGGCCTCCGTCCGGGCCCGGTTGAGCTCGACGATGAGGTCGGCTCCCACGGTTTTCGGATCGAGGACGGGCCAGGGCAAGCCGAAGTCGACGCACCAGTAAGGCGTGCCGTCCTCGCTCTTGACGCAGGCCGCCCCAATTTCCGTGCAAGGGCCGAGGATGTTCTCCTTGTGGGGAGGGCTCTCCAACCAGGACTTCATCACCTCGTCGACGTCCGACTGTCCCGCCGCGACGTTTTCGGCGGCGGATCGGAAATGATAGGACTGTCGTTCGATCCGCTGCGCAGCGTTCGATCCGTCGCTACCCTCGTGCGTCATCTTTTCGCGTCGAGCCATGTCGCGAGCGTGCGCCAGGGCGGCCACCTCGAGCTTGGGATTGATGGCGAACGTCGGCAGCTTGGCTGCCTTGCGTTCTCGATTGTGAGCTTCGAGCAATGCGCCCCGGTCGGCGATGTTCGGTGGTTCGGGCGTCTTCACCGGCTCGTCGGCCGCCCCGACGAGGATCAACGCCAGGGTGGCGACCAGACCCTTGAGAACCTCCAGGCCCTTCATCGAACACCTCGCGATCGCCCGGAGCGAAAACGATCGTCATCGTCGGGCGAAAGAGAAAGAGTCCAGGTTTCAGGATAAGAGCGGCCGTCCACCCAGGCATTTCGAGGTCTCGAACGAACTGGAGTCGAGGCTGACCTCGAATCAGCGAGAGCCTTGCGACGCCTTGCCGAGGTACCTCCGCGATCCGGCGTCGCCGCCGAAGCCCGAGCCCGATGGGTCCGCGGGGAAAGGAGGCGCCTCGGACGACACAGACAGTTTTGACCGGGCCGCCGCGGCCGCAAGGGACTTGCCGAATGCCGAGCTGATGGACTCATGAAAACTCGCCCAGCGATCGTCGTCCAGTTCGTCCCGCCCCTCGGTGAGGATCAAGAGGTGAGAGAACGGGTGGTCGCCCTCGGCGAGCTGTTCCGCCTCCCGAGGGAGGTCCGACCACGGGCCGTCGGCGATCTTGTCGTGCAACTCGCGGGCCCGATCGAGGCATTCGCGGATCGGCGTGAAATTCGGATCCGAGGTGTGCGTGAGATAAGTGACTCGCTCGAGAGTCCCCAACGCCCGGCGACGAATCGACTCTCCCTTGGCCCGGCCGATCTCGGCCTCGATGACCGAGTCGAGGAGCGAGTTGACCCCCTGGAGCGAGTCCAGCGAGGACTCCGGAGGCTCGGCGAGCCCCAAGGCACCGGCGCGTTCACGGACTCGACCTCGCAGCTCCTGAAAGGCGTGTCGCGAGTCCGACAAGGCCTCGACGAGGGCTTCGGGCGGGAGGGTCCCGGGGCTGTGAAGTTGCCGAGCCGCAGCGAGCAGTCGCTCACCCAGTTCCGAGAACGCATCCGACATTCGCGCCACGTCCGCCGAAAGGTCGCCGCTGCCCTGATTCATCGAATGACTCCACGACCCCGACCTTGCCGGCGTCGCTTGATTCCAGAAGGTGAAGACTCAGTCTCGGGATGTCAAACGAAGCTCGGTCGGTCTGACGGGACTTTGAGGCGGTAAGAGGGCCTCGAGCCCAACCGTCTTGCGTCGCTCGGATCCTTCCTGGCCTCGTTCAGGACGTCGGCAAGACAACCCTCGCCCTGGCGACGGCGACGGCGAGCGGTTTGCCGAACTCCCGCTCGACGGCATCCATCGAGTTGGCCCAGAGGTCGTCGCTTAGCCCATCCTTCGAATCGACCAAGGTCATGAGTGCGACGTAGGGGTGGTCGCCCTCGGCTAACTGGACGGCCTCTTGCGGGAGCTCGACCAAAGTGGCGTCGGCGATCGCGGCCCGGAGGGACGCGGCCTTGGCCTGGCAGGTCTTCAACGGCGGGAATTCCTTCTGGTCGGGACACTCGAGCGAGGCGACGAGATCGAGGGCCGCCAGGGCTTGCCCGCGCACCGCGCCGAGCTGGGTCCGACGGCTCTCGAGTTCACCGAGCTCTCGGAGGAAATTCCCGAAGTCTTGAAGGTTCTCGAGTTCCAGGCCGGGGACGACATTTCCCTTGGCCTCGTCGAGGCGGCGAAGTTCGTCCCGCAAGGTGGCGAACTCGCGGCGAGAGGCGCCAAGCTCGACGATGAGGGCCTCGGTGGGGGGGACGGCACCTGTCTTCCACGTCTCCGCCTCGCGCGAGAGGCGTTTGCTGAGGCGGTCGAATCGCTCGGAGAGAACGTCGAGCCGATCCTTCAACGAATCAAGATCAGGCGCGGGTCTTGTGGCCGCAACGGCCGGGACTCCACTCAGAGCCTCGCCAGCGGGGGCGGAAACCTCAACCGTCGGAGGAGGGACGACCGCCTCGGGCGTAGGCGACTCAACCAATGTCGCCTGGCTCCGGGAACTCTCATCCGGCATGGGCCAGGCCACGACCGTGTCCGGAGCGCTGGGGACGGACGAAGGTTCGAACGGGGGCGGAGTGACAGCATCCCCCCCGCTGTGAACGGCCGTGACGAGGATCGGGTCTGCGGCTAAGCCATCGTCCTCGCCGCTCGCCTGTTGAGATTGGATCAGTTGCTCGAGGCTATCCAGGCTGGCGATGGTCTTGGGATGGTCCTCCCCCAGCACGTCGACGCGAACCTCGAGGGCGCGTCGGAGGAGAGGTTCGGCCCCTTGGACGTCGCCGCGGGCCCAGAGCAGCCCGCCGAGGCTGCTGAGGCTCGTCGCGTAGTCGGGATGGGCCTCCCCCAGCGTCTCTCTTCGGATCTCCAGGGAGTCCCGCAGCAGAGGCTCAGCTCCGACGGGATCCCCGTGCATGATCAGCAGCAGGGCGAGTTGATTCAACGAGGTGGCATATTCGGGATGGCGTGCCCCGACCACCTGCTCCTGATACTGGAGCCGCCGGCGAGCATTCGCCACCGCCTCGGGCTCGGCCCCCTCCTCGATGATGCCTTCGACGACCGGATTCAAACGAGTCAAGCCCTCAAGGTCATGATCGGGGGAAGACTCCCCATAACACTTGGGATCACCTTCGAGCCAGGGTGACGCCCCAAGCCGCCTTCCCCAAAGTCCCGACTATCCCATCCCTCTGTTATATCCCACGAACCCGGCCGGGTCAAGCAACCCATCAACTCTTAACAATCCCTCAATCGATCGACGTATCCCCGGGGCGACTCGCGAAAAAAAATTCGCGAGACACCCCTTGCCTCGGCGCGACGACGAAAGTACCCTTTGATATCTGTTAGCAAACTAACACGAGGAGACCATCGTGCCACGACCCGTCTCGGAAATCCTGACCGAGCGTGAAGCACAGCTCATGGACGTACTCTGGCGACTGGGGGACGTGACGGCGGAGCAGGTGCGAGACGCCTTGCCGGACGAGCCTCACGACTCGACCGTTCGGACGCTCCTGCGTTCCCTGGAAAACAAAGGTTACGTCGAGCATGACGACCGCGGCAAGGCCTACACCTATCGCGCGGCGATCAGCCGGACGAAGGTGCAACGCTCCGCGGTCCGCAATGTCCTGTCTCGGTTCTTCGGCGGCTCGGCCGAGGATCTGGTCCTCCGGCTGATCGAGGATGAGCGGATCACCCCGGAACAGCTGGACGAGATCCGCCAGTCGACCCAACCCGCGACCGACCCGATCGATCAGACACCATCTCCTTCCGCAACTCCAGACCCCACTTCTTTCCCAGCCCGGCGCGAGTCGCGCCGACGAGGAGACCCCTCATGAACGCGATGTTCGGACCGTCCTCGGCGGGGAGCCACGAGGCGATCGCCTTCGGCCTCGACGTCGGATTAAAAGCTTCGGTCGTCATGCTCATCGCCCTGGCGCTGCACGCGGCCCTGGGCAAGCGTCAGGTTCTCGTCCGGTCGGTGCTCTGGAACGCCTGCCTGGTCGGCCTCCTCCTCCTCCCTGTGGCCGCGGCGGGCTTCCCGCGTCTCCGAGTCGCCTGCCTCCCGGCCGTCGAAACCTCCCAGGCCGTGGCGGAACCGGCGACGTCGGTCACGATGCCGAATCCCGTAACGACGCCTGCCATCTCAACCTTTAAGCCAGTTGCGGCCCGGTTGAACGGGCCCTCGCCGGTCGACGTGCCTGTGATTGATACGGCCATAGAGACTACGGCGAAAAAGGCCTGGCGATTTGACGTGACCACAACGCTCGTCTTCACCTATCTGCTCATCACAACGTCGCTGGCCGCCCGCCTCATCGGTTCACTCGCGGCGGTAGTTCGGCTCAAGAGGACGAGCCGTCCCATCGACAATGGGCCATGGCAGGAGTCGCTCGGGCGTTGGAAGGACCGCCTGGGGATCTCTCGACGAGTCCGCCTGGCACGCACGTCGGATATGGGGGTTCCTGCCGTCATCGGCGCCTGGAGCCCGACGATCCTGTTGCCGGAAACGATCGCCGGCTCGACCTCGGCCCGGACGATCGACGCGATCCTTCTGCACGAATTGGCCCACGTCCGTCGAGGCGACTACGGCTGGAACCTGACGCTCCGGATTCTCCAGGCCATCTACTGGCCCAACCCGCTGGCCTGGATCCTCGGGAAGATCGTCGCCGGTGTCCGGGAACAGGCTTGTGACGACCTATGCATCTACTACATGGGAGGACCGAGCGACTATCGAGCCACCCTGCTCGACGTCGCCCAGAGCCTCGTCCGTCGCCCAGGCCCGGCGCTCGGGATGGCGATGACCCGGTCCTCGAAGCTCGACCGACGACTCACGCATATCGCCGAAAGTCGAGGGACAGCTCGCTGCCTGCTCCGTGGTCCCGGTCGATTCGCGATCGCTCTGGCCCTGGTGCTTGCCACGGGCACCCTGGGTTCTGTACGCCTGGCAAGAACCGCCGGCGCCGCCATCTCTCGCCCGTCGAAGGAGTCTGCCGCAAAACCGCGACCCGTGCCTGAGAAGTCCATCCTCCCGACCGTGAAAGCGGACACCATCAAGAGTCCTGTCGCCAAGACCTCCCCCAAAGACGAGCCGGCGCAGCCCGAGCGGTTGGTCGCTCAGTATGGAGGCATGGGTGGCGGGGGCGGAGGTGGCTTCGGCGGAGGAATCGATCCGAACCTCCTGAACGCCCAGATGGCGAGAACCAACGAACAGTTGGAAACTCCGGTCCAGGTCACAGTCGTCACGCCAAAGCTTGAAGAAATCCCGACGTCCGTGACCGAGGAGTGCATTCTCCTGCCCATCGAATCAGTAAACCTGAACTCGAAGGTCTCGGGGATCCTCTCGAGCAAGGATCTGGCTTCGGTGGCCGAGCGGGTCAAGCGAGGGGCGGTCCTTGCAAGGATCGAAATCACGGACCTTCCGGCACAAAGAGCCGAAGCCCAGAGGAAGGCCCGGAAGGCCCAGGCCGAGCAACTCCAAGCCAAGGCCAAGGTACGACTCGCCGAGGCCGTGTTCGCGGAAAAACAGGATGACACCAACCCGGTGAAGGGCAATGAGAATGACCCGAACTTCCAGGAACTCGTTAAGGCCGCCCAGAAGGCCGCCGCGACGGCCGTGCTCAAAGCCGAGGCCGAGCTAAGGGCGGCCGAGGCAGAAGAACTTGGGGCGAGTGCTAGCCTCGATTCGGCCAAGGAGGCTCTCGCGATCCTTCAGGAAAGCTCGACCATGAACGCGGTGACCTCGCCCATTGACGGGGTGATCCTCCGCTGCAATCAATCGGCCGGAGCCGTCGTCAATCGAAACGACGAGCAGCATCTCTTCATCGTGGCGAGGACGGATGTCCTGATCGCCACGATCACGGTCCCCGAGGTGAGTGCGCTCCTCGTCGATCTCGACGACCCAGTCCAATTCACCGTCAGGAGTCTGGGCGAGGCCCCCATCGTCGCAAAAGTCTTGCGGATCGCCGCGGAGATCCAGGAAGGATTTCTTGCCGTGACTATCGCCGTCCCGAACGCCGATGGCCGATTCCGTCCCGGAACGACCGGGAAGGCGAACCTCGTGCTCGGCCCTCCCCATAAATCGCTGTCACTTCCCCTGGCCGCCTTCCGTCTGAACCAGGCCCCAACCGCGATCGGCTCGTCGTACTGCTACCGTGTCTCGGACGGTCGCGCCGTGCTAACCCCGGTGAGAATCGGCCAGCAGTTTAAAGGGCGGATCGAGGTGCTCGAGGGACTTAACGATGACGACCTGGTCATCACCTACACGGCGCTCAACGGACACGTGATCCCCAGAGGGAACGCGCTCGCCCCCGGACGTGGTACCATCGCCCAGGCCCAGCGAGTCGAGATCGTCGACCTGCCCCAGCCGAAGATCGAGGACCGGCTCATCCAGTGGAACTCCGGCGGCATGGGAGGTGGTCCAGGTGGAGGTCGGGGAGGCATGGGCGGTGGTGGTTTCCGCTGAGCAACATCGCCTCGGAGCGACGCGGGGAGCGAGGCCGCTATCGTTGAACGAGTGATACCCTCCGCCACCCTGGATCGCCATCGATCCAGGGTGACGACAGGTAAACCCACAAAGATTTTATTGCGTCCGATTTCCCAACAACACACTACATTATAATCCATTAATAGAAACAGCACCGTTCCGGTCGTCGGCTTGACAGTCTCGAAACGCGTGCGGCTATAATTGGGAATCCTCACCGAACCTTGTAGAGGGCGTTCCCAATCAGACGGTCCTCGAGCCTAACCCACTCGTGACGGCACGGTGGGCGGCCCCAGGGTATTCGGCAGGGGAATCTCGCCCTAGGGTGAGCCGCGCTCATCGGACCGACCTGGCGAGAACGTCCTTCGGATCGCGAAAGACCTGGAACCCGCACATGGTCGAGCCGCGACGACGGCCGTTGCAAACCAACGCAAGCCATCATTCCCGACGAAATCCTGCCGCCGATCGGGATCGGCCGAATTGCTACGCCACGTGGGCTGCCATCGGCCTCCTCAGCTTCGCCGGATGCGGCGAGAAAGACACCTCCAAGGCGGTTCCGGCGGCTGCCAACCCCGTCAAGACGCCGGTCGCGATTGCCTTGGAAATCCCCAAGGTGAAGTTCCTCAACATCACCGACGAATCGGGGCTGAAATTCCGACACGCGAACGCGGCCGAGGGTGCCAAGCTCCTCCCGGAAACGATGGGGTCCGGCGCCGCGTTTCTCGACTACGACGGCGACGGCGATCAGGACATCCTGCTTGTCAACTCGGGGGCCTGGCCGGGTTCCAAAGCGGCGTCTTCGCCGACCCATGCCTTGTATCGCAACGACGGGAAAGGGCACTTCGAGGACGTCACCGCACAAGCGGGCCTCGATAAGCCCTTCTTCGGCATGGGTGTCGCGGTTGGCGACTACGACAACGACGGCGATCCTGACGTCTACATCACGGCCCTCGGCGGCGGGCACCTCTTCCGCAACGATCAGGGCAACTTCGCCGACGTCACCGACGCCGCCAAGGCCAGGGCGGGCGGACTCGACGACTGGCCGACGAGTGCGGCCTTCTTCGACATGGAGAACGACGGCGACCTCGACTTGTTCATCTGTTCTTACCTGAGCTGGACGGCGGCATTCGACCGGGCCCAGGATTTCCAGCTCTCCAGCACGGACAAGACGAGGGCCTACGTCCCCCCCACCGCCTTCAAGGGGGCGCTTTGTCAACTGCTCCGGAACGACGGTGGGGTCTTCGTCGATGTCGGGGAACAGGCCGGGATCCACGTCCGATCTCCCGAGCTGAAAGAACCGGTCGCCAAGGCGATGGGGGTGGCGCCTTACGACGTCGACGAGGATGGCCTGGTCGATCTTGCCGTCGCCAACGACACCGCCCCGAACTTTTTCTTCCACAACCTCGGCGGCGGCAAATTCGAGGAGATCGGGATCACCTCGGGGATTGCGTTCGACATCGGAGGGTCCGCTCGGGGTGCGATGGGCATCGACTGGGCCGAGTTCCGGAACGACCGCCTGCTTGGCCTCGCGATCGGCAACTTCGCCAACGAGATGACGGCCCTTTATGTCAACGACAGGCCGAGGAGCCTCCAGTTCTCGGACCTGGCGAGCCGCTACGGCCTGGGAGCCCTCTCCCAGCCTCCCCTCAAGTTCGGGCTCTTCTTCTTCGACTATGACCTCGACGGACGTCTCGACCTGCTCACCGCGAACGGACACCTCGAGAACGATATTGCGAAGACCGACCCGAGCGAAAAATACGAGCAAGCGCCCCAGTTGTTCTGGAACACCGGCCGGCCAGGTCGACAGCTCTTCGTCCTGATCGACCCCGAGACCGCCGGCAACGACCTCTTCCGACCGGTCGTCGGGCGAGGCTGCACATACGCCGACATCGATGGGGACGGCGACCTCGACGTCCTGCTCTCGGTCAACGGCGGACGGGCCCGACTCTTCCGCAACGAGGGGGGCAGCCGGAACCATTGGGTCCGCCTCATCCTCCACGGGGCCGCCTCGAACCGAGACGCGATCGGGGCCAAGGTGGCCCTCGAGATCGGAGGGACCGAGCAACGCCGCCAGCTCTTCCCCAGCAAGGGGTATCTCTCCTCGGTCGAAGCTCCGCTGACCTTCGGGCTCGGAGCAGCCGGCGGACCGGTGGTTATCTCGATCACCTGGCCGTCGGGAAAGACGACCGAACACAAGGGATTGACGGCGGACCGCGTCTACCATATCGATGAAGGCAAGGGCCTACGATGAGCCGAGCCCGCGGACTCGAGTCAGTCGGCTAGACCGAAAGTGGTCCCTGGCGAGGAGATTCTTCGCGCCATCACACAATCTTCACATTATTTCGGTACACTCGGGCGTGAAATCTCCGGGGCGACCGACCGAAATGGGTCCCGGCGAACGAAGGTCGAGCAAACCGAGCGTCGGCTCGCCGATCGAGCGAGTTAGGGCGTCGAAATCGAGGATTTCTCGCATGGGCATAAGTGGGACAACAGGACGGGCCGCAGTACTTCTGGCGTTCGTCCTGGCCGGCTGCGGCGGCGGTGAGTCGGGTTCGGGCCCGGCCTCGGCCCCCGGGAAAGTGGAGATCGACGGGTCGAGCACCGTCTTCATGATCAGCGAGGCGGCCCGCGAAGCCTATTCGAGCGTCGCACCCGACGTCACGGTCGTCGTCGACAAGCACGGCACCGGCGGAGGATTCGGCAACTACCTGAAGGGCGAAGTCGACATCGTCGACGCATCCCGCCCCGCGAAGGCCGAGGAAGAATCCAAAGCGAAGGCGCAAGGCCTCGACTGGACCCATTATCTCGTGGGTTACGACGGGATCACTGTGGTCGTCAACCCGAAGAACGACTTCATCAAGTCGCTCAGCGTCGCCCAATTGAAGGCGATCTGGGAACCCGGCAGCAAGGTCAAGACCTGGAAGGATGTGGATCCTTCCTGGCCCAACCGGCCGATCATCCTCTACTGCCCGGACCGCAACTCCGGGACGTTCGAGTATTTCACCGAGGCGATCGTCGGCAAGGCCGGCCAGCAACGTGACGACGTCCAGCCCAGTTCGGACGACAACACCCTGGTCGCCGGCGTGGCGGGCGACCCCGACGGCCTCGGCTACTTCGGCTACTCCTACTTCGAAGAGAACAAGGATAAACTCCGCGCGATCCCGGTTCAGAAGGGTCCCGAAGACAAGCCGGTCACGCCGAGCCCCGAGACCATCCTGAACAAGTCCTATACCCCGCTGTCGCGCCCCCTCTTCATCTATGTGAAGAACTCCGCGATGCGCCGGCGGGAAGTCGGGGCGTTCGTCAAGTATTATCTCGACAACATCGAGACGCTGGCGAAGAAGGGTGGGTACGTCCCCCCGACGGCCGAAGACCGGGACGCCAATACGAAGGCGATCCCCGCGGGAGGCGAGGCGGCAACCCCGGCCCCGAAAGCCGCGACGTGACCAACTCCACGGGATCCCTCGGCGCGAATGATCCCGGCCTCTGGTCGGGTCATTCGCGGCTCCGTTCGCTCCGAGAGATGGCCGTTTCGGCCTCCCTGCTCCTCTGCGCGACGATCACCATCCTGACGACGGTCGGGATCATCGTGGTCCTCGGGGTCGAGACCTTCGCGTTCTTCCAGACTTCGAAGGTCGGCCTGATCGAGTTCCTGGCCGGGACCGAGCTCAAGCCCGACAACGACCCGCCCAGCTTCGGGATCCTTCCCTTGATCTGGGGGACGCTCGTCGTAGCGGCGGGTTCGTCGTGCATCGCGCTGCCGATCGGTCTGTTGAGTGCCATTTACCTGAGTGAGTACGCCCCCCGCGGCGTCCGGGCCGTACTCAAGCCGACGCTGGAGCTGCTCGCGGGCATCCCGACCATTGTGTATGGCTATCTCGCCCTCTTGCTGGTGACCCCGCTGCTCAAGGCCTTGTTCGACCCCTGGGGTATCCGGGTCTGGACATTCAATGCCTTGAGCGCGTGCATCGTCGTCGGGGTGATGATCATCCCGATGGTCTCGTCGCTCAGCGAAGACGTCCTGTCGGCGGTCCCCCGGGGGCTCCGCGAGGCCGGGTATGGCCTAGGAGCAACGAAGTTCGAGGTGTCGACGCGGATCGTGCTGCCGGCGGGATTGTCGGGGGTCGTCGCGTCGTTCATCCTCGCCTTGAGCCGGGCAATCGGCGAGACGATGGCCGTCGTGCTCGCCGCGGGGATGCGACCCCAGATCACGCTGAACCCGTTGGTCCCCATCGAGACGATGACGACGTACATCGTCGCGGTGACGAACGGCGAGGCCGCGTACGGCTCTCCCGAATACCTCTCCCTGTTCGCCGTGGGGATGGCGTTGTTCGCCATGACGCTCATCCTGAACATCCTGTCGGGCCTGGTCCTGCGTCGTTATCGCGAGGTCTATCAATGAGCCGACAGGCGCCCGACGCCTACCGGCCCCATCGTCGAAGCCGGGCCATCCTCGGCCCGGTCTTCGGCCTGGCGTGCTTCCTGGCCACACTCTCCGGGGTCGTGGTCCTCTCCGTCCTGCTGGGCTCGGTGATCGCGGCGGCCTTACGAAGGCCGGGCGGCCCCCCTTGGTATGAGATCGGCACCAATGCCAAGTCCTTGGGTACGTTCCTCATCGCCCTGGTCACGAAGCCGCAGTCGACCGACCCGAACCTCGCCGGCTTCCGTAGCGGGATCGTGGGGAGCCTCTGGCTGCTCGGCCTCGTCGCCGTATTCGCCATCCCCGTCGGCGTCGGTGCGGCGGTCTTCCTCGAGGAGTATGTCCCGTCCGGCCGGCTTCGTCGGATCATCCAGACGAACATCGCGAACCTGGCGGGCGTCCCGTCGATCGTCTATGGGATCCTTGGTCTGGCCGTGTTCGTCCGGGCCTTCGGCTTCAATGCGTTGGCCCTCGGAAAATCGCTCTGGGCGGGGAGTCTGACGCTTGGCCTTTTGGTCCTCCCGGTCATCGTCATCGCCACGCAGGAGGCGCTCCGGACCGTCCCCAACTCATTGCGGCAAGCCGCACTGGCCCTGGGGGCGACGCGCTGGCAGATGGTCCGCGACCATATTCTCCCTGCGGCGCTGCCGGGCATCCTCACCGGCACGATCCTCGGCCTCTCCCGAGCGATCGGCGAGACCGCCCCGCTCTTGATGGTCGGCGCCGCCGGATCGATCGGCCGACTTCCGAAGACGCCGTTCGACCGCTACACCGTCCTGCCCGTCGAGATCTACAATTACGCCAAGAATCCCAAGGTCCAGTTCCAAACCGTGACCGCCGGTGGCATCTTGATCTTGCTGGTGCTCCTGTTGACGATGAATGCCACGGCCATCCTCATCCGCAACCGCTACGGCCGCTCCGCCCGAGGCTAATCCTCCCATGACCCTCCCCGATTCCCGAGTCGTCCCGGCGTCCTCGGAGGCCTCGGCCGAGTCACCGTCGACCGACCCGATCGTTCTCGAGGCCCGCAAGCTCTCCGTCTGGTACGGGACGTCCCCGGCCTTGAAAGAAGTCGACATCGCCATCCCTCGGAACCGGATCACGGCGCTGATCGGCCCGTCGGGCTGTGGCAAGAGCACCCTGCTCCGTTGCTTCAACCGGATGAACGACCTCGTACCGGGCGCGAAGATGGAGGGCGAGGTCCTCTTCGACGGCCAGGCCATCTCCGAGCCCGGCACCGACCCCGTCGCACTTCGGCGCCGGATCGGCATGGTCTTCCAGAAGCCGAATCCCTTCCCCAAGAGCGTCTATCAGAACGTCGCCTGGGGGGCGAGGATTAACGGCTTCCGGGGCGACATGGACGAGCTCGTCGAGCGCTCCCTCCGCCGCGCCGCCCTCTGGGATGAGGTCAAGAACAAGCTCCACCGCTCCGGGCTCGAGCTCTCGGGCGGACAGCAGCAGCGTCTCTGCATCGCCAGGACCCTGGCCGTCGAGCCCGAAGTCATCCTGATGGACGAGCCCTGCTCCGCACTCGACCCGATCTCGACCGCCCGCGTCGAGGACCTGATGGACGACCTCAAGGACGAGTACACCATCGTCATCGTCACCCACAACATGCAGCAGGCCCGCCGAGTGAGTGACATGACCGCCTGCCTCATGCTCGACGAGACCGCCAAGGACGGATACAGGACCGGGGTTATCGCCGAGTTCAGCTCGACCGACATTCTCTTCACCAACCCCCGGGACAGCCGGACCGAAGCCTACATCACCGGCCGAATCGGGTGACACGGGGCTCCATATTCACTGATTCTTCACAATTCCTTCACGCGGAGATCCCGACCGGGCGCTAGAATGTTCTTGAGTCGATCGGCATAGATACGGTCCCCGACCCCTTCAAGAACGCCCCGAGTCATGCCCAAACCAAAGATCCTGATCGTCGAGGACGAACGTGCCCTGGCGGAGGTCTTGTCCGCAAACCTCGAGCGCGAAGGGTTTGACGTCCTCCTGGCCCACGACGGCCAGGATGGGCTGAGGCAGGCCCAACTCAAGCTCCCCGACCTGATCGTGCTCGACCTGATGCTGCCGGTGAAGCCGGGCCTCGAGGTCTGCCGCGAGCTCCGCAACGGCGCCCGCACGCGCGACATCCCGATCGTCATGGTGACGGCCAAGGCCGAGGAGACCGACGAGCTGGTCGGGTTCGCCGTCGGCGCCGACGACTATGTGACCAAGCCCTACAGCGTCAAGATCCTGATCGAACGCGTCAAGAAAGAGCTTCGCCGCCGACAGGCCCAGGAAGAGCCGGCGGCGGGCACGCTCGTCGAAAGTCAGGGGGTGGTCATCGACCGCCACAGCCACCGCGCCCTCTTCCAGAGCGAGGAGCTCCCCCTGACCCCGACCGAGTTTCGCCTCCTCGAAGTCCTCCTCCGCCAGACCGGCCGGGCCTTCACCCGCTACGAGCTCATGGACGCCGCCATCGGCGAAGACGCCGTGGTCCTCGAACGGACCATCGACGTTCATATCAAGAGCCTTCGCAAAAAGCTCGGCGACGCCGCCGACCTCATCGAGACCGTCCGAGGCGTCGGCTATCGGTTCCACGAACCCCGACTCGTCGAGACTTGATCGCCAAGCCTCGAGTGGCCTTGCGAGTCCCGAAACCCGGTTGATCTGAAATACCGGGTTTCGGGCGAGACGCTCAGGCCAGTAGCGCCTCCACTGGTCGAGCTTGTTCGACGCCGGTCAGTCGCTGGTCGAGCCCCTGGTACTTGAACGTGAACCGTTCGTTGTCGATCCCAAGACACTTCAGGATCGTCGCGTTCAAGTCGTTCACGTTGACCGGCTTGTCGACGACGTTGTAGCTGAAGTCGTCGGTCTCGCCGTAACTGATGCCCCCCTTGATCCCACCCCCCGCGAGCCACATGCAGAAATTACGGGGATGGTGGTCGCGACCGTAGTCGTCGTGCGTCAGGGAACCTTGCGAATAAACCGTTCGACCGAATTCGCCTCCCCAGACGACGAGCGTGTTGTCGAGCAGCCCGCGTTGCTTCAGGTCCAGGACGAGCGCGGCGGTGGCCTGGTCGGTGTCGAGGCACTGATTCTTGAGGGTCGTGGGCAGCGACGAGTGCTGGTCCCAGCCTCGGTGGAGGATCTGCACCGCGCGGACGCCACGCTCGACCAACCGCCGCGCCATCAGGGCGCTATGGGCGAAAGTACCCGGGGTCGTGGCCTCGGGCCCGTAGAGGTCGAGGATGTGCTTGGGCTCGCTCCGGACGTTCACCAACTCCGGCACGCTGGTCTGCATCCGGAAGGCCATCTCATACTGGGAGATCCGCGTCTGGATCTCGGGGTCGCCGAGTCGGTCGTACTGGCGGCGGTTCAGCCGGCCCAGGGAGTCGAGCATCGCGCGACGGTCGCCGGCCGAGACCCCCGGCGGATTCTGGAGATAAAGCACGGGATCGCCCGTCCCCCGCAACGCGACGCCATTCAGCCGCGAGGGGAGGAAGCCGCTGCTCCACATCCGGGTGAAGAGGGCCTGCCCATTCCCGGTCTTGGGGAACGACGGGGTGAACACGACGAAGGCCGGCAGGTCGTTGCTCTCACTCCCCAGACCATAGGCGAGCCAGGAGCCGATGCTCGGCTTGCCCGGTACCTCGCTCCCCGTCATGACGAAGGTACAGGCCGGGTCGTGGTTGATCGCGTTCGTCTGGACCGACTTGACGACCGCGATCTCGTCGATGATCCGCTCGGTGTACGGCAGGAGCTCGCTGATCCACGTCCCGCACTGACCGGCGCGTTTAAAGTTGAACTTCGACGGCGCCACCGGGAACCGCGACTGACCGCTCGTCATCGTCGTGATTCGCTGGCCGTTGCGCACGCTGTCGGGCAGGTCCTTGTCGAAGTATTCCTGAAGCTTCGGCTTGTAGTCCCACAGGTCGAGCTGAGACGGACCTCCGTTCATGTGCAGATAAATAATCGAAGTTGCCTTCGGGGCGAAGTGCGGGAGCCCCGGCAAGGCCTGGTGGACCCGTTCCGAGGCCGACCCGTGAGCGGGCGAGCCGGCCCCGGCCATGAGCCCCAGGGCGATCCCGCCGGCGCGGAGGCCGGCACCCTCGAAAAACTGCCGGCGCGTCTGCTGGGCCTGAAAGTCGAAGAACGGGTGCATCCTCGTTGACCTCGATCGTTGGGGTGCCGGTAGTATCCTGGACCTGGTTCGTCGCGAGCGTCCTTCCGGCAGGGACGTCAGTTGCGCGTGACCGTCTCATCCAGATTGAGCAAAGTGTTCGCGAGGAGCGTGTAGGCCGCGAGCTCCTCCTCGGGGAGTCCGGGCGTCGGCTGGGATTCCCCGAAGTGCGTGACCGCCTTCGCCGCGTCCTTGTCGGTTCGGAATCGTTCGAGGTGGGCCCGACACTGCTCCCGAAGCACGGCGAGTTCTTCCGCATCCGGCCGCCTCGAGAGCACGACCCGGAACCCGTAGTTGATGCGTGCCTCGGGGGTCGTCCCCCCTTCCCTCAGGATCCGTTCGGCGAGCCCTCGGGCCGACTCGAAGTGCTGCACGTCGTTCATCAACTGGAGTGCCTGGAGGGGCGTGTTGCTACGCTCTCGGCGGGTGCAGAACGACTCGCGGTTCGGCGCGTCGAAGTTCGCCATGAACGGGGGAGGCGCGGTCCGCTTCAGGAACGTGTAGAGGCTCCGGCGGTAGAGGGCCTGGCCGCTGTCCTGGTGATACTCCCGAGTATTCGAGCCGGTGAACGCGACGGGTTCCCAGATGTTCGAGGGTTGATAGGGTTTCACCCCCTTGCCCCCCATCCGGGTGTCGAGGAGACCGCCGACGTAGAGGGCGTTGTCGCGGACCTGCTCGGCATCGAGCCGGAACCTCGGGCCTCGGGCGTAATATCGGTTGTCGGGGTCGATCTGGAGCATCTCGGCCGTCACACGCGTCGACTGCCGGAAGGTGGCCGAGTGGAGCATGAGCCGGACGAGGTCCCGGACGTCCCAGTTCCCTTCGCGGAAGGTGACGGCGAGCCAGTCGAGCAGCTCCGGATGGGTAGGGGACTCGCCCTGGGTGCCGAAGTCGAAGCTCGTCTTGACCAACCCGGTACCGAAGAACTGCTGCCAGAATCGATTCACGGCCACCCTGGCCGTGAGGGGATGGTCCTGCGAAACGAGCCAACGCGCGAGGTCGAGCCGGTTCGGCCGGGCACCCGGCGTGGCCGTCCTGAGCTCGGGGAGCACCTTGGGTGTACTCGGCTCGACCTTCTCGCCCGTCTTATCGTACTGCCCCCGGAGCATGACGAACGCCTGCCGAGGCGTCTCCATGTCCCGGAAGATGTAGGTCACGGGTATGGCCCCGTCCAAACTCGCCCGTTCCTTCTCCCGCCTGGCCGCCTCTTGTGCGAGGGCCGCGAACGTCCCCTTGGTCGACTCGCAGACGTTCTTGAGGTAGTGCTCGCGAAGCTTCTTCGCGTCGCCCTCGGCGAGCGTCCCCGCCTTCTGCTTCCCGAGCCACTCCTTGATGTCGCCAGTCAGGTCCTTCGACGCCGCCCCACCCCCCTGCTCGACCCAGGCCCGGAATGAATACTGCGGATCCTTTGCCCGCTCGAGCTTCCCATGCTCCTCGGGCGCGGATCCTTCCACCTTCGCAACGGCCGAGTCCGCGGGATCGATGTAAGTCGGGAACTTCGAGGCCGCCTCGACCGCCTGCTTCGCGTCCGCGACCGCCTTCGTCAGCTCGGCGAGTTTCGACTCTTGGTCGGGCGTCGGGAGCTTCAGGGTCGGCTCGTGCAGCAACGCGTTCCCGTCCATCGCCGGACCGGCGGCCGAATAAAAGAAGGCATAGAGTGAGTAAAATTCTTTCGCCGAGATAGGATCATATTTATGGTCATGGCAGACCGCGCACCCGGCGGTGAGCCCCATCCAGGTCTCGGCCATCGTGCTCGACCGGTCGACCGCGTTGCGGAAGTACCACTCGGCTTCGATCGATCCCCCTTCGGACGTCGTCACGTTGCAGCGGTTGAAGCCCGTCGCGATCAGTTGGTCCCGCGTCGGCTTCTCCAGAAGATCGCCGGCAAGCTGCTCGACGGTGAACCGGTCGAACGGCACGTTGTCGTTGAAGGCCCGGACGACCCAGTCGCGATAGGGCCACATCGCGCGCTCGTTGTCGAGGTGGAGGCCGTGGGTGTCGGCATAGCGCGCCACGTCGAGCCAATGCCGGGCCATCTCTTCCCCGTATCGGGGCGAGAAGAGGTATCGCTCGACCATATTTTCATACGATCGGGACGATGAGTCTCCCAGATAGAGCTCGACCTCGGCCGGCGTCGGTGGCAAACCGGTCAGGGTGAAGGCCACGCGGCGGATCAACGTCTCCTTGTCGGCTTCCGGGGAGGGCGTGAGGCCTTTCGACCGGGCTCGCTCGGCGATGAACGCGTCGATCGAGTTGCGGACGACGACTCCCGAACCATTGACCTTTGGCGCCGGCTCCTTGAGAGGCGGCTCGAACGACCAGTGTTTCTGGTAGGTGGCCCCCGACTGGACCCACCGCTTCAATAGGTCCTTCTGGGTCGTAGAGAGTGTCTTGTGGGCCTTCGGCGGGGGCATGACCTCCGTCTCGTCCTCGGTGAGGATCCGCCGGATGAGTTCGCTCTCCTCGAGATGGCCCGGGACGATCGGTACGGCCCCCGACTCGGCCGGCTTGATGGCCTCTTCGCGCAAATCAAGTCGAAGGCCAGCCTTGCGATCACCCGGCCCGTGGCAACGGAAGCAGGTTTCGGAAAGGATCGGCCGAACGTCACGGTTGTATTGGATCTCTTCCCCCGCGACGGCGAGGGGGACCGAAACGGCGAGGACGGCCGTGAGGACGGAGAGATACCGGAAGGCCCTGAAGAACGTTCGTCGGTTCGGTGATCGCATCGTTGATCCCGGTGGGGCCGGCGGCAATTCTGCCACCTCGTGGGCAGGCACGAAGGAAGGTTGGCTCTGGCTTGCGTTCCGGGGCGCGGGGCGGACGAGGAGGCGGGGAGTCTCCGGGGGGAACGCGTTCGAAGGTGGATTCTATACGGTCGTCGGAGCCGAGTCGATCGACTTGTTCTTCCGATCCGGGCCGAATCTTCACCGCGACTACACCCGTTTCGACCGCGACGGCCGAGGTCGAACGACGACGTCAACCTGCCCGTAAATTGAAAGGGGAGGCGGGTCGACGCTGGACAAGGGGGCGATTTTTGGCAGCATGAGGATAATATTGATCCTGGAGCCGAGGGCGGAGGAGGTGCTTCCGTCGCGGGTCTCCTGCAAGCGCGAGGGAACGATGTCCCATTCCGCCGTCATCGTGATCGGGTCGGGGTCCGCGGGCTTGACCGCGGCGCTCTACGCGGCGCGTGCCAACCTGTCGCCCGTCGTGTTCGAGGGTCATGAGCCGGGGGGCCAACTCACCTGGACGACCGCCGTCGAGAACTTCCCGGGATTCCCCGACGGTGTCCTCGGGCCCGACCTCATGGACGCGATCCGCAAGCAAGCCCAGCGATTCGGGGCCGACTGCCGCTATCAGACGGCGATCTCGGTGGATCTCTCGCGCCGACCGTTCAAGGTGACGACCTCCGAGGATGCCAAGGATCCCGAGGCGAAGACGTTCGAGTACACCGCCGACGCCCTGATCATCGCCACGGGGGCCTCGGCCCGAACCCTGGGCATCTCGGACGAGATGCATTACATGGGCTACGGGCTCGGCACGTGCGCCACCTGCGACGGTGCCCTCTACCGCGGCAAGAAGGTCGCCGTCGTCGGCGGGGGTGACACGGCCGTCGAGGAGGCCACCTTCCTGACGAAGTACGCGAGCAAGGTCACGCTGATCCACCGTCGCGACTCGCTCCGCGCCTCGAAGGTGATGCAGCAACGGATCCTCGCCAACCCGAAGGTCGACTACCGCTGGAACTCGGCCATTGCCGAATACCTCGGCGAGGACGAGCCGTACAAGGCGTTGACCGGGGTCCGTCTCGAGTCGACGCAGGACGGATCGACCGAGGACGTGCCGTTCGACGGCGTCTTCCTCGCCATCGGCCACTCGCCGAACACGAACGTCTTCGAGGGCCAGCTCGCGATGACGCCGGAGGGATACCTCCTCACCCGGACGGCCCTCGCCTGGGGAGGGATCGAGGCCCCCGCAGGTCTCATCGACCGCATGGTCAACTACGGGTCGGCCACCAGCGTCGAAGGGGTCTTCGCCGCGGGCGACGTCGTCGACACCCACTATCGGCAGGCGATCACCGCCGCGGGGTCCGGCTGTGCGGCCGCCATCGACTGCGAGAAGTGGCTCGAAGCGACGGGCGCTGGGCACCACTGACCCGACCCTTGCGAGGCAACCGCGGGACCGGTCGGGCAATTTTCCTATTGCCCTCCGGACGGAACTCATCATGATAAAAGTTCTCGAGGCCAGCCGGACGCCCTCGAGGCGTCCGACCAGGTCTCGCCTCGCTACGAGTTGCCGAGGGGGCTCGTTCCCACGGCTCGGTCGACGCGCGGATCGATTGCCACTGAACTTTCGGATTATTTCGGCTACAATGAATTTGCGGCCGCAATCGGGATGCGTTGCGCTTTGCCGCGCCGGAACATCTCAGGACGGCTCCTAATAGGGAATTGAGATCGTATGGAGAGTCGACCGCCGCAAGAATCGCCCCGACGACCCGCAGGCGGACGCAAGCCGAATGGTTCCGGCGGGTCCCCCACCCCTCCCTGGCTCTGGCTGCTCTTGATCGTCGGCTTCGCGGCGATCTTCTGGCAGTTCTCGGCCAAGAGCGAGGTGATGGTGAACTACAGCCCCTGGTTCCTCGACCAGGTGAAGCTTAAGAATATCAAGAGCCTGTCGATCCAGGCCAACGAGGGTCGCGGGGAGCTCCGGAAGAAGGAGCTCTATCCGTCCACCCCGCCCAACGCCTCAAACTCGGGCACCACACCCCAGCCGGTGTCGAAGTTCGTCGTCTACTTTCCCTCCGAGAAGTCGATCGACACGGTCGTCACCGACTTGCGAGCCCAAGAGCCCTCGGCGGGTGAGGAGCCGGTCCGGATCGATCCCCAGCCGCCGAACAACGCGAATGGCCTCGTGTGGATCACCTTGCTCCTGCCGACCTTCGTGATCGTCGGCCTGATCTATTTCATGATGCGCCGGGCTCGCGACCAGTTCGACGGCGGGATCCTCGGCAGCTTCGTGAAGAGCCCGGCCAAGCGTCATGACAAGTCCAAGCAGAGGACGACCTTCGACGAAGTCGCCGGCCTCGAGAACGCCAAGAGCGAGCTCCAGGAAATCGTCGAGTTCCTCAAGAACCCGGAGAAATTCCAGCGGCTGGGCGGCCGGATCCCCAAGGGCGTCCTGCTGATCGGCCCCCCCGGTTCGGGCAAGACCTTGCTGGCCCGCGCGGTCGCGGGCGAAGCGGGCGTCCCGTTCTATTCGATCTCCGGGTCGGAATTCATCCAGATGTTCGTCGGCGTCGGTGCCAGCCGCGTCCGCGACATGTTCAAGACGGCCAAAGAGAATAGCCCCTGCATTCTCTTCATCGACGAAATCGACGCGGTCGGCCGGGTCCGAGGCGCAGGCCTTGGCGGCGGCCATGACGAACGCGAGCAGACGCTCAACCAGATCCTCACCGAGATGGACGGCTTCTCGCCGAATGAGAGCGTCATCGTCCTCGCCGCCACGAACCGCCCGGACGTCCTCGACCCCGCACTCTTGCGACCCGGTCGGTTCGACCGTCACGTCACCGTCGACCGCCCCACGAAAAAAGGCCGACTCGAGATCCTGAAGGTCCACACACGGAACATCCCGCTCGACGCCGACGTCGACCTCGACGGCATCGCCCGAGGGACCGTCGGGATGAGCGGCGCCGACCTGGCCAACCTCGTCAACGAAGCGGCCCTGCTGGCGACCCGCGAGGACAAGAATCAGGTCGACATGGCGGACTTCGACGCGGCCCGCGACAAGATCATCATGGGGGCGAAGCGCGAGGAGTTCATCACCGAGAAGGACAAGCGCGCCACCGCCTACCATGAAGTCGGCCACGCGCTCGTCGGTTGGCTCTCGCCGAACACCGACCCGGTCCACAAGGTGACGATCATCCCCCGAGGGCGAGCCCTGGGCGTGACCCAGTTCCTACCCGAGGAAGATCGGCTCGGCTACAGCGAGAGCCAGATCGACGGCAAGCTCGCCGTCCTGCTCGGCGGCCGCGCGGCCGAGCGCTTGGTCTATGACGACCTGACCACGGGCGCCGCCGAGGACCTGAAGCAGGCCACCCGACTTTCTCGGATGATGGTCACCCAGTGGGGCATGAGCGAGCGCATCGGCCCGGTCTTCTTCCGCGCGTCCGAAGAACACCCGTTCCTCGGCCGGGAGATGAGCGAGTCCCGCGATCACTCCGAGCACACCGCGCAGATCATCGACGAGGAGGTCGCGAGGATCCTTCGCGAAGCCGATGCGCACGCCTATCAGCTCCTTGAAGAGCATCGCGACGAGCTCGAGCGCCTGACCGAAGCCCTGATCGAACGCGAGGTCTTGACCGTCGCGGAGATCGAGGAACTGATCGGCAAGCGAGCCGGGACACCGACACCGTCGGAAGTCTCCGGAGACCAGGTGGCGGCGTCGCTCGACAACCCCGTCTGATCCGTCGCAGGCCGTGAAGCGGGCGTCGTCGAGAGGTTGGTTCGACCGGTCCAAGCTCTCGGGGGTGGCCCGCCATGCCCACGTCCTCGACCCTCGACAAGGAGTCCGCCCCCGTCCTCTGCGCGGGGATCGTCGTGGCGGACCACCTCTGCACGCCAATCTCGCACCTCCCCTCGGCGGGCGAGTTGGTGGCGGCCGACGAGTTGCGGCTTACGGTCGGAGGGTGCGCGGCCAATGTGGCCGTGGCCCTGACCAGGCTCGGCATCCCCGCCTCGGTTTGCGGCCGAGTCGGGGACGATGTCTTCGGCCGATTCGTGGCCGAGACCCTGGCCGCGCAAGGCGTTCAGGTTTCCTCCCTCGAGGTGGATCGATCGAGGGCGACGAGCCAGACCCTGATCATCAACGTCCAGGGCCAGGACCGGCGCTTCATCCACTCCTTCGGCGCCAACCGCGGCCTGGCCGCAGCCGACTTCGACCCCATCCTCGCCGAAACGCCCCCCGTGCTTTATGTCGGTGGCTATTTGATCCTCGACGACCTCGACCCCGAGGACCTCGCCGAACGATTCGCCAGAGCCAGGGCTGCCGGCGCGTGGACGGTCCTCGACGTGGCCACCCCTGGCCCTGCCGACTACCTCCCTCGTCTTCGTCCGGTCTTGCCGTTCACCGACGTCTTCCTGCCCAACACGGATGAGGCGGCGTTGATTCTGGGAGACCCGGAGCCCGCCCGACAGGCCCTCCTCTTCCGCGACCTCGGCGCGAAACGCGTCGTGATCACCTGCGGCGATCACGGTGCTTACGCCGCCTCTGAAAGTCTTCGCGTCCGCCTCGGAACCTACCCCACGACGTGCGTCGACAGTTCGGGCGGCGGTGACGCCTTCGACGCCGGCTACATCGCCGGCCTCCTCGACGGCCTCTCCGAGCTTGACACCTTAAAGCTCGCCAGCGCCCTCGGCGCAAGTTGTGTTCGTGCGTTCGGAACCACGGCGGGCCTGTTCACCCGACCTGAAGCCGATGTGTTCGTCCGGCTACATGCATTGACCGTTGAGCCCTTCTGACTGCCTTCGCGTCGATCAGGATCCCGGCCTTGATTCGGCCCATCTGAGGTGTTATGATCCACTCGTCTTCGAGACCGGTTAGGTTTTCGAAAGTCTTTGGCAACTCGTTCTTTACACGTTTCCTCAGGGGAATGGCGCTTCGCCAGATCCGAACCGTGTCGGCGAGCAGGTGATGGCCGTAATCGTTCCCCACCTCGAGCCCTCCGATTTGGAGATGATGCGTCTCGCCTTGAACCTGGCCGAAGAGGCTTATTCTCTCGGCGAGGTTCCGGTCGGTGCGGTTGTCGTCCGAGAAGGTCGAGTCCTCTCGCAAGGTTATAACCTTCGGGAAACCTCACACGATCCGACGGCCCATGCCGAACGCCTGGCCCTGACTCTTGGCGGTCGGGCCCTGGGAACCTGGCGACTCGACGGTTGCACCTTGTACGTCACGCTCGAACCTTGCCCCATGTGCGCCGGGGCGATCGTTCAAAGCCGGATCGCCCGCGTCGTCTTCGGCGCGAAGGATCCCAAGGCGGGAGCGTGCGGAAGCCTCTACCGACTCGTTGATGATCCTCGATTTAACCATCGAGCGTCGATCACTGGTGGGATTCTTGCCGAAGAGTGTGGTATGATACTTTCTCGGTTCTTCCAGGATCGACGACCTGCAATGCGGAAGTCCGACTGAATGCTTCGGAGGGGTGCCTGAGTGGTTGAAAGGGCCGGTCTCGAAAACCGGTGAACCGGTCTCCGGTTCCGTGGGTTCGAATCCCACCTCCTCCGCTACGATTTATGACATGCTGGCTCACTGATTCGAACGGCAGGCGATTCTCGCCTGCCGTTTCGTTTTGATTTTGATAGGGATCTCAACGCACTCTCGCGTCGGATGGACCGGGGGGGTCGATCAGTCGGCGAGGATCTCCTTGAGAGTGTCGTCGATCAATCGGGTATCGGCCGGGTTCAGGCCGTCTCCCGCGAAATGACCCCAGACTCCCGGCATGCGTCGGCAGACGGCGTTGGGCATCTGCTGGACTTCCCACTCGTTGTCCTCGGGGGGGAAGTAGAGGTCGATCTCGGGCGAGAGCACGACGGCCCGGGCCTTGATGGCACCGAGCGCCTTCTTGAAATCGTGCTGATAAATGGGATTCGCGCTGATGTCGGCCTCTTGCCAGGTCTTGAGCATGGCCAGGAGGTTGTTGGCATCCCTCTTCATGAAGAAGCCTTCCCAGAAGACGACCAGGAAGTCTTCGAGGGACGAGTACCCCAACTGTCGCCACAGCTCCTGGCGATAGAACGGCTGCGAGAAGCCCCAGCCGGCGTAGACGCGTGCGAAGGCCCGGAGTCCCTTCGTCGGTGGGGTTTGATACCAGCCGTCGAGGAAGCCCGCGTCGGCGGTGAGCGCCGCCTTGACGCCTTCGAGGAAGACGAAGTTGTGGGGAGAGGTCTTCGCCGAGCCGGCGAATGGGACGATGCGCTCGACCATCTCCGGGTAGAGGCAGCCCCATTGGAACGTCTGCTGGGCGCCCATCGACCAGCCGACGACGAGCTTGACCTTCGATATCCCCAACCGTTCGGTCACGAGGCGATGCTGCTGGGTCACGCAGTCGTAAAGCCTATGTTCCGCACATCCGCCCTTCATTTTCTCTGAATTTCTTTCGCCTGTACTCGCGATCGGTGCACTCAACGAAGACTCGCCGTGCCAGCCTTCGGCGGGCGCTGTCCCTATGGACCGTGGCT
>NZ_JBTYIP020000040.1:0-88078 GCF_054877945.1 Singulisphaera rosea | reverse complement strand
GCCGCCTAACGAACCGGAGGATTCGTGAGACGGCCCCGAGTCGCTCGAAGAGCTTCCCAAGAGCGACGGCGTTCGGCGTGCGCGCATGACAAGCCGATCGCGACTCCGGGATTTTCTGAGCAGGCACCCGGCCTCGACGTCGATCGCGAGAGCCCGGGTCCGACCCTGCCGGGAGCCAGTCCCCGTTTTCCTCCGACGTGCGCAATGCAAGCGAGAGCCGCTTTAGCCAGGGCCCCACTGGCATCCCATTGCGGGAGCGTTAAAGCTGCCAACCTGGCGATATTGCGGGCATCATCGATGCCCCGATGATGCGTCCCTTCCAACGACAACCCGGCCTGGGCGAGTGCTCGCTCCATGCCGCTGACCTTGAGTCCAAAGAGGCGAGCGAACGTTTTCTTGAGGTTCAGGTGCCGCCCGAAGGATTCGGGAAGGGCAAACCCGTGACGCTGGCAGTCGATGCGGAACTGGGTCAGATCATACTCGCCCTACGAGCAGAGGACGAAAGGATCCTCCCCGATCCAGTTCACGAAGTCCGGGAACACGACCGAGAAGGGATCGGCCCGATCGACATCCCTCTGGCGAATCGTCGTCAGGCGTTGACAGAAGTCACTCAACCGGGGCTCGGCGACCGGCCGGATGAAACGGCTGAACTCGCGACATGAAGGAGTGTCTGCGGCGACCAATTCGACGGCACCGATCTCGATTGTTTCCATGCGATCGTAGTCGCGGACGTTCTCCCAGCAGGTCGCCTCCAGGTCCACGACGATGTACCGCACGCCTCTCATCCCTCCCCGCAACCCGATAATAGTGGTGAGCCCGCCGGAGCAAGACAATGCCTATTGGAGCTCGTTTCGGCGGCGCAAAACATGCCGTAGGGCGAAATGTCGTATCCTCACTCCCATCGTCGTCTCCAACTTTTGACTTCCCGAGGTGAAAGTCCGATGTCGAGTCGGGCCTGGAGTTGGTATACGGCCCGATCGCAGCCGACCTCGAAAGGGAACTTGGCGCTTGAGTCAGGCCAGAACAGTTGGATTGCCTCCAGTTCCCCGATTCGCCCGCGATTGCTCAAGAAGCCCATGGCAAACCCAAGGTATAACTCGTGTTGAGTGGCATGGACCCGTCGAAAGCCGACTCGATGCTCCTCCTCACCCAAAGTCACGGTCTCGATCCGAGATTCTGCAAACGACCGACAAGCCTAGATGTGGACGATCAGCCCGGAGATCAGGGCATGTGCGTTGCCAGAATCGAGACCAAAGACGATGAGCTCAGGATGCCGGTACGTGTGCATCAAGCCGATCGTGTACAGGAAAGGCGGATTGTGGTCTTGTATGCTCGCGAGCGACCAGCCGTGGGCACGTACGTCTTCGGCAAACGTCTCATCCATGCCGAAACTCCCCCCGCCCTACGAAAGGCCAAGTAAACCAAACGGCCTGAACCCAAAATTTCAACCTCGTCCAGAGGCCTCCCGACTCTCAAGTTCGGCAACGGCCAGACCGAACTCGTCATCAAATTGGGCTGCACGAACGTATGAGCCGAGTAGCCGAGGCCAAGCGGATCGGCTTCCTCGGAAAGTTAGTGCGGAGCACGGCCTATGTGGTGCTCGCAGGCCCAACAATGCGCCCGATATTCGGGGCATAGGCCCCCGCAGTTTGGACATCGCCGTTGAGTGACATGTCCCCATCGTTCCTCGACGTACGCGACCCTCTCGGAACGATGTCGGACGAGATCCTTGAGCCGCCATTCGTCGTAGTGAAGATTCAGCATCTCACGTGGGCAAGCACTGAACCAGGCACGCCAGCGAGCGACGTCATTCCCGAAGTCCTCCACCGTCAATTCACGGAGAAAGACGAGGGCATCGTCTTTGCCCTTGAATGCGGTTCTTGGGTCGGGAATCCAGCCTTCTTCGAACTCGTCGCCGAGGATACCGATCGCGATCTCGTGAGGGAGGAGTTGCATCAGTGCCCCTTCGCCATCTCAAGCAAAATCTTGGCGGCGTAGCAGCAGCACCGAACGGATTCCAGATACTTAGCGACACATCCGTCATGTCATTAAACTTCCTGAAAATTGATAATCATTCAAACCATTCACTGAAATGTTATGGGGCGATGATGGGCTCTGGCAATCCCACACAAGGCAATCAAGGCCTGAAGCAAGTTGTCACCATCAATCGTGTGAAAGCAGTCGTAGAGCGAACAGGCAGCCGAACGATACTACACCGTGTGTTCAAAGGCTCCAGCCGGCTCCTCGGGTGGCAACCCTTGGAAGGCAGACCCGATCTCGAGGATCTCTCGTTCGAGCATGGGGATTTCGGCGAGCGTCCATTCGCCGTCGCAGTCGGAATGCTCCAACAAGGTCGGGAATCGACTCGAGTCGAGATGTCGCGCGATTGTTTCTCGGAAGCACGCGAAGTCGCTGTAGTGGCCGACGGAGCACTCGGCAATTTCTTCAGCCTCGTCCTCTTCGTTGGGGTCTGAAATGAACACACACAAGGTAAGCCCCATCCAGAAGTCTCCTGTTGCACAACATTTGAGTCAAGCCACCCCGAACGGCTTTCGTCGGGGATGAAGATTTGAGTCGCGATTTGAGCCAAGGCCTATCACCAAGAGCAAGCCAAGAAGACCGCCGGCATAGGTCCAGAGGATAGGCAGATGTGTGGGTTGATAGGCGCGGTCTCCGAAACTCTTTGGCAGGAAAGAAGGCTCAAGTAGGCTCCACGCGATGTTGGCACCCACGACAAAAACAAGTACGGAGAACTGAAGTCTATAGTTCGGAGCGAGGAAGTATGCCATGAGGACGACGGCCAAGGCGGAAACGAAGCCAGCACCAGGTTCATCCCACACCCCGACAATGTGCGACGCAATCACCCCGAGAGGAAACGCGACCGCGAAACTGCCGACGATGGCCGTGAACAACAGGATCCATCTCAATGCCAACATTTCGGACATATCGCACGACTCCTGGCTCTCAAGCCGCCGGCCGACGGGACGGGCCTTACTCTCGAGCCCGATCCCATCGCCCCGGCGGCTCCGATGTAATCGGTGAGCGTCCGCGTGTCAGGAGCCGGCGAGCTCCTCTCGAAGTTTCTGATCGGCGAAGCGTTCCTGCTTCGTCGGCTCTCGCCGGGGATACTTCTCGCCGTGACAGATCAGGCAACGGGGCGTCTTGCAGCTGAACGCCCGTCCCTTGCGGAACCGACCTCGCTGTAAATCGCAGACGCAGTCGACCTCGTACGGATCCTTGCCGATCTCCCTTCCTGACCGAACGTTAACCTCCACATGGGACAGGTAGTGCTTCTTCCATTCCCGCAAAGTCTGCGGATACTCTTCGTGCCAACGTCGCATTGGTCTCTCGCATGGTTGACCGCGCCCCCTGCGAGGCGACCATGCGCGGCCGCGACCCCGCAGGGCGTCGCTGGAGTTCCGTGCGCCGTTGAGCCTTTCTCATCCGTCTTCCTCCAACGAGAACCGGTCAACCGGCCTCTGAAGTCGGGACTCGAATACACCGCTATGAGCCTGCCCAAAGCGGCGAGGTTCACGATTCAACCGCCGATCAACAGCCCGAGTGTCATCAGTGAAATCAAGACTAACGAAGTCGCGTAAGTGACACCAGTCGAAACCTGAGCCCCGGTATCGCCCAGCCCAAAGTGCTGTCCCTGCCGATGCCAGAGCCACAGCCCGACGGGGCATGCGACCGCCCCGAACAGCCACAACGACCAGGCCGGCGAGCCATGCCGTAACAATTCACCGGCATCTCCGACTCGTTCGAACGAGCCGAACGTCAGGTACGCGCCGTTGGCGATGAGGCAGAAGCCGGCAAAGAACCGGAGCACGAACGCGCCAGGCACCCGTAGGGCGATCGCGCCCGCCCAGAACACCAGCGGTAGCATGACCCCAGCCACAGGTCCTGCCCACGCGACGACCAGAGGGCGCGGGTTACTTGAATGCTCCGTGCGCGAGAGACCAAAAGGATGAAGGAAGACGCCGGAGACATGGCCACCGCTCACCGCCGTGCCGATCACGTGGCCCAACTCATGGATCGCCTGCATGCCGAGCCAGGAGCCGAGGACGGTGGAGACGATCAGCAAGACTTGGTGGAAATGCTTCACGGCGAACCCTGCCGCTAACGACTACGCCTCGCGGACCTAACCTGCCGAACGATCTCGGAATACCTCCGCGACAGCACGGGGTTATGTAAGGTCCGTCGGCTCGATCGCCGCGTTCAAAACTTCGGAGCTGACCAGCAAATAGAGTTCCATCCAATCCAGCGATCGGATCTGTGCGAGCTGAGCGATCTGGTACGCCCACCCGAACTGTTCCGGTTTCACGCGGTAACGATCGGCGAGGTGTCGACCGAGCGCCTCGGTGAAGCAGCAGGCGCCGGCAGTACCGTACTCGTAGCCATGCAAGAACGACTCGACGTTCGAGCGATTCGAAGGGCAGATGAACATGCCCATTCGGGTATTGAATTGGATGATATTGCGGACATCGCTCGGCCGCATCGCGCTGCCCTCGCCGCCTGAGACCAAGAGCCGCGGATCTTGATCGCCCCTGACCCAGGTTTTCGTATGATACCGCGGGGGATGCCCCCGTGCAGCGCGAGCTCACCCGGTGCCCGGCTCGGGACGTTCCTCCGGGCGTGGCGAACGGACATTCTCGAGCATCGTCTCTTCGCAGGCGCCGAAGCGCAGGTAGTTGGCCCTGGCCTCGCTCAGACTCAGCGCCCCGTTCGGGCCGCCACGGACGACCTCGGCGTCATGGTCGTCCTGGCCGTCGTCCTCCCAGAAGCAGACCTCGCAAATCTCAGAGCCACCACGTTCGTCGAGCGTCCTGCAACCGCAGCATGGGCAATGATAGGGGCCACCCTCCTCCGGGCGTCGCACCGAGTTGGAGGCCTGTTGTTCGACGTACCACTCGAACCAGCGAGTTCGACGCTCGAGTTCCTCTGGCGTGGGCTCCATGGATACGAAACCTCCTGGTCGCCATCGACGATGACGATCAACGGACGTGCGTGATCACCGGGGGAGGGTCGGGAAACCCTTTCGGGTCGACGTCGGGGCCGGGCGGGTAGTTCTCGGCGGTCACGGGGCCATTCGCCTTGAGATACCGGATCACCGCAAGGCGAACGTCGGCTTGCTTGAGTTGGGTGAGCTTTCTGAACTTATCATTGAGATGTTCATCATCATAGGCCTTCTCCCGACCACTCATCAGGTAGTCGGTGGACGCAACTCTGTAGGCTGCGGCCGGGTCGAGGGGCCGGCCGTCGATTTGCCAGGGGACGCCGGGGGGGCGGGTCGCTCGGCCGAGTTGCAGGAATCCGCCATCGTCCTGGATCGCGGCTCCGCGGTCCAGGACCCGCTTGAGGAGCGCACCGGGCATCTCGACCTGGACGATGTCGCCCCGGTAGGGGAGGAGACGCAGGACGGTGTAGACGTCGATCGGTCCGGGCTGGATGACGTCGTCGAGCCGCATCGAGCCGCTCGGGATGGCGACGAGCTGCGCCCCGGGAGACGCGGATTGAACCGCCGCGACGATCAGCCTCGTGAGGTTCGTCGAGCCGCTGCGGACCGCGGCCTCGCGGCCGTCGAGCTTGACCTGGGTCGACCCGATTTGGGCTTCCGGGTCTTGACCGAGGGCTTCCTTCAATCCGGCGAAGGCGAGTTTGCGCCAGTAGTTGGCGACGTTCAGGGTTCGAGAGTCATCCTTGATGGACTCGTCGACGGCCCGCAGCTTGGAGACGATCTCGAGGCGGCGGGTGACTGTGTCGAAACGGAGCCGATGCACGAAGACCGAGTGGACGTTGAAGTCGGCCTTGGCGACCGGGGCTCGATAGGGGACTCGTTCCTCGAAGGCGTATTGCCGGTCGTGCTCATGCCCCCCGAGGATCAGGTGCAGTTCGGGGAACGCGGCCGCGAGTTGCTTGTCTTGCTCGAGATCGAGATGCGTGATCGCGACCAGGATGTCGCAATGCCCCTTCAACGCATCGATCTGCTCCAGGCAGGCCCGATACGGGGAGTCATAGCGAGCGTAGTCGGCCTTGGTCGAGTCGATCGTCAGTCCGATCAGCCCGACGCGCACGACCCCACCGTGTTTCCCTTCAATCCGGAGCACTCGGTTCCGAGGCACACCCGGGAAAGGGTTCGCGGTGGCGTCGGTCACGTTGCTCGAGATCCAGGTGAAGCTCGACTCCCTCACTCGGGCGAGGAGCTGATCCTTTTTCAAGTCGAGCTCGTGGTTGCCGAATGTGGCGAAGTCCAGCCCCATGGTGTTGAGCACGGCGACCATCTGGCGCCCGGCGAGTTCGTCCCCTTCATACGAGGCCGTCCCCATGGCCGAGGGGCTGAGCGCATCGCCGGCCAGCACGGTGAAGGTGTTCGGGTTGTCCTTGACGAGCTCCTTGCGAATCGTGGCAACCCGGCTCAGCCCACCCAACCGGTCACCCAAGGATCGAGCGATCTCGTAGACGTCGTTGATCTGGAGTAGGTTGAATTCGATCTCTTCGGCGACGACCAGGGCCGGACACGCGCCGAGGGAGAAGAGCAGGCAGAGGAAGGTCCACGTTCGGAAGGCACACAACATCGATCCCTTTTCCTCGATCGTCGGGCGCTCGCCGCCGCATCGAGGGCGACGAATGACCCGAAACCACGTCGATTCTCCCGGGAGAGGCTATCATCACTTCGCCGAAATCCACAACCCTTGCGTTGATCATCGGCCCCACCGGGGGCGGAAGTCGGGCGATCGTCGTCGATGGCCCGGCAACTCCCAGGCCAGTTGGGATGCGTCCGCGGGACGGGTCGGATAGGATGCTCCGGCCGTTTCCCGTTCCTACCCGTCATTCACGAGGGGCCCGCGATCGTGAGATCCACGGACATCGCGTTCATCGTGTCGTATCGCTGCCCTCGATGTCAGGCCGAGTTGGAGGCGACGACAACCCGGTTGGCCGAATGGTTGCGCTGTCCGAAGTGCGGTCGGGCCAGCCTGCCGCCGGACGTCTTGCCTCGACGCCCGGTCGCACCGCCCCTGGACCCGGACGCACTGTTCATCGGCCCCGAGTCAGAGTCGGCCGGGTTCGGCTCTAAAGCCTCGTCCGGCTCCCAATCGGGGAGGGGCCGGCACGGGATCAGCGTGCGTCGCGTCCTGCTCGGCGTGGGGATCCTGACGGCGCTCTCGGGGCTCATCTTCGGGCTGCTCGAGCAGAACGCGTTTCGCGTGGGGATCTCCGGAGTCGCCACACTCCTCATGTTCACGGCCCTGTCGGCGACCTCGAGGCGCCGATGAGGTGGGGCAGGGGCGGCGAGGGACTCTCGGAAGTAAGGACGACGGCCGGAACACGGTGACGAGGAGACGAGGATGAAGCGCGTGCCCCTGGCCGACGAGCTCCCCTATCGCTTTTATCCGCCGAGACTCCACCCGATCGTCATGAAGGCCGCCACCCTGGGCCTGCCGGCGTCCCTGCGCCGGCTGCATCGGGTCGAGGAAATCGACATGCAGGGGCTGGAGGTCCTCCAGCCGCTCCTCGCGAAGGGCGATGGGGTACTCCTGACGCCGAACCACCCGGATTATGCCGACTGCTACATGATGTTCGAGCTGGGGCGTCGGCTCCGGATGCCGTTCTTCTACATGGCGGCCTACCAGATCTTCGCGGGGATGAACCGCTGGATCTTGCCCAGGATCGGCGTGTTCCCCGTCGACCGCGAAGGGGCCGACCTCACCGCCTTCAAGACCGGCGTCGACCTCCTGGCCAAGGGGAAGAACCCCCTGGTGATCTTCCCCGAGGGGGAGATCTATCAGATGTCGGAGCGACTCACGCCATTGCGCGAGGGGGCCGTCGCCGTCGCGACCACGGCGGTGAAGCGGCTCGCCGAGGCGGGGAAGACGGTCTGGATCGTCCCGATCGCGCTCCAGTACCGGTTCCTCGACCACGCCGACCCGCTCCCGAAGCTCCACGAAGTGATGCAGCAGCTGGAAACCCGTTTCACCTGGTGGCCGCAGGGACAGCTCTCGCTGATCGACCGGATCTACTACTACGCCGAGGGGGTGCTCGGCCTGAAAGAGTTCGAGTACCTGGGGAAGGTGCAGGGCGGGGGGCTCAAGGACCGGATCGCGAGTCTGGCCCGGCAGATCCTCGACCGGATCGAGGACCGCCGCGCGGGGAAGCGGCGGGACGACACGGTTCCGGTCCGGGTCAAGGAGATGCGGCGGGCCTGCCTCGACGCACTGGCCGACCCTAAGACGACGCTCGAGGACGCGGCGTTGGCTCGCCGGGACCTCCACGACCTCTTCGTCACCATCCAGTGCTTCAGCTATCCCGGCGACTACGTCCGGGAAGCGCCGACGCTTGAACGCGTGTCGGAGACACTGATGAAATTTCGGCAGGACTTCCTCGACGCCGGCGAGGTCCCCCCGCACGGTCCTCGCCGGGGGATCCTGCGGGTGGGCGAGCCGATCGACGTCCGCAATCGGCTCGCGACGGGGGGAAGGCCGAGGCAGGCGGTCGCGGCCTTGACCTCCGAGCTCGAGTCGCGGATGCAGGCCCTGATCAAGACGATCGGGCCCGGCCGCTCGATCGTCGACACGATGGCTCCGACCGGGAACCAGCCCGCTCAGGTCCCTTCGGCGTAGGCGTCGTCCTCGGGCGAGAAGCCGAGGATCTCGACCGACTCGCGGAGATCCCAGCGCATCCCCCGGTTGTTCGACATGCCGTTGGCGACCAGGAAGGTCCGGTCCCCGAGCTCGGCCTCGATCGCGCACTCGAAGAGCCGTACGAGGTCCTCGTTCGACAGCCACATGGCGCGGGCCCAATCGTGGGGGAGCGTCTCCGGGCGGTTCTCGCCCTGCTGGATCCAGCCGAGCCGGAGCGCGATGAAGGTGATGTCGAATGCCTTGGAGAGGCTACGGCCAAGCCGCTCGCCCATGAGCTTCGTCCCGCCGTAGGGGCTGTCGGGCTTCGGAGGCAGGTCGACGGTGATCGGCATGTCGCCGAGGTCTTGATAGTCGCCCATCGCGTGGTTCGAGCTCGCGAAGATCAGCCGCTCGACCCCGGCCAGGGCCGACGCGTGGAAGACGTTGGCGAGCACGTCGAGGTTCGGCTTCTCGAGCGCCTCCCAGGGGGAGAACTCGTTCGGGTTCGCCGCGAGATGGATCACCGTGTCGACGCCGTGGAAGTGGTTCATCCAGTCGTCTTCGAGCTCGCTGAGGTCGGCGACGATCACCTCGCGGTCGTTCGGGTCCGCCTCGATGTCGAGCAGGACGAGGTCGTAGACGTCCTCCAACGCCGCGCGAAGCTTCCTCCCGAGATTCCCCGAGGCACCCGTGATCAGGACCGTCCGAGGCTCGTCCTCGAAATCATCCTCGTCCTCGTCCTCGTCGGCCTCCGCTTCCGGTTCATACATCGGCAGGATCGGCAATACTTTCCGACCTTCCGCTTCGGGATCGCGAGGCTCGTCGGCGCTCATGTCGGGTCTCTCAAGAGTCGAGTCGGGACGCTCAATCGCCCCAACGATACACGAGGGACCGAGCCGATGGCCAGGGGTAGGCGAGGCGGTCTGCGTGCCCCTTGACGCCCCCTTGTCGGCTCTACTACGGTATCGATCCCGGAACGACGGGCGGGCCGGCCACCAGGCCATCCCCGAGGCGGGCCGAGGGTCGGCGAGGCCGCCCTCGAAGGGGTCATGGCAGGGTCGCCCTCCGCCGAGGAGGGCCCTAAAGTCGCGTCGCGTCGGGCTTCGCCAGGAAGCTCGGGGCGTCGAGGCGGTCGTCCTTTGCATCCCGGCGTGGGATTCCCACGCGGGGATGGGGAAGAGGAGCTCGCGATGGGCCGACGACTGGAAGGGCAGGCCGCCTGGATCAGCGGAGGCGCCTCGGGCATCGGCGCGGCGACCGCAAGGCTCTTCGCGACCGAAGGGGCGAAAGTCGCCCTCGTCGACGTTCAGGCCGACGAGGGCCGGCGCCTCGCGGAGTCGATCCGCGACGTCGGCGGCGACGCCCGCTTCTTCGTGGTCGACGTCGGCCGCGAAGACGAGGTCCGCGCGAGCCTCGACCGGGCCGCGGAAGAGTTCGGCGGCCTCCGGATCCTGGTCAACTGCGCCGGGATCGTCCACGTCAAGCCGCTCCACGAGTCCACCGAGGAGGAGTGGGACCGGCTCATGGCGGTCAACCTCAAGAGCGTCTTCTTCTCGCTCAAGCACGGTTGGCCCCACCTGCGGCGGAACCCGACCAGTGCGATGGTCAACGTCGGCTCGATCAGCAGCTTCGTCGGGCAGGCCGGGACCCCCGCCTACACGGCGTCGAAGGCGGCCGTCCTGAGGCTGAGCCAATCCATCGCCCTCGACTACGCGGCCGAAGGCCTGCGATGCAATTGCGTCTGCCCCGGCATCACGGATACCCCGATGCTGCGTCACCACCTCCGCTCGGCCGCCGACCCGGCCGAGGCGTTCGCCAGGCGATTGCATCGCGTACCCATCGGTCGGGCGCTGACCCCCGAGGACATCGCCCGGTCCGTGCTCTATCTCTCCTGCGAGGACTCGGCGGGGATCACCGGCACGTCGTTGGTGGTCGACGGCGGCTACCTCGCCGCGGCCGAGTGGGAGACATCCCAGGTCACCTTGCCGAGCGACCCGCTATGAAACCCAAGCTCGCCTGCGCGGACTTCACCTTCCCGCTCCTGACCCACGAGCAGTCGCTCCGCCTGATCGCCATGCTCGGCTTCGAGGGCGTGGACATCGGCCTGTTCGAAGACCGTTCCCACCTCTGGCCTTCCCGCGAATTCGAGGACGTGAAAGGCTCGGCGGCCTCGCTCCGGAAGACGGTCGAGGACCTCGGTCTCCGCGTCGCCGACGTCTTCCTCCAGTTGGGGCCCGACTTCCGGCCCGTCGCCATCAACCATCCCGAGGCGTCCCGACGACAAGCGGCCCGCGACCGCTTCTTGCAGACGCTCGAGTACGCCGACCATTGCGGCTGCGAGCACGTCACCGTCCTGCCGGGCGTCCGTTTCGAGGAGGAGGCGTCCGAGTCCTCGTTTGCCAGGTCGGTCGACGAACTCGCCTGGCGGGTTGAGCAGGCCGGCCGTGCGAGGATCGTCCTCGGCACCGAGGCCCATGTCGGCTCCCTCGCCCCCGACCCGTCGTCAGCATTACGTCTCGCCGAGGCCGTCCCGGGACTGACCCTGACCCTCGACTACACCCACTTCACCCTCAACGGCGTCCCCGACACCGCCATCGAGCCGCTCCTCCCCCACGCGAGCCACGTCCACGTCCGAGGCGCACGCCCGGGACGGTTGCAGGCCTCGTTCAAAGAGAATGTGATCGATTACCGACGCCTCTTCGATCGTATGGGGGAGACAGGCTACCACGGGTGGGTCGGCATCGAATACGTCTGGATCGACTGGCAGAACTGCAACGAGTGCGACAACCTCTCGGAAACGATCCTGTTCCGAGATTTCTTCCAATCACTGGCGAGTTGAGCCTCAATCCCGAGGACCCGAAACCCGGTTTTTTTCTTAAAACCGGGTTTCTGTGGGAGGCCACGAAGACATCCCGCGGGGTTGTCGACGTCGAGTGCGTCAGAAACCCGGTTTTATGGAAAAAACGGGTTTCAGGCCACGCCGAACACCGCAAAACCATAAAATATAAATAGTTTAATATTTCTATCTATCCCGGAGACGCATCATGAGACCTCGCCGGACGTCTTACCTGCTCGGCTCGCTGATCGTTCTGCTTGCGGGACCGGCGATCGCCCAGGGCACGAAACCATCGGCCGCCGAGGCCAACCGCATCGTCGAGGTCTCGTTCACCTCGACGAAGGATCGCGATGATCCGTTCAACGCCGTCGAGCTCGACGTCGTCTTCACCGCCCCCGATTCAAAGTCAATCCGTGTCCCGGCCTTCTGGGCCGGCGGGAAGACCTGGCGCATCCGATACGCCTCGCCGATCGTCGGGGTCCACTCGTACGCGACCGAATGCAACGACGCCGACGACAAGGGCCTCCACGGTGTGAACGGGACGGTCGAGGTCCGGCCATATCAGGGCGACAACCCGTTCTACCGCCACGGCCCGATCACGGTCGCATCCGACCATCGCCACTTCGCGCACGCGGACGGCACCCCCTTCTTCTGGCTCGGGGACACGTGGTGGATGGGCCTGACCGATCGGCTCGTGTGGCCCGGTGAGTTCAAGACCCTGACGAGCGACCGGAAGGCCAAAGGCTTCGACGTCATCCAGATCGTGGCCGGCCTCTATCCCGACATGCCCGCCTTCGACGATCGCGGGCGAAACGAGGCCGGATTTCCCTGGGAGAAGGACTATCGCAGGATCCGGCCCGAGTACTTCGACCGCGCCGACGAGCGTCTGACCTACCTGGCGGATCAGGGCCTCGCCCCCTGCATCGTCATGGCCTGGGGCTACCACCTCCCCTGGCTCGGCGTCCCGAAGATGAAGCAGCACGTCCGATACGTGATCGCACGTTACGGAGCCTTGCCCGTCGTCTGGTGCATGGCGGGCGAGGTGAACCTCCCCTATTACCTCGAGAAGGGCTTCCCGTTCAGCGGCGCGCCGCAGGCCAAGGAGTGGGCCGAGGTCATCGCGTATGCCCGCACCGTCAACGGCCTCGGCCGGCTCGTGACCGTCCATCCGACCGGCATCGAACCCTTGAGCGGGCGCCTGCTCTATCCCGACAAGGCGTTTCTCGACTTCGACATGCTCCAGACCGGCCACGGGATGCAGGAGGTCCTGCCCCCGACGATCCGGGCCTTGCGTGCTTCCTATAACGCGAAACCGACGATGCCCGTGCTCAACTCCGAGATCTGCTACGAAGCCCTCCTGGGCAAGATCCCGGCCGAGATCTCCCGGCTCATGTTCTGGACCAACATCCTCGAAGGCGCCGCGGGGCATACCTACGGGGCGAACGGGATCTGGCAGCTCAACCGCCGGGATCGGCCTTACGGCAAGTCTCCGCACGGGGGCAACTACGGGACGATCCCCTGGGACGAGTCGATGAACCTACCCGGCTCCCGGCAACTCGGGCTGGCCAAGGGGCTGTTCGAGCAATACCCCTGGCCTCGCTTCGAGCCGCATCCCGAGTGGGCCTCATGGGCCAAGCCGATCCGCCAAGGCGCCTGGGGCGACTGGATCTGGTCGCCCGAAGGGGAACCGGCCAGGAATGCTCCCGAGGGGATCCGCTACTTCCGCAAGACGTTCGACCTCCCCGAAGGCCGGACGATCGAACAGGCCCGCCTGCGACTGACCGCCGACGACTCCTTCACCGTGTTCTTGAACGGCCGCGAGCTCGGCTCGCATGGAGGCTGGAACACCGCCAAGGAGTATCACAACGTCGCGGGTGACCTCCGTCCGGGCAAGAACGTCCTGGCCGTCCGCGCCGAGAACGCCAAGGGGCCGAAAGGCCAGAACCCCGCCGGCCTCATCGCCGTCCTGGACGTCCAGCTCGACGACGGCACCGTCACCTCCGTCATCTCAGACAGGACCTGGCGGACCTCCCCCGAAGGCCCGCAAGGCTGGCAAACCCCGGCCTTCGACGACAAGGCCTGGCCCCCTGCGATCGTCGCGGCCAAGTTCGGCGAAGGCCCTTGGGGCCGCAACATCGGAGGCGCCGGCGACGAGTACCTCGTCCCCTACGCCGGCGGCATCGCCGGCGACGTCCGCATCCTCTACGTCCCGAGCCCAAGGCCGATCACCGTCCACTCGCTCGAGCCCGGGACCCGCTACGTCGCCAGCTGCTTCGACCCCGTCTCGGGCCACCGCACGGAGATCGGCGCCGTGCACCCTAATCCGACCGGAGACTGGACCGTCAAACCGCCTGGCCATGGTACGACCGACTGGGTCCTCGTTCTCTCCGCTGAAAAGCGCCGGACGCCCTGAACAGCGGGCCGCCGACCGCTCGAGTCCCTCAGATACAAGCCCGAAACCAAAACAAATAAAAATTTTCAATGATCCTGGAAAGAGCTAAAATTACGTCAATTCTTGATAACGCCGCTCCAGCTCGGCCAGAAGGCCTGGCCGATGCTTCTTGGAGCGGGCCTTTCGCATGATCGTGCGCCGCCCCTTCGCCTCGATCTGGCACGTCGGTTCTCGCGCATGTCGATATGGCAGCAGGTCCTCCACCGTCAAGCGGTCGGGATGGGTCGCGTGGGCGTCCAGCACGAGGACTAACGTCGCTCCCTCCAGCACCAGCCGGATCCCTGCGTGGCAATGACCGTGGATCCGCCGCTCGTGGCCCTTCGGCAACCGGAACCAACGCTCCAACGCGAGGTTGTCTCGGATCGCTTCATACTCCTCCTCGCCTACGAACAGTCCCGCGAGGAAGCTGAGCATCACCGCCGCCATCCCATGACGGATCGGGTCCTCCGTCGCCTCGAACCGATCGATCAGCCCCTCGAACTTCTCCTGCCGCTCCGTGATATCCTCCTCGCCTGGCTCCAGCGTCGCCGCCACTTCTTTGATCATGCCGACATAGTCTCGGATCACGGCCTGCTGCTCCCTGACTTCGGCAAGGCCGCCTTCGATGCATCGCGAGAGCCGCCCGAGTTGCTCCTCCGCGAACCCCCTTTTTTCGCCCCGAGGTTCCGTCGGAGCGACTCCTGCACTTCTTCCAACGCCTCGGCCATCCGCAAACCGGGCGGATGCAACGGCCCTCCTTGGTCGTCATTGAGGATCCCGCGCACCGCCGCACAATAGTCGAGGACCACAGGGCCGCCTGGGTCGATCGGGCTCGGGGATGGATCCGCTTCAGTCATCGTGCCCTCGGCCTCCCCCTCGTCGGTTAGGATCCCCTCCGGGGGCTGGGACGATTGCCGGAGCACGGCCCGCTCGATCGTCCGCAGGCCGCGTACCTTCTTCCGCATCTGGACCTTGGCATGACTGTCGGCTGCCAGCACCGGCTTGGCCAAGTCGCGGAGGAAGTGGTTGTCGCAGTAGCGGTGCGGCACGTCGGGGAACTCCCCGGCGATCGACTTGACGAAGGCGTCCTGCTTGTCCGACATCCAAAGGCCCACGGTCAGCCCCAGCGACTCGGCCCACTCCTTGGCCTTCTTGACCAGGCGTCGCACCTCGGGCTCGGTGGCCGAGAGCAACGGCTCGGCGAACCAAACGCGTCTCCGGGTCAGCTCCCGCACGACGTAGAGGGTCTCATGCCCCTTCTCGGGCTGGAGGCCGTCGATGCAGAGGATGATCTCCCCGGTCGATCCGTAGAGCCGGCGGAGTTCCCCGGGGTCTTGCTGACGCGCCGCGACCATGACCTGATAACGTCGGATGTGTTCCTCGATCGCATCGGCGGAGAGCCTGATGCCGAAGTCCTCGAGGAGTTCGGTCCGGATCGAGGGGACGGCCATGTGGCGCGAGAAGCGACGATGTCCGATCCAGCAGAGGACGTCCCAACCGATGGCCATCTGGGGGAGTGCGATTGTGATCTCGAGTTCGGGGCTCTTGGTCTTGGCGTGCCCTGGGCAGCGGGGGTCGGGGCAATGGTTGAGCTTGCAGAGGAGTTGGACCGGCCCCTCCAGGGTGTAGAAGCGGCGATAGCGATGATCGCAGATGTGCATCATCCGGCCGCAGGAGGGGCAGTCACGGTCGAGGACGTCGAGCTCCCAGAGGGAGAAATCCGTATCTTCAGGCCAGCGGTAAGACATGAGTCGGGCCCTTTGATTGACGCACTGCCGTCGAAGCCCAGAGTCACTCCTCACTTTGCATCAAGCAGTTACGGATTTCTAGCCCTTCGCCGGACCGTTGAAAATTTTACGTATATCACCGACCTGACGTCGGGCTGAAACCACCACCGGAAGGACCTCGAGCGATAATATAAAATTTTATTCACTTATAACTTCTATTAAATTCCCATATAATTATAATTTATTCTGCGTCATCTACGGATCGTCGTCGGCTTCTTTTCCTGAGCCCGACATCGGGACATCGACTCTTCTTGCCGCGAGATTCACTCGCTTGGGCTTCGGGCATGAAATCAGCCCTCGGATCAAAATCTAGATCGACCACTGGTTCTTCTCATCAGAAACAGGTTTCTTTGAGAGTGACGACGGCCCCCCACGCCCCAAGGTCGGCCCCAGACCATCCCAAGCCGCCGATCTCCACCGATTTCATGAGAAGGGACGCCGAGAGCCATGTTGCAGACCCATTGGAACCCCTTGATGCTTGCCGGCGCGGCGGTCCTTGCCTGCGGGATCCTCCTGCACGGCCCGACGCGAGCGGACGATAAAAGCGTGTCGGTCCGTGCGACTCAGGCGAGGACCCTGGAGGATACCTGGGCCGACCTCGAGAAGGCCGATCCCGAGGCGACGACGGCGTTGCTCGAATTGGCCGATCACCCGGCGGAATCGGTGGCCTTCCTGAAAACCAAACTGAAGCCGCTCAAGCTCGACCCGGATCAGTTGAAGACGCTCCTCGCCGAATTGGGCAGTCGAAAACCGGAGGTCTGGCAGCCGGCCTTCGAGGAGTTGGAGTACTTCGACCCTCGACTGGCGATCGGTCTCGAGGCCCTGATGGCCGACATGCGCGAGACTCCGGGCCGCCAGCGGATGGTGGAGGTCCTGAGCGGGCGCAAGGCCGGGTCACTCGAGGAGAAGAAGGTCGAGCTCAGAAAGACCGGCAATGGATCGTTCAACTTCACCAGCGGCGGAGCATGGTGGGCCGAGGTGCAGATCGCTCGTCTGAACTCGAGCCCCGGGGGTAACCTGAAGAAGAAGTGGACCCGAGCCGTCCGCGCCATCGCGTTCCTCGAACATGTCGGGACCCCGGATGCGACGGCGATCCTGAAGCGGATGGCGTTCGGACACGAGGAAGCACAGCCCACCCGAGAAGCCAGGAAGGCGCTGAAGCGGCTCGCGGATAAGGCCAGATGATCTCCATCCGGCGAATCGTTCGCACGGCGACATGTCCTCGGCCGGACGACCGGAGAGCAGCCTTCAACAGACACGAGAACAACGACCCTACATCGGGCTTGAATCTGCCATGTTTCTCGACGAGCTTGGCTTCATCGCACCGGCCGAATGCCAGCTCATTGACCCTCCGGATGGGATCGGCGTCTCTGGCGTCCTCCAGGCGTCTGAGAAGCATGGGCGTCTCGTGAATCGGAGTTGAGGAGGGTGAACCAACGGCCCGGCGCAAGCGTCAAAGACCAGGATCTCATCTTGTCCCGGCTCCAACCAGGGCGCCAGGCCTCGTGGTCGCCGCCATCGTCCCCACTCGGGCCGACTCCGTCAACGCGAGAGGAACCGCACCGTGGGATCATCGGGGAACTCGACCTGGGTCTGCTTCGGTTGCCGAGCGGTTGTGCGTCGCCCGTGGCACGATATCGACGCCGTCCCTTGCCCGAAATGCAAGGACATATGCCGCTGTCTCGGGACCCAGATCCGCATTCCGACCAAGGAAGACGACCGGGCGTGGCGCCATCTCCGCGACCGACTTCGCGAGGATCGACTCGACGACCAGGCGCGAATCGACCGGATGCGCGTCCGGCATCGCCATCGGCTGGAACGCCGGATCGCGAGCTTGGAGGCAAGTTCAGCAGAGAAGAGCCGTGCCGCGACGCTTCATCGCCTGAGAGAACAGCTTTCCGCTCTATACGAGCGTGACTCGACGTCATCCTTTTCTCTCCTGACACCGAAAAGTCCGGAAGGCATCAAATTAGATAGTTTCACTTTTGTTTTTCTGCATTTTCATGTTTTTCATCTTGTTTTTCCATAACCCCGGCCACCTGGCCCCGGTCATTGATGGCCGTCGCGGAGATGAAGGCAGGGCCTGCTTCGTCGATCAGGCGTAGTTGCTTGTCCCCGTAGACGAACGCCCGAGGCCCCTTGTCCGAGCTCGGAGGGCCATCGACCTGGCCGACGACCACGTCATTGTTATTCACGTCGATGGCTTCCGACTTGCCGTACTCGGCGGGGACAGGGAGCGGTCGGCATCCTCCGTCGCGGGTCCAGATGACGGCCTCGATCTTCCCGCCGTCGGGGTAGCGTAGGCCGACCACGGTCCCTCGATTGTTGACCGCCCGGGGGATGAGCGAACTCGGGTCGCCGATGGCTTCTCGGGTCCAGGTCCCCGACTCGCCTCGGGTCCAGAGGCAAGGGACGGCCTCGTCGGTCGCGGCGACGAAGCGGCCATCGTCGCTGATGGCCACGACCTGGGAGCCGAGGGACTTGGTGTGCGACAGGGGCGTGGCGTCCCAGCGCTCGTCCCGCTTCTCCCAGACGCAGGCCCTGACGCGCTGATAGCCCACGGAGAAACCGCTGATGCACTTGCCGTCGCGAGTGATGCCGCACGCGAACGAGGCGACGTCCCCTTCGGGGGCGCCGAGGCCCTGGATGCCGGCCTTCGCGTCCCAAAGGAACGCCTGGTTTCGCATCACCTTGCTGGTCTGGGACCGGGGACGACTGGATCGACCGACGACCCGGCCCTCGTCGTTCACCGCGGCCGGGAAGGTCGCCGTGTACCCTTGCAGGATGGGGAGCGTGGTCATCTCCTTACCTCGGGCGAAGAAGGGGACCTGCTCGACGACACCGGGATAGTCCTTGTTCTCCGCCCACTCGAAGCCGATGACGTCGCCGAGTTCATTGATCCCGGTCGCGATGATCCCGTCGTCTTTCAGGCTGACGATGTGAATCGGGCGAGCCTTCGGCGGCTCTTCCGCGACGGCGATCGAGGCCAGGAGCACGGAAGTCGTGAAGAGCAGGATTCGTTGCATCAAGATCCCTCGAGGTCATGGGGGGCGGTCTCGGCCGAGAGTTCGAGACCCAGTGGCACCTTGAACGACCGAGTACGCTTCGACCACCGGTGTGGGCATCACGCCTGGTGAGAATGCATATCGAATGCCTCGGAGTTCGGACGCATTAAGTCTCTGGCCAAAAAGGCCATCCGTCGAGAACCTTCCTTACGGGCCGGCGGAGGCTGGCGAGAAATGCGTCAGAGGTCGGCGGGATTCTCGCCGCAGTCGTTCCGTCATCACGCCAAACGCCCCACCCGGCTCGATCTCATCGACTGATCTTCAACTTCGGCGAGGCCTTCTTCAAGGCCGCGATGCCGGCCTCGGTCACGGATGTCCTCTGGAGCATGACCTCTCTGAGTTTAGGAAATCCAACGAGTTGAGCCAGGCCCGCGTCGCTGACCTGGGTCCCCGAGAGGTCCAACCCCATCAGGTTCTTGAGCCCGGTGAGATGCTTGAGACCGTTGTCGGTGACGGCCGTGTCCCTGAGATGAAGGACAACAAGCCCGGTCGCCCCGACGAGCCCCCGGATGCTCTCATCATCGAGCGGGGCCTCGGTGATATGCAAAGCCTTCAAACGAGGGAACAAGGGGGAAAGCGGGGTGAAGTCGCGGAGGGACGTTTTCCAAAGGGTCAAGAAGCCAAGCTTCGGCATGCTCGCGACATCGGCGAACCCGACCGGGGTGATTCCTTCACCGGTGATTTCCAGAGTTACCACTTGATTCAATCCTTTGATTTGAGCAAGTCCCGCATCATCCACGGGGATACCGGAAATCCCCAAATACTCCAACTTTGTCAGCCCACGCAAGGGAGCAAGATCGACGGGCGACCCGCCGCTGACAGGACGGTCCCGGTTCATGAACCACAACCGTTTAAGGCCGTTCAGGCCGGCCACCGCGGAGAGGTCGCTGACATGGCAGTCGAAGAACGAAATTTCCTGGAGTTGCTTCAGCTTCGCCAGATGGGCGAATCCCGCGTTCGAGACGTTTCGTCCGTTGAACCTGATATCCTCGAGCTTTGCGAGGCGCGTCAACCGTGCGAGGTCGGAGTCGGTGACGGGCGTCGCCTGGAGCCAGACGCGTCGAAGCTTTGACTTGTCCCAAAGTTGGGGAAGGAAACCACTGTCCTTCCCTGGATTCATGCATACAAATTCCTCAATGCGTGACAGCCGCTCGATCTGGGACACTCCGGCCGGTGTAACCCTCGGCGCAAGTGGGCCGGATATGCCAAATCTTACAAGTCCTGACAGCTCACCGACGCGGAACAGGAGCTGATCATCCGCACTCTCGGCACGAAGGTTGACGGTGACGACGGGATCGAGCATATCGGGCCCAACCAAGTTGCGGAGCCACTTCGACCCGGGAGGACTCGCGTTTGGCGTGAGTTTGCCGGAGGGATATTGCCAGTTGTAGAACACCAGGCCTTTCGCCTTGCGGATGGCCGCCACCGCGTCCCGTTGGACTCGGGCGCGATGGACGGCCCACCCGAGAGCACCCGCCAGGACCAGCACGAGGAGCATCAGGCCCCGCAGGCTCAGCCAGGGTCGATACCACCGACCCCGGCGCCGCAAAGTCTCTTCCATGTCGGTCACCCCACCTGGAATCAAAGATCACACACTATGTCGATCTTTGCGTCGCAATTCAGCGGCGTGTCCGTTGAATTCAGTGACGGTAAGGGGGGGAAGGTGGGTTTGTTCGGGAGGAGGAGCTGACGGACTCGACATCAGGCACGGATCGTCACTTCTCGGGGATCGACAGAGTAAGGCGCCTCGACGCGCGGCCGCCGATGATGGCCTCCAGGACTTGCCCTCCGTCCGAGTCGTTCAGGGCGTCCACTCCGGACACGACCACGGTCGCGGCATCCCGATGAAGCTCGACGGGCCCGGACTCGCCTCGACGACGGGCGACGACCTTCGGGTGCAGTGCGATCCGAAGCCGGATCTCATCCTTGCCTCGGTTCGTGATCGACCAGTCCATCCGCCTCTCGCCGAACTCGAGGTTCAGGTCAACGTCGGCGTCGCGGCACGAGAGGCATCCCGGGCCGAGTTCGCGGATGTCGGCGAGGTTGCGGGGAACCCACCCCCCGGTGATGGTCGTGCCGCCCGCCCATCCTGGGTCGTTCGAGAGGAGCTGTTTGCTCCCGACGACCAGGCTCGTCACCATCCCGTGGCCGCCGATCACTGCCTCGTAGGACTTCGTCTGGACCAGGCGGCTGACGGGCTGGCGCTGGACGTCGGCTTCGGCCTGGCCCGTCGTGTCTGTCCGGAACGGGGCGGCGGGGAGCCCCGACCGGTTGGCAAGGTTCGTTCTTGGGACGCCGCTCCAGGCGTATCGGACCGTGAGAGGAGCGGGGACCGCCTCGCTGCGCAGTCTCACCGAATCTCCCTCGATGACGGCATTCGCATAGCGATAACGACCGTCCTCCCCGGCCACCGCAAACCCTCGTATCGGGCCACCATCGCGAGGCGTGAGCCCATCCCCGGCCGTGTCGAATGTCACGCGCAACGAGCCGGCCTCGGGCGTCGCCTTTCGAAACTCAGGGCCTCGCGCAACGACCGGGCGGTCATAGACGTCGTGGAGGGCCAGCAGCGCAGCCCTTCGGCCGATTTCGCGCTTCTGGCGGGGATGCAAGTCGGACCCGTCGTTGGTCTCGATCCCGACCGTCAAGGAGGCATGTTCGGTCGCCCGGACGGCCGACGCCTGGGCCTCGCGAATCCAGGCCCAGGAGACCCCGCCCCAGCCAGGTGCATAGTCCGGCAACTGGACGACGATGAACGGCAGGTCCGGGGTCTCGAACCGGCCCCTCCACGAGGCGAAGAGCGTCGTCAGGAGCTTCGGATAGAGGGATGGCCGATCGGAATTGCCTTCCCCCTGATACCACACCACCCCCTTGATCGCGGCGTTCCCCAGCGGGGCAATCATCCCGTTGTATAGCGTCGATGGGCGGATGCCGAACATCGAGTCCCGCAGCTCCTTCGGGTCGAAACTCGCCAGCGCCTCCTTGGGCACCCACGCCTCGCACATCGTCCCACCGAACGAGGCATCGACGACCCCGACTGGCACATCCCGCATCGAGGGATCGGCGAGAAGAGTGGCCGCGAAGAAGTATCCGACCCCGGAAAAGTCCCTCGCGGACTCGCGCGAGGCGGCGCGCCATCGGATCTCACCCCCCGACTCCGGCGCGGCGCTCGCCCGGCGACCGACCGAGCACAACCGCAGGTTCGCGAGCCCCCCCGCGCCTTCGGCGGCCTCGGGCCCGCCTTCGCACTCCTTCAAAGTCATCTGCATGTTCGACTGCCCGGAGCAAAGCCAGACATCCCCGACGAGGACGTCCGCCACCTCGGCCTTCTCCCCGTTAGACACGCCCGACAGGACGAACGGGCCGCCCCCGGGGAGTGCCTCCAATGTCACCGACCAGCGGCCGTCGGGCGCAGCCTTCGTACTCTTCGTGCGCGTCCCGAGCCGTACCTCGACACTCGCTCCATTCGCGGCCTGGCCCCACACCCGGATGGGACGGTCTCTCTGGACCACCATGTGGTCGCCGAACGGGGCCCCGAGTTGAATCCCCGCCGCCCACGCGGGCGTGGCCGCCACCATAAGAAGCAAGGCCACCGCCGCGGATCGTCGAAGAGCGAACATCGCGAATCTACCACGTGTTGATGGACAGGGAAGGGGGGGCACTGAATCGCACAACGGTCATTCATCGTTTACGATCGCTGGACGCAACGTCAAGTGCTCGCAAGAGAATCGTGAGAGCGGAAAACAGTCGGGTCCGAAAGTCGACTTAAGCCCCACCCGACCGACGTCCCGATGTGAATCCTTCGACGAGCCGAGGACCGCGATGGGCCACCAACTGGACGCACTCCTTGGCGCGTTCGCCCGCGCAGGGGAACCCGAGCCTGGAGATCTCGCCGCGTCGATCCGAGGGTTACCCGATCCGGGCGTCCTGCCGTCTCCTTGGGAAGTCTGGGCCTTGATCGGGCTCGTACGGCACCGAGAGCGGCAGCTTTGGGTCGCCGAGATCATCCGGACCCGGCTGCACGGAGCCCCCTCCGACCTGGCCGCAATGGGGGTGTTGGGGCATCCGGACGGGATGCCGCAGAGTGGCCCCGTACCCGGGCTTCCCGAGTGGGAGTACTTCTTTCACGGCCAGGGATGTTGCCTCAGTCATAAGGTCGAAGGCCAATCCATCGACGTGGACTTCTGGGACGATTCATCAGAATACTTCGACACGTTTTTCTACAAAAACTATCCGGAGTCACTCCGGAGCCCGGAGCCTCCCGAGCTGCGGCTCAAGGAACTCCATTCCTCAGGATCCGCGATGAGCATCGCGACCGACGACTTGCTCAAGTGCGGGGCCCTGACCTCCTCCCGGACCATGATGCCTATCCCTACCGCATCGCGGAGGCCGTCATGGCCTCATCCGAGGCCATCTCCGACTTCTGCACGGCCTGGGCGATCCCGCATCGCCGGCTCTGGCTATCCTCGCTGATCGGAGATTGGCCCGCGGCCGACGAGGCCGCCGCGGGTCAGCCCGATCTGACGGTGTTGACCGCCCCAAGGGCAAACGTGTGCCGCGAGCTACGCGGGGAGAGGTTGAAACGTGAATTGGCAGCGCAAAACCAAGGTGCCGACGCCCTCTGGGCGCTCGCCGATCTAGGGGCAGTGGATCTGAAGCAATGCTTGGAAGAGGCTCTCCGCAAGCCGCCGAGTGGCCAGACCTTAGCGGCGTTGTCGATCATCGAGCATCAGAATAACCCCCGTTGGTACGACCCTGTCTTCGCCCTTTTCTCATACCTTGATCCAACGTCCCAACATCCCCACCCACATCTCTGGATGAAGTCGCTCAAGTACCTCCTCGAACACGGGCACCGCACCGGGGAACTCATCGCCGCACTCCCGAAGGTCGATGGTTCGGAAATCGGGGAGGCGGTCCTCGTTGCCCTCGAGTATGCCCCGGAGTTGGCCCTTCCGCTCGTCCGCAGAGGTTTGATCGACGACATCCCGCGAAATCGAACAATGGTCGCGGCAATCCTGGCACTCGTTGCCAAACCGTGGAGCCGCCAGGAGTTGATGGCCGCGTTACACGCCTCGGACGACCAGCATAGGACGGCCGACGTACGGGCGGCCCTCCTGGAGTTGGGGGATGACGAGGCCCAAAACGCCGTCCTCGCCTGGGAGGAGCAGAACCCGCATGAGAAGGGTGACGGCAGCTATCTGGATCTCGAAGGAAAGCGTTTCGGGCCGTTCTACACGCTCGATGAGCTCTCGCTGAAGGACCGGGCCGAGCGGATCCGGTACGAGATGGACGCGCTCCACGACCGGGTGATGAAAGTGAAACACGTCATCCCTCCCGAACCACCGACAACTCGAGTTCTGCGATAGATCTTCATTTACAACTTTACAACTACATTAAAAACTCAATTTCAATTCTTAATTATGCATCCCGGAAGTCTTCCTCTCGGCTTCCGGAGCAAGAGCGGGGCGAGAGTGCCCCGCCTACCGGACGGGAAGTCTACTGCGTTGCGAGCGACGTCGATCTGTGCTAGCGCCGGAACAACGGAAGGTCAGGCGAGGTCCTTGGCCGCGAGATAGAATCGGCGATCTCGGCTGTCGGCGGCATCCAGGACGGCCTCGACTTGGCGCAGGACGACGAGCTTTCCGTGTAGCACCTCATTTCGATCCGCGTGCTCCGGACGCTCGGAGGACAGTTGGTCCTGGAATCGCGAGATGAGTGCCCGCACCGTGGTCAAACCTTCGGCCGCGGGACTCCAGCGTTTCCGCTCGAAGGGGGCGAAGGTGAAGTCGTCCAGAGGCGTGACGCCGAGTTGCTCGGCGTCGGCCTCGGCTCCGAGGTAGGCGAACTCGACGGGGTCGACCGCTTTCAGGTGGTCGAGGCCCGGCACCGGCTCGTCGAGCATCACGAACAACCGCTCGCAACGGAAGTTGGCCATAATCTCCACCACATCACGAACACAAGCCGCCGATTCCACTCGGGCGGCGGTCGATTCTAACAGGAGTCGCGACGCGGAGAGGGCCACCTTACCGCGGTTTTATCGAGAATCGGGACGCCGTTCGTCGGCGACTTTCCTGGAAGCGTGAACGCCACTCACATAATGGAGGAGGCGATCTTGTCTCGATGCCGATCACGCTCCAAAATCCAAACGTTGAACGAGATGCGGATGGGTCGGTCGCCTCGGATGATCGGAGGATCGCCGTGCCTGCTCTCCTGTTGTTGGCAATGACCTTCACGTTGGGAGTGTCCCCGTCGCCCGAGGACGTGGTGGCGTACGAGTCGGCGCGAGCGAAGGTCGGGCACGACTCGGAGGCTCACGTCAGGCTGGCGCTCTGGTGCGAGTCGCACGGACTCCAGGCCGAGAAGCTCAAGCACCTGGCGGTCGCGGTGCTCTCGAATCCCTCGAACGCGTCGGCACGAGGCCTCCTCGGCCTGGTCTCCTATCGAGGCAAGTGGCAGCGGCCCGAAAACCTCAGCGACCGCCTGAACGCCGACCGCGAATACGGCGTCGCCTTGGAGCGATACAAGCAGAAACGGGCGAAGGCCCCGTACACGGCCGATGCCCATTGGAAGCTGGTGCTCTGGTGCGAGGAGAACGGGCTCCCGGACGCGGCGATCGCGCACCTGTGGTCGGTCGTCAGGCTCGATCCGAACCGGGACGCGGCCTGGAAGCGTCTCGGTTTCAAGAAGCATCGGGGACGGTGGAGGACGAACGATCAGATCGCCAGGGAGGCTCGCGAGGCCGAGGCTCAAAAGAAGGCGAACCTCCACTGGCGTCCCCTCCTGGAGAAGTGGCGGGGTTGGCTTGGAGATTCGCGGAAACGTCGTGATGCCGAACAGGCGTTGATAGATGTCACCGACCCCAGGGCGGTCCCGACCGTCTGTGCGGTTTTCGCCGGGGGAGACGGGGCGATGCAGGAGGTGGCCGCCCGTTGCCTCGGGCAGATCGACAGTCCGTCGGCCTCCCACGCCTTGTCGATCCTGGCGATCTTCGGCAAGTCGCCCGAGGCGCGTCGAGTCGCGGCGGAGTTGCTCCGTCGTCGCGATGCGAGGGATTTCGCGGACATCCTCATCGGGATGATGCGGGAACCGATCACGTATGCCGTGCGGCCCGTCGGTGGGCCCGGCGAAGTGGGTGAGTTGGTGGTCGAGGATGAGAAGAGCCAGGTGATGCGCCGGTACTCGCCGCCCACGGCTCCTCAAGCGGCTCCCGGCGACCAACTCGACTACGACGCGGCCGGGATGGCGTACGCGACGAGGGTCATTGGATCCGTGGAGATGCCGGTGTCCCAGGATTACCTTCGGTCGCTGGCTGCGGGACAAACGGCCCTGTCGACCGAACTCTCTCAGGGCCTCGCCAAAGCCGGCATCGGCGCAGCGGAAGCCCAACGCTTGGGCAATGCACTTGCCAAAAGCACGTTGAATCTACGCCCGATGAACGGAGTACCCGGGTTTCCTGGCGAAAACCGACGTGTCGGCACCTATACCGTGATCGCGCCGGAACGGGTCACGATCCCTGTCGGGCAGATGCAGGCCGATGCGCAACAGGCGGCCGAGGTCGCCCGTTGGCAGCAGTCCAGGGACATCGAGCAGATCCAACGCGAGAACGAGGCGATCCAACGGACCAACGACAGGGCCCACGACGTATTGGTCTCGCTCGCGGAGGGGGACCTGGGACGCGACCGAGAGAGCTGGCAAAAATGGGCAAATGACCTCCGCGGTTATGCGTTCGTGTCCCAGTCGGCCACTCAGGAGAAGGAGACGTTCGTCGAGGAGGTCCCGATCGAATACCAGCCGCAAGCCATGCCCGTGACCGTCAGCACGGGGGCTCCCACGGGAGTGGTTTACCATCCTCCCCACTCCTGCTTCGCCAAGGGGACGCAGGTCCGGGCCCTCGACGGGCTCCGAAAGATCGAAGACCTCCTTGCCGGAGATGCGATCCTGACGCAGGAGACCACGTCCGGGATCCTGAGCTATCAGCCGATCGTGGCGGTCTACCACAACTCGCCGAATCGGACGTTGCGGCTCCTCGTCGGCGGAGAGTCGATCGTCGCGACGAGGATCCACCGTTTCTGGAAGGCCGGCCAGGGATGGACCATGGCGCGCGACCTGAAGCCGGGCGATCCGGTGCGGACGCTCGGCGGCATCGCCCGGGTCGAGTCGATCACGGAGGAGGCGGTCCAACCGGTCTTCAACCTGGAAGTCGCCTCCGGCAACAGCTATTTCGTCGGCGAGCAAAGCCTACTCGTACACGACAACAGCCTGATCGAGCCGGTAACGTCGCCGTTCGATGCGCCCCCCACCGCCGCGATCGAGGCCATCGCGAAGTGACCTGGTCCCCAGTCGATCTCCACCAAGCTGTGGACCTCCAACCCGTCCAGCCCGAGGATGGCGGACGATCCCGAATCGTCCCATGCCTGCCAATCGTCCCCACAACGATTCAGGCAGGGAGGGCATTCCTCGCAAGAATCTTGGCGACGGGGCGAATACTCCCCGACGCAGGGGAATGAGTGGGTCTTTCGGGAGGGGTGGCCGATCATGGCGGAGGAGACGGGGCAGAAGACGTGGGTGTGGATCGTCGCGGGGGGATTCGCCCTCATCTTGCTGGCCGTGGGCATGTTCATTGCCAGCTTCGCGCTCAGGCCGGCCCCTCGGTTTACACCACCACGCCTCCCCACCCCGAACGGCTTCGACGACCTGGTCCGGGCCGGCGAGACGTGCTTCGGGGACGAGCCGAAGGACTGGAGGAAGGCCAGCGTCCAGGAGCTTCGGGAGTACGTCGAGCCGAACCGCAGGGCGTTGGCCATCGCCCGGGTCGGACTCGGCAAGGAGATCGGGGTGCCGATCGTCGGGACGTCGATCGAAGCGAACGTGGCCCACAAGATCCCCTTGATCCAGGATCTGCGGAAGCTGATGCGGCTCCTGGCGAGCGAGGCGAGCCTCGCCTCGAAGGAGGGCCGGCTGGGCGATGCGACGGCCGCAAACCTCGACCTCATCCGAATCGGCTCGGCGCTCGGCCGAGGGGGGCTGATCCTCGAAAGCATGGTCGGGCAGGCGTCGACCTCGATGGGGGTCGGCGGCCTCCGAGATCTCGTCGAAAAACTCGACGTCGATCAGTGCAAGACCCTGGCCCAGGAGGTCGAGGCGATCGACCGAGGTCGAGAGCCCGTCGCGGAGACGATCCGGCGGGAAGAAGAGTTCTCATGGTCCGTCGCGACCTGGCAAATGCGGCTCCAAATCAGCTTCAACCCGACATTGAAGAACCTGTTGAAGCCGGCCCTCGACGCGACCAAATTCGCCGACACGCGGACAAAGGCGGGGCTCCACCTCCTGACCGCCAGCCTCGCCTTGCGGGCCTATCGCCTCGAGCACGGCGACGCCCCCGAGAGCCTCGCCGCCCTCACGCCCGGGCTCCTCTCCGCCATCCCGAGCGACCCCTTCGCGGCCAAACAGGGACCGCTGGTCTATCGCAACACCGGGTCCGGAGCCTTGCTCTACAGCGTCGGCCCCGACGGCAAGGACGACGGCGGGACGCCGGTCGCCAAGATCCTCGACAACGCGAAGGGTGATCTTCTCTTGAGCCAATGGTGAGTGACTGTGGTTTGGAAAGGCATCACCCCGCGGCTCGTCACCATCAATAAGCCGAGCTGTCGACGATCTCGCCGCCACTTCTGGTCCCCAGGGCCTTCCAGACGTCGAGCTGCACGGTCGACTTGATGAAGTGGACCGAGCCGTCGGCGAAGGCGACGTTGACGCCACCGGGATGATAGCTCCTCGACGCGAGGTGTCCCTGCTGGAGCGTGGTCAGGCCGATACAATCTCGGCCTGTGTAGTTCGGCGGGACCGTGTGGGTGTAGAAGGTCGTGATCAGGAACCCTTGCTGGTACTGGAGCCCGGTGAAGTTGTAAGTGGGGAGCACCGGCTTGTTGCACGCGGCCGGGGGGGTCAGGTTGTTGGGGTTGGTCGCCGCGCTCGTCGCTCCCCAGATGTTGGGCGTGGTAATGGTCACGCTCAGGGAGTTGCTCGAGGGGTTCGCCCCGCGTTTGATTTCGGCGAAGAGCGCGGTGTTGCTGGTGCCGTCGGGGATGTCGGCGTCCCTCGTCGCCGAGCCGACGGCGAACACGCCGCAGTAGGCGGTCGGCTTGACGATCGTGTTGAGCTTGTCATAGATCCAACCGCTCTTGCCGAGGTTGGCGAGATAATTCGAGCGGGCCATGGAGATCCCCGCGAGCCCGGGGGGAGGGGTCGGCTCCGGCCAAACCCCGGTCGAGGGGTCCGATGGGCAGAGGATCGAAGAGATCGACGCGCAACGGGCCGTGAAGTTATCCATCGAGGTGGTGACGTTGCTCGAGAAGTTGAACGCCTGATAGATCGGCACGTTCTCCATCCAGGGCAGGAGGGACACCAGCGTCGAGGACTGGGCAGGGGCCGGGGTGATCCCCTGCGGGAAGGCTCCGTTCGCCCCCAGGCAGTTATGGGAAGCCAGGGCAATCTGCTTCAGGTTGTTGACGCACTGGAGCCGCCGCGCCGCCTCGCGAGCCGCCTGCACGGCGGGGAGCAGCAGAGCGATCAGGACCGCGATGATTGCGATCACGACCAGGAGTTCGATCAACGTGAACGCGCGACGACTCATGAGATTTCCCCGAGATGAATGCCACCGCTCGATTTTACAATATTTATCGACCGGCTTATTTTATCCGAAATTATCGATAGCGTAAGAGGCCAATTGGAGAATAGCCGGGTCGAGGTGGGATCGACGCTCGGTGGGGCCTCGGGGCTTGCGGAACGAGCCGACCGATCAGGCGGTGATGTGCTTGTAATCCCCGTTGTTGTTGCTGTCCTTAACCGTGAGTGTGTAGCTCCCGGGTGGGACGGTATCGAATTGGGCCGTCCAAAAGTTCAAGGTCACGTAGTCCCCGTAGGAACTGAGCAGGGCGACCGTGTGAGATCCCGTCAAGGTGACGGAGCCGAGCGGGTAGTCATCCAGCTCGCCGTAAGGGCAGAAATCGTCTGCTTCGGCGGAGATGTTTTCTCCGTTACTCGGCCAAGAGATCGACGACGAGCCAAGGGGACTGCCGTCCTGGTCCGACGTGGTGATCTGGACGTTGTCCGACGACTGGGTTCCCTCCTTGTCGAAGCCGGTCACCGTCAGTTGGTACTCACCCGGTTTGGTGAGCCGGAAGACCATCAACCAGCGGGCGTCGCCGTCAGCCCCGTTCCGACGGGGACTGTATTCCACCCACGTCGCCTCGACGACCACTTCGGGCTCGGATAACGATCGGCATATCCCGGCCACGTTGGTGATCGCCGCGCCGGCGCGACCGCTCACGGGAAACGCTCCGGCAACCGTCCTGACAGGATAGGACCCGGTCGGCCATTTGATCTTCACCGCCACGTCGGATTCCTCCAAGGATGTGAATACCCGAGTTGCGCTACAAGGGAGTGAGGCTGATCGATCGGAATGCGGCCGACGCGCTCTTCATGTAGAGACCGAGGCCCCCTCGGGCGTCGAACGACGGCCGGAGCCCCTTGGGGATGAGCATGGGGGACAGCTCGGGGCCTTTTGCCGAATCGTCGATGATGTCGCGCTCGATATCGGCGACGGGCAGGGGACACTTCTGCCCGTTCCAGGTTGCGGTGAGCGTCGTGGGCGTGACGACCACCTCGAGGTCATGCCACCGGCCGTTGTTAAGGCCAAGCGGTTCGTACCGGATCCATTCCCTGGCGCCAGGGAAGCGCGCCGCGATGTTCGGCATGACGGTCTCATCCGAATAGAGATGAGGATGAAACCGCACGGTGTTGGTCCGAGGAGGCGGGATTCGCGGACGATGTCCCGGGATGAGCCCCAGGTATTCCGCACGCGACCCTACGACGTTGAAGTCCATCCGCACAAAAAAGTGAACATCTTTTCCGTCGTAAGGATACATTCGCCGGCCGACGTAGAGGCCGACCTCGCTATGGGGATCGCCGTTATCGTGTCGGACTTGCGCAGAGAACCGGTAGCTTTGCCACTGGGGATCGGGCACGAGCTCGAGAAGACAGATATCCGTGAACGCGGAGAGTTTGAACGTACCGGCACGGTCCGAATGGATCTGACTGGTCGTCTTGGCCGTGATCATGCGGGACCATCGCGGCCCCCCCGTTTTGCCGACGAGCGTCACGGGCCGGCCCTTCGCGAGCTCGCTCCGGATCTCGCGCATCGGGCGGTCCGGATCTCGGAGATAGGCGCCTGCGACAGCACCGAGTACGGTCAACCCGCCGAGCATGACCAGCATGTTCTTGCGAAGGACCCGCGTGAGACGACGGATGGGGTTGGGAACTCCCTGGGGCCGCTCGTCGCGGAGCCAGCGATCGAGGTCGGTCGCCAGCGACAGGGCCGAGCCGTAGCGCACCTCGGGCGCCTTCTCGAGGCACTTGAGGCAGATCGACTCGAGCCAGAAGGGGATCCCGGGCCGAAGCCGGGAGGGGGGGACGGGCTCGGCCTTGCGGACGAGGTCGATGATCTCGAGCTTGGTCCCGCCGACGAACGGGGGTCGGCCGGTCAGCGTCTCGTAGAGGATGGCGCCGAGTGAGTAAACATCCGCCGACGTCCCGCTCGAACCCGGCCGCCCTTCGGCCTGCTCGGGCGCCATGTACTGCGCCGTGCCGAGGACGGTCCCGGTCCCGGTCAGGGGGATCTCGCCGGAGTCGTCGGACTCGGAGTCGAGGAGCTTGGCGAGCCCGAAGTCGGTGATCTTGGGCATCCCCTCCCGTTCGTAGAGGATGTTCGCCGGCGTCAGGTCGCGGTGCACGACCCCTTCGTCGTGGGCATAGGCCACCGCGAGGGCGAGGGTCCTCAGGAGCTCGGCGGCGTCTCGGATCTCCATCGGGCCGTTTCGGAGCCGGGCGCGGAGGCTCCCCCCTTCGAGCAGCTCCATCGAGAGGAAGGGGAGGCCGTCGTGCTCGCCGAGATCGTAGACCTGGACGATGTTCGGGTGACGGAGCCGGGCGATCGCCTTGCCTTCGAGGTTGAAGCGGGCGACGGCTGAGGTCCCCGCGTGGTGGCCCGCCAGCACCATCTTCAGGGCGACCGGCCGGTCGAGGGCCGTCTGCCTCGCCCGATAGACGACCCCCATCCCCCCCTGGCCGAGCTTCTCGAGCAGCTCGTATCGGCCGAACGAAGGGTGACCTTCGAGGTCGACCCCGGCGATCGGGTCGTCGAGGCCCGGCCCCGACAACATCCCCGAGAGGCCGAAGGCCCTGGCCAACGCCTCCATCCGGGCGCAGGCGGGTTCGGTCGGCGTCGGCGGCCCTTCCATCGAGCGTTTGAGCTGCCGGAGGACGGGGTCGTCGTCGGACCGCGAATGCAGGTCCCGGAGGACTCCCTCGCAATGGTCGCAGGAGGAGAGGTGCTCGCCGACGGACTCGAGTTCGAGTTCGCCGAGCAGCCCCAGGTCGAACTCGACGAGCTTCGCCCGATCGGGGCAGCCGGGCGCCGGGTATTGGGGGGCGAAGGCGACCATGGACGTTCCTCGAGCCTTCCTCGTCGAGGACGAGGAGACGGATGAATCGGGGATCGGGGCGGGGGGCTATCCCCCTTCGTATTTCAGAGTTCGACGAGCTCGGCGAGCTCCTCGCGGAGCCGACGGAGGATGTGGGACTTGGCGACGTAGACCGCGTTCACCGTCATTCCCAGGTCTCGCGCCACGTCCGCGGCGTGGTGCCCTTCGATCACGACCCGGAGGAAGGCCTGGCGCGTCTGCTCCTTGCAGTTCACCAGGACCATCTCGACGCCTCGGCGGATGAGTTGGAGTTTGTCGTCGTCATCCGTCGGGTCGTCGGAGTCCAGGTCGACGTCGGCGAGCTCCAGGAGCCTCATCTGGGCGTCGCTGCCGCCGACCCCTTTGACCGAGTGTTCGTGCTTGCGGAGGAAGTCGAGGATCCGGGAACGGGTGATCGTCCAGAGCCAACCGCGGAAGGAGCCCCCGTTACGGCCGTGCTCGAACTCTGCGATCGAGCGGGCGACCGTGCGGAAGACGTCCTGTCCCACATCGGCCGCGTCCGCGTCCTGCAGGCCCGCGCGGCGGCACCAGCGGAAGACGAGCGGGCCGTACAGGTTCACGAACCGTTCCCAGGCGCCCGGGTCGGACTCGCGGACGCGGCCCAACAACGTCACCGAGGTCGTCGAGAACCCCTCATCATAGTTAACGTTCGAGTCTGTCACGGGCATTTCCTTGAATACCCCGTCCGCGTCGAAACTCGTGCACCGTCGCACCGAAATCCGCGGGGCCCGTATCGAGGTCACCCCCGGCAACCGCCGAACGGCCGAGCCCCGTCGACATCGGCGGGCGGCCATGCCGCGTCATCCCGAAGGAGGATCGACCCGCCCCGGCCGGCTCTCATCAAGCCGGTTTGGTAAGGCAGAATCGCGAGATCACGCTTCGCTACCCCTATCTTCCCAATATACCAAGTATGGCGTACACGTTACCAAGTCGCCAGTGCGACTTTATTAAATCCGGGGAAATCGGCCGCCAAGAATAGACCGCCTACTTTCGACACGCCTCGCAGATCTCGACCAGACTCTCGACGCGCGAGGATTTGACCACAGCGGATCAAGGGTAGCACCTGTCGAGCAGCGGCAAGAGGTACACCGCCCATGACGTCGGCCTCCCTTCCACGGATCACTCCGGTGGGCAGGGACGATGCGCATGTCCATGTTTGGCGACAACCTACAAACTCGACGACTTACCTAATGACCTCTTGTCGCTGCGCGACACCGGTTGTGCCAACCGGTGCTACCCAGAGTACGCGGGACCCGCGACACGGCCGACGCGAATGACAGAACCGATCTCGCGAGATGAGCGGTCTCGTTTTTTCGCGACAGGTCCCAACGTTCTGTGTTCGGAGCCCCAGGTCGGTCCCACGCGACCGAGCCGGCGGGCTCCTATCGGCCGACCGCCAGGCCGGGGATTCGCGGTTCGCGTGAATGGAGCACTTGCTCAGGCGTTACCACGCCTCAGGTGTTCAATATAATTAAAAATATGGAAAAAATGACTAATTAACGAGACGCACACCTCCCGCCTAAAATAAACGACCTGGCTCGGGGATGTCGGGGAGCCGCGCCCGGCCGCCCCGGGCCAGGTCGGCGTTTCGGGGAGCCTGCGAGACGAAGGGTTGGCGTGTCCCAGTTTGCGAGGATTGGGCGCCCGACGCCTCGTCCCTCCCTATTGATGTTGAGAAAGCCCTTGCCCGGCCCCCCCCGGCGAGTCCATCATAGCCGTTGTTCCGATCGGCGTTGCGTCGGTCGGATCGCCGGAGAATCGGAGATCGCAAGTCAGGGCTCGAGCCCGGACCTCGAGGATTGTCCTCCTGCATCTTCCTGCTCGCTCCAGGCGCAAACTTTCGCGAAAAACGGAGCCGACGACATGCGAGTTTCGAATTCGTGGCACTGCATCCCCGCCGTGTTGCTCGCCTTCGGGATCGTGGCCCTTCCGGGCTGCGGCGGCGAGGAGACGACCCCTCCGCCGGGCCAGCCCGCCGAGCCCAGCAAGATCGGCCAGATGGAGCACAACGCCGCTGAGGCCATTCACAAGGGCGTGGATAAGGCCAAGGAATACGGGGCCAAGGCCGCCGACAAGACGGGTCAGGTCGTCGAGAAGGCCGGGACCGCCATCGAGAAGGCCGGCGAGAAGCTCGAGAAGGCCGCCGTTGAGACGGTGAAAGAGAAAGCCGGAGAGACCGCCGCCAAGGTCGTCGAAGGGGCCGGCAAGGTCGTCGAGAAGGCCGGCGCCGGCCTCGAAAAGGGCGGCGAGAAGATCCAGGACGCCGTCAAGAAAGAGTGACGTCGCGATCGCGATCGAAACATTCGGCGCCCGCCGAGGGCGCCGAGCCATCCCCTTGCGACAACCGACGACCCTCGTCGGTTGTGCCATGGCCGATCCTGCTCAAATGAACGCCCCCCAGGGAAGGCCGCGTCGGGCCGTCCCGGGGGTCGTCGACTTTTCGGGCCTCACGGTTTCGATAATTCGTTAGCCACGGATGAAACACGGATGGAACACGAATAAATCAAGAGAACGATCAACAGATTACGCAGATTAACACAGACACTCGATTCAAACAAATTTTAATATTTTATTCAATTTCCAATCTGTGTCATCTGCTGATAATTCTTCGATCTCTTGATTTATCCGTGTTTCATCCGTGGCTAAAAGGTCTCTTCTTTGACCTGTGGCGGATCCTACGTCGTTGTCCTCAATGATCATCCTTCAAGGCCGACTTCCCCTCGACCAGATACGCACTTAACACCTTGTCGAACTTTTCTACGTCGTAATTGTTAACGAGCAAGACGTACCCGATCCTTTGGTCCGGATACAACACGGAACGGCTCGTGAAGCCCGGGTTCTCCCCGCTGTGCCCGTAGTTGACACCGAGCGGCGTTTCCTCTATGACGATGCCCAGGCCCAACGACGTTCTTGGTCGACTCGGAATCGTCACTTGCTGGTTTCGGAGCATCTCCTTGGACGTCGCCGCGGCGAGGCCCTTGCCCTCGAGGACGGCGATGAGAAACCTGGCGTAATTTTTGGCGTCGACGTGGAGGCTCGCCGCCATGTTGGGGTCGTCCCACTTGATCGTCTGTAACGGGGTCGTGCCGTTGTGGCCCGTCGCGGCGAGTCGCGCGACGCCCTCGTCCCAGACGAGCGAGGCGTTTTCGATCCCGAGCGGTGCGAACACCTCCTCACGGCAGAGGTCGACGAGCGTCTTGCCCGTCACGTGCTCGACGACCTTACCGAGGTAGACGAAGCCCTCGCCCGAGTAGGTAAACTCCGAACCCGGCATGACCTTAAAACCAAGCTTTCCCGATCGCCAGTTCGGCAGGCCGGTCCGGTGCGTGAGCACCATCCTGGCCGTGATGCGCTTGTGGCGATCGTCGTGGGCCAGGTCTTCGCAGGGCAGATAGGTGTAGAGCGGTGTCTCGAGGTCGAGGACGCCTCGATCCACAAGCCGGAGCACCATGTATGAGAGAACCGGTTTCGTCATGGAGGCGGCTTCGAACACGGTGTCGTCCGTCACCGGCTCCCTGGTCGTCGTGTTCTTGACGCCGAACCCGTGGTGGTAGATGACCTTGAAATCTTTGATCACGGCGACCGAGATGCCCGGAATTTTGTAGTAATCGAGATACGTTTTCACGAAGCGGTCGAACTTGGCCGGGTTGAACGGTCCCCCGCCCCGTAGTACCCCACCCGTGCCGATCAGCCCCGGCCAGGGGATGGGCGTGACGGGGAGGAGGTCGGCCCTCGCGGTCTGGGCGGCTTCGACGGTGATATCGACGTGGGGCTCTTCCTCGACCCGGAGGCCCGCACTATCCACCGAGTGGATCGTGTACGGACCGACGGGAAGGTGGTCGGCCTTGTAAGTTCCCTTCGGGTCGACGATCGCCGTCCGCCACAACGCTCCGTGGCGGGACGACTGGATGCGGACTCGAGTCGGCAGGGCCGCCGACCACGGGTCCTTCCAGGCAACGGATCCGGTCGCCTCGCCGAATTGCGTTCCGGGATTCACGAGGAGGAATTCGCCGCGAAGGGCGGAATGAGAAACCAGGCGGTTCGGCATGTTGATCTTCTGCGGCCCGCGCCCCCAGGCGGCCCAGGAGAACGAGCCGTCCGCGTCCTTGTCCGCCACGGCGATGTCAAACCCGATCACGCGGTCAGGATCGAGCTCGCTGGCGACCTCGATGCGCCACTCATAGAGGAGCCGCGAATCCTCCCGGACGACCGCGACCTTCACCGACGATTCGGACACTCCAGGCGGTCCGACGACCCGGTTATGACCGCCGTATCGAGAGTACTGAGTGAAAGGCGATCCACTGTTGTCATGGAGCACATTGAGGAAGACTTCACAACCGTCCCGGCCATCCCAACGGGATTCCCCAGGACCGTCGAGAATGGTCGAATCGTCGTCAACCTCGACGGCGACGTAGAGGGCATGCTCTCCGGGGTTGTAGGCGAGCCGGAAGTGGGCCTTCAGGTCGCGATCTCCGCCAAGCCTGTCACCATATTCGACGCGGTCGATGGGGAAGGCTTGCAACCCTTTCGGCCAATCTCCCAGATTACCGTCGATGGTGATCCCATTTGCAGGGTAGGCGATGCCGACCACGCCGGTCTGCCCGGAAGCGGAGCCTGACCCGAGCAGCGTCGCGCCAAGGATGACGAGGGCACACCGGTTGAGCGACCACGACTTGAGAGAAGAGGTCATCAGCGATCATTCCTCGTGGGCTCGATGAGACTCGAGTTTCGACGGGACGTAGTCCATTCCTCGGACGGGGCGATCGAACCAGGCTGCCCCGCGTCCTTGAGCGGCACACACGCCGAGCCGCGTCCTCCGACGGCATGCGGCGAACGGAACCCTCCCTCGTCCACACAACAGGCCTGCGATCCGTTGAACGAGAATCCAATGCAGGGCGGCTCGCAACACGCATCCGCGCCGCGACCGTCCTACTACAATTCGTCGTAATGCGTCTTATCCACGGTTCGCCGGAGGTCGTCAACCTCAATCAGCCACCCGTGGCTTCGCGGCAAAAGCTTCGAGCCCGACACTCAGGGCTTCCCGAGGGGGAAGGACTCGACGGTGAGGGGAAGGCCGACCACGGGAACCTGGTCGCCCGACGAGAGCTGGTCCACGCGCGACTTGACAAAGGGGAGGAGTTCGTAGAGCTCGACCACGCCATCTCGGTTGACGTCGGCGTCGCCGGCCAGGCCGCTCACCAGGGCCTGGGTGAAGTAGCCGTGGCCCCCTTCCTCGATCGCTTCCTGGTCCCCGCGGGCGCCGCAGAGGATTGCGAGGCCGTATTCGTTGACCAGGGATCCGGCCAGGGCGTCGGTCGACCGCGACAGACCGCCGGGCTTTCGAGCCTTCTTCTGAGCCTTCCGCGACGCCTCGCCGAAGCTCCCGGAGTAGCAGGCGTCGAGGACGAGCAAGGTCGTGCAGGGCAAATCGCCGATCGCCCGCTCGAGGTCGCCGTCGGAGATCGCGGTCGACTTCAGGTCGTCGAGCTTCGCGTCGGTGGGGAGGATGCAGAACCTCCAGGCGAGCCGGTTGTCGCCATGTCCCGCGTAGTAGACCACGGCCTTGTCCCCCGGCTTCGCGGCGTCCTTCAACCAGCGGAAGCTCTTGAGCATATTGGCACGCGTAGCCTGGCCGTCGACCAGGATCCGGGCCTGGACGGCCTTGTAGAGCGATCGGCTGTGCTGCTGGAACGCCTCGACGACCGAGCGGGCGTCGGGCCCGGCGCTGCCGAGCTGGAAGCGCGAGCCGAGATGGGCGTAGCGGTTGATGCCGACGGCCAGGACGTACAACGTCCCCGACGACTTCGCGGCGCCCGCCTCGTCCCCGCGGACGATCTCGACGCGTTCGGAGACCCCCTTGCTGACGGCGCTCTCGGCCTGGACGGCGAGGGTGTGTCGGCCCTGAGGCATCTCGACCGTCCACGCCCCGCGCCCCTCGCGGAGGCTCGCGTCAGAGATCACCTTGAGCCCGTCGGGGACGGGGCGGCCGTCGAGCAGGAGCCGGAGTGAAGTCAGGGGGTGCGCTCCCGAGCTCGAGGCGATCGCCTCGACGGACAGGGACGGGGTCTCGATCCGGGTCCGGCCGGCCTTCGGCGAGGTGATGGCCACTTTCGGGGGGAGGATCTCGGCGACTTCGACCGGTCGCCCCTCTCTTCCCCCGGCCGCGTCGGCACCGGCGAGGGCCGACTCCAGGCTCCCGTCCTCGAGCAGTCGCTTGATCACGTCGGGGCGGTAGAGCGTCCTGCGGAACTGCGAAGCGGGATAATACGACGCCATGGCGTTCATCCCCCGGCCCACGCGCCAGCCGATGAACGGCTCGCCCCCCGGCGAGGCGGCATAATAGCCGCCCGGGGTCGAAACGATCCAGTCGCCGCCGTCGGTCACGTAGAGGACCAGCAGGGTCGCCGCCCGCTCGGACGACCAGACTCGCAGGACGTGGTCGAAGGCCGCGGTGAGGAAGTAGCGACGGTCGGGCGACGGGCCAATCGCCCGGACAGCCCCGAGGTGGCCCTGGTACCGTCGGATCAGTTTGCCCGTCTTGGCCTCGACCATGGTGAGGTCACCGAAGAGGCTCCCTACGAGCAGGCGGTCGTCGTCGAGCCAGGTGACGCAGCCGGGCTGTCCGCCGAGGGGCGCGGTGTCGATCCGGTTCAAAACCTCCTGGCCCCGCACGACGGCGATCGTCTTCGGCCCTTCGGCCTTGAAGGCGAGGTCGCCGGACGTGCTCCGCCCTCGGACCATCGCCCCATGCGGCTCGCCCAGCTCGAGCGTGTCGAACCGGAACGAATGGTCGAGCGGCCCGTGGTCGTTCTGCCTGGGGGCGCGGTCGCGGTAGAGCTCGTTTCCCCAGACGATCTCGTGCCCGTCCGGCCCCCAGCCGGCGCTCCATTTCACGCTCCCCTTGCCTCGGAGCTGATGCCGAGGCTCACCGTCCTCCGTACGCCAGATCCGCAGATCCGCGGGGTCGTCCCCCGCGGTGGCGGCGAGCACGCCGTCGGGCGAGACCGCCCCACAGAGGACTCGGAAGGTCGACTGGTCGAAGCGCGACAGGGGTTTTCCCGACTCGAGGTCGAGGACGACCGCCCCCGACTCGGGCTTCGGGGTCTTGGCCGTGCTCCAGGTGTAGAGCAGCTTGCGTGAGCCTCCCACGAATCTCACCTGGCCGACTTTCCCGGGGACGGCGATGCTCTTTTGGACCTTGCCGGTCAGGTCCCAGGCCACAACCTTGGAGTCGGACGTTCCCGAAACCAGACGAGAGCCGTCCGGGGCCCAGGCCACAGAAGTCGCGTGGGTCTCCTTCGGCAACTCGGCGACGGTAGCCCCATCCTCGATTGACCACACGATCGCCCCACCGTCGGCAAAGACTGCAGCCAGGCGGCTTCCGTCGGGAGAGTACGCAACCTGATGGACGCGGATCTTGCGCGTGGAGAACGTCCGCACAACCCGGCCGGTCTTCACGTCCCAGGTCCGGGCGGTCCCGTCGCCGCTGGCCGTCGCCACCTGCTGGCCGTCGGGGGAGAACGCGACACTCTCGATGGAGCTCGAGTGGCCGTCCAACGAGCGGACGAGCCGGCCGGATTCGAGATCGATCAGATATGCGTGGGGATAATAGCCGGCGACGGCGATCGTCCGGCCGTCGGGAGCGACGGCGACCGCGAAGAGCTCGCCAATCCTTCGGCGCCCCGAGGGGGGACGGAAGGTCGAGGCAAGGTTCCCGCTCGCGACCTCCCAGACCCGGACGCTCTTGTCGAACGAGACCGAGACCAGCGACCGACCATCGGGGGTGAAGGCCACGTCGGTGACCCTCGCCTGGTGCCCCCCCGAGTCGAAGACCGGCGTGGGCTGCCCCTGGATCTCGCGGACGCGGACATTGCGGAAGGCGACGGAGTCTTCACGTCCCCGAAGGCCGATCCGCCCACCGGTCCGGAAGAGGCCGGGGTGTGCCGTCGCGTCCTGTCGCCGGGCGTCGAGGTCGAAGTCCTGGATCGTCACGTCGTTGAGGGAGACGAAGATTTTCCGGTTCTGCGCGACGATACGGAGCCGGTTCCACTCGCCCACGGGCCTCGCAACCGACCGCAACGGAGGAGAAACGCCGAGGATCGCGCCATGGCGTTCTTCGGGTTTCAGGCCTCGGTGGATCCCCTCGTCGACCAGTCGCACCTCCCAGCCTGCCGTCGACGGGTCGCCCGAGGCCTGGCACCGGAGCGCGACCCCGACGTCTGCGCTCTCGCCGAGCTTGTACTCAAGGCCAAGCTCGAAATCCGAGTAGTCCGTCTCGGTGAAGATCGCGCCGAGGTCGCCGGCGAACCGAACCTCGCCTTCGGCCGTCGACCAGAGTTTGGGATCCCCCACGACGACGCTCCACCCGCCCAGGTCGTCTCCGTTGAACAAGGCCTGGCCAGCGTCCGCCTCGCCGACGTCCGTCGTCCAGATTGTGTCCGTGGGATTCTCGGGCTTCGCCACCGCACCTGACGAGACCATGAGGATCGTCGTCGCCGCGTGCAAGGCCTCGTCGGGCTGCCCCTGGCGGAGCGCACGGAGCAGGGCGTCGGAGAGGTCGACCGTCAACGACCGCGGAAAAACGTCGAGGGCCTCGGGGTCAGGCCAGACGAAGATGCGGTGGTCCTTCTTCGTGATGAGGATCGTCAGCCCCCCCGGACCTCGACGCCCCGCCTCGGCGATCGCGCGATCGCGAGGGCTCTGCCCGCCCAGCGACTCGGCGGTCACGACGTAGATCGGGTGTCGTTTGGCCTTCTCGAACGCGCGGAGACTCTCCACCCCTCGGGCCGCAGCCGCCCCCGAGAAGAGCCGGGCCTCGTCGAAAACCCCCGAGCCCAAACCTCCGGAAGCGTTCTTCGCGACGCATACAGTCGCGGACAGAACGACGAGCACGACGACCTCAAGGCCCTGGCGCATCGTGGATGACTCCTCCCGAATGGGCCGCCTACCGTGATCCCCGGCCGAAGCTCGACTCGACGACATTCGGAGCCTATCAACGCCGACCCCTGGCGTGACGAGGAGTCCCAACGAAGGAACTCCAGCACTCGACCTGTTTTGGGATTGGGGTGGCGCTTTCCCCTCGACAGACTATCTACGATCGGGGCCAGGATTGGGACTTCGCCCCGGCGATTTCCGAAAAACCTCAATCTCCCCATACGAACGAATATCGATTCGGCCAGCCTGGCGTTGCGTTCACCCACTTCACCGACCCCAGGCCGATCCCAGGCAAGTTTGGCGAAGCGGCGGTTCGCACCAACGCCACCCCCGTGGACATCCAGGGCGGCGGATGTCATCCTTGGTTGATGAGGGGGCGAGGACGAGTAACACAACAGGTGGAGGGGAAAATGACCACGCTGAAGGATCGGTGGCTCCCAACGCTGGTGTTTTGGTGGCTCCCAGCGCTGTTGTTTCCCCCGATTCTCATTGTCTCCCAGAGCATGTGCCTCCTGCCGTACCCGGCATTCCTCGGCATCGTCGCCGACCTCCTCCTCATCGCGTCCAGGTTTTCGATTCTCTCTATATTTATATCTCCATTATTTATTATTTATTTTTTGATCACAAGTCTTATTTTTTGCCACACCGATGGCGAGTTCGTGAAACGGATCTCGAAGGCACTGGCGTGCGGGTGCTTTCTTGTGCTCACGATCCTGGCCTTGAGATCGACATGGTCGTTTCGGCACCAGGCGTTCGTCCGGGCTTCCCGCGTGTGAGACGGCATCGTGCAAGCCCTCGCACAGTATCGTCGCGACAAGGGTGATTACCCGGAGGAACTCAGCCTCCTCGTCCCCCGATATCTCCCGCAAATACCCAGCACCCAAATGATTGGATATCCTGACTGGATCTACAGCAAGGGCCGGAACGACCTCGATCGGAAGCCCGACACGTACGAACTGAAGATCAACTGCCCATCCGGCATCTTCAACTTCGATTGGTTCATCTACTGGCCGTCGGAGAATTACCCCAAGAGGATTCAGGACAACGGAGTCGAACGGATTCGCACCTGGGCCTACATCCACGAATGAAAACCGATCGTCGAGCAAGTTCCCATCGATGCGTCATGCCCCAGTCGATCCGGTGAGCATCGTGCGACGATAGAGAGTCCAAGGGCTGAAGGTTCGCCTTGCAACCTCCCCTCAAACGTCGGTTCACTTCTCGTGGAACCGGTAAGCCTTGCCGACCTTGAGCTCGGCCGTCTTGCCCCCCTCGTAGCGGATGTCGAGCTGGGCGGGTTCGCCGCTTCGGGCCGGGGGCGGGGCGTGACGGTTCACGGATCTGGGAGCGATCCGGGCGTTCTCCCAGTCGTCCTCGCCGGTCCAGCGAAATTGGTAGAGGAGGGGCGTGTTAGACTCGTTCCGCAAGCGAATGCCGGGGTCACTTGCGAGCGAGTAGGCGTAGGGCTTTTGCGAGATCTGTTTGATCGGTTGTCCGAGGGCCCTGTGGCGATGGGCCCAGGCGACGAAGGTCTCCTCGGTTTCGGCTCGCACCCGCTCGAAGAACTCGGGCCAGGAGATGAAGCTGTCACGGGCCTGGTCGAACCAGGAGTTTGGGGTCAGGACCAGCTTCCCGAACGTCCGGGTGAAGATCCCGCCGTCCTGGTCGTCGCCGACAAGGAGAACCCAACTTGTCTTCATATAATTTTCACTAAAACCTCTGCCGACAAAAACGGCAAGGGATGCCTCGCGTGACCACTCAAGGTCAACGAAACACGCGTTCGATACGAACAGGGCGAAACACATAAATCCGACAGGGTCGTTGAACGGGATGAAGGCATGTTCGAGGCGTGCTTCCATCGATGCATGGAGCCTCGCCAGGTCTTCGTGATCGGTAGTGCGGGGCCATTCGCGGGATTCGAGAACTTTTTGGCCAGGTCGAGCGTCTGGATGGTCACGAAGCGTATGGGATCGCGTTCTGTTGCGGGACAGACTGCTTGCCGATCTTCCCACCGCTTGTCCGGCCCTCGAGGACGATGACCGCCGAGCCAGGCCCAACACGTTGAGCCCTGAACGGGTCTTGCGGTCAACATCCGAGTTCCGCTACTCGACAGTACAAGCCCGAAGCGCAAGCGAGTGAATGATTTTCGACGTCTGCGGGATGGATCCACTCGCTTGCGCTTCGGGCTTGTAATAGTCCGTCCGAGAGAATGAACCCGGTCTGCGAGGTCCCTGGAGGGATCGGCAGCGACTGCGGCAGAACGCCGGTTTTGAAGAATATGCCGGGTTTCGAACCCGTCACACGCCGGGCTCGGGGTGATGAACCGGGCCCGGCGTCCTACCATCAGCGTAGTCGATCCCTTTTCCGCCCAAGCCTCCTGCAAACCGTGGAGTAGGACCGGTTCCTCCCGGTACAATCGGGGAGGCCGGCCTCTTTTCGAGGAGCTATCGCGATGTCGGACACTGAGACGTTCCAGGATCTGATCGGACGAGTCCGTGCGGGCGAGGACACGGCAGCGGCGGAGCTCGTCCGCCGGTTCGAGCCGATGGTCCGACGCGCGGCCAGGGTCCGACTGGCGGACCCTCGGCTCGGTCGCGTCCTCGATTCCATGGACATCTGCCAGTCCGTCATGGCCAGCTTCTTCGTCCGCGCGGCGATGGGGCAGTACGAGCTCGACACGCCCGACCAGCTCATGCGACTGCTGGCGACGATGGCCAAGAACAAACTCGCGAATCAGGCGAACGGCCAACGCGCCGCGCGTCGCGACGTCCGTCGCGTCGACCAGGGCGCGTTCGAGGCCGTCGAAGTCGCCGGGAAGGACGCGACCCCGAGCCGGATCTGCTCGGCCCGCGAGCTCCTGCAAGAGGCCCAGGCGCGGCTGTCTCCCGACGAACGACGCCTGCTGGAACTCCGCCAGGAAGGCCGGGAGTGGGCCGAGGTCGCCGCGGAGCAGGGGGGGAACGCCGAAGCCCTCCGCAAGAAGCTCTCTCGGGCCGTCTCTCGAGTCGCCCGAGAGATCGGCCTGGACGAATCCGACGATGGCTGATTCCCTCGACCAGCCAACCCCATTCCCCCCCTCCGGGCTCGAATCGGCGGAAGGCGGGCCGACTCCCCCCATCCCGGTGATCCTCGACGACCAGAGGAACCGCTGGAGGCGCGGAGAGCCGGCCACGGTCGAAGACTACCTCGCAAGATTCCCGACCCTCGGCGATGATCCCGAGGGGCTGCTCGACCTGATCTACAACGAGGTCGTCCTGCGCGAGGAGCGTGGGCAAGCCGCCTCCCTCGGCGAGTACCAAGCCCGCTTCCCCGACCTCGCCGCCCCCCTCCGCGACCTCTTCGAAATCCACGGCGCGATCGACAACGTCTCCCATCAGTCGACGATCCTTGACTCCGAGGATGAGGGCTCCGAAGTCGCGACCGTCCTGCCTATCGAGGAGTCCTCGTCCATCGAGGCCGTCATCCTCGAACCCGCCGACTTCACGGCCGAGTCGGTCGCCCTCGGGTCGTCCGAGCCCCCGCCGCTTCCAATCCCTTTGCCGACCTCCGCGAAGGAATGGCCGATCCTCGACGGCTACGACATCGTCGACGTCCTCGGCCGAGGGGGGATGGGGGTCGTCTACCGGGCCAGGGATCGGAACCGGGGGGTCGACGTCGCGGTCAAGACAATGCAGCGGGTCGACCCCGGCGCGATCTACCGGTTCAAGCAAGAGTTTCGCACGCTGCTGGACGTCTCCCACCCGAACCTGATCACCCTGTACGAGCTGATTTCCGACGGGCGGTCGTGGTTCATCGTGATGGAGTTGCTCGACGCGGTCGACTTCCTCGAGTACGTCCGCCGAGGGTCGCGGCCGATGGGGCAACTCGCCCTGGCCGCCCGCCCGAACGCCTCCGACCGATCGAAGGGGCTCGGGACCGACCAGAGGATCCGCCTCCGCAAAGCCCTCCGACAGCTCGCCGAGGGCCTGACGGCCCTGCACCAGGCCGGGAAGCTGCACCGCGACATCAAGCCTTCGAACGTCCTGGTCGCGCGACAAGGGCGCGTCGTGGTGATGGACTTCGGCCTGGCGGTCGAGCAGGAGCAAGGCGACAGCACCGAAGGGCAGCTCGTCGGGACGGCGGGCTACATGGCCCCCGAGCAGGCCGCCGGGCAGCACCTGACCCAGGCGAGCGACTGGTACGCCGTCGGCGTCATCTTATATGAAGCGCTCACGGGCCGACTCCCGTTCGTCGGCGGCTCGCTCCAGGTCCTTATGGACAAGCAGCGCCTCGAGCCGAAGCCCCCGCGCGACCTGAACGCCGAGGTCCCCGAGGACCTGAACGCCCTCTGCGTCGAACTCCTCCGGCGCGACCCTCGCCAACGCCCCTCCGGTCGCGAGGTCCTCAAGCGCCTCGGCGCCGCCGAGGACGAAGCACCGGAGGCAATCTCGACGATCCCGGGGACCGAGCTCCCGTTCGTCGGCCGGGAGTCGCAACGCGCCGCCATGACCGGGGCGCTCGAGGCCCTCTCCGGCGGGAGCCCCGTCGTCGTCTTCGTCCGGGGACGCTCCGGCGTCGGCAAGAGCGCGCTCGTCCAGAAGTTCCTCGACGGCCTGAGCGTGCGAGAAGACGCGGTGGTCCTCTCGGGGCGCTGCTACGAACGCGAGTCGGTCCCTTACAAGGCGCTCGACAGCCTGATCGACGCCCTCAGCCGATACCTCCGGCGCCTCCCGTCGCACGCGGTCAAGGAGGTCCTCCCGCGCGACGTGGGCCCGCTCGCCCGGGTCTTCCCGGTGCTCCGGCGGGTCGACGCCGTGGCCGCCTCGCCCCGGCGCGACGTCGAAATCCCCGACCCCCAACAGCTTCGCCGACGGGCGTATGCGGCCCTCCGCGAGCTCCTCGCCCGCCTGGGCGACCGCCAGCCGCTCGTCCTTGCGATCGACGACCTCCAGTGGGGCGACTCCGACAGCCTGGCCGTCCTCTCCGAGATCCTCCGCCCCCCCGACCCACCGGTCTTCCTCCTGCTCGGCTGCTACCGCACCGAGGAGGCTTCGGAGAACGCCTTCCTCCTGGCGCTCCGGGATTGGACCGATTCGGAGTCGTTCGACCACCGAGTCCTGGACGTCGACCCGCTCTCGCACGCCGAGTCGAAAGCCCTCGCCACGCGCCTGCTCGGCGGGCAAGGCCCCGTCGTCGAGGGCCAGGCCGAGGCGATCGCCCGGGAGTCGGGGGGGAACCCGTTCTTCGTCGCCGAGCTCGTCCGTTCGGTGCAGGGGGCAGGGGGGGGCGACACGCCCCACAGCGCCGGCGACCCGATCGCGCTCGACGAGGTGCTCTGGTCACGGGTCGTGCGGCTCCCGGCCGAGGCGAGGGAGCTCCTCGAAGTCGTCTCCGTTTCGGGCAGGCCGCTCCAACCGTCCGTCGCCTGGCAATGTCTCGCGCGCGACGTCGGCGACGAGCGAGCGGCCCTCGCCCTCCTGCGGTCGGCGAGGCTCGTCCGGGTCGCCGGCAGCTCCTCCGAGGGGGACCAGGTCGAGACCTACCACGACCGAGTCCGTGAGACCGTCGTCGCGCACCTCCCGGCGAAGACCCTGACCGAACGACACCGGCGACTCGCCGTCGCGCTCGAGGCCACCGGGAGGGCTGACCCCGAAGTCCTGGGCGTCCACTTCCAGGAGGCCGGCATCCTCGATCGGGCCGGCGGCCATTTCGCCGTCGCCGCCGCGCAGGCGGCCGAGGCGCTCGCGTTCGACCGCGCGGCGACCCTCTACCGGCTCGCCATCGACCTCCGGCCCCGAGGGGCCGGCACCGTCGAAGACGTCGAGGCTCGCCGCCTCCGCTCGGAGCTCGGCCAGGCGCTCGAGAACGCGGGCCGGGGGGCCGAGTCCGCCAATGCCTATCTCTCGGCCTGCCAGGGCTCCAGCGTCGCCGAGGCCCTCGAGCTCCGACGCCGGGCCGCCATGCAATTCCTCATCAGCGGCCACATCGACCAGGGCCTGGAGGCGCTCCGCGACGTGCTCCGGGCCGTCGGGATGACGCTGCCGCGCTCGCCGTATCGCGCCCTCGCCTCGCTCCTCCTCCGCCGAGGGCTGCTCCGCCTCCGGGGCCTGGGGTTCCGGCCTCGGGACACGAGCCAGCTCTCCCCGGCCGACCTCAGCCGGATCGACGTGAGCTGGTCGGCCGGCATCGGCCTGAGCAACGTCGACTGGATCCGAGGGGCCGACTTCCAGACCCGAGGCCTGCTCCTGGCCCTCAAGGCGGGCGAGCCCCTACGCATCGCCCGCGCCCTGGCCGTCGAGGCCGCCCAGACCTCCACGAGCGGACCCGCCGTCCACCATCGGACCGTGCGGCTCCTCGACACGGCGGCGACCCTCGCCCAGCAGTCGGGCCAACCCTACGCGCCGGGGATGGTCACCCTGGCCGTCGGCGTCTCGTCATATCTGGAATGCCGGTGGCGGGCCGCCCTCGAGGCCTGCGACAAATCCGAGGTCATCTTCCGCGACCAATGCACGGGAGTCGCCTGGGAGCTCGACACCGCGCACGCCTACGCGCTCTGGGCCCTGTCGCACCTGGGCCTCTGGGACGAGCTCACCCGCCGAGTCCCGGTGCTGATCAACGAGGCCCTCGAGCGTGGCGACCTCTACGCGGCGATGAACTTGAGCACTTATATCATGTCGATCGCCCGCCTCGGGGCCGACGAACCGGCCGCGGCCCTCGAAGAGACCGGGCGGGTGATGAGCCAGTGGTCGCAGGACGGCTACCACGTCCAGCACAACGACCTGGTCTGGGCCACCGTCCAGATCGAGCTCTACCTCGGCAAGGGGCAGTCGGCCTGGGAACGGATCCGGAAGCACTGGCCGATCCTTTCGAAGTCGCTGCTCCTCCGCGTCCAGTTCATCCGAGTCGCGATGTGGGGCCTGCGGGCGCGTTGCGCCCTCTCCGCCGCCTCGACCGGCGAAGGGGACCCCGCCCTCTATCTCCGCGAGGCCTCGAAGGCCATCGCCCGGCTCGACCGCGAGGTCATCCCCTGGGCGGCCGCCCAATCCGCGCTCGCCCGCGCAGGGCTCGCGTCGCTCCAGGGTCGCCAGGACGAGTGCGTCACCCGCCTCCGCGCCGCCGCCTCGGGCTTCCGCACGGCCGACATGGCCCTCTGCGCCGCGGTCGCCGAACACCGGCTCGGCAACCTGCTCGGCGGCGACGAGGGCCTCGCCCTCCGCAACCAGGCCGACGCCTGGATGTCCACCCAAGCCATCCGCCGCCCCGACCACATCGCCTCCATGTTCGCCCCCGGCTTTCCGATGTAACACCAGTGATTCAATTATATTTATTTTCATGTTTTGTTTTATCCGTGTTCCATCCGTGGCCGAATCATCCCCATGCCTACCCTCCAGGCCCGCTCCCTCGGACGCCGATCCGCCGATTCCTGGCTCCTCCGCGGCGCCGACTTCGAGGTTTGCCCCGGTGACCGCGTCGCCCTTCTCGGCCCTTCGGGCGCGGGCAAGACCGTCTTCCTTCGAGCCCTCGCGCGGCTGGACCCAACGGACGAGGGGGAGGTCCTCTGGGACGGCCGACCCGTCCAGGGCGACACGATCCCTGCATTCCGTTCGGCGGTCCTCTATCTCCCCCAGCGGGCCGCCGTGTTCGAGGGGAACGTGGAGGACAACCTGAAGCTCCCGTACTCGCTCGGCGTCCATCGTGGGCGGCGATTCGACGAAGGCCGGATCCTCGGATGGCTCGAACTCCTGGGCCGAGACCCCACGTTCCTCGACAAGTCGCACCGCGACCTCTCGGGCGGCGAGGCCCAGGTCGTCGCCCTCCTCCGCGGGTTGCAACTCGACCCGATGGTCCTCCTGCTGGATGAACCGACGTCATCCCTCGACCGCGACTCGGCGGAGAGGGTCGAGGCCCTGCTGACCCGGTGGCTCCGGGCGAAAACCCAGGCCCGCTCGTTCGTCTGGGTCACCCACGACCCCGAGCAGGCTCTTCGAATCGCCAACCGAAGGCTCACGATGCGCTCGGGACGATTGACCGCCGATGCCTCGGGCTGAGGTCGCAAAGCCCCCGCGAATCATCATGACGCAGGGGCGAGCGATCGTTGCCGAGTGCCGGTCGTCGAACTTGCCTAAGTCCTCACGAGAGCGGATCGCGGCCCTCGAAGCCATGCAGAGGCGATGAAGTCTCGATAGATCCTTCGGCATGCGACGACCTGGGCAATCCGGGCGGACATATCCGGGATGGCACCACGTTTGCTTGCCTAGGCGACCAACCCCAATCGACGCCGTTCACACGCAAATGCATTTGCATATTTAATTGTGTCAAATTTTCAGCCTACCCTAGAAGTACCTTGCAACGCACATTCCTCCTAAACGAAGCAAAGCCAAACGACTTCCTGCAACCCAGGAAGCGAGGATCATCGATTCCCGTCGACCGCACGAGTCGGCGCCGATCTTCTCACAGAGGATCGGTTTCCCGGGAGTGAGCGGTACCGCCGAAGCACGGCGGTGTAGGCCGGAATCAAAGGGCACAAGATCGTCATCCTGCCCGGGCTGCCTGAAGCCCGGGTGGTGGCGGCGATCGTTCATTTGTCACAAGAGCGTCCCTACAATTCAAGATGCGAGTCATCAACTCGGCTTCAGCAAATCGATGAACTCGGTGGGCACCTTGCCGCCGCACACATTGATGACGGCCTGGCAACCTTTGCGGCCTTACTCCTGGCCGGGCGACCTGGTATACATCCTCCCGTGCACCGGGCATAGTCCCGGCGGGCGCAGGTCGACGAGGGTGTGGCCGTCGAAAACGAACGCGAGGACCTCGATCGTCGGCATCTCCTTCGCAGTGTCTTTCTCGATGAAGGGCAGTTCACCGGCCGACGAGTCATGATGTGGTCGGTGCATCGGAACGCGGAGCTTTCGGGATGAAGCCACCTTATCTGCAGCTTTCCTATTTCCAGGTCGGCTTCGCGGCGATGCTGATCCTGATCAACGGCGGGATCTCCCTGTCGCTAGGGTTAGGCCTGGGGCGCAGGCTCCTGGTCGCAGCCACGGCGACGGTCGTCCAGCTCATCCTGATCGGCCTGGTCCTCCAGTGGGTCTTCCGGCTCGACCGTTGGTACGCGGTCGTCGCGATCATGCTGGTGATGACCATGGTGGCCGGCTATGCCGGCGTCCGGCGGACCCAGTTGCGTTACCCTGGCGTCTGGCTCATCAGCCTGGTCTCGGTCTGGGCGAGCTCTTGGTTGATGGCCGGGATCGCCCTCCTCGCGCTCGTGCGGGTCGACCCCTGGTACTCGCCCCATTACGCGATCCCGCTCCTGGGGATGATCCTGGGCAATGCCCTGAACGGGATCTCGCTCGGGCTAGACCGGCTCGGCGGCGAGTTGTCGGCGCGTCGAGTCGAAGTCGAGGCCCTGCTCGCGCTGGGGGCAACCCGCTGGGAGGCGGCCCGGCGACCAATCCAGGAGTCGGTGCGGACGGGGATGATCCCGACCATCAATGCCATGATGGTCGTCGGCATCGTCAGCCTCCCGGGGATGATGACCGGGCAGTTGCTCGCGGGCGTCGCGCCGGTCGAGGCCGTCAAATATCAAATTGTCATCATGTTCCTGATCTCTTCCGGCACCGCGCTCGGGACCGTCGGCGTCGTCCTGCTCAGCTATCGCCGCCTCTTCAATGTCGACCACCAGTTCCTCTACCGCCGGATCGCCGAATCTCGTTCGGGGAGCTGATGGAGGGGAGCATGTTGGCCCCCTTGCGGGGACTTGACGTCGCCGGCCCTCTTGCGAGGCCGGAGCCTTGCGTGCGCGACGATCCTCCTCCGAAATAACTCGCGCGGCGAGTGCGAGGGTCCGACCGGTTTTCTTGTCAGATTCGGAAATGCGAATCATGGACTTCATCCGGCGCACGATCGACCTGGCGATGGCGAACGTCGAGCGAGGCGGGCGACCTTTCGCCTGCATCATCGTCAAGGATGGCGAGGTGCTGGCAGAGTGAGCAATCAGGTCGTGCAGACGCACGACCCCACGGCGCCTGCCGAGATCGGTGCAATCCGGGAAGCGTCGGCGAAGCTCCAGTCCGAAAACTTCGCCGGCTGCGACTTCTACATCCTCGCTCATCCGTGCCCGATGTGCCTGGCCGCCATGGATTACTGCAGCCCCGACCGCGTCGTCTTCATCACGACCCGCGAGGATTATTCCGCCTTCTACACGGACGACCGCAAGTATTTCGAGCTATCGAATTTCTACGACGAGTTCGGCAAGCCCTGGGACCGTCGCCGGATGCCCATGGTCCACGAGCCTCGCCCCGAGGGGATCGACGTGTACCGACGCTGGCGCGAGCGGGCCGACCGCCCTGAAGGGTCGTCGACGTCCTCGCCATCGGGGTGACACTGGGCCCGTCGAGGCCACCCTTCGACGCCTCGATCGGGGCCTTCCCGGACGTCCCGTAAGTCGCCACCGCGCCGACTTCGGGAAATCCACAAGTTTCGCGAAGGTTCAGAGTAATCCGCCTCCGGCCCGCAGACGATAGGATAAATACATTCCCACGGTCGTGATCGTTTTCAAGTGACATATCGCGGTCGCCGAGGGCGAGCCGATCCTCGGCCTGCATCGGCGTACGATTTCATTTCGACGGCCCCCGGCCAACACCCAAGTCTCCTCATACTGCATTCGCAGAGGAGCTCCCTTATGCGCTCGCGTCGACTCGGATTCACCCTGATCGAGTTGCTGGTCGTCGTGGCGATCATCGCCGTCCTGGCGTCGCTCCTGCTCCCCGCCGTCGAGGCGGCCAGGGCCGCGGCCGATCGGATCCAGTGCAGGAACAACCTCAAGTCGATCGGACTCGCGCTCCACCAATACCATTCGGCGCACAACACCTTCCCGTTGGGCAGCTCGAAGAGCCCGATGTTCGATGCGACGGATTACCGGGACTGGGGAGGCTGGAGCGCCCACGCGGCGTTACTCCCCTATCTCGAGCAATCCGCGATCTACAACGCGGCCAACTTCAATTGGACGCCGGGCGGGTGGACCGGAGGGAGACTCAACGTCTCGGTCCGGCTGATGACGATCCAGGCGTTCCTCTGCCCCTCCGACCCCAATTCGGGGGTGAACCACTCCAACAACTACTATGCTTGTACCGGCACGACGACCACCAAACTCTTCGCCAACGACCGTCTCGCGCCGACGGGCAGCTCGGGCCTGTTCACCCCCTGGATTTCCTACGGAATCGTCGACTGTCCCGATGGGACGTCCACGACCGTCGCATTCTCCGAGGCCATGACCGGCGACCTGTCGGGGGCGAGGATCGGCCCTCGCCTCGTCGTCACGGGTCTTCCCGACACCGGCCAGGGGATGGCCGACGCGCAGCAGAACCCCGACGCCGTCCTCTCGGCGCTCGCACTCTGCGCCCAGTCGTTCAAGGACGGCGGGACCGTCGATGAGCAAAAGGGGATGTACTGGGCCAACGGCGACACCAACCTCACGCTGTTCAACGCCGTGCAGACCCCCAACGACCGCCGCTTCCCGATCGGCGGCTGCCAGACGGCTTGCGCCGACTGCGGGCCGGATCTGGCGTTCTCGGCCGGCGCGACGAGCCATCATCCGGGCGGGGTCAACGTGATGATGGCCGACGGCAGCGTCCGGTTCGTCGGCGACACGATCGACCGCTTCACCTGGTGGCGGCTCGCGACCAGGGCCGGGAGCGAGGTCATCGGGAGCGAGTCCTACTGACACGACGCCGGCATCTCTCGCCCGCGCCCCATCCGGATCCATCGAGGAGGCACGATCATGCGATTCCCGATCCTGTTCTCGCGTGCGAGAGCGATCCCGTCGCCGGCACGGACGCCGATGGAGGCCTCGGGCGGCCGGCGTGCAGAAGCCGGGCCCCACCACGTCGGGCATGGCAACTCTCCGTGGTGGTGGGCCGCGCCGATCCTGGCGACTTCAACCCTGGTCTCCCCCGGATGCAATTCGAAGCCGGCGACGGGGACGATGATGACGGTCGACGCGTTCCGGATCGACGACCAGAAGCGGGAGGCGAGGGAACGGTATGACCGAAAACTCCGGGAGACGTCGCTGGCCTGGAATCGCCGCGAGCCCGGCGCAGGGGTGTCGGGTCGCCGGGTAACGGCGTCGATCGGCCGCGGCAATGGGCCTCGGCCGCAGCGCAGCTCCGGTGGACCGGCTCCTCGCGCGGTCTCCGCTCAGATGTCGCCGGCCGGCCAGGGGCCGAGTGGGGCGACTTCCACGACTTCCCCCTCGCGCCAGGGGCCGCTCCGGGCCGGCAGCAAGGCCAGCGCCTCGGCTCGAGAGAACCCGAGCAGGTCGTCCTTGCCGAGGTAATCGATCGGCGAGGCGAGCAGGCGACCATCCTTGATGGCGAGCGTGACGGGCACGGCCCAGCAGCGGTCGTCGGTCGGCCGGTGCGAGCCATCCCACGAGGCCGTCAGGGCAGGGGGGGCGACGGGCCCTCCCTGCAATCGAGCGAGCAGCGGCCCGACCAGCAGGGTCGTCACCGTCAGCGCAGCGATCGGGCTCGACGGCATGTGGAAGACGTGGTGGGCGACCCGCCCGTAAGAGTCGCGAACGACTCCGTAACCTAGCCGTTTGCCGGGATGCAGCGAGACGCCCGAGAACACGGGCTCGACGCCCGCGCGATCGAGTGCGCCCGAGATGACGCTCTCTTGCCCACCGAGGATGACGACCACCGGGGCGGTCAATGCTCGCGAGAGGGCGGAGTCGAGCTCCCCCTCGGGGACCGTCCCGAGGTCGTGGGCGGTGGCCCCCAGCCGAATGCAAGGGGCGACGACCGTCGGGCCGGCGGCGTTCCGTTCGCGGCCCATGACCGGGTCTTCGCCGGGATTGACCAGGTGATCGCCGACCGCGAAGACCGCGACCCGGGCCCTCCGATAACAGAGCGGGTGGACATACCCCTGCGAGGCCAGCAGGCCGACCATCGAGAGGCGGATCCTCGTCCCTGCCGGGGCGAGCTCGACGCCCGAACGGAGATAGAACCCGCGCGGGACGACGTTCTGGCCGGCCTCGAGCGGTCGGAGGACTTCCACAAGCTTGGGGGGGCCGAGTCCGGGCTCGGGCCGGCTGTCCTCGGTCCGGAGGACCGAGTCCGCCCCGATGGGCATCGGCTCGCCCAGATTAATCCGTGCGGCCTCCTCACGCTCGACCTCGAGGCCGTCGTCGCCCAGGAGGTCGACGTCGGGGCCGACGACGCGCAGGCGGGCGCTCGGCTGAGCATCGGTTGCGCGGAGTGCGTAGCCGTCGAGCGCCGCCCGGTCGAAGGGGGGCAGGTCGACGTCGGCGACGACGGGCTCGGCCAGGACCAGCCCGAGGGCCTCCGCCAACGACACCTGGATCGGCTCGCCCGGTTCGGCCAGATCAAGGATCCGCGCCCGCGCCTCGGCCAACGAAAGCATCAAATTCTTACCCCAATCCGACCAACAAACGTAACCGGGCCTTGGCACGCCCTCCCGGGCTCGTTTCGATTTGCATTGTATCGAGGGCCGGGGAACGGCCAAGCCCGATTGGCCGGGGCGGTTTCGGAGTTCTTTTTGACCATCCCGGCGGAATCATTGGTCTTGATCGACCCGATCGTCCGATTTCCTAGGTGTCATCGAACCCCGACAACCGCACCGAACGGTCGCGGGCCTCGGGGACGGGAAATGGAATGGATGCCCCGACGGCGGTCCTGGAGCGACCGCCGACGAACGCCAAGGAGGGTGGAAACGATGTGGTCCCCCCGCACGGGATCGTCGCGGAGGCCCCGAAGCCGCCGCTGGGCGGCCTGGGCTGCGCTGGCCGTCGGCTGGCTCTTGCCTTCGGCCGGCTGCCAGGTGGAGTACGCCGGCATGACGCTGCCTTCGGGCAAGTACATGCACGACGACGTCCAGTACTTCTCGCCAGGACCGGATTTCCCCTGGGCGAACACGCAGGCCGCAACGCAACGGGCCCGGATGCAGGCGATGGGCCTCGAGCCCACGGCCACCGGCCCGCTCGTCGCTCCGGTCCCGCCGGGAACCATCCCGGGGGTCCAGAACCAGTTGGGCCGTCCGACCGACGTGAACGGCCCGCTGAACGTGGTCCCGCCGCCGCCGGCCCCTGGCGGACCGGCCCCGGGCCCCGTGCCGGCGCCGCCGGGCCCGAACGAGGGCATAGTTCCGGGTGCGATCCCCGCGCCTGGAGCCGGAGTCCCCGCCGAGCCGACGAGCCCCTGATGTCAAACGTCCTTGGGACAACGGTCTGATCGGCGAGCCTCCTTCGGGACCGAAACGAGCGGCACCCCCCGCCGCTCGTCCAAATGCGAGAGAGGTCCCCCCCTCCGATCTCGCGACCTCGAAAGTCCTCGCCTTTCCGCCCGACGCCCGAACCTTCACGCGGCTCCGGCCTCTTTCCTCAACAGGAGAGAGATCGGCGCCGCGTGTGTGTTTGATGAGAGGCGACGGTTTTCCCGGGCCTCGCATCGCGCCTGCCCGGCCGGGTGAGCCCCAGGTCGGATTGTCCGCAGGCCCAGGTTTCGGCTTGAATGGCGGGGTTGTCGACGCACCCTCTCCCCTTCGCCAACCGGGTCGCACCCCCATGGAATCGACCGAAGAACTAGCGGTCCAAGCCGGTTACGCCCTCTGGGCCTCGAGCTACGACGACGACGGCAACCCCTTGATCGCCCTGGAAGGGCCCGCCGTCCAGGGCTATTTCGGCCCCTTGCAGGGATGCCGGGCCCTTGACCTCGGCTGCGGCACCGGGCGACATACCTCGGCCCTCGTCGAGGCGGGAGCCCACGTCTGGGCACTCGACCTGACCCCCGAGATGATCGCTCGTGCCCGCGAGAAGGTCGCGAGCAGGTCCGTGACCTGGATCCGGCACGCCTTGCCCGGACCTTTGCCTTTCCCGGAGTCGACCTTCGACCTCGCCGTCCTGGGCCTGGTCGCCGAGCACATCGACGACCTCGCGGCGCTTCTCTCCGGCACGGCACGGGTCCTGAAGCCCGGCGGCCGCATCATCCTCTCCGCGCTCCACCCCGATCGGACAGCCGAGGGCCAGCGTGCCCGCTTCATCGATGCGGAGACCGGCGAACGCCGACCGATTCTGACCTTCCACCGGACGATCGAAAACTACCTCGACACCGGCTCCGCCGCCGGCCTCCGGCTCGAGTCCGAGCGCACCTTGCGCGTCCCCGCCGCGCTCGGCGAGCAATACCCCAGGGCGCTCCGCTATATCGATCGCCCCCTCGGGTGGGTCGCCTGCTGGTCGAAACCCGTCTGATCAGCCGGGCACGTCGGCCCGGGCAAGGTGACGCTTGCCCCAAGGCCAGTTCACGAGCCTGGAGCGACGGCACCAATTTTGCTTCCAAATATCCTCTTGTATCCGCTGAAGAGTGGAGTTGAAGAGTGGAGTTTCTTGATAGATCATTTGTCCACATCATACTCGAGAAACACCGAAGCCTGAATGGGGGCGTCCCTGCCGTCGACACGCACGAGGCCGAGCCTTTGGCCGGCGTCGCGACGATCACGCTGCGGGGCCCTTTCCTACGACAATCACCCGCGCGGATTGCACCGACTCCGATTTCCGCGGGCTCGACCGAATGACGAGACGATCATGCTCCCTTACTACGCAGCGCACGTCACCCTGGGGATCTACGCCGTGCTCCTGGGAGCGGGCGGGATCATGGGCTTCGTCAAAGCCAGGAGCCGCCCGTCGCTGATCGCGGGTCTGATCAGCGCGGGAGCCGCGCTGGTCGCCCTGGGTCTGTCGGCGATGAAGGTCGCGATGGGGATTCCTCTCGGGATTCTCCTGGCGGTGCTCCTCTTCCTCTTCTTCGGCAATCGCTTCGCGAAGCGGAACCGCCAGTTCATGCCGAACGGCCTGATGGCCATCGTGAGTCTCTTCGTCCTCGGAATCCTGATCGCAGTCCGGCTGGATAACGACGTACCCACGCCTTGACCCACCGCCCTTTACCTCGTCTCGAGCGAACTCGTCAGCATCGTCCTCCGTATCAACTCGGAGCGAAGGCTGAAATTCGCCATCCCCCAACTCTCCTCGCTCCCCCGTCGACCGGTGAGACGCTCTACACGAGCCCCTGAAGTCTCGTCTGTGGTTTTTCGGCCCGACCGAAACCGGGCGAAGGTTTGGGGGTTTAAGATGAAGAGACGTGCTCGTGTGTCGAGGCGTGCGGACGGCCCCTTCTCGCGGTGTTCGGGCGGCAGGGAAAGGACGGCGGAGATGGCGCGAAGAGAACACGGAAACGGCGGGTGGCCCGGCCGCCCGCAGGTAGCGGCCCTGGCGATGCTGATGACGTTGGCCTTCGTGGTCGGGATCGGCCCGGTCAGCCGAGGGGCCGCCCCCGAGGACAAGGCCAAGTCGACGATCGAGAACCTCAAGGCGCTCAGCGACGCCGTCCGGAAAGAGAAGCCGGGCAAGAAAGCAAAAGCAGAAAGCCAGCCCTCCCCCAAACTTCCGGCACGGCCGGCCAAGGTCGTCTCGTCTCCCACGCTCACGCCCGAGGGGCTCGATACCCTGGTCGACCAGTACCTCGCGACGACCAAGGTGGCCCCTTCCTCGAAGACGACCGACGTCGAGTTCGTCCGCCGGATCTACCTCGACATCACCGGCAACCTGCCGACTCCCGAGCAAGCCCGTTCCTTCGTCCTGGCTCAGGACAAGAACAAGCGGGCCAAGCTCATCGACTCGTTGCTCGCCAGCGGCGACTATGCCCGCAACTGGGCTCGCTACTGGCGGGATGTGATCCGGTTCCGGGCGACCACCCAGAACGGCAACCGCGTCCTCTATAACTCGCTCGAGGACTGGCTTGCCGACCAGATCGCGAAGAATGCACCATGGGACGAGGTCGCCAAGGGCGTGATTACTGCCACGGGCCGCGACGACGAGAACGGGGCCGTCAACTTCGCCCTCGCCCACGAAACCCAGGCCGTGGAGGTCGCGGGCGAGGTCTCGCGGATTTTTCTCGGCGTCCAGATCCAGTGCGCCCAGTGCCACGACCACCCGTCCGACTCGTGGAAGCGTCAGCAGTTCCATGAGTTCGCCGCGTTCTTCGCCGGACTCCGCCGCAAGCAGGCCGTGAAGCCTTCCCCGGGCCAGCAAAGGGTCTTCGAGCTAATCGCCCAGGGCAAGCCGCGGTACACGATGCCCGACAAGCAAGACCCGCAGAAGCAGATCTTCGTCGCCCCCAAATTTTTCCTCGACGAGAAGGCCGAAGTTCTCCCGAACGGGCTGACCGCGCCCGAGCGGCTCGCCATGGCGGCCTCGTACGTCACGGGTCAGGATAACCCCTGGTTCGCCAAGGCCTTCGTCAATCGGATCTGGTACTCGCTGATGGGCGAAGGGTTCTACAGCCCGGTCGACGACCTAGGCCCCGAGCGGACCGCCAAGGCCCCCGAGGTGCTCGAAGCCCTGGCCTCCGACTTCCAGAAGGGGGGCTACGACGTCCGCTGGCTCTTCCGCACGATCTTGAATAGCCGGGCCTATCAGCGCGAGGTACGCTCGACCTACACCAGCACCGGACGAACCTCGTTCGCCTGCGTCGCCCCCAGCCGGCTCCGCTCCGACCAGATTCTCGATTCACTCACCCAGGCGCTGAACCTCCCGCTCGGGGGTCCGGCCAACAACGCCAAAGGCCAGGGCCCCGCCGCGAAGAAGAAGGACAACAACCAGGCCCTCGCGAAGGAGTTGATGGAGGCCGCGGGCAAGACCAAGGGCGCGAAGCGCAACAACGGCCCGCGGAACTCGTTCACCACGCTCTTCGGGGTCGACCCGTCCACGCCCAACGAGGATGTGCTCGGGACGATCCCGCAGTCCCTCTTCCTGATGAATAGCCCCCAGGTCAACAACGCGATCCGTGCGGACAAGAACAAAGTCCTGGGTCAGATCCTCACGTCGAATCCGGACAACCGGGCCGCACTCGGGGCACTCTACATCCGGGTACTCTCCCGAGAGCCAACCGCCCGAGAAATCCTGACCTGCGGCCGCTACATCGAGACGGTCGGCGACCGCCGGGAGGCCTTCGAGGACATCCTCTGGAGCCTGGTCAACTCCACCGAGTTCATCACCCGGCGCTGAGCAACTCCGCTCCTTGCGTCATCGAAATCCCCTCGGGGTGAGAGACCTCGCCGGACGGCTCCCCCCGGTCGTCCGGCGGGCCTCCCTCGCTGCGGGGCCTAAAGGCGGGGCACTCTTGCCCCGCGAAGTCCGCTCGGGACCGGGCCACGGTCGCGACACATTTGCTTTTCACGTCATTCGAGAAAGCGATGACCATGTTCGAGAAGTCGATCGTCAAGGTGGCGATGAACAGCGAGGGCGTGGTCCATCGCCGAGGGTTCCTGCGAGGCGTCGGGCTGGGCGCGGCGGGGTTGGCGGGGCTCAGCTTCACCGACCTGTTGGCGGTCCGCGCGGACGAGCTCCGCAAGCACAACATGGCCTGCATCCTCTTGTGGATGGGGGGCGGGCCGAGCCAGATGGAGACGTTCGACCCGAAGCCCGACCACAAGAACGGCGGCGGGACGAAGGTGATCGAGACCGCCGTGCCCGGCATCCAGATCGCCAGCGGTTGGGAGAAGACCGCGAAGGTGATGAACGAGATCGCCCTGATTCGTTCGATGTCGAACAAGGAAGGGAACCACGAACGGGCCACCTACCAATTGCACACGGGCTACCCGCCGACCGGGACGGTTAAGCACCCGAGCTTCGGCTGCGTCACGGCCAACGAGCTGGGCGACCCCAAGTTCGAGCTTCCGCACATCGTGAGCATCGGCGGCGGAACCGTCGGCGCAGGGATGCTCGGCGTCTCGCTCGAGCCGTTCGTCGTGCAGGACCCGACCAAGCCCCCCGCCAACGCCGTCCCTCCGGTAGGTGCCCAGCGATTCTCCCGACGGCTCGGCCTCATGCAGGCCCTCGAGCACGGCGCCTTCGAACGCACCGGCGGGGCCGACCGCGTCAAGGACCACACCGCGCTCTACCGACAGACCGCCGGAATGGTCCTCTCCCCTCGGATGCATGCCTTCGACCTCCAGGGCGAAGACCCGAAGCTCCGCGCCGCCTACGGCCAGACCCCGTTCGGCCAGGGGTGCCTGCTGGCCCGCCGGCTCGTCCAGGCCGGCGTGACCTTCGTCGAGGTCCGCTCCAACGGCTGGGACACGCACCAGGAAAATAACGACCGTGTCGCCAAGAACGCCGAGTCGGTCGACCCGGGCTTCGCCACCCTCATCTCCGACCTCAAGAATCGCGGGATGCTCGAGAAGACCCTGGTGATCTGGATGGGCGAGTTCGGCCGCACGCCCAAGATCAACGCGAACGCGGGCCGCGACCACTTCCCACGCGTCTTCAACGTCGCCCTCGCCGGCGGCGGGGTCAAGGGAGGCCAGGTCATCGGGACCTCGAGCCCGGACGGCTCTGAGGTGAAGGACAACCCCGTCGTCGTCAACGACCTCCTGCGCAGCTTCTGCCACTCCCTGAAGATCGACCCCGCCAAGGAAAACATGAGCCCCCTCGGCCGGCCGATCAAGATCGTCGACGGCGGCAAAGTCGTAAAAGAGCTTTTCGCTTGAGCAACTGTGCCGAAGACCGGTTTCCTCTGCGAAGCCGGGTTGGCTCATGGGGCGAGATCGGTACCTAAGTCCTCCCGTAGGGTGGGCATCGCCCACCCTACAACTGAGCCCAGAACACATAAACAGTTTTTCAAATCTATATTTGAGCGCCACGAGTTCCATCTTCGGACCCGTGCGGAACAGACTTGGCTTTACGGATCGCTCCGGAGTACCGCGAGCTTGGGGTCGGTCGCGACCTGGTAGCTCGTCTCGCGCCGAACGGTCTTCCCCCGCGCATCCCTCATTGAGAGGATCACGGGGACGTCCTTGAATGGCAGGAGCGGGGCGTCGGGTTCCTCGAGCTCGTATTCGACGAGCCGAAGCCCGGCCGCGAGGTCATCATCGACGAACCGGATCGGCGGATCGCGGCGGGCGAGCGAACGTGCCTCGCCCTTCTTCCATGCGTCGAGCGCCGCGACGAGGGCGTCCTTCGCCCGGTCGGAGTCGTGCCGGATCTCGACCTTCGGCGTCGCCTCGCCCGAACACCCGGACGCCAGGCCGATCACGATCAGCGTTCGGGCGAGCCTCGAAGTCTTTACACTCCCCATCGTGATTGAGACGGCACTCCCTCCCACGGCCTTCGCGATTACGTCTCCGATCGGACGCAGCCTCATGCTACGACGACCGTCGTGGCGTTCGCAACCTGCCGTAGGAAGCATTTCGGGACCGGCTCATCGGAGAAAGTAGAACGGTGAGGGTTCACCACAAAGGCACAAAGGACACGAAGCCAACCAATACACAAACACACTTTCAATGCTTTCTTTGTGCCCTTTGTGCCTTTGTGGCGAACCCTCCCCGCCCTCGCTTAGAACGAATCCCCGCTGACAACGTCCCCACCCGCCCGGGTTGCGAGGGCCCGCCAGGTGCTGAGGCTGATCGTGTCCTTGGCGAACTGGACGTGGCCGTCGCAGAATAGGATATTCACGCCGCCGGGGTGGTTGCTCCGCGCCGCCTTGATGGCGGGGTCGTGGGGGGGGCTGGACTGCCAGCAGTCGTAAGTCTTCGAATTCGGCGTCAGGTAGTGGTTATAGAGCGAGCTGCGGTAGTCGCCGTCCCACCAGGCGTAGCCCTTGTCGAGCCGCCAGCCGGCGATCATGCTGTTGCAGGCGTTGATGGGATCGTCGGGCAGGGGGGTCGTCGCGACGTACACCGCGCCACGGCGGACGTCCTGCGGTTGGCCCGAGGCCCCGGCAATCGTCGTCGTGGTGCCGGACGCCGGACCGATGAGCTGTTCCGAGCCGGCCACCGTGCCGCTCGACCCGTCGGTCAACGAGGCGATCGACTGCGGCGGCCCCAGGATGAACGCCCCGTTCGCCTGCACGGCGCCGTTGTTCGGGTTGCCGGCGTCGCCGACGTGACCCGTACCGGGGGCGCCGTCGCCGGTGGAGAAGTGATAGTTGCTCGGGCCGAAGGTGTTCGTGCCGTCGGGCAAGGTCACCTGGGCCGTCGCGCCGTCGCTCGGGCACAGGAAGAAATTGACCTTGGTCGCCATCGCCGTCGTATTCACGAGGAAGGGCTTCCACGCCGGGAACCCGGCGAAAGGCCCCGAGGCGGCCGGGCCGGGGGCGATCGGCCAGTTGAAGTTCACGGCGTTATAAACGGCCGCCTGCTCCATGAACGGAGACAACTGCGCCAGGACCGACCAGCGCCAGTGCAGGTCCGGGATCCCCTGGGCGTTCGTCCCGCCAGGGCTCGGCTTGGGGAACAGGAACCCCACCGGGAAGCCGTTGGTGGAGGAGTGGTAATTCTGCATGGCGAGGCCGATTTGCTTCAGGTTGTTGGTGCATTGGATCCGCCTCGCGGCCTCGCGTGCGGCCTGCACGGCGGGGAGGAGCAGGGCGATCAGCACGGCGATGATCGCGATCACCACCAACAACTCGATCAGTGTGAACGCACGTCGGCGCGTCATCGAAGGAAACTCCCGGAATGGAGTGAGCTCGCTCGTTCTGTGAGGAGGCATCGTTCGACGGCCCGAGGGCCGTGGTCGATGCCACGGGGGGGTTATTCAGAGGCGGGTTCACACGACGAGGCCACGCTCTCAAACCTTCGGACGCGCATCGAGGCAGGGAGGCTTGACCAGGATCAAGCGTTCGACATGCGGACTGGCCGCAGTTCCCTCGCGTCCGGGACATAGCCCGGCGCATCGGGATGGCGAAACGCATCTGATCGCGACGTCGGTGGCAGGAGCGAGAGCCTGGAATCAGGCGAAGGCGGGGGTTTCCGGGGGATCATCCAGGCGGAAAGCCCGACGGGGTGGGAGTGGGCTCGGCGAGATGTCGGCAAAGGCCGGGCCCGAAACCACTGGCTCCAGGGCCAGGCTCGTCGCCAGCGCGGCCAACTTGCCGATCGGGGCGACCGTCGAGGCCGTCGGGAACGCCGAGTCTCCGCAAGGCGCGGAGCCCACGCAGGGGTTCGTCGGCAGTTCCGACGCCACCTTTTCCAAGGGCCGGGGGCCCTTCGGCGCCGAGGAGCCCTTTCGACCGCAGCAGCACGACGGCCCCCGACATCGCGACTTACACTTGCACGCATTCTCGTGCGAATCCGCGTCGACGGCGCCCAACGATGACACCGACGTCGCGAAGGCAGGCCCCCCCGAGATCAGGCCGATGATCATGCACACGACGGCGAGCGAGCGCCCGCGTCGCGCGTGATCGGCGTGTTGACCTCGGACGACGGTTCTCAAAGGCGGCCGTCTCTCGCAAAAGGGCAGGGGGGGGTAGGGATTGTCCGGTCGCCGCTCAAGTCTCTTAGGCCCCACCGCCCCTGTCAAGAGGCTGCCCTTGCAACTCGACAACCTCATACGAGGCACATCGCTTCTTCCAAGCCTATCCTTGGATCCGGGACGACGACCCCGAAAACTTCCTGAACGCGGTCAAGGTTCGAGTGGCCTCTCTTCAATACACGAGCCCGAAGCGCGAGCGAGCGAACCCTCTTCGATTTCTCACATAAAGATTTACTAGGATTCGCATCGGACGTGCAAACGATTACACCGCAAAATCCATATACAATATTTTTGTTCAGCAATTAATAGGAAGCAGCCCACCGGCATTCCGGGAGGCTCCGTGTACAATACCGCCGCTACTCAGACAGCTCGCTCGTCGGTGCAAACCTCAAGCCTTCGCCGGTCCGCACCCGGACCCCGAAGGCATCTTCAAGGGCCGGCCCGTGAATCACCGAAGGAGTCGGCCCTTCGGCGACCTTCCGACCCTCGCTCAACAGGAGGGCGTGGGGGAAGAACTCGAGGGCAGGGCGGAGGTCGTGGAGGGCGGCGAGGATCGTGTGACCGTCGCGATGCAGCTCGGCCAGGAGGTTGAGGAGCTCCATCTGTCGGCCGATGTCCAGGGCCGTAAGCGGCTCGTCCAGGAGTAGGATTGGGGCCTCCTGCGCGAGGGCCCTGGCGAGGAAAACCCGCTGGCGTTCGCCCCCGGAGAGGGTCGGCAGTGTCCGGCGCCTCATCGGTGTCAGGCCGACTCGTGCGATTGCCCAGTCGACCCGCTCGTGGTCGATCGCCGACAACCGTCCCCACGTCCCGACGTGGGGGAAACGGCCGAGAGTGACCACATCCTCCACGCGGAGCTCGAACCCGCTGGCCGTCAACTGGGGCAGATAAGCGCACGACCGGGCGATCGCCGACCGGGAGAGGTCGCGAAGTCGGAGCTCGCCGAGCGAGACTTCGCCCGAGCTCGGGGCGATCAGACCCGCCAGGACGCGGATCAACGTCGTCTTGCCCGCCCCGTTCGGACCGAGCAGGACGCTCATCGACCCCGGGTTCAAGGCCAACGAGACGTCGTCGAGGAGCGTGCGACTCCCGACCCGGACCGCGACCCCTTCGGCCTTCAGCGAGGGCGACACAATCATGGCCGGTCGCCTCCCGTCTTCCTCAAGAGGACCAGGAACGTCGGCCCTCCCAGGAACGCTGTGAGGATGCCCAGGTGCAGAGCGACCCTCCCCGAGAGCGCCCGCGAGAGGAGCTCGCACGACGTCAAGAACGCGGCGCCTCCCGCCAGACACCCCGGCAGGAGGTGGAGCATCCTCGGCCCGGTGAGCCGCCGGACGAGGTGCGGGACCATCAGGCCGACGAAGCCGATCGTCCCGCCGACCGCCGTGGCCGCCCCCGTCGCGAGCGCCGTGAGGACCAGGATCCAGATCCGCGTCGCCGCCACCGGCACCCCGACGGCTAAGGCTTGCTCCTCGCCGAGCAGGAGCGCATCGAGTCGACGGTGCAGGACCAGGAGCCCGGCGAGGCCCGCCGAGACCGGGGGGAGGGCGATCCAGAGATGTTCCCACGTCTGGTTACGGACCCCGCCGACGAGCCAGAAGAGGAGCTCCTGGACCCGGTGCTCCCTCGTGATGACCATCACGAGCGAGACGCCGGCAACGGTCATGCTCCCGACCGCGACGCCGGTCAGCAGCAGCGTGGCGGCGGAAGGGCGTCCCCCCAGGTAAGTCAAAGAGTAAACCAGGAGCGAGGCCACGAGGCCTCCGGAGAATGCGCACGCCGGCATCGACAGGAAAACCGTCTCCGCCAGCCCGCAATGGATCGCGAGAACCGCCCCCAGCGCGGCACCGCCGCTGACCCCGAGGACTCCTGGATCGGCCAGCGGGTTCTCGAACGTCGCCTGGAGCGCGGCGCCGGAGCAGGAGAGGGCCGCCCCGATCAGGCCGAGTAAGAGAACTTGGGGCAGCCGCACGTGCAGGACCAGGAACCGTTCATTCGCCGGGACCGAGTCATCGGACCCCAGCCCCGAGGCCCCCGCCAGGATCTGGGCGACGTGTCCGGGGGGGAGGGAAACCGTACCCCAGACGGTGCCCCAGGCCGCCAGCCCGAGGTAGGCCGCGAACAGCATCCCCGTAATCGCGGCCGGGCGCGTCATGGCGAGCCCTTGGCGCCGAAACGCCCGGGATGGAGTCGTGCCGCGAGCCGCTCGGCCCCCGCGATCACGTGCGTGGAGATGCTCGTGAGGAACCGCCCCTCGACATCGATCACCCGCCCCTCGCGGACGGCCCTCAAATGGCGGAGGATCGGGTGCATGGCGACCTGGCTCTGCCGCTCGTCCTCTTTCCAGCGCGAGAGGAGGATGACGTCAGGATCGGCGGCCACAACCTTCTCGGGCGAGATCTCCGCCGACCCGTCCAGTTCCAACTCCTCGGCGACGTTCCGCCCCCCGGCCTCGCGGATGATGTCGTCGATCGTGGTCCGACTCCCTGACGTGAATCCGGCGGACCAGTAGAGGACACGAGGACGATCCGTCACCCCCCGGATCCGATCGGCCAGCCGCCGACGACGAGCCTCCATGCGCTCGACCACGGCCTTGGCCCGGCCAGGCTCGCCCACCCGCTCTCCGAGGGTTTGCACCCCGGCCTCGATTTCGTCGATGCTGTGGAGCGCGTCGTTCCGGAAGACCGGCATCTTCGACCGCTCGAGCAAGCTGAGGAAGTCGGCCGTGTTATAGGGCGCGACGCAGACGAGGTCGGGCGCCAGCGTCACGATCGGCTCGAGGTCGTTCCCTCGGAGCCTGGGGATGCCCTTGGGGTAGACGCCCGCGACATTCGAGATCTCCGGATCATCGGCGAGCGTGGTCACCGCCACCACCCGCTCCTTCGGCACGATCTCCGCGAGGATCTCGTCCGTCGCCAACGTCAGTGAGACGATCCGCACCGGCTTCGTCACTCGAGGAGCCGGCCCCGGCGACGGGGCGCACCCGACCCAGCCGACCACAAGGCAGGCCAAAGCCAAGGACCCACGACATCTCGCTCGATAGGGGACAAAGCCGGGGAGACCGGAGGAGGGGTATTGAGTCATCTGAGGAAGCAAACCTTCCGCCGAGCCGGGCACGCAACGAGAGGCGGCTTCAGCCCTCCGGCATCCGGTTCGTTGCAGAGGATCTGCGAGCGACCCGCCCGGATGCTCTTGGCCGAAGCATCGGAACAGCAGCTCGACGGGCAGGTCTTCTGGCTCTCGGCTCGTAACGGCTCCCGGACGGCCTTCCCGCGATTTGTTCTCGCAGTGGCACTCGTCGCCCGGAGGTCTGGCCGATCACAGCGGCGGCCCCGCGACGGATTCACACCGTCTTCCCTATTCTCCCCCCAGGCTTCGGAGATGAGCCGAGGAGGCACCTGTCGAGGAATACGGATTAGACCCGGCCCATCGTGCGGGTGTCAAGCTGCGGCGACTCTCCGCGCGGCGGCAACGGCAAGTTCGACAAGAATTCGCGGTGTGCCCTTTCCTGGCCCCCCGACTCGAGGTCGGGCTCTCCGAGTGGCCCGGCTTTTGGAGGTAGCACGGGTCTTGGGCCTTATGTCGATCCGGCCGGTTTTACGCAAGACTCCGGGCGGGACAGGCCGATGATGGGGATATGGATCGGGAGGGTCGTGTCACTGGCGCGGCCCGTCCGTCGTCGTCCCTCGGGGGGGATGGCCGACGACTCCAGGATCTGTCTGTGGGCCGGGAGCGGCCCGAGGTCTTCCATCCCGAAGTTCCCGAGGGAACTCGGTTCGTTTTGGGAAAGGAGTTCCCATGCACTGCCTCCGTCGCATCGGCCTGGCGATGAGCGTCCTGGCCCTGTCGGTCCCGGCCACGACCCGGGCCGACTCGAACGTTCCATCAGGCTCCACGAACCCGAACATGGCGAAGCCGGCGAGCGGCCACAAGCATCGCCGGAACGTGTTCGGCCGGGAGATCCTCTGCACCGATTGCCAGCGTGCGAAGCTCGCCGGCGAAGGCGTCGTGATCCCGCCGCCCCCGCCGACGGGCCCGAATGGGGTCTACGTGAAAGGCTCCTGCCCGTCTTGCGAGGCGGAGGCCGCCGCAATGGGGGGCGTGGTGACCTCCTATGGCACGCAGGGGGGTGAGGCCCCGGGCCATGCCGTGGCCGGTGGCGCCATGCCGATGGACGCCTCCCAGGCGCCCGGCTACGCCAGCACCGGCGGCGGCCCCACGGCCGATCCCACGCCCATCGGCGTCGTCCAGCCCCGTCGAGGCGCCCAAGCGGCCGGCCGAATGGCCATGAGGTCGTCGGATAGCGCCGTCCGTCAGTCGGCCCTGCCGGCCCCCGAGCCGATCCCGGGCGGCGGCTCCGGCCGGCCCCACGTCATCAGCCACCTCTTCGGCTTCGCCGCCATCGGCCGCGACGCCCGCGACGCCCGCGAAAAGAAGACCCGCGAGACCCACGCCCAGATCCGCTACGACGAGGCTCCCCAGAAGGTCAACGAGCTCCCCTCCTCGATGGTCTACGGCCCCGGCGGCCGCTGAGACATCGAATCTCGCGAGACCCGCGCCCGGCAGGGCGCGGGCCTCTCGACACATATCAAGAACGCAGCGAGAGCGGACGGGCCCAACGTCAAATCGACGTTCGGCCCGTCCGCGCTTGCGCCGAAATCCGGTTTCGCTCCAGTGAGAGGGGCGGACCGGCCGATGCACTATGGCAAGGTCATACCGGACCGTGCCGTCACCCCGAGTCGGAGGTGGCGGCGGCCCCTCAAGCCGTTCCTCGCAGCCCCGCCGCATGGCGGTCGCTCGAGGCTCGGGCGTCTAGGGTAAGGTCCCGGTCATGGGCCTCGCTTGTCGGCAGGATCCGCGCGTAGGAAGGCGCGGGGCGCTGCCGCCGCTCGCTTGTTTCCGGACACTCCAGGAGGGATACCCCGATACGATGTAAAGGGATTGATCATGCGTTTCGGAAATCGGCGGGTGTTCGTGCTCGCGCTCGTGTTGACGTCGGCCGCGCTGGTCGGAACGGCCAAGGCGGATTTGTTCCATCACGAGTTCGAGCGTGAGGTCGAAGCCATCGACATCAATACCGGTGGCCCGTTCTACGCCCCGCCCGTCCCCTACGGCCACTACGCCAAGGACAAGGGCAAGCTCTGCGGGCTCCTCCACGGCGGTGCATGTGGCCTAGGCGTCTTCGGCTGCGGACTCGGCGGTTTCGGCAAGGGCGGATGTGGCCTCGGAGGCTGCGGCCTCGGCGATCATGGGTGCGGCAAGGCTGGCTGCGGACTCGGCGGCCTCGGCGGCCTCGGGTGTGGCAAGGCTGGCTGCGGCGACCCCTGCATGGCGTGCGGCAACTCCCCCAAGGGGTGCGGCTTCTGCCAGGGCAAGCGTTCGCTCCACAAGCTCTGCGGCGACCCGAAGGCCTGCGGGCCGGTCGTCGGCAAGGCGATCATCGGCGGCCCGGTCGTCGCGACCGAACAGTCGTCCGTCATCGCTTCGCCCCAGACGTCCTGCTCCGAGCCCGGCTGCTCCTTGAAGCCCAGCCATGCCCACCGCCGTGGGCTCGGCTGCAACCGTTGTGCGGGCCAAGGGTGCGGCACCTGCCAGGATCCCGGCCTCACCTCGGGCTCCCTCTGCGGCGATTGCCACGGCAGCGGCTGCGGCAAGTGCGGCGGACTGGGCGGACTCTTCGGCGGCGGACACGGTAAGGGTTGCTCGGCCTGCGGTGGCCGCGGCTGCAAGCTCTGCCTCGGCTCGCCGATCCACAGCCTGATCGCCAAGGTCCTCCACAAGGGCAATATCAAGTACTTCGTCGGTCCAGGCGGCCCCGTGCCGATCACCCCGGGCTATGTCCCGTACGTGATCACGACCCGCTCGCCCCGCGACTACTTCGCCTTCCCTCCGTTCGTCGACAACCAGCCCTGATCCGACGACGGGGGTACGGAAAACGCCAAATCGCGAGAGGCCCGGCTCACAAAGCCGGGCCTCTTTTCGTTCGTCGATCCCGTCGCCCCTAAGCGAGCCGATCCTGGCTACTCCCGAGGCCCCCCCTCCTTGAGGATGCTCAGGAATCTGAGGAAGTTGATCGGCTTGGTCATGAGCAGGTCCGGCCTCAGGTCGAGGACCGTCTCGACCCGCTTCCGGTCGGCTGTGCTCGTGATGACCGCCACCGACGTCGCCATCCGCTCCTCCCGGATCTTGCGGAGCACGGCCTCGCCGTCCCCGTCGGGGAGCATCAGATCCAGGATCAACCAGTCGGGAGCCGAGTCCAGAGCCGCGAGCGCGTCGACACAGGTCGAGGTCTCCACGACCTCGTGTCCCGCCTGGATGAGCAGCGATCGGAGGGCATGCCGAGTGATCCTATCGTCTTCCACGATAAGGATGAGCATAGGCGGATCCGCGCGATTTGCCGGAGGATTGCGGGCGGATTCCCGCGGGTCCCGTTGCTACTCTAGACGCTGGGCTCAACAGCACAAGTCAAAATCCCATGGGGCCCAGCAAATGGATCCCATAAACGCGTCATGAAACCACGGGCGATCCGCCAGGGTCTTGATTGGACTCTCGCGTGCCGCGTGGTCGCATGCACTCGAGCCAGTTTACCCCCTCTCCTCGGTCGGGAGGAATCCTGAAGTCCTAAATCGACAGCGCCCCTCGAATCGGGGCACGGATCGAGACGCGAGCCGTCCCCGGGAAGGGTCCGGCCCCGGTCGACTCAGGGGTTCTTGGCGTCACCGTTCGCCGGGCGGTGCGTGCCATGGTCGGTCGCATTCCCGCCGTGCGGGGCGGGGGCGTTGCCGCCGGTGGCCGGTTGATTCAGGCCGGGGATCAGCCCCGGGGGGATCGTTCCTTGCGGCATGCCGCGGTCGGGTGTGTTCGAGGGGACCTGGTAGGGGAAGGGCACGAAGACGGGGCCTTGGTTCTGGACCAGGTCGGTCAGCCCCTGGAGCTGCCGCATGACGCCCATGAGGACCGAGCGCATCTCGATGTAGTCTTGCCGGAGCGCCTTGTCCTTGGCACTGGTCTCACGCTTGAGGCCGTCGATCTCGCGGCGCATCTGCTCGACCGAGGGAGAGGGGTCCTCGGGCACGCTTTGCGCCGGCGGGGCCACGTTCTCATCGATCCGCTTCTCGAGCATGGCGAGCTTGTTGTTGAGGCCGACCTCGAGCTGGGCCAGTAGGCGTTCGGTCTCCAGCCGCTTCGGGTCGGGTTGCGGGGCAGGGGACGGCTTGGGTTGTTCTCGAGGCTTGGCCGCAGCCAACAGGGCCTTGTCCCTGGCGGCCCGTTCGGATTCGAGCCGACCGATCCAGGCCTTCCAGGCCTCGTCCCGGTGAGCCAGGGCCACCTCGAACCGTCGGGATTGAGTCTGGCGATCCCAAAGCGCGGCCGTCGCCGCGACCAGGAGCGCCGCCGCGGCGGCCAGGGCCGTGGGCCAGCGCCGGGCCTTCGGGGCAACGGCGTAGTCGTGCGGCACAAGGGCCAGGGGGGTAGGGGGCGGCTTGAGCAAGGCATGATCGGCCTCGCCCGCCGTCTCGAAGATCGACTTCGTCTGTTCGCGCAGGGCTTCGAGGAACCGGCTCGCGCCACCGGTCGGGTCCCCGAGGTCGCGTCGGATCGAGTCGCCCGAGCCGCTGTCGCGGCCCGAGAGGTAGTCGACCATGATTTCCAGGTTCGTCCTCATCGGATCGACCAATCTCTCGGGACAAGATACAGGCAGATGACCCACGCCGACGCCCACTCTTCGACGAGCCGCTTCAGGCCCTCGACGCCCTCGGCCGACCTCGGAGGGTAGCCGAGCGAGTCCGCCACGCACGAGCGGATCCGCGCCGACTCCGCCTCGAGGAGCTCGCGGCTCCGCTTCCGGATCGCGAGCTCCCAATGGGGCTCGGCGAGGAGGTGATACAGGCTCCAGAACCGCTCGCGGTCGAGCGTCCCGGCCGCTTCTCCGGGCGAGAGCCGCTCGCGTACGTGCGACAACGCGGCGAGATACGCCTCGACGACCAACTCGCGGCGCACCGGGAACGGGAGGTCGGCGAAGTCGCTCCCGAATTCGATCAGGACGAGCACGAGATGGCCGAGCGAGATCGTCCCCCCCGAGGTCCATCGGGCCACGGCGGATCGGTCCACTCCGATCCGGTCCGCCAGGTTGTGCTGGGACCAGCCGAAGGCGCCTAGCTTCTGATCGATCCAGGTCCCGATCGACCGGCAACTGATCTTCGCGGGGCCCTCCTTGAATCGACGCGCCACCTCCGTGGTGAACTCCTCGTCACGCTCGAGCGCGTGCTTCTTGAGGAATTCCTTGGCGACCATGCGATAGACCTCGTCGCAGAGAGGTTCTGTCGCCTCGACGCCGGTGGCTCGCCTGCTCCTCTCGGGAGAAACTCCCATCGCCGACGCCCCCATCATCGCCCTCCTCATTTCAACCGAGGCGAGCCCCGACCATCCGCTTCTACCTTCGTTAACCCTGCCCACTCGATTATATCGCCCCTCCCGTGCGGGTTGTGAATGGAGCTCACGTTCGGCATCCGATTCCAACGTACCATTCGTGGGTGGAGGCATATGGCGAGCCAGCAGAGGTTCGTTTCTCGGATCGGCGTATGCGGATGCCGGTCGGGTGGCTTTCAGGTCCCTCGCCTGCCTCGGAGTCTCTGCCCATGGGATTCTCTTGGCTTCTCCCTATTCGATTTGTCATGACCGCGTCGGCTGTCGTGCTCGGAGTCGCCGTCCTGGTCGGCCGCGCCCCGCATTCGACGCCTCCGGAGGTCCGCGTACTCTCCCAACCGAAGTACGCCCCGGTGAATCAGCAGCTAATCAGTCATCCTAATATCTTAATGCTCGACACCGAGCGAGGCGAACTGGTCCCGATCGCGTTAGGCCATTCGCTGGCCTTCAACACCGCCTCGTGCTCGCCCTGGCGGGATGAGCAAGGCCGAACCTCGATCGCCAGTTCCTGGATGTTGCGGGCGCCCGGCAATTCTTCAGAAGGTTCGCTCGCCTTCAAGCTGGCCCGATTCCGATGGCCGGACGGAAAGCTCATGGAGCAGACCGAGGTCAACTTCTTCCCCGCGTCGCCCCCCGCGTGGTCACCGGACGCCTCGGGGCGAATCCTGGTCGTCGGGTGGGACGGTCAACTCTACCGCTTCGACTTCGGGCAGGACCCTCGGAATCGCGACGGTTCGAGTGACGAGTTCCCGCACCGCCCCCTCAACTGGCAAAGCCTCCCGCAGGGCAAGGTCAAGCCGATGGTGGAGGATACGATTTGGCCTTCCGACCCGAGGCTAAGGGGACTCCTCGTTTCCGTACTCCTCCTCGACGGACACTCCCAGGGTTACTGCCAACGGCAGATCTCGTGGCTCCGCATCAGCCCGGACGCCTCGTCGATCGAGGCGGCCGGAAACCTCGCCCCCCTGAGGTCCGGCTCGCCGACGACCGGTTGGTCCGACGAACGCATGCCGAGCGTCTCCGCCATGCCCGACGGGGACCTGGCGCTCGCGTACCTCCTCAAGCTGAAGGGGGCGCAGGCCTGGCAGCTGCAACTGGTCCGACTCGAGTTCGACCCGGAGACGGCCACGCCTCGATTCGACCGGGCCAACGAAGTCACGGTCGACGAGCAATGCGTCATGAGCCCGCCCGCCTTCTCGCCCGATGGTCGGTGGGTCTTCTCGCTCGCCTATGATCGGAAACGCCAACTGACCGTGCGACGACATTCCGTCGTCGACGCCTTGCCCCCCTCGCCGGGCCCTGCGAACCATGTCGCTTCCATCCACAACGATCGCGAAGCGGCCCGAGTGGAGTGATCACGCACGGCAACCCTGGATCCCAGAGAACCCGGTTGCTCATTGGCCTGGAGAAGATTCGGGCCTACAGCCGATAACCCTGACGTTTCCGGTGATCAACGTTGGATTCCGACCGAGTCGTCCCGGAGGACCTGGGACGCCTTCGCGAGGGGCAGGACCCAGGAGGGGCCATGTCGACTCCGTTCCGACTCGTCCTAAAGACGAGTCTCGTGACTGCCCTCGCGTGCGTGCGGCCGGTCGCTGCCCAGGATGTGGGGATCCCGGCCTCGATCCCACCGGCCATGACGATGGCCACAGCCTCGGGCGTCTACCACCTGACGCTCGACGACGCCAAGCAGCGGGCCCTCGCCACGAGCAAGGGGCTTGGGCTCGCCAATCTCGGGATCCTGGAGAAGCACGAGGCCACGGCCGCCGCCAGGACCGACTACCTGCCGAAGCTCCTCGGCAACGTCACGTATTTCCACTTCGACTCGAGCCTCGGCGTCGTGAATACCGTGCGGACGGGTCGGCTCGGGTTCCTCCCGGCCGGGGCCCGCACCGTCTCGGTCACCGCGATCAACCAGGACAGCTCCCTCGCGGCGATCACCCTCGCGCAGCCGATCACGAAGCTGATCGCCGTGAACGCCGCGGTCAAGATCGCCAAGGCCGACGAGGAAATCGCCCACGCCCAGCTCGCCCAAGGGACGCGTGACCTCCTCTCGGGGGTCGCCCAGGCGTTCTACGGCCTGTACGGGGCCCAGCGCGTCGAGGCCGCGCTCCGGCTCCAGGTCGACTACGCCGAACAACTCTCGAAGACGACCCGATCGCCCGAGGTCCGCGTGGCCGCCCTCGAGGCGAGGCAGGCCTTGAACCAGGTCCACGGCCAGGCGGCGGACATCGCCGAGCAGCTCGTCAACCTCGTCGGCCTGCCGGCGGGCACGATCCTCATGCTCGAAGACCCGATGCCCCCCGCACCCCCCGTCCACTCGGCCGACGAGGCCGCGAATCGAGCCCTCGCGTGCAACCCACAGGTCCAGGAGGCGTCAGCCACGTCCCGGAAGGCCATGGCCGCGCTCCAGGTCGCCAAGTCGGAGTTCCTGCCCGACATCAACGTCTTCGGCTCTTACTTCAATCAGACCGCCGCCCCGATCATCCAGCCGAACATCGGCGCCTTCGGCATCTCGGCCTCCTACACGTTCGTCGATTGGGGGAAGCGCAGGCACCTCAAGTACCAGCGTGAATTCCAGATCGCCCAGGCCCAGACGAACATCCAGGCGACCATCGACAAGGTCGTCCTCGAGGCTCGCCAATCTTACGCCAGCTTCGAGCAGGCGAACGAAGCCCTGGCGCTCGCCGGCGAAATGACCCGAGCCAGGAAGGCCGCCGAGGCCTCCGCGAAAGACCCCGCCTCCATCCAGGCCGCCAAGGTCGCCACCGCCAAGGCCCAACTTGAGGAGTTCCAGGCCGAGGCCAACTACCGCGTCGCCCACGCCAAGCTCATGAGCCAGATCGGGGCCAACTGACCGACCCGAACGCTCCCCAGCCGGCGAGACGTCCGGCTCCGTGCCCGTACTCTTCTCGGAGACAACGCCGCAACCGCATCGATACCACAGCGGCGTTCACACCCGCCGCGCGGACCAGGCGCGGATGAGGCCGGTCTGGAGGAACTGGATCGGCTTATCGAAGCCCCCGGCCGAGATGATCCCGCAAACCTCATCCGGAGGCAGCACGGCCACATCACGTTCGTAGGCCGCCCGCATTTTCTCGATCGCCTCAGGCGTAAGGTCACCCGCCCGCATCACCCGGAACCAGACATCGCTCAAGTCCCGGTAGGCCGCCGGGCTCGCGTCGGATGCCAGATCCGCGTTGACCAGGACTCCACCGGGGCGGAGCCGGTCGGCGATCGCGCGGAAGAGGCCGGTTCGTACCTCCCGATCCAGGAGGAACTGGGACACGAGCAGCGACGTCGCGGCGTCGAACGCCTCCCCCGGCGGGAGCGATTCGAGATAGCCCTCGTGGAATTCGCAGCGATCCGCGATCCCACGTTCCTCGGCCTTGCGACGGCAGACGTCGAGCATCGGCGCCGACGGCTCGACCGCGACGAACCGCCATCCCGGGAATCGCTCGGCGAGAAAGATCAGCTCCGGGCCCGTCCCCGCTCCGACGCAGAGGATCCTCGCATCGGCCCCCAGCTCCGAGAGCACGGCCCCCATCAGCAGATGCAGAGCGTCCCGCAACGGTGCCATCTTCGCCCATTGCTGGTCGTAGCCCGAAGCGCACTTCTGGTCGAAGACCTTCTGAAGTCCTTCTCGTTCCATGAACCTTCCCTGTCGCGGGCCAACCCGCCATTCGCCATCACCGCCACCCACAACGGGCACCGAACCAATCGCTCACTTTAAATCAATGATCACCTTTCCGATTTTCCCCGTGAATGCGAACGGCAGTCGATAGGTAAAATCCACCGGTGAGCCGACGTCCATCCCCACGTCGAGCCCGTCACCGAGGCCGATGCGGATGGGGATGGTCTTCTCGAGCCGCCCTTCGGCCACGACCTTGTCGCTGGCCAGGAGCCTGAGCCGCCCACTCTTCCCGAGCTCGCCCGGCTTGCCCTCGTACGCGAAGTCGACCGACAGGGTCGCTGGCCCTTTGGGGAGTGGCTCCTGACCGGCAAGCTCCACACGCTCCAGTCCGAAGTAGTTGTAAACGAACACCGGCCTGCCCGCGCGGAGGTAGAGCCCGTAGCCGCCGACGAGCCCGCCTTGCGTGAGGATCATCCCCTCCGCCGACGGCGGCAAGTCGAGCTCCGCCGTGATCGTCCAGGACTTGTTGAGGATGCGCGGCGCGGCGTCGTTCGGGAGGCCAACCTGGCCGGGATAATAAGTAAACCTCTTGGTGTCGCCGCCGAGGCTCGGTCGTCCCATCGCCTCGGAGTTCCTTCGCTCGGTCTCGCGCCAGTCGAGCGGCAAGACGTTGTGCCGGGCCCCCTCGACCCACCAGAGATCCTGGAGCGCCCGCAACTTCTCGGGATGCGCCGCCGCCAGGTCATTCGCCTGGCTGAAGTCGTGCTCGATGTCGTAGAGTTCCCAACGCGCCTTATCGGGGTCGAACGCGCCATGGGTCGGCTGCCAGGGCACGAACGCCCGCGATGACGCCATCCACCCTTCGTGGTAGAGCCCTCGGTTGCAGGCCATCTCGAAGTACTGGGTCGTCTTCCGCCCTCGGGCCTTGGCGTCGTCGAACGTGTACGCAAACCCGGTCCCTTCGATCGGCTTCTGCGGGACCCCGTTCAGGACGGTCGGCGGAGTGATCCCACAAACCTCGTAGATCGTCGGGACCACGTCGATGACGTGGGTGAACTGGCTCCGCAGCCCCCCTTTGTCCTTGATCCTCGACGGCCACGAGACGATCAACGGGTTCCGCGTGCCGCCGAAATGGCTCGCGACCTGCTTGGTCCACTGGAACGGGGTATTCATCGCATGCGCCCAGGCGCATGGGAAATTATTGAAGTGCTTCGGCCCCCCCAACTCGTCGATCGCCTTCAGGTTGTCTTGCCATTTTTCGGGGAGGCCGTTGAAGAAGAGGTTCTCATTGAGCGACCCCTCGAGGCCCCCCTCCGCGCTCGCCCCGTTGTCCCCGGCCATGTAGAGGAACAGCGTGTTTTCGGCCCCGGGCAGTTGCTTGACGGCGTCGACGACGCGGCCCATCTGATCGTCGACGAAGGCCCCATGTCCGGCAAACACCTCCATCATCCGGGCATAGAGCCGCTTCTGGTCCGCGTTCAGGGAATCCCACGCCGGCAGCCCTTCCGGGCGGGCCGTCAGCTTCGAGTCGAACGGGATGACCCCGAGCGCCTTCTGGCGAGCGAAGGTCTCCTCGCGATAGCGATCCCACCCGGCGTCGTAATGCCCCCGAAACCTGTCGATCCACGACTTCGGGGCATGGTGCGGGGAATGCGTCGCGCCTGGTGCGACGTAGAGGAAGAACGGCTTGTCCGGGGCGATGCTCTTCGTCCTTCGGACCCACGCCACGGCCTTGTCGGCGATGTCTTCCGTCATGTGGTAGTTCGGGTCGGTCGACGCCGGGACGAGGTTCCGGTTCTCATAGAGGACCGGGTTCCAGTGGTTCATGTCCCCGTCGTTGAAACCGTAGAAGTAGTCGAACCCGAGCCCGTTCGGCCAGCGGTCGAAAGGGCCGGCGGCGCTCGTCTCCCAGGTCGGCGTGTTGTGGTTCTTCCCCACCCAGGCCGTCATGTAGCCGTTCTGACGCAAGACCTCGCCGACGGTCCCGCAGCTCCTGGGCAGGATGCACGTATATCCGTCATACCCCGTAGCGAGTTGGGTGACCCCCGCGAAGGCCGCCGAGTGGTGATTCCGACCGGTGATCAGCGCGGCCCGAGTCGGGCTGCACAACGCGGTCGTGTGGAACCGGTTGTAACGCAAGCCTTCGGCCGCGAGGCGGTCCATCGTCGGCGACGGGATACCCCCGCCGAACGTGCCGAACTGGCCGAAGCCGGCGTCGTCGATCACGATCAAGACGACATTGGGCGCCCCCTTCGGCGCCCGGACGGGCTGCGGGAACTGTGCCTTGTCGGAGTCGAGGTAGGTTCGGCCGACGGTCCCGGGGAAATGGAAATCCGCCCGGGGCAGGACCTGCGGCGTCCCCGATGAATCCGACCCGGGGCCGGATGCCGAGCCTGTTTGCGCCTGGGCGAGGCCGGGGGAAGCACCCTCGGTGACGGCCAGCCCGCCCAGCATCGCCATCGCCGCGACAAACTTCGATGAGACCCGGAGTGACATGGGAGATTCGTTCCCGGAAAGGATTCGTCGTATGCATGGGGCGGTCCGCCTCGCGATGGGAGACGACCTCGACTTCCCCCAGGGCCCTTGGACCGAAGCGCCTCGTCGAACCAGTCGTGGATCGGCCGCCCGAAGGCGTGAAATCCGGGACGCTTCGCCGCGAAGCGCCCGGATCAGGAGCACGAAGTCTGGAGTCCGGACTATTCCTTGGCTCCCCGCATCGCCTCCGCCCGCTTCTTCGCCTGACGGATTTCGTCGATCGTCTCTTCCATGATGGTCGACGGGTTGAAGCTCGGCGGGATCGAGCGTGGCGGGAACTCCTTGAACGTCCCGGCGAACTTCGCAACCTCTTCCATGAGCCCGTAGGCGAGGGGGACGTGGTTGAGGAGCCAGTCCCAGTAGGTGTTGGATGTGATGTCCGCCCGCTCGTACGGGTCCTGCATCAGGTTATACATCTTCTGGAGGCGAAGCTTCGTGAACGGCTCGGCCCAGACGCCGAGCGTGCCGGCCAGGCGCTGCTCCGCGAAGCTGAACTTGTAGTCGCCCACCCGGGCGGCCACGAACAGGCCGTCGTCGTCGGAGTAGAAGAATTTCTGGCGTGCGCTCTTCACGCCGTTGTCGTGGGCCGCGGCCCCTCCCACCCCTCGCAGGAAGGCCGACTGATCATAGCCGTCGAGGTGGACCTTGTACGTGTTGCCGTTGGCCACATAACCCTTCAAGCACTTATTGACCAGGTCCGGCTCGCCCGCGATCGAGCAGAGTGTCGGGACCCAGTCGTTGTGGCTCATGAGCTGGTTGGTCACCGTCCCCGGCTTGATCACGCCCGGCCAGCGGACCAGGCAGGGGACCCGGAAGGCCCCTTCCCAGTTGGTGTTCTTCTCCGAGCGGAACGAGGTCATGGCCCCGTCGGGCCAGGTGTTCATGTGCGGGCCGTTGTCGCTCGAGTAGACGACGATCGTGTCGTCGGCGATGCCCATGTCGTCGAGCGCCTTGAGGAGCGAGCCGACGGTATCGTCGTGCTCGAGCATGCCGTCGATGTATTCGCTGTCGCCGTGCTTGTAGCGGCCTCGGTGCTCGGGGCGGACGTGCGTGCGCAAGTGCATCCGCGTCGCGTTGTACCACACGAAGAACGGCTTCTCCGACGCCTTCCGCCGCTTCATGTAGTCGATCGCCGCGGCGGACGTCTCGTCGTCGATCGTCTCCATGCGCTTCTTCGTGAGCGCGCCGGTGTCTTCGATCGTCTGCTTGCCGACCTTCCCGAAGCGAGGCTCGACCGTGGGGTCGTCCTTATCGGACGCCTTGCACTTGAGCACGCCGCGCGGGCCGAACTTGGCGCGATACGCGGGGTCTTTCGGGTAATCGGGCAGCTCGGGCTCCTCCTCGGCATTCAGGTGGTAGAGGTTGCCGAAGAACTCATCGAAGCCGTTGACAGTGGGGAGCGACTCGTTGCGGTCGCCGACGTGGTTCTTGCCGAATTGCCCGGTGGCGTAGCCGAGGTTCTTGAGCAACCCGCCGATCGAGGGGTCGAGTTGACTCATGCCCATGGGTGCGCCCGGGAACCCCACCTTGGTGAGCCCGGTACGGAGCCCGTGCTGCCCGGTCAGGAAGGCCGCCCGCCCGGCGGTGCACGACTGCTCGCCGTAGTAATGGAGGAATCGGAGCCCCTCCTTCGCGATGCGGTCGATGTTGGGCGTCTCGTACCCCATCAGGCCATCGCTGTAGGCGCTGATGTTGGTGATGCCGACGTCGTCGCCGAAGATGACCAGGATGTTCGGCGTCTTGCCCGATCGGGCGGCCGAGCTCTCCTTGGCCGACTCCGGCGCCGCCAGGGCCAGGAGCTTACCCTTCGAGAGCCCCGCAGGGCTGCACGTCGCCCGCTCCGTCAGGACGGGCGAAGCCGCCGCTAGGTCCGCCGTCGCCGGGGCCGCCGCGGCCGGAGGGGTGATTCCCAGGCGAGCCTGGGCCGCGACCCATCCGAGCGACGCGCCGATGGCAATGGTTACCGCCGTGGTCAAAGTCGATCTGGAGCGCACGTTCCCGTCCCCTTCCGTCGGTCGAAGCCTATCGCCGAACGCATCCACAACGTGTCCATCGAACTCCGGCCGACCCCCGTGACCGGAACGTTCGACCCATCTTCCTAACAGATTAGACTCCCCCTCGACCATGACCAACCCGCCCAACTTGGCAAGATCGAGCCCCATCCCCGTCCGAACCTCGGGCCCGAGCCGCTCAACCCGACCGCAGACCAACCCATTTCCCAAGGGATTGCCCCCCTTAACCCCTCAGCGGAAAATGAGCTTCATGAATGCATCCGACACCGAACCCTGCAAGCGGCTCATCGAAGGCTACGGCCTGAAGCTCGCGAATCACGCCGACATCACCGAGGAAATCCTCAAGATGATGCACGGCCGCGGCGAGGAGTGGCACTGGGTCGAGACGTGGAGGGTCCAGGACGCCCCGAAATGGACGAATCGCCCGGAGACCTTCGTGTTCGAGGTCCCTCCCGGGCTACTCGGCGACCGTCAGGCCCTGGATTTCGCGCAGGATGTCTGGATGTTGCAAGCCGCGGACCTTCGAACATCAGTCCTGGGGCGGACGGATGTTCGTGAGGATGTCGTGGGGGCGGAGATGAGCGGGGCGCCCGCAAGATGCAATCCGCCCCAAATTATCAAATATTAATTTTATCTCGATCTCTCTGACGAACCAGGCGTTGCCTGTTCGAAGCTGTCGAAGTCGTGGCACCGCGAAAAGGCAGGGCTCAGTCTCTCGGCGAGAGCGGTCGCGAGGGGCGGGGCAGGGGCTCTTTCTTGCGAGGCGTCAGGGTCACGGCACGGAGGTCGAACAGCGGGCCGCGTACGGGACCGTCGGGGTGGACCTCGAGCCGATGGACGCCGGCCGGGAGGCTCAGGGTCCCGACGGCAATGACGCGGAAGTCCGTCCAGGAGCCGGTGCCGATGGCCTCGCCGCGCAACGTGGAGGAGCCGACGCGGATCTGGAAGGCGTTGCCCGCCGAGCCTTGGGGTGTGGCGTTCGAGTATTCGAGGGCCACGGTATAACTCGCCGGTTGATTGGCCCGGAAGGCCCAGCGCGCGTAGTCGTCGGGCCCGAGCCAGTAGCCCAGGTTGGCGAACGGAGGCTCGAAAACGAGCGAATTGCCGTAGATGTCGGCGGCGGCCGCGCCGAGGCGGATCGAACCGTCGACCTGGGGCTCGACGACGGCGCCGTGGAGGTTGCCTCGTCGCAGGCTCGTCGGGGGCGGGCCCCCCCCGCTCGGATGGGCCGACGCGAGTGGGAGGATCGCTTGATGGCGTCCGTTCCGGACGTGGTAGGCGGCCACGGAAAGGATACCGAGGGCGAGGCCGCCGACGAGCACCGGATGTCGCTTGGCACGGTGGTAGGCCCGCTCGACGCGACCGAGGAGGCGGCCCTGGATCGGCTCATCCGCGAGGAACCGCCCGAGGTCGTCGGCCAGCGCCTTCGCGTCGGCGTAGCGCCGACCGGGTTCCTTGCAAAGGCACTTGGCGACGATCGTCACGAGGTCGCGCGGCAGCCTCGGCTGCATCCGCTCGAGAGCGATCGGTTCCTGCTCGCGGACGAGTCGGAGTGTCTCCAAGGGGTCGACGGAGTGGTGCGGGGTGCGGCCGGTGAGCATCTCGTAGAGGATCACGCCCAGGCTGTAGACATCAGTCGTCGGGCCGATACTCCGGACGCTCCCGTTGGCTTGCTCGGGCGCCATGTAGCGGGGGGTGCCCACGATGCGCCCTTCCTTGACCCAATGGTCGTCCGAGGGCAGCCACTTCGCCACGCCGAAGTCGGAGATCTTCGGGACCCCTTCGTCGGTGATCAGGATGTTGGCGGGCTTGAGGTCGCAATGGACGACCCCCTGCCGATGGGCGTGGTCGACGGCCAGGGCCAGGGTGCGGAGCGTCTCGGCCGCCTGGCGCGGCGGCTGCACCTGTCCCGCGAGGTTGCGCTCGAGCGAGCCTCCGCCGACGAACTCGAGCGCGAGGAAAGGCTCCCCCTCGAACTCGCCGATCTCGAAGATCTGCACGATGTTCGGGTGCTGGAGCCGGGCGACCGCCTTGGCTTCGATCGGGAAGAGTGCCGAGGCCCGGCTCGACTTCCCCGCGATCATCTTCAGCGCCACCACTCGGTCCAGCTTCCGGTGACGCGCCTTGTAGACGATCCCCGTGCTGCCCCTCCCGAGCGGCGAGCCTTCGACGTCGTAATCGGGCAGTCGGGGGGGCTGCCCTTCGGCCCTGGGCCGCTTGTCCCCTTCCATTCGCAGAGAAGGCGGGCGATCGCCGCGGCCCAGGCCGACGTCGATCTCATCCTCGGCACGAGTGCCGAAGAAGAGGGATCGGCGGAGGTCCTCGATCACCGCATCCGTCCGGGAGTCCTGGAGTCGGGCCCTGGACTCGCAGCTCGGGCAAGACTCCTGATGGGCCTCGATCGCGTCGAGCATCGCCTCGGGCAGGTCCCCGAGGTTGAACGCGGCCAGCATCTCATCGGAGGGACAGGCGTCGGTTCGCATTTGGTTCTTCCTCGGCGAGCCTGGCCCCATTACACTGGAGGCGTGGCAACGAGTCCAGCATCCCTAATGGATGTCCCCCCCTTTTTGCAGGACACACGCACGGTCACGGGGCACGAGCCCGTCCTCTCCCTTTCGTGCCCCTCTTCCAACGAACTCGACGCAAGGGCGTCGATATCCCCGACTGGAGTGAAGACACCCCGGCGCCCGGGCCTCGGCGGGGCGTTACCCGTCCGGAGTCCGAGGAGGATGTCACACCATGCCTCATCCCTCGATGTCCGGATCCCTTCCGTTCGGCGGCGACGGCCGGGCGGGGTTGACGTCGATGACCCTGCTCGAGCAGGTCAAGCTCTGTGACCACGACGCCTGGCAGCGGCTGACGAGGCTCTACACCCCGCTCCTCCGCCACTGGTGCCGGAGTTGGGGCGTGGGCGTCGAGGACACCGACGACGTCCTCCAGGAGATCTTCCAGGCGATCTTCAGCAGCCTCAAGGACTTCCGCCGCGAGCGCGAGGGCGACTCCTTCCGCGCCTGGCTCCGCGGTGTCGCCCGTCACAAGACGCTCTCGTTCGTCAGGAGACGGGGCTCGCCCGGCCAGGGGGGGACCGATTTCTACGAACGGTCCTTGCTCGTCCCCGACCCCAACGAGTTGCCGATCGCCGACGAGGACGAGGGGCGGTTCGTCGGGGCGATCTACCGAGACGCGCTCCGACTGGTGCGCGACGAGTTCGAGGAGAGGACCTGGCAGATCTTCTGGCGGGTCACGGTCGAGGGCCAGGCGCCCGCCGTCCTCGCCGAAGACCTCGGAGTCTCGGCGGCCTCCATCCGCAAGACCAAGTCGCGCGTCCTGCGCCGGCTCAAAGACGTCCTCGGCGAGCCCACGCGGGATAGCTTCCCGCCCCCTCGCTGATCGGTCGGGCCGAGCCTCCGACGCATGTCTCCCTGGAGCGGCTCACGTCCGGATGTCACACGGAACAATGCGTCGATGACCCGAAAGCGGATGTTCACGCCGCAGGGGCGAGCGAAAAAACTAGAAACTAGGTCTGACCCTAAGTCGCCCCCTAAGTCGCCCCGAGCGTGCGGGGACCGCGAGCATTTTCATGTTCTGCGAGCCCTTAGCAGGATGGCGTCAGGTGACGGTGCGAGAACGACGGACCAAGGTGGATTGGGCTCAGGAGATGGAGGCCTTGCTGGGGAACCGTTACGCGTCGGCGGAGAAGGTGATCTTGGTCTGCGACAATCTGAACACGCACACGAAGGGGGCGTTCTACGAGGCTTTCGAGCCGGCGAAAGCGACGGCGCTGGTCAGACGTTTGGAGTTTTGCCACACGCCCAAGCATGGGAGTTGGTTGAACATCGCCGAGAACGAGCTGAGCTCGATGACTCGGCAATGCGTCACAGGGCGTCGCTTCGCGACGATCGAGGAGCTCGGCAACGAGACGACCCCTTGGCATGAGCACAGCAACGCCAGACAACGGACCGTCGATTGGCAGTTTAAGATGGATGACGCTCGGGTGAAACTGAAATCGATTTACCCTAAATTAGAAGTTTGACAGAGCACTAGGTGAGACTGACTTCGTGCCACGGATACCCTTCCCGATCGGGCAAGCCAAATGACGGCCACCATAGGTTGAACAATGCATGACCGTACTCGAGCGACGATAGATCGTTTAAAACATGCAGAGTGGTTTGCCGATGTTGGACGAGTGGTAGATGGTCCATTTGTGTTGGTGCAATCCTGGGATGCCGCTATTGCTTCCTGTTCCTCTCAGGAGTGGGAAAATCTTCAGCTGGAGGCTTCGAACCAATTCGCCGAACATGTCTCACGAAAGGCTCCCGATCTTTTTAGGAAATGGAACAAGATTGTTGAAGAATTAAAAACCGTGATTGTTCCGCTTGTTCAAATGAAAATTGATTGTGTAGTTCAAGCAGAACGGTTGCCTAAGATGTTTGAAGATGCGGTGCAGTGGGATATCTTGGGGGTCTGTATAGAAGCTGAATATGCTGATGTGCAGCCACCTGGATTTTTCGCTAGTCAAGCCTTTTGGTATGTGAATGGACGCTTCCCGTGCGGTTGGGATGGTTGTTTTCCCGCGGGGAAACTAATCCTTTTCTGAGTGAGGTGGAAGATAAAGGACAGGCATTGCAATCTTGGCGGTCGGCGTCTTGACGGTCGGCTTCTCCGTGGTTGGTGTTCTTTGGAACACCCCAGGAGGCCAGGGCCAGCGCTAGAGGGGAAGAACAAGGGAGGGAAACGTCAAGGACAGGCAAAGCAATCTTGGCGGTGGGCGTCTTGACGGTGGGCGTCTTGACGGTCGACATCTCTGCGGTTAGTGTTCTGAAGAACACCCCAGGAGGCCCTTCCGATGACCATGGCGCGTGCTCATCTGGTGGATCCGACCGTCACCCGTTGGTATCACTGCGTCACTCGCTGCGTGCGACGCGCCTTCCTCCTGGGGAACCCCGAGCACGACCGGAAGACCTGGATCGACCAGCGCCTCCAGGAACTTGCGGAGATCTTCGCCATGTCGGTCGCCGCCTTCTCCGTCATGGATAACCATCTCCATGTCCTCGTCCGCCTCGACCCCGACGTGGCCGGGGGATGGTCCGATGAGGAGGTCGTGCGACGCTGGGGGCGACTCTTCCCGCCCCGCGACCGTTCCCGCCAACCCTTGCCCGTCTCCGACGACTGGGTCCAGGGGCGGCTCAAGGACGCCGAATGGGTGGCGATCGCCCGAAGGCGGCTTCAGAGCCTCAGTTGGTTCATGAAGTGCCTGAAGGAACCCCTCTCTCGGCTCGCCAATCGCCAGGACGATTGCCGGGGAGCGTTCTTCGAATCGCGCTTCAAAAGCGTCGGAATCCTCGATGAGGAGTCGCTCCTGGCGACCTGTGCTTACATCGACCTCAACCCGGTCGCGGCGGGCCTCGTCGACGTCCCCGAGGCGAGCCCGCACACGTCGATCAAGGAGCGGGTCGACCACGTCAAGGACCAAGGGCGGTGCGAAGACCTCGAGGCATCACGCCAAGGCAGCGTGGCCGGTTCGGACGCGTCGTCGGGGCTTGAGGAGTTCCTCTGGCTGTGCCCGGTCGAGGATCGTCGCCCGTTGGATTCGACCCGGGAAGGAATGCTGGAAGGGTTCCCGCTGGGGAGCTACTTGCTCTTGGTCGATTACACCTCCCGGCTCTTCCGGGAGGGTAAGGCGACGGTGGCCCGCGAGGTGTCCGAGATCCTCGATCGGTTGGGTTCGAGCGCGGAGACCTGGCAAGAACGGCTGGAGGGGTTGAGGAAGGGTCGGCTTCTCGGGCGATTCCTGGCGTCGAGCCGGTCTCGTCTCGAGGAAGTCGCGGCTCGTCTGGGCCTGGGGCGGGTGGCGAATCTCAACGGCTGCCCTGCCATCTGAGGGCCGGACTGAGGCCGAGCGCGACCCGTCTCATCGTCGGTGCGGCCATGTCATGGGATCGTTGGATCCTCGGCGAAGGCATCGCGTCGTCACGGGCGTCGGACCCCCGATCGGCGGAGCATGTGACCCGAGGTACACTCCACTCGGTAGGTTCGTAAATCGCCCCGGCTGGCTCCAGGGTTTTCGTTGGTAGGACGTTTGCTTTGCATGTCCTTTGGTCGCGCCAGTGATGTTAGGCTTGTGGCAAGCCAGGGGACGGCCGCGACGGGGGATCACTGGGTGATCCAGCGGAACGCCTCGATTGCATCGGCGTTGGCTCTGGCCGTGACGACGATGCGGTAGGCTGCTGAGCTTGTCTCTCAGCCAGGATTTGACGCATTTTGGCCAGCATGTCTTCGGCCGGGATGAAGCGGCCCCGCCCGCATGTCCGCAACCGACGCTTGAAGGGCAAGCCGCTTGCCCGACGCCGACGAAGCGAAGAGGACGGGGAGGGGCCGAAGGCCATCCCGAAGAAAACGTGACGAAGCGGAGCCAGAAACACTAGGACGCTTAGGTCTAGCTTAAAAAATCTTGCCGACTGAATAGACATGGCCCCATGGCTTGGTTACCGTTTTGACGGATCGGCTCGCCGCCATCCTGAAATGAACGCATCACGCGCTCATAGAGCTCTCTTCAGATTTACATAAAGCCAAGCAGTTGTAGCCAACGTCGCCTCGTACGTGGGGAATTCCTTTCATGACCACGAAACGGATATTCGGATTCAAAACCAGTGGCCGCAACGCAGCCGGATTCACCCTGATCGAAGTGCTCGTAGTAATTGCCGTCATTACGTTGCTGATCGGCCTGCTCATACCCGCCGTGCAGATGGCCCGCGAAGCGGCACGCCGCGCCCAATGCAGCAATAACCTCAAGCAACTTGGCATTGGCATGCATAACTACGTGACGGCCTGCGGTTCGTTCCCACCGGCTTCGACCGGTTCTTCATTTTCACCGCAAGTCATGGTTTTACCATATATAGAACAGGCAAATTTTTACAACGCTCTCAATTTTGACCTCGGCAGTGATCCTGGCACACGACCAGAAAACATCACAGCGGCGAAGGCATCGCTTGCTGTATTCGTCTGTCCATCTGACGCCATGACTTTTCAGGCCGTTCCCCTTGGCGTGACCAACTATGCAGGCTGTTACGGTTATGGGTATCAGCGGTTCAAGGATAATGGCGTCTTCAGCGACTTGCCTTCATCACCGGCGAGTGTCGTCGATGGTTTGAGCCATACGACAATGATGACCGAATGGCTACTCGGAAATCTTGCCGATGCCAAACAAGTCGGAAAAAGTTTGACTTTAGGAAATGCGGATCCGTTGAGAGTCGTGTTTTTCGGACCTGATATGGGAATGCCTGATCAATTGGATGCATTTGTTTCGGCGTGTCGCGGACTTGACCCCACTTCCACCAAGCTAGCATCACTTCCTTTCGGTTTCGATTGGATGTGCGGAAGTTTAACGACGTCGTTATATAATAATACTTTGACTCCGGGGGCACTTAGTTGTTTGAACGGTGAAAAAGTTACGAAAGGGGCAATAACGGCGGGAAGCAACCACCCGCAAATTGTGAACTCACTCTTTGCCGATGGCCATGTGTCATCGGTCCCGACAACGATCGCCACCCAGGTGTGGCAAGCACTCGGCAGTCGAGCCGGGGGCGAAGTGATTTCGGATACCGAAATCATTAAGTGATGAATTTTTCCATTTGATTAGGATTACCTTTGATGTCTAGGACCATCGCCCGCGTTTCTTTCTTGGCCGCCGCATTTCTGTGCCTTTCGCCGATCGCCGCTTTTGCGGCTTATGGTGGCACACCGACGGCCGCAAAAACAACTGGTCTGTCGGTTAAGACAACCGGCACTATAACGTATACGGCGGCTGACGATAACCGGGGCGACTTAGGCCGGGGGCGACTTAGGCCGGGTAGACCTGGGTAGTCGCCCACCCAGGCCCCCCACAGATCCAGACGTGCGCGTCAAACGCATCTGGCTCTTCATCTCATGACTTCGCTACGCCACTCCGCAGACCGTGGACCACACGGGCG
>NZ_JBTYIP020000039.1:0-88907 GCF_054877945.1 Singulisphaera rosea | reverse complement strand
CGAACCGGAGGATTCGTGAGACGGCCCCGAGTCGCTCGAAGAGCTTCCCAAGAGCGACGGCGTTCGGCGTGCGCGCATGACAAGCCGATCGCGACTCCGGGATTTTCTGAGCAGGCACCCGGCCTCGCAGTTGATCTGTGAGGAGCCCAGCCTGGCCCGGCCGGGAGCCAGCCCCCATTTGCCTCCGACGTGCGTAACGCTTGCGTGAGCCGCTCTAGGGAGTTCAGAACACATCGGCGGAGAATCCTCGCTGATCCCCACCGAGCCCTGGCCGGAACAAAGCTTCACCACAAAGGCACAATGGACACAAAAAATCAACGAAGCAGGCCCGAAGAGGATTGGTTCTCTCTGGCTTCTCTACTTTGTGTCCTTTGTGGCGAAATCCTCACGCGGTGAGAGTCTGGTGGGGATCAGCGAGGAGTGTCCATTTGAAGCATCAACCCCACCTCGTCTCATGGTCGGCGCCCTTGATGGGTCGTCAATGAGGGTAATCCCTGAGGTCCTCCGGGATCACATCGAGGTCATCCTTCCGGATCTCGGCCAGGAGGGCCTTGAGGGTTGCGAGGCGACCTGGCTCGCGTCTGGCGAGGTCTGTGGTCTCATAGGGGTCGTCGGCGAGATGGTACAACTCGGACGTGCCGTTCGCGAAGGCGATGAGCTTCCAGCCCTCGCGCTGGATGGACTGGCCGGAGCGGTGGGCGATGTAGACGGTCCGGGGCTCGGGCGAGGTCACGACGCCGGTGAGGATCGGCCAGATGTCGTGACCGGCCCACTTCAGGTCGGCCTTCGGGGTATAGCCGGCGAGCTTGGTGAGGGTCGGCATCCAGTCGACCGCGTGGAGGGGGGCCGTCACCTTGCGAGGTGCCAGTGTACCCGGCAAGTTCGCGAACGCGTCGACTCGCGTCCCCCCTTCGTAAAACTGCCCCTTGCGGCCGCGGAGCGGCAAGTTGCTTCTGAGGACAGGCGTCGGGGGGACGTTGCCGACAGTACGCGTTCTCGCCTCCGGGAAGCCCTCCGTTGTCGGACGTGAAGACGACGAGCGTCGATCCTCGTTGCCCGGTCGCTCGAGTGCCGCGATCAGTTGACCGACCTTGGCATCGAGTTAGGTGACGAACGTCGCATATCTCCGATACGACTCGTCCTTGACGGGATCGTCGTAGAACTTCTCGTCCTCGTAGGGCTTCTTATACTCATCGGGGGCGTCGACCGGGATGTGGACAGCATGGAACGGGACGTAGACGAACCAAGGCGTCTTCTTGGCCCGGATCCATATTCTCAGCCGGGCGTAACCGTTCGTTGGTCCTCGTTCGACCGGGGCGCATGCGTCAGATGCTCACGGGACAAACAGGTCGGGCGAGATTTTCGAAGATATGGGGGAAAGTCGAGATGAATTCGTACCGGATTGCCCTCGTCGCGCAAGGCGGGGCGATCGACCGTTTCGGCCGGCTTTCGGTGCGTCCTCAATCAATACCGAGAAAGGGTAGAGCTCGAGATGGGACAGACGCCAGGCATCAAGGAAAGAGGCCAGCCGGGGCCGACATGGGGCTCCGACCGGCCTGGAAGGCAGGAGTGGCGAGAGGTGTGACGACGCGGCCGACGAGAGCTCAGCACGCGCAGCAGATGGGGGTGTTGTTCATCATGACGCAGCAGGTGCAGCCGGCCTTCATCATGGCGCACATGCAGTCGCAGCAGGCCTGGATCATGTCGCAGCAGGCCTTGTCGCCGCTCGTGCAGGTGATCGTGACGCCCTTGTCGGTCATCTCACACTTGCACATACCCATCATCATATTGCAACAGCAAACCATCATCCCGTTCATCATCATGCAGCAGGAACACATGCCGCCGGCCATCATGGTGCAGAGGTTCTGCATCATGCTGGCCGACATGGCGTCGTCGCTGGTGCAGGTCATCATCATCCCGCCTTCGCACTTCTCCATCATCATGGTGCAGCGAGGGACCATCATCATGTTCATGCCGGTCGGCATACCCATGCCCGCCGGCATGCCCATGCCCATGCCCGCCGGCATACCCATGCCCGTCGTGCCCATCCCGGTCATGCCCGTCATCGTGCCGCGATCCATCATCCTCGTCGTGCTGGCCATCGGTGTTTCCTTCGCTCTCGGAGTTTTCGGAGTCGGACCGTCAACGCATTCGGGCGGGCCGCGATTTGCTGGGCGAAGGAAAACGGGACAGTCTCCCGGGCTATTCGTCGCGTCGCGATCGCCCAAGGGCCACCAAGGCCAGGATCCTGTCCCGTTTTCCCTCGCCTTTACGCGACGGGTGATCCGCCCTGCAGGCCCACAACGGCACCATTATGGGAGGCGGAACGCGCATTGCAAGATCGTTCCTCCAAAAAAATCAAATGATACGAATCTTTACTATCTGTCTAATCATCACGTCGATAGTCGGCATGCGGCGGAGGATTCAAACCCGGGTTATGTAGAATAGGGACGGCATCGACGTCTGATCCGCGGCCCGGACCGCTCTGACCGCCCGGGATCGGGTGAGGACCTCGCCCGAGGAAGCCGAGAGCCGAGCCGCGGAATCGAGGCCGTGTCCGTACGGCACGCCATCAGTTCCACGTCGGTGGGAGATCATGTTGACTCCCACACTAAGGTTTCGAGGAAGTCCGAAGCGTCGAGATCCATCGACAAGGCCCCGGGCTTCGAGAGCCGACAGGATGTTCCGCCCAAGAGAGATTCCCGTTCAGGTCGATCGAGACCAGTCCGAGGGTCGCCCGAAGGCCGGGATCGCATTCCTCCGAAAACGTGGGCGGCTCAGTAGGAGTCGGAGCTAATGACCTCACCCCCGGCGCGGGTCGAGAGGGCCTGCCAGATGCCGAAACGGCTGCCCGAGTTCAGCGAGTAGAGCGGGGCCGAGTTGGGGCAACTCCCGTTCGCTGTCGCGGTCAGGCCGACCGGGATGCCGGTCGACTGGTCGAACGGGACGGTGTTGATCGAGTCCTTGATGAAGCGCACCGAGCCGTCGGCGAACGCCGCGTTGACGCCGCCGGGGTGGAAACTCGAGGCGGCCGACTCGAAGGTGTCGATCGAGACGGTCGTCGTGTTCGTGTTTCCGCCGAGCTTCGACTGGGGATTGATCGGGTAGAGGGTCGTGAACAGCGTGTCGCCGTAGTTGCCCGACGTCCACCACCCGAAGAAGATCGCATCCTGGCCCCCCAGCTTCCCGTAAGCGCTCTCGGCCAGGAGGATGGTGTTGCTCGTGCCGTCGGTGATCGAGGCCAGCGTGTTGCTGCTGTAATAGTAGATCAGCCCGTTGGCCTCGGCCTTGACCGCCGAGAAGGTGGAGTCGGAGGGATAGTCCTGCATCCCGGGCGCGAACCAGGTCCCCGCGTTTGCTTTGTAGCTGTTGTACTGCATCTTCCCGATCGTCGCGGCCCCCCCCAGCGCCGCGATGGCAGCCCCCACGTCCTGCCCTCCCGCGACCTTGCCGTCGCTCGGGCACCAGAGCGTGCTGATCCCGATGCCGTGGACCGTCGAATTGCTCGGGTCGTAGACGGTGACCGCCGCGTTGTAGGCGTCGAAGATCGGCTTCTGCTCGATGAAGGACGTCAAGCCGATGAAGAAGCTCTGCTCGTGAGTATTTCCGCATGCCGTGATCAATGGAGGCTTATGATAACTGCCCAGCGGCAGGACCGAATTCACATCGGTATAATTGTGGACTCCGAGCGCGAGTTGCTTGAGGTTGTTCGTGCATTGGGCGCGTCGGGCGGCCTCGCGGGCGGCCTGCACCGCGGGCAGGAGCAAGGCGATCAAGACCGCGATGATCGCGATCACGACCAAAAGCTCGATGAGCGTAAACCCGCGGCGTTCTGCTGGCGTAAGCACAGGCCTCTCCTTTGCGTGTTTAAATCATTCGTTTCAAGATTTCCGTAGGGCGGGCATTGCCCACCGGGTTTTCCCAAAGCCTGTGGGCAATGCCCACCCTACGGAAGACGAGCGGATCGAGATCGGCATCAGTTCCCGAGGCGATTCCCTCGCCGGACGTTCTGTCTCTTCGCCTTCCCCACGATCTTGAGGGGGTTTGATAGGCTTCCCCTGTCGGAGAGCGCAAGTTGACCGGGGCCACCAGCACTTGCCCCGGAGATGGGCAGCTCTTTCTCCGTAGAGCAACCGCTCAAGACCGCGGCGGCGAGCAACAGGGCGAGTCGACCGTTTCTGTGTGGGGACATGGGAGGATCCTCCGATTGTGGTTCGCGGGCCAAGGTCTGAGGAGAGGCGCCACGGTCCTCGCGACGGGCGTACAATCCCCGCCAGGCCGCGAACCGGGCGTATGTCCCGGGCTCTCGCGGCCGTTGATGTGGGAACGGACCCGGGATGGCCTCGCCGTCGAGGCAGTGCGGGTGGGCCCGAGGCCCTCGCCCTCGCGCGAGGGCCTCGGTATCCGCGCCGTCGGTTAGACCGACTAGCGGGATGCGGACGCGTTCTCGGCGAGGAGGGACTCGATGGTCGAGGTGAAGTCCTTTTTGAGTTGATCGTTGAACTCGCCGCTGGCCGGGGCCGCGAAGCCCGAGTGGATCTTCTTGACCCGGCCGTCCCTCCCCACGAAGAACGTGGTCGGCCACGAGTTGAGGTTCACGGCCTGCGGCACCTTCTCCCACATCTCGACCGGGGCACCGGCGATCAAGTAGGTGTACTTGACTCCATACTGTTTGATGAACGATCGGACCCGGGCGAGGTCGTCTTGCTGCTCGGGCTCCTCGAAGTCGAGGGCGACGATCTCCAGGCCGCGGTCCCGGTACTTGCGGTCGAGCTCGACGAGGTATTGGGCCTCGTCGTGGCAGTTCGGGCACCACGTCCCCGTCACGACGGCGACGACCACCTTACCCTTGAAGCGCGGGGAGTCGTTGGAGAGGGTCTGGCCGTCGACGTCGGGGAAGCTGAAGCGGAACGCCTCATTCGCATCCTTCACGGAGGTGTGCTTGGCGAAGTCGGCCGGCTCGGGCAGGCCCTTGGATCGGGCGTCGGCCGGTCGGATGGCGGTCAGGACGTGTCCCCCGTCCTTCGTGCCATAGTTCGAGAAGGGGCCCTGGACCACGAGCTTGAGCGTGCCGTCCTGCTCGCGGGTGACTTCGGCCCGCAGGGCCCTCGCGCCATCGAAATGGCTCAACACGAACTTGCCGTCGCGGTAGTTGCCGTCGAGCTCGCCGGTGTCGCCGTCGACCCGCAGGATCGAGGCTCGGACCTTCGCGCCATCCTGTCGGACGATGAATCGCCAGGCCTTCTCCCCCTTCGCGCTCTCGACGGGGATCTCCCAGAGCCCGGCGATGCTGGGGACCTCGGCGGTCGCCGCGGGCTCCGCCGCGTGTCGCCTGGCGTGGAACTCATAGTCTTTACTGAATTCCCGGGCGGAGTGGCGGTACGTGCCGTTCAACTCGTCGCCTTTCGGTTTCGCCTCGAGCGTGCCGAGGAAATGCTCGAACTTCGCGACCACGGACCCGCCTTCGAGTCGACCGCTCGTCGAGTGGACCTCGACGTCGCCGTTGAAGAGCGTCGCCTTGAAGTCCTTGCCATCTCCCGAGAGGTCGATGCGGAACGGGATCTCCACGCCGTCCGCCTTGATCGAGGCATCCCAACGGCCGTCGAGCGTCCCCGCTCGAACATTCGGCACACACACCAAGACGGCGGAGGCCACCAGAGCAGACCGGAAGAGTCGCTGCATGTCGATTTCTCCTTAGCTTGGCAAACGGAGGGACGAAGGAATTGAGGCTCGCATTGAGCCATCAGGGCGATTGAGGCGCACGAGGGTTCGCTCGGGCCAACTCGGTTGGCCCGTGATCAACGCTCGTGCTAGGATTCATTCAGGAAGAAGTCGTGTTGTGTCTCAAGGACACAAAGCCGGGGATGAGGATGGGACCACCTGTGGAGTCTGTTCGTCTTTCGGCAGGTCGTTGCGTGCCTTTTGCCACGCTTCGGGCAAGCCCGGCTTGGTGGCGAGCAGGATCTCGAGGGTATTCCGCCGGTCGTCGGCCGAGAGCCGCGCGAAGGCCGGGCTCGTGTCGCGGCCGGTGAGGACATCCAGGAGCCGGGTATACAGGTACGTTTTCGCCGGCCCGGGCAGGGCGTCGAAGGCCTCGGAATACACGAGGTAGCTGCACGGATACTTGAACAAGCGACGTTCCAGGTCGAACTCGCGGAGCGACCTCCCTCGAGGGTCGCGTGGGCCTCGCGCGGCGAACTCCCGGGCGAAATCCGAGGTCCCGGCGACCGGCCCCTTCAGCGGCGCCTCGTCGGCGAAGAGGAGGTACTTGAGCAATGCCTCGGTGGGGGCCTTGTACTGCGCCTGGGCCTCTTCCGAGGGGGGGTCGACGCGGCGACCGGCCTTGGCCTCCTCGTGGAGTACGATCCGCGTCTTGTAGTTGACGAGGGTAATAAGGTTGTGCATCTGCGTCTGGTGCGCCAGGACCAATAACGCCACCAGGTCGCTATGCCCCGAAAGGTAGTGCGAAGCTTGGAACTTGCCGGCAAGGTCTTTGACGTTCGCCCCTGCGTCTCGATCGAGCTGGCCATGGTCGCGGTCGACGGCCAAGACATTGCCCATGTGCCGATCTTCGCCATGGGTCCCCGTGACGTACCAACCGCCGAACCGCTCGGCGAGCGGGCTCTCGTGGCCCGTCACGAACGTCGGGGCCCCCGGGACCGTCGTGCCGTTGCCCACGGGGTGGACCGACCGCAGCAGGACGCCGGGGATCCCCCTCGTGCCCGGGGCGACGTGGCATTGCGTGCAATCGAGCTCCGCGCGGAGGAAGGTCGGCTGCTGCGTCGGCTGTTGATCCAGCAGGTAGAAGATCGCCCCCTGCCTGGGGTCGAACGAGGCGATCTCGATCGCCTTTCCTCCACGGACCCAGCCGACGTAGACGTCGTCGTTGAAGTAGAGGGCCCGAGGCGTCCTCGGCGAGATCTTGCGGTATTGGAAGCTCGTCTTGGAGAACACCAAGGTCTGCGACGAGACGGGGATCCCCAGGAAGTCGAGCACCCCCTTGAGATAGCCGTGCTCGTCATCGAAGGGGATCGAGGCCGACTCGGCCTCGATCCGCTTCTGGAGCCGGGCCACCGGGTCGTTGACCTCGTCGGTGAGGTAGTTGATCGGCTCCTCCCCATAAGGGACAAAGCCCTGCCCGCGCACCGCCACCTGGCCGCTCGCCTTCGGGACCATCAACGTCAGCAGCAAGGCCAACCAGGGCCAGGATCGTCGGCAAACGACCTCGGGGTGGCGCCTCTGATCGGGGGACCAACGGTGCATAGTCCATGACTCCTGCACGAAATCAATTAAAAACCAAGTGCGCATCAACGCACATGCCGGATCGAGGCATCCAACCGCCATCGTCCGGAATCAGACTCAAGGACGCATGATGAGGACCAGCACTCGGAGGCTAGTCCCTGGGGGCCTCGCAAGCCCCAAGATCATTGTCGACCATTTCTATCGAGATTATAGACAAAGATCAAGAGGCTCGAGGAGAAATCCCATTCGCTCGCATTCGAGGGCCTGTCAGGCCTCGGTACTCGAGCGAGTTGAAATGCGAGAGAAACGCATCTGTCGAATGTCTCGGCGCATGGTGACGGGAACTCTTGTCGCGGGACAGCCCATGGCTGCTAAAAATTTGGCACAAGGCTCTTGACGCGACCCGACGTCCTGCTAAATTTTTGGCATACTGTCAATTTTTTAGCATCGAGCCGTCTCGGATCTGGAGTTCCGGTCGGCGTTGCCAAGAGAAGAGGAGGTCGAATGGCCAAATCCGCGGGCGACCCGCTCAGCCGCCGAGAGCGGCAGATCATGGACGTCATTTATCAGACGGGCCGGAGTACGGCCGCCGAGGTACGGGAAGCATTGTCCGACCCTCCCAGCTATTCCGCGGTCCGGACGCTGTTGAGGGTGTTGGAAGAAAAGGGGCAGCTCCGGCACGAGCAGGAAGGCCCGCGTTACGTCTACTTGCCCACCGTCCCCCGCGACAAAGCCCGGCGATCGGCCCTCAAACGGCTCGTGCAGACATTCTTCGAGGGCTCGACGGCCCAGGCGGTCGCCGCGCTGCTGGGCGAGCCGAATGCCAAGCTCACCGACGAGGATCTCGATCGGCTCTCCAGCCTGATCGAACAGGCCCGGAATGACGGGCGATAAGCCATCGACCGGGACTTATACCCCGGCCACTTCTCTGAAGATTTCCGGGCGAATCGCCCTGAAGGTTGAGCCAAATCGCGAATGACAACGGCAACAGTGACCAAAGTATCGGAGGGTCGAGGCCGATGGATGATCCGATCAGGTTCCTGGGCATCGGTGGGGCCGGCTGGACGATGACGGGGCTGGCTTGCGCGGCGAAAGCGTCGGGTGTGCTGGCGTGCGCCGCCATGCTGGCGCTCGCGATCCGGAGAAAGGCCGCGGCGACGCGGCATCTCGTGTGGACGCTCGGACTCGCCGGGGCACTCGCGGTCCTCCCGCTGGCCGCGGCACTCCCCCGCTGGGGGATTCCGGTCTTGTCGGAGCCCACGAAGGTATCGACGACGGGAGAACGCCCGGTTTTCGAGCCCCAAACACCCAAGATCCCCGCGACGGGCACACTCGCATCGACGGCAAAACTGCAAATCGATGAATCCGAAACATCGATCACCCCGACGCAAGCCATTCGGCATCCTTCTGCCACCAATCGAGGTGACTGGCCGCTCGTGCTTTGGCTCGCGGGGACGCTATCGGTGCTCGCTTGGGGCGCGATCGGTTGGGGTACCGTTTGGTGGATCGGGTGTGGGGCCGAACGGATTACCGATCGCCTCTGGGTGGACGCCGCGGCCGAGGCGGCCCAGCGGCTGGGCATGACCGGGCGTGTCACGCTCCTGCGGGGCGGGCCCGCGGCGATGCCGGTCACCTGGGGGACGTTCCGCCCGGTCATTCTCCTGCCGGCCGAGGCCGACGAGTGGTCCGCCGATCGCCGAAGGGCCGTCCTGATGCACGAGCTGGCGCACGTTCGCCGACGCGACGGGCTGACCCATTGGCTCGGCCTATCGGCCTGCGCGACGTACTGGTTCAACCCGCTCGCGTGGTGGGCGGCGTCGAGGCTCCGGTCCGAGCGAGAGCAGGCGTGCGACGACCTCGTGCTGGAGGCGGGCGAACGACCGTCGGACTACGCGGCCCAGCTCCTGAGCGTGGCGCGTTCGCTCCGCCCCGCGCCGGTCATGGTCCCCGCGGCGATGGCGATGGCCCGGCCGTCGGGCCTCGAAAGCCGGCTCCTCGCGATCCTCGATCCGCGACGTCTCCGCCGAGGCCCGGCGCGTTGGCTCGTCGTCGCGGGCCTGGCGGTCGTCCTGGGCGCATCGGCGACCCTCGCGGCGGTCCAGCTCGTGGCCCGCGAAGCGTCTCGACCGAACCTCAGTGGCTCGATCGTCGGTATCGATGGTAAGCCCGCCGAAGGGATCGACGTCGTCGTGCTCAGGTTCCGGCCGTCGCTCCGAAAACCAGACGGGAGACCCGTCCCAGCCAGGTTGCTCGGCCGTTCCCGGAGCGACGCCCAGGGCAAGTTCCAGGTTGAGTTGGAATCGAGCGAGTCCGAGGCCGAGGACCTTCTCAAGATCGTCGCCACAACCCCCGGTGCGAGCTATGCCGCTCGCGACCTGGCCGACCTGAACGACTCGGTCGTCGAGCCGATCCGACTGACAACCGAACGGCCGCTCACCATCCGGCTCGTCGACCTGGAGGGGATGGCGATCGCGGGTGCGGACGTCCGCTGGAGGGGTGCCTATCCGGCGGCGGGCGGCAGCGGGCTCGGGTTCCAGTGGCTGACCAAGGAGGCCTTCCCCACTCTGGCGAGTCAGTGGACCTCCGACTCCGATGGCCGGTACAAGATCCAGGGCGTCGGGCCCGACCAGACGCTCTACTTCGACATCCAGGCGGGCGGGTTCGGGAATCAGAACCTCCACCTCGAGACCAAGGCCGGAGTCACCGACGCCACGCTCACGATGGGACGTGCCCACATCGTCGAAGGGCGAGTCACGCTCGGCAAAGGGGGACCGCCGGCCGTTGGAGTGAAGGTCGAAGCCAACAGCATGTCCTCCCCTCATGGCACCGGGCAGACGCTGGGTGCCACCGAAGCGGTGACGGATTCCGATGGGCGATATCGGATCGAAGCGGCCCCGGGTGGCTCGATCCAGCTCGAAGTCCGGAGTGAGGCCGACGGAGCCGAGGGCTACCTCTTGCGCCATGGGCAGGTGGTCCCGGGCGACTCGGTCTCCTCTCGACTCGATTTCGTCCTGCCGCGAGGAGTCCTGGTCAAAGGTCGTGTGACCGATGCCGCGACCGGTAGGCCCATCGCCGGCGCGAGGGTCTCGCATCGGGCCCACGAGCGGAACAATCCCTACTTCATCAAGGATGCCACCGCCCGGATGCACGGCGACGAGCAAGCCGGGATCACGGCGGCCGATGGCACCTTCCGGCTCGCCGTGATACCCGGGCCGGGCTACTTGCTCGTGAAGGGGCCGACGACCGACTACCTCCACGACGAGCTTTCGACCGTCGAATTGCAGGGCGGCCTCGTCTGGCCGAACGCACGAAACTATCCCGACGCTTTCAAGAAGATCGCGCCGAAACCCGAGGAAGGCCCTCTCGAAGTCGCCTTCGCCTTGCGTCGGGGCGAGACCGTCACGGGGCTCCTCGTCGGGACGGACGGCCAGCCGGTGCGGGAAGCGGTGGTCTTCAGTCGCTGGCAACTCTCTAAGAGGGACATCACCGTCAATTACGGGCAGAACCTGATACCCCTCCGCGGGGGCCATTTCGAGTTGGGCGGATGCGACCCAGCCAAGTCCGCGCCGGTGTTCTTCCTGGACGTTAAGAACCAGCAGGGCGCCACCGTGGAAATCTCGGGCAAGCAGGCCGGGCAAGACCTGGAGGTAACGTTCCAGCCGTGCGGCTCGGCCAGCGTCCGGTTCGTGGGCCCCGAGGGCAAGCCTGTCCGTCCCGGCCTCACCCCGGGACACCTGGAAATCATCCTAACCCCCGGGCCATCGTTCGCCATGGCCAATATCAAGGATGATGCGAGCCCGCTCATTTCCGACACGATCCAGGCCGGCAACCTCGACCGGGAACGGTACTACAAGGTCAAGACCGACCAGGCGGGCCGGATGACGTTCCCCACCTTAATACCGGGGGCGACCTACCGGATCAGCGTCTTCAACCAGCCTGTGAAGACGGAGGTCGAGTTCACCGTGAAGGCCGGCGAGGCGAAGGACCTCGGCGACCTCGTAATCACCAAACTCGATCAGGCGAGGTGAAGCCATGAAAAGGATTAACGATGACGCATGGGCCCCGTTCGAGCCCAGTGCGAACGACCCCTGGGACCTTCGCAAGGTCGCACGGCTGCACCGTGCGGCCGGCTTCGGGGCGACCTGGAGCGAGCTCCGGCGCGACCTGGCGGCGGGACCCGCCGCGAGCGTCGGGCGGTTCCTCGACCCGGCGAGCCCCTCGGAACAAGAGAGCGCGACCATCGAGGCGCTCCGCGCCGGGGCGCTCGCGCCGGCGAATATCAAGCGGCTCCGGGCGTACTGGCTCTACCGGATGCTCTTCGGCAGCGACCCGCTCCGCGAGCGATTGACGCTCTTCTGGCACGGCCATTTCGCCACGAGCCTGGTGAAGGTCGGCAGCGTCTCCGCGATGTCCGCGCAGATCGAGACGCTCCGCGAAATCGCGCTCGGCGGTTTCGCCGATCTGCTCGAGGCGATGACCGCCGACCCGGCCATGCTCATCTGGCTCGACGGTGGGTCCAGCAAGCGCGAACGGCCGAACGAGAACTACGCCCGCGAGTTCCTCGAACTCTTCACGATGGGGAAGGGCACCTATTCCGAATCCGACCTCCGCGAGGCCGCCCGCGCCTTCACCGGCTGGGTGTCCGACGGCCGCGGCCGGGGTGGGTCCTTCGAAGACTCGCAGCCGAGGTTCGCCTTCGAAGACGACGCGCACGACGGCAGCCCCAAGACGTTCCTCGGCAAGGCCGGGAACTGGAAGGCCGGCGACGTCGTGCGGATCGTCCTGGAACGACCCGAGACGGCGCGACTCCTGGCTCGAAAGCTCTACCAGGCGTTCGTGTCCGAATCGCCCGACCCGAGCCAGGAGCTCATCGAGCCGCTGGCCGAGGCCTTGCGGTCGAGCGGCTACTCGATCAGACGAGTGATCAAGCTCATGCTCAAATCTCGGCATTTTTACTCGAAAGACGTGGACAGGAGTCGGGTCAAATCGCCGGTCGAATACTCGGTGGGCCTGCTCCGGATCCTGGAAGTCCCCCGGTCGAAGGTGAGCCTGTCGGCGACGACCTCGGCCTGTGCCCGGCAGGGCCAGGAGCTCTTCGCGCCCCCGAACGTGAGAGGGTGGGAAGGGGGGACGTCGTGGATCAACAGCGGGACACTTCTGGAACGCCTCAACTGGGCGACCGACATCATCTGGGGCAACCCCGAGCTCGGCATCGCCCCCTATGACCCGATCGCGTGGGCCAAAGGCCACGGCGTCAGGCCCTCCGAGGCGGCCGAGGCGTTCGTCGAGGTCGTCCTCCAGGGGGGTCTTGCCCCCGAGGCGAAGGGCCTTGTCCTTGAAACAGGACGCGGCGGGACGGCCGACGGCCTCCGGAAGTCACTCCAACGACTGCTGCATTGCCCGGAATTCCAACTCGCGTGATCGATCGTGGAAAGGGGAAGGACCGACCATGACGACGACCCGTCGCGAATTGCTTCGCCTCGGCCTGGGGGGCTCGACCCTCTTGGCCTGTGGCCCGACCGTCCCATCATTCCTGGCCCGATCCGCGATGGCCCTCGGCGACGGCCAGGGGCGCGGTACCGATGGCCGGATCCTCGTAGTGGTGCAGCTCGACGGTGGTAACGACGGCCTCAACACGGTCGTCCCCCACGGTGACGACGTTTACCACAAGAGTCGGCCGAAGCTCGCGATCAAGGCCAAGGATCTCAAACGGATCGACGATCATATTGGTCTTCATCCGTCGCTCAGCGGGTTCGCCAAGCTGCGAGACGAGGGCCGGCTCTCGATCGTGCAATCGGTTGGCTACCCCAACCCGAACCGTTCGCACTTCGAGTCGATGGCCACCTGGAATACCGCGACGCTCAACCCCGGCCAGGAAGAGCCCGGCTGGCTTGCCCGCGCCATCGACGCCTTGCCGGCGGCGGGGGGCGACTCCCCCGCGCTCCACATCGCCACGGAGGCCTTGCCACAGGCCTTGCGCGGGTCGCGTTCGCACGTCCCGTCGCTGGCGACGGTCGAGCAGTTCCGTCGGCGCCTTGGCGTACCTGGCTCCGAAGGTCCCGACGACCAGCGCAAGGCCCTCGACCGGATCTCGAGCCAGACCGTCGGTGTTGGCGAGGAAAACCCGCTCCTCCAGTTCGTGTCGCGGAGCACGCTGGTCTCCTACGCCAGCGCCGCGCGGCTCGAATCGGTCCTTCGCGACAAGGACGACGCGGGCCAATATCCTGATGGCGAGGGGCTAGCGGCCCGGCTCCGGCTGGTCGCCCGACTGATTCGCGCGGGGCTCTCGACGTCGATCTACTACACCCAACTTGGCGGCTTCGACACCCACGCCAACCAGATCAACACCCACGCCAACCAGCTCCGGGAGCTGAGCTCCTCGGTCCGGGCGTTCTTGACCGATCTGGATCGGACCGGCGACGGCGATCGCGTCACCGTCCTGGTCTTCTCGGAGTTCGGCAGACGACTCCGCGAGAACGCCAGCGAGGGGACCGACCACGGGACCGCCGCGCCCGTGTTCCTCCTCGGCAAGCCCGTGAACGGCGGCCTCGTCGGGCCATATCCCGACCTGCGCCACCTGAACGACGGCGACCCCGAGCACAAGATCGACTTCCGGCAGATCTACGCGACCGTGCTCGAACGCTGGTTGGGTCGCCCCGCCGAAGCCTTGCTAAAGGCCTCGTTCGAGCCGTTGCCCCTCTTTCGTTAACCCGATGCCGAGGCCAGCCTAGACCTCCATGTCGGAGATTCACCACAAAGGCACAAAGAAATTCAAAAGAATCTATTCTTTCAAGATTCTCCCCTTTGTGCCTCCGTGGTGAAGAGCTCTCCCGGCAAGAATCGTCATCACACGGACACACGGAGGCGACGTGCGAGGTCGAGCGCCTGGGTTCGCAGCTCGCGGACGGCGGTGGATTCCCAGTCGCGTTCTTTGAGGAGCGGTCCCAGGGCGAAGATGCGGTCCTGGGGTCGGCCCTCGTCGTCGACGAGTTGGCCGGTTCCCGTAACGTCCAGGCCGAGCGCGAGCGGGCCCGGGCGGCCGACGCCGCGACTGATGAGCGAGCGCATCAGGACGGAAGGACTGGCGCGAATATCGCGCCCCGGCCCGGTGCAGTTGATGACCCGGCCGACGAGCAGGGTCTCCGGGGCCGACTCGCCACGACGACGGAAGGACACGGCGACGCGGCCGGCACGATCGCTGAGGGAAACCACCCGCGCCGCCGTGACCACAAGCCGGCCGGCGCGGAGCGCGACGAGCAGTTCGTTGTCGATCGCCGGGGCGATCCGATGCCGGTACGAGTCCCAACGGGTCGCCATGTGGCGGAGGAACCGCTGCCGTTCCTGGTCGGGCAGTGAGGCCCAGATCGCGGGGATCTGCGGGCGAAGCGTGTCGATGACCGAACGCCAGTCGCCCCCCTCGGCCTCGCAGACCTTCGCCTCGGCCCGGACCTTGCGCAGCAGGCCCCGGGCACTCGTCGGGGTCCCCGGAGAGTCCGGGCCGGCGACGGTGAAGTGCGGCCGGTGAATCGAAGGCGCGGCCCCATGCCGACTGGGGAGAAGCCCATGTCGCGAGATCGCGTGGAAGGTCCCCCGGTGGCCCCGCGCTCGGGCCTCGATCACGAGGTCGACCGCCGTGAGCCCGGTGCCGATCAAGGCCACCGACTCGTCGGCCGGGAGGCCGTCGAGCGCCGCGGGCGACCACGGATCGGCCACGTACTGGCCCGGGTGCATCGGCCCGACCCAATCGGTCCGGCTCTCCGGCGGCTGATGCCCCAGCGCCAACACAACGCGGTCGGCGGTGATGCGCCGGCCCTCTCGCGTCAACATGAGAACCGGTTCGTCATCCCCATTCGTTTGGATGTCGACCACCTCGTCGCCGACGCGTGTCACGCTCGTGGCCGAGCCGAGCAGGTCTCCGAGGTATTCGCCGTAGGTTCGACGGGGGACGAAGGTCGAGGGCTGGACGTCGAACTCGCGGGCGCGGAGCCAGTCGATGAAGTGATTGGGGTCGTCGGGCAGGGCACTCATCAGCCCGGCGGGGACATTCAGGAGGTGGCGATCGCACGTCGTCCCGTAAGCGACGCCTCGTGCGAAATCCTTGCCGCGTTCGAAGAGCGTGACACGCTCCACGCCCATCCGCGCGAGCTGGACGGCCACCAACGTCCCGCTGAACCCGCTGCCGACGATCGCGACCTCGGCGTCGGCCGAGCTGCTCCGGACGCGGGCGGGATTGGCCGTCGTCGTCACGGTCGATTCGCGATCATCCGTCTTGGAAGATGCCGGCGCATGATCGGTGAACGAGCCATCATGGGACGGATCGGCGCGGAGGATGACCTTCCGGGCCCGGGCGATCGGCTCGGCCAGGTCGAGGTACATGGTCTCGGGCCTGGCGAGGATCATCCGGTCGTTATCGGCGAGGCACGTCCGGTCGATCGAGTAGTAGCGCCACGAGCGAGGAGGGGGCGAGTAGACGTGGAGGGTCACCAGGTCATGGCCGGGGGCTTCGAGGTTCCCAAGCTGGTGCATCCCGTCGCCGGTACACCCCAGCACGGACCCCGCCTCGAACGCACGCGTGTACCTCGGGCTGAGCCGCCCACAAGGCGACGCCCCGTAACGAGTCTCCGTGGCTCGACCCGCGACGACCCGCACCGCGCACGACGACCCGGTATGGTCGTGGATCGGGCTGCACTGCCCCCCTCGCCAGCACAGGACGAGCGCCTCGAAATGCTCGGCCCGGTAGATCGCCGCGCGATGGTAGGCGCGTTCATCGAAGACCCGGGCCGCCCCAAGATCGTCGGGGCCGATTTCCAAGGACTTGAGCGACGCGAGTAGCTCATCCAACGGGATGGGACCCGGCCGAGAGTCCCACAGACGCAAGAGCTCGTGGAGCTGAGAACGCCCGCGCATCCATGCCTCCGTTTCCCTCACGGCCAGGTGGCCCAGGGCTTCGTCTCCCGCGGTCGACTCGAATGATCCCGATCGAGAAGCTGATGTGCGATGGAGCCGGGTGATATACCGGAAGCTTGCCTATCCTACAAGCCGAGTTCTTGCCCAAGCCCTCTTCCAATCGACATCCCGCCATCGCGGCTCTCTTACCAATAGAGGAAACACGGATAAGACAATCGCGATCCTTCCAAAACCACGGGATTTCCCATTCATTTGTTTACTTTTCGACTTTGTTCTCCCCATTTTCTTATCCGTGTTTCATCCGTGTTCAATCCGTGGCTAAAATCCAAGTTCCTCCCCAGGATGACCGCTGTCTCAGCCTGATATCAGGCCGATGGAGATCATGGCATGCGTCTTCGGACTATCCTCGCCCACGTGGCCCTGACCTGCCTCCTGGGAGCGACCGTGGCCTCGGGAAATGAAGAGCGCCCGGGGACGACCAAGCCCTCGGCCCCCATCCCGCTGGACGTGGCGTTCACCCGGAGAGATTTCTCCTATCTCGAGAAGGCCGCGGTCAGTCCCGACGGCTCCCGGGTCGCGTACGCCGTCGTCACGCCGATGAAGCGGCGGGAGGACGTCTGGACGCTCGAGTCGGGGCTGCCCGCCGTCTTCCAGGGGTCCCGGCTCCACGTCACCGAGGTCGCGACGGGAAAAGCCATCGCCCTGGGAGCCGAGGCGGCGACGAGCTTCGCCCCGGCCTGGTCGCCGGACGGCACGAAGCTGGCGTATTACTCGGACGAAGGCGGATTCCTCCGCGCCTGGATCTTCGACACGGGCAAGGCCACGTCGGCACCGGTGGCGGACCTGAGGATCAAGATCGACTATCACATGACGACGGCGATGTTCCCGACGTGGAGTCCCGACGGCCGGACGCTCCTGGTGCCGGCCCTGCCGACGGCCGAGGTCGGCGCCGACCCGAGGCCGATCGGGGGGCGGGTCACGACCGGCCCGGGGAGGAAGCAGCCGGGGCCAGTCGCCCTCGTCCTTACGTCGGGGGATGAGCCGGCTCCGCCCATAAGCGAGAGACCCAAGACGTTCAGCTACTACGATTCGCGCGTCGACATCACGGCCGTCGACGTCAGCGGGGTGCTTTCATCAGCGCATGTCGCACTCCCGGCTCAACCACCCGGCTGGAAGGGGCCCGGGCCGGTCCATGTCCGCTATTCCCCGTCCGGCCGGTTCCTCGCGTACGTCTCCGGCGTCAGGCCCGGGTCGTCCAACCAGGGCATCGCCGAGGACGTCCTCGACCTCGGGGTCGTCAAGGTCGGCGAGACCCAGCCCCTGCACGCCGAGGAGGTCTCCCGCGTTTACGTGGGCCGCGAGAGCCACTCCGGCGACTACCTCGGCCGCGCCGGCGCGATCCTCGCCTGGCACCCGACCGAGGACGTCCTGCTGTTCCTCAACGACCACCGACTCCGGATGATCGACGGTAAGGGAGGCGCCGAGCACCTGGCCGTCACGCTGGCCGCCGATCTGGGGAGGCTCAACGGCGATTACCTCGCCTTCGTCCCCGGCCGTCGCGCCGTTCTGGTCGGCCTCCTCCCCCCGGACGCAGCGGATGAGAGCCACCGGATTAGCGCCCTGGCGCTCGTCCCGCTCGATGGCAGCCCACCCCGGACGTATTCGCTGCCCGAGGGGTTCGGCCAGGGTCAGGTCCTCCGCAGCGACGGGGCTTCGCTCTGGCAATCGGTCGCCGACTCCGCGACGTTCTTCGCCGGCGACCGCGAGGGTCAGCGGACCCTGGTCCGTCGCCTGGACCTGGCGAGCGGGGACTGGACGAGTCGCGCCATCGAGGCGGGAACGATCGAGTTCCACGGGATGCCGCGAGACGGGTCATTCCTGGTCGGGACCTTCCAGAGCATGACTCGGCCGCCCGACCTCTACCGCTTTGGCGTCGACGTCTCGACCCAGGGCCGCTTGAGCACGATCGAGCCTCGGCTCGAGGGGCAGGCGATCGGCCCCGCCGAGACGTTCGAGACGATGGTCCCGCTCCACGACGGGCCGCTCAAGTCCGTGCGAGCCGCCGTCCTGCTCCCCCCGGGATCCCGGCGCGGCGACCGGCTGCCGGCCATCGTCGAGGTCTACGGCACTCCTAACCTGTCGGCGGGGTCACACGACTACGGCGGAGGAGAAATCGCCTCGATGCCGGCGTCCATCTTCACGACCCGAGGGTTCGCGGTCCTCCTGCTCGACACACCGCTCGGTCCCGAGGGAACGCCCGGACGGCCCCTCGATGAGCTCCGTGACATGGTCCTTCCCCAGGTCTACCGGGCCGCCGAGTTGGGTTACATCGACATCCGCCGGGTGGCGCTGTCCGGGCAATCGAACGGTGGATACTACACGGCGGGGCTGATCTCGACGACGAACCTCTTCCGTGCGGCGGTCGCCGTCGACGGCTACTACGACCTGGGCAGTGCCTACGGAATCCTGCTGCCGGGCAACGAAAACGAGTCGGCCCACTTTTTCGAGAAGCGAGGGCGTATGGGCCAACCTCCATGGAGCGACCCCCTACGCTACCTCGACAACTCGCCGTACTATCGGGCCGATCGCATACACACCCCACTCTTGTTGATCCACGGCCGGCAAGACGCGACCTGTCCCGCAACGCAGGCCGAGATGATGTTCAGCGCCCTGAAGCGTCTCGGCCGCACCGCCCAGCTCGCCGTGTACGAGGGCGAAGGCCACGTGGTCTCCCGGTGGGCCCCGGAGCACGCGGTCGACGCCGCCGACCGCATGCTGAGCTTCTTGCGACGCTACACGAGCAAAGGGGAAGAAGCATCGACGAAGCCATAGCCATCTTCGGCGATCACCACTGCCAGCCTGCGGCCAGTTCGTCGTTGACGATGCAGCCGGCCGGCCACTGGCCCTGGTAGAGCGAGACGACGCAGCGGGAGGCGAGTTCGGCCATGTCGGCCATGCCCTTGGTGTCGATGCCGCCGAGGTGCGGGCTGAGGACGACGTTCGGCAGGCCGACGAGCGGGTTACCCGGCTCGAGGGGCTCATGGTTGAACACATCGAGGCCCGCACCCCCGAGGTGGCCGGACGCAAGGCTCTCGGCGAGGTCGGCCTCGACCACAAGCCCCCCTCGCGAGGTGTTGATCAGAATCGACCCCGGGCGCATGAGCGACAGGGTCTCGCGACAGATCAACCCCCGGGTGGCCGGGACCAGCGGCAGGTGCAGGCTGAGGACGTCGGATTCGGCGAGGACGTCCTCGAGGACGTGGCGGACGATCCCGTGGCGGGTGTCGAAGTCGGGGTCGGCGAGGGGGTCGTAGGCGATCACCTTCATGCCGAAGGCGAGGGCCCGGGTCGCGACCGCGCGGCCGATCCGGCCCAGGCCGAGGAGCCCGAGGGTCTTGCCCCGGATCGGCTGGACCAGCTTCCGGGTCCAGCCGCCCTCGCGGATCTTCTGGTCGTTCACGACGATGTCACGCGTCAGGGCCAGCAGGAGCGCGAACATCTGCTCGGCCACGCTCTCGTGGTTCGTCCCCGGGGTGATCGCGATGGCGACCCGACGCGCCGTCGCCGCGTCGACGTCGATCGCGTCGTACCCGACCCCGGTCCGGGCGATCACGCGGAGCCTCGGGGCGAGGTCCAGGACCTCGGCCGTGAACCTCTCGCCGCCGGCCAGCAACGCATCGGTCTCGGGCAAGACCTCGCGGAGCTCGGCCTCGGTCGCCGTCGGGCCCGGCGGCAGGTCGATGCAATGAAACCCGGCCCCCTCCAGGATCTCTCGAAACGGGCCGCCCTTCTGACGCAAGGGCTCGGGCAGGATCAGGACGTTAGGCATGGTCTTTGGAACCACCTCGAGGCGAGACGAAGCTCATGGAGCAAAATCGGTATCGTGACAGACGTCGTGCTTACCACGTGGCTTGTCCGCGGAGCGGGTAGCACCGGTTGGCACAACCGGTGTCGCGCAGCGACAAGAGGGACACGGCCGGGGTCATTCGAGGCCGGGCCTCCGCCAATTGGAGCCTTCTCGAAAGCCCTTCGCAACGCCCTTCTCAGCGATACAGTCCACGGATCAGCGAAGCGGACAGGGACGAGGCTGAAGTCGTTGTCCGCCGACTCCTCTTCGTGCTCGACGACTTGCCAGCGACCTCTTGGCGCTGCGCGACACCGGTTGTTCCAACCGGTGCTACCCACAACCCCCAGCACCGATTTCGCTCCATGAGCCCGAGACGATGTTCGACGCTCGCGCCAGATTAGCCGAGCCGCAACCGACCGCCAAGTGGGCGGGAGGAGGCCCATAAGCCTCGGAAGCCCGCCTGGCAGGGAACAACCTCGACGCCGCCCGCCGGTACGAACCCCTCAAGGTCGCCGAGCTCAACCAACTCCGGACCGCGGCCCTCGCCTCCGCCCCGACCTTCTGCGCCGACTGCGACGGCCGATGCGCCCAGGCTGCCGGCACCGACGCCCGCCGCCACTATAACGAGCTCACCGACGGCGAGCGCAACTGGTCCGACGCCGACCTCGCCGCCGCCCAGGCCGCCTCCCCAGGCCGCCTCGACTTCGCGCGACTCCTGCCCGAGGTCGATCGCCACCTGGCCTTGACGCCTCGCCCGAGCCTCGAAAAGACTGCATCAACCAGCAGGAGCTTCGCCGGCATTGGGACGCCGACGAAGCTCCTTTCGATTCACCTCGGATTGCTAACGATTCACGATCGCGGACGCCCGCTCGAACAGTGACCATGCGATGGGCCCGACCACTCCCGGCGCCATCTTGTTCATCACGTAGGCAAAGGTCATGCGGCGATCCGCGTCGATCATCACCAGCGAGCCGCCCGCGCCTCCCCAGCAACACACCCGGCCTTGCGGGAGCAGGCTATATCCAACGCCTAACCTGAGTGGGATGCCGATCACGAGGTCGGCCCCATTGCTCTGCACTTCGAAGACGCGGTCGATCGTCCGCGGTGAGAGGAGCCGGACACCATCGACCTCGCCGCCGCAGGCCAGCGCCGACTGGAGACGCGCCACCGAGCGGGCATTGCCGTGGCCGTTGGCCGAGCCGATGTCGGCGCTCCGCCAGTCATCGGTCCAACTGTCTTCCGACCGCACGGTCGGGTTGGTCCAGGTCTTGAACGCCACACTGTCGGGGTCGAGCTGCGGCGGGTCGACGGGGTAGGGGAGCGGCACCACGTTGGCCACACGATGGAACTCCGAAGTCGGCAGGCCGATGTGGAAGTCGGCGCCCAGCGGCCTCGCGATGTGCTCGGCGAAGAACTCGCCCGGGCGCCGGCCGGTGATGCGCCGGATCACTTCACCGATCAGATGACCGAAGTTCACCATGTGGTAGCCCGAGGCCGTCCCTGGCTCCCACCAGGGCGCCTGGGAGGCCAGGAGGGCGGTCGACTTCTCCCAGTCGTAAAGGTCCTCGAGGGTGATCGGCTGCTCCCAGCCCGAGACGCCCGAGGTGTGCGACAGGAGTTGGCGGACCTTGATCTCCACCTTGCCCCGGGCCGCGAACTCGGGCCAGTACCGGGCGACGGTCGCGTCGAGGTCGAGCTCGCCGCGGTCGACCAGCACGAGCGCGGCCAGCGTCGTCATCGTTTTGGTGGTGGAGAAGACATTGGTGATCATGTCTTCGCTCCAAGGCAAGGTGCGGCCCTCATCCGCCCAGCCGCCCCACAAGTCGACCACCATCTCGCCGTCGATGTTGACGGCCACCGAGGCGCCAAGAGATTCGCCCGACTCCAGCTTGGCGGTGAACAGCTCGCGCAGCGGGTCGAAGCGGGCGCTGCATGTACCGCCTAGCGGAGTCAAGTGATCGCTCATGAGACCTCCGTGGTCGAATCCATGCAAGCCCCGCGCGTTCTGCATGCGAGGACGGTGTTGCCGTACAGAGACACGGCCGGGACGGCCGAGGTTCGGACGTCGACTGCCGGTCATGCCCCCTGGAGTTCGCCATCGGCACGCCGATCGAGCGATCAGGCGGAGGACGAACTGCAGCACGTCCTCCGCCCCATCCGAGAGCGGTGCCCCGACCTCGACGGAGATTACAGCCCCCGAGCATCCCAACGGGAAGAACTCGTACCGTCGGGCAAGAGGCTCCGCGTCTCACCGCTCATCGCCGCGCTCTCGAGAGCACGAGCAGGTCTTGATTTGGGAGTCGACGCAGGTGCTGCGGTGCTCGACGTGCCGGTACACCATCAGGCCGCCTGGGGCCTCCTGGAGCCGAGTCGAGCGAGGCAACCTCTCACAGCGGTCCAGAGAGGTCTCTGTGGCTCTCCTGGAGGCTCAGGAGGGCATCACGCAGTTGCGGAAAGGTGATAAAGCCCGTTTCCGCGTTCAGATGCCCGCCGCCCCGCACGATCTCCAACTCGACCCCGAGGTGATCCGCCACATCCCGCGAGCGCGCCAGCGGCACATAGGGATCATCGTCCCCCGCCCAGCAGCGGCAGATTCGCCCCCGGCGATCCCGGATGCCGGCCCAGTCGAAGGGTCTGGCGAAGAAGGACGCATTGATCGGGTCATAGTCGGGCAACCCAAGGGCGCCGACGAAGCCAGCCGCCAGGAACAAGCCTGCGACTCGTTCCGTGGCACGCTCGACCAGGCGCAAGGCGAAGGCGACTCCGAGGCTATGACCGACGATTACAGTCGACGTCGACAGGGGACCGGCCGCGCAGTCGTAGGCGTCCAGCCAAGTGGTGAGGGACTGGCCTTGTGGCGTGGGGAGGCGGGGTCGGATGACCTCGAACCCCCGCGCCTCGAGCTCAGCGTGCAGCCAGGGGAACCAATTGGTGTCGGGACGGCCGTGGGCGCCATGCAACACCACGACCCGGAACCCTGTCTGACTGCCTGCCACGTGCAACCCTGCCTCGTGTTACGAGGGGTTCTACACCCGGCCCGCACGAGCGGGAAGGCGTGCAGACGCCACTGACTACACTCTACCGCTCCTCCGCGGCTCGGGAGAAGGGAGTGGGAAAGAGGCGGGGACCATGGCTCCCGCCTCGATCGTGCTCAGCCGGCGTGGGCGGCAGCCGGGGTGGGAAGGACGTCTTTGGGACGATAGGGGGTGAGCTCGCTGTGGCTACGTCGAACTCGGGCGCGGCGGCGGGTGGTGAGGGTGTCGGCGACGGAGACGGCGAAGATGGAAAGGCCGACGAGGGCGAGGATGGAACCGACCCAGCCGGTGGAGGTCCAGCCGAGGCCGGAGTCGATGGCAATGCCGCCGAGCCAGGCCCCGAGCGCGTTGGCGACGTTGAACGCGGAGTGGTTCAGCGAGGCGGCGAGCGTCTGGGCGTCCTCGGCGACGTCCATCAGGCGGACCTGCAAGGCGGGGACCAGGGCCACGCCGTTGGCGATGAGCAGGACGTTCGGCAAGGCCAGCCAGGCGTGGGGCGCGGTGAGGGAGAACAGGCCCATGATCGCGACGTTCCAGAGGAGTGCGCCGCCGATGGTCGGCATCAGGGCGCGGTCGGCGAGCTTCGCGCCGATGAGGTTGCCCGAGATCATGCCGACACCGAAGATCGCCAGGACGGCGGGCATCATCGACTGCGACAGGCCGGTGACCTGGGTCATCGTCGGCGTGATGTAGCTGAAGACGCAGAAGAGGCCGCCGAGCCCGACCGAGCCGATGCCGAGGGTCAAGAGCACCTGCTTGCGGCCCAACGCACTCAGCTCTCGGAGCGGGCTGGCGTCGCGGTCGGCGGGGCGTCGGGGTGCGGAGAACCAGATCGACACCGAGGCGGCGGTCCCGATCAGCCCGACGAAGGAGAACGCGGCACGCCACCCCAGCCCCTGGCCGAGCCAGGTGGCGAGCGGGACACCGGCGAGGGTCGCTCCGGTCAGCCCGAGCATCATCCGGCCGACGGCCTGGGCCCGGCGATCGGGCGGGACGAGGGACGCCGCGACCAGCGAGGCGACGCCGAAGTAGGCGCCGTGCGGCAGTCCGGCCACGAAACGTGAGATGACCAGCGACGGCAGGTCCCAGGCCAGGGAGCTGGCCAAATTTCCGATCGCGAACCAGGCCATCAGGATTGTCAGGACGACGTGCCTCGGGCTCCGGGCCGCGAGGACGGCGAGGATCGGTGCCCCGATGACGACGCCCAGGGCGTAGGCGCTGATCGCGGAGGCCGCCTCGGTCACGGAGGCGTGCGTGTGCTCGGCGATCTCCGGCAAGAGGCCCATGATCACGAATTCGCCCGTGCCGATCCCGAACCCACCGAGGGCCATCGCCAGCTCGGCGCGGCTGAATCCTTTGACGATGCTTCCCAATTCCAACTTACCATCCAAAGCCATGATCACTCCAAAGACAAGAAAAGATTCTGCGTCGTCTTTTGCGTCGTTCTCGTCGTCGAGGGCGGGCCCCTTTTCGGGCGGCCGGCAAAGACTTCTCTAAGGCCTGGCTTCCCCGGTTCGGGCCCGGGTCAGCCGATCTTCACGTCGGCGGGAGGGGCGAGTTCGACCGCCGGTTCACCGAGGTATTCGCGAAAGGTCACCACGTCCACCTGCATCTTGTCCCACTCCTGGACGGCGAGCCCCTGGGCCTCGAAGAAGCCCCGGACGAGCCCCGGACTGGTCCAGCCGATGACGTCCTCGAGGATCGGCACGAGGACGCTCATCGCGTTGTCGCTCAGCACCGTCCGCCGCGCGATCGGCGCGATGTGCTTGTTCTCCGAGACGGCGATGGTGAACCCGTTCCGCCGGTTGACGTGAAGCATGACGTGGATGTCCGAGCTGCCGTCGCCCACATACACCACGTGGTCGGAGCAGACCTGCAACTCGGCCTGGATCTCATCCAGGACCGCGACCTTGCCGTATCCGGCCGTGAGCCGGGCGACGGACCGGATCTCGCCCGAATGGGGGTCGTAGTTGAAGCGTGTGCCGTGGATGTTCTCCGGCGAGACGATCCCCTCGAGCGCCGAGCGGACGACCTCCTCGGGAGCGGCCGAGACCACGAAGAACGAGAAGCGATGGCCGTCGATCCCCGCGGCCAGTACTTCCATGAACTCATCGATATTCTGCTTCAGCCGGATCCGCCGGCCGACCTCGGCGAGGTGCTCCTTGCGGACGCACCGATACTCCGGGTCGTGCAGGAGCAGGTAGGCCAGCTCGCCCCCTTGCTGGACGAGGTGGGCTTCCGCGAGCCCGTCGACCTTGTCCTTGAAGCCGTGCAGGCCGAGCATCTCGCTCAGCATCTCTCCGGAGTCGTTGAAGCTGAGCGTCTGGTCGAAGTCGCTGGCGATCAGGTAGTGCTTCGAGCGATGAGGCCCCGAGATGTTGGCATCTCGGGTGATCGCATCCGCACCGTGGGGGTCCGCCGGATTCGGCGACAGGATTCTCATACGTTGCATCCTTCGACGTGGCGGGGAGAGACCGACACGAGCCAAGAGGTTCTCTGCCCGATAGGGGGCTATCCCTGTCCTCCCGCATTATAGGCAGGTCCCCCTCGGGCATATTGACAGAACGATGAAATTTGCAAAAAATCCTGCTAAGGAATTTCGACCAATTGTCATAGCCAAATTGTCATGCCCGCCGAACCAAAACACCGCCGGATTTCTCGAGAGCTCCTGGCGGAGATCGCCGCGGGGAAATTCGGGCCGTCGGGCCGCCTCCCGAGCGAGGCGCAGCTCGTGGCACGCTTCGGCGTCACGCGCCCGACGGTCGGACGGGCGTTGCGAGACCTGCAAGATCAAGGGCTCATCGATCGCCGGGTCGGCTCGGGGAGCTTCGTCCGGAACTCCTCGGCCCCGGAGGTCACCACGCGCCAGCTCGGGCTTTTGATCCCGGGACTTGGGACGACGGAGGTCTTCGAGGCGATCTGCGGAGAGTTAGCAGGTTTGGCGAGGGTGAGCGGTTATGGGCTCCTCTGGGGAGGCGCCGGGCCTCGACCGCAGGAGGACATCAGCGTCGAGGATGCCGAGGGGCTCTGCGACCAGTTCATCAGCAGCCAGGTGGCGGGCGTCTTTTTCGCCCCGTTCGAACACACCGCCAGGCGAGAGGATGTCAATGTCCGCCTCGCCGAGCGGCTCCGCAAGGCGGGCATCTCGGTCGTCCTCCTCGACCGCGACCTCGGGGCCTTCCCCGCGCGGAGCGGCTTCGACCTCGTCGGGGTCGACAACTTCGCCGGCGGCTACGCCCTGGCCCATCACCTGCTCAAACTCGGCTGCCGGACCCTGGCCTTCGCCATCCGCCCGCACTCGGCGCCGACGGTCTCCGCGCGAGTCGCCGGGGCGCGCGAAGCGATTCTCGACAGGGGGCTCCCCGTCCCGCCCGGCTTCGTCCACATGGGCGAGCCCGACGACCCCGCGTTCTCCCAGGGATTCGCGGGCCGAGGGCGCGTCGACGCCATCCTCTGCGCCAACGACGACGTCGCCGCCCTCTTGCTGCGTGCCCTCGACAAGGCCGGCATCCGCGTCCCGGCCGACGTCAGGCTCGTCGGCTTCGACGACGTCCGCTACGCCAGGATGCTGTCGGTCCCCTTGACGACGATGCACCAACCTTGCCGAGAAATCGCCGTCGTCGCCCTCCGTACCATGCTCGAGCGCATCGCCGACCCGGCCCTCCCACCCCGAAGCATCACCCTCTCGGCCGGCCTCGTGGTGCGAGAGTCGTGTGGGGCGTATTTGGGGCAGGCGAAGGGTTGAGCGGGGAGAGGAGAAGACATGCACCGCAAAGGCACAAAGGACACAAAGTAATTACATAAATTCAATTTTTCATGAAATTTTAATTCTTAATTTTCGACTTTGTGTCCTTTGTGCCTTTGTGGTGAATCCTTCCCCTCTCCAACTACCTCGGCCCTAGCTCCTCGAGCGGGTGCCGGGACCGGCCTTCCAGCGGGAGGGGGACCGGGCACCCCCGGGCGTGCGAGGCGTAGCAGGCGAAGATCATCTCCATGGCGGCCCGGGCGTCGTAGACGCTGGCTCGGGGTTGGGTGTCGGACTCGACGGCGCGGATCAGGTCGGAGACGATCCGCCGGTTTGCCTGGATCAGGTCGTTCGCCCCTCGGGTCTCGGGTTTGCCCACGCCGTCGCTGGCGATCTCGACCCACTTCGCCTGGCCCGAGGCTCCCCTCCAGGTCGGGTCGTCGAGGAGATACGCGGGCGGCACCCAGCCGGTCCCCATGTCGATCCGCCCGCGAGAGCCCAGGATCTGGATCCCGAAGCGTTGGCCAGGCTCCTTGGGACGCGCGCTGGCGAAGTAGCCGACGGTCGCCCGCCCGGCGAACCCGTACATCGCGTCGATCCGGTCGCCGGCCAACGGGCCAAGCCCCTCGGCACCTTCGCGGACCTCCTTGGGCCCGACCGGCTTGCCCCCTTCGCTGACTTTGGAAAAACACCAGGCCGCATCCCCCAGGAGGCCCCGGATCAAGTCCAGGATGTGGATGCCCAAAACCGCCAGGTCCTCGCCGCCACCTCGGCGATCTTCCTTGCCCCGGCCGCGCACCTCGAGGACCTCGCCGATCGCCCCCGCCGCGATCATTTCCTTGACCCGCTCGAAGCGCGGGCTGTAGCGGGTCTGGAACGCGATCGCGAGCTTGGTGTGCGACCGCTCGCACGCCGCGACCATTGCGTCACAATCGGCCAGGCTCGGGGCGAAGGGTTTCTCCGAGAAGACGTGGATCCCACGCTCCGCGCAGTCGACGATCATCTGTCGGCGGGCGTCAACCCAGCGTGGGGCGACCGAGACGATCTGCGGCTTCTCGCGGTCGAGCATCGCGCGGTAATCCGCATACGTCCGCTCGACCCCCAGCCGCCCGGCCGCCGCCGCGAGCCCCTTCGGATCCTCGTCGGCGACCGCGACCAGGGTCACCTCGGGATGGTCACGCAAGGCGACGTCCATCCCATGTCCGTAATCACCTCGACCCGTCCGGCCAATCACCGCCGCACGATAGGGGGCCTGGAGCATGGAACACCTCGCACCTCTCGTAGGAATGGGGGGGGGTGGTTCGACCGCGGCGTCCATTATGAGCGGGCGGGAGTGGAGAGGGGGAGACTATTCACCACAAAGGCACAAAGACACAGAGTTAGAAAGGCGAGATTTCAAGATTTAAGAATTCCATTTCCTTTGTGATTTTGTGCCTTTGTGGTGAATCAAGTCCCCGTCACCCCGCCGGCCGTGCCGCAGCAGGAACCGCGCGGTTCAAGAGATCAGGAATCGTCCCTTGGAGGTCTTCGCCCTGGACGGAGGGGGCGTCGAGGTTGGCGGGGGAGGGGAGGGTGCGTGCGAGCAGGGCCATGACCTCGGCGAGTTCGTTGGGGAGGAGTCCTTGCAAGGCGACGAGCACCTTCGAGGGCAAGCCGACGCGGACGCAGGCATCGCCGTCGCAGACGGCCCGCCAGAGCTCGCGGGCGACCCGGTCGGCCGACGCGGCGAGGAACGGGAGCGAGTCGCCCAGGGCGAACCAGGTGAACTCCGACTCCTGCTGGCCCTTGAACCAGGCGTGCGTGTGGCCCCCCGTGCGCATGGTGCTGGGATAGATCCCCGTGACCAGGATGTTGTCCTGGGCGAGCTCGCTGCGGAGCCCCTCGGTCAGCCCGGTGAGGGCGAACTTGCTCGTCGTGTACGGGAGCATGTGCGGCACGGCGCGGAGGCCTCCCACCGAGACGACGTTGCCGATCCGGCCGAACCCTCGGGCCTTCATGTGCGGGATGACGGCCATCGACGTGTGGTAGGCGCCCCAGAAGTTGGTCGCCATCGCCGACTGGAAGTCCTCGAGCGTCATTGCCTCGACCGGCCCGACGGCGATGATCCCGGCGTTATTGATCAAGACGTCGATCCGCCCGTACGTGGCGATCGCCCGATCGACGAGGTTTTGCACCTGGGCCGGATCGGTCACGTCCGTGGGGACGGATAGGACGCTGGCCGCCCCCAACCGCGTCAACTCGGGCTCGGCCGCCTTGAGCTCGTCGCCCCTGCGTGCAGCCAAGACGAGGTGCGCCCCCCGTTCCGCGGCCTGCTTGGCGACCAGGAGCCCGTGACCGCTCGACGCCCCGGTGACGATCACCACCCGATCGACCAGGTCGATCCGGCGTCTGGAACGCCTCCAGGCCCGCGCCCCCCAGACCAGGCCCGCCCCCGCCAGGGCCCCGAGAAGGACTTTGTCACGACCGCTCATCATCTCGCTCCTGGACGCCAAAGTCGCCCCCCGATCCGTCGAGGTCCAACCGAAGGGCGTTTCCTTTAGAGATCGAAAGTATCGTCGGAACGGGCCCTAGATTGCACAAATCATGCCAATCGGAACCACCGAATGATTGCCCAAACTCACGATCGTCGAGCCGGCCGAGCGGAAACCGATGACGTCAATCACCGCAGTTCAACACGTCGGATCCGACGAGCATAGGTACCCGGAGACTCTCGACTCGAATCAGCCGACCGATTAGATTCCTCCCTAAAATTTATAGGCGATGAATATCATGCGTCTACGCCAGGGGCGCGTTTCTTTGAATCACTCTCTTGTTATTTCGGACAGCTCTGGGATAGCATGTGGTCTCAATTCGTTGAATATGCCCAGGGAGGGTATTTTCCGTCGGCGAATCAATCCCATCGAACCGCGATCGGAGCAAGGCAGAGGCAAGTCAAAAGCAACGAGTAACGACGGTTCCGTGACGAATCACAACCGACCAAAGCAATGATGCTTTTGGATGCCGATCGAAGACGATTGGCCTTGGAATTCAAATAGCGACGAGCACACAGTCGTGGCGAAGGTCGAGAGAGGCCAGTCGCCTCGCCTGAGTCCCCGGATGTCTTACGAAATCGCGGCAAGACAAGGGTCATGCGGGGCCGACGAACGTTCGGCCATGAGTGCCCTTGCGCCGGTGCCGCGCCGAGATTGGCAGAACTGCGGACGATCCAGCGGATTGCAACGGCCCTAGGCTTCCAGGGCCGACGAGAGGCCAGCTCTCAGAACAAAGTTCACCATGTTCACGATTCGTGGAAACCTGTGTTTAGATTCGGCGGCAGTGCGACACATATTCTCCACTACGACGGTTAACGTTTGAGTGGCATCTCTTCCATACGAGCCCGAAGCGCAACCGAGTGAATCTTCTTTGATTTTTCGCGTAACAACTCACTCGCTTGCGCTTCGGGCTCGTGAAGGATCATTCCGCCGGAACCATCGGGTGGATGCAATCCGACGACGGAAATCTTAACTGTCGGATTTCCACGACGCCCCTCCTGATTAACTTTCATCGACCAACTCCCTACAGAGCAATCACCATGAGCAAGAACTCATTTTCCCGCCGAGCGTCCAGGAAGAACCGCCGCGCCTCGATAGGTCGCGAAGGGCTAGAACGCCTCGAATCGCGAGAACTCCTCACGTTGAACGTGACGGAGTTCCCGATCCGCTACGAGGGTGGTGCCTCCGGAGCGGTCGCGGTCTTACCCGCCGACGGGAGCCTCTGGTTCACACTCCCGGCATCGAACAACATCGGGACGATCAACCCCAAGGACGGGTCGACGAAGCAATTTGCGATCCCCACCCCCGATTCCTCACCGGGGCCGATCACCTACGACCCGAGCGACGGGGCGTTCTGGTTCGGCGAGACGGCCGGCAATCAGATCGGGAGGATCGACCCGAAGACGGGGGTCATCAGCGAATTCCCCCTCCTCGCGACCGCCGACGCCAAGATCTCGGGGATTACCGCGGACTCGAGCGGGACCGTCTGGTTCACCGAGTACAACGCGAACCAGATCGGGAGGATCGACCCGAAGTCGGGGTTGATCACCGAACTCTCGGTCCCCACCGCCGGGGGGCAACCGCTCGGGATCACCGCCACGGCCGACGGAAGCGTCTGGTTCACGGAGTCGAGCACGAACCAAATCGGGATGATCAACACAATAACCGATCATATCACCGAATTTCCTCCCTTGGATGGCAATGTTGTTGCCGGGGATATTACGGCCGGCCCGGATGGAGCCCTGTGGTTCACGGAGACCGGAACGAATCAGATCGGTCGCCTCGACCCGAAGAGCGGATCCTCTCAGTCGTTTGATATCCCTTCCAACAGCCAGGGCGAGCCGGAAAGCATCACGTCCGCGGGCGGCAACATCTGGTTCACGGCGTCGGGTCCCGCGGTTCTGTTTTCCACCTCATTGGTCGGTATGGTCGACCTCGCCCACCAGGACAAGGTCAGTGTCGTGGCCTCAACCGCCGGCACCTTCGCGGCTGGGCCAGAAGGTCTCGCGGCCACCCCCGACGGAAATCTCTGGATCACGACCCAGGCGGGGAACCAACTGGTTCGGATGAATGAAAGCAGCAAAGTCTTCCAAGGTTTCTCCTATAAGAATACGACACCTACCAATTCAATAACGGGAGGACCGAGCCAGATCGTGGCAGGGCCGGACGGGAACCTTTGGTTTACCCAGTCGTCGTCCAACCAGGTCGGGAAGTTTGACCCCACGACCAACATCAGCACGGAGTTCGGCACCACGACGGGTTCGGGCCCTCTGGGAATCGCCGTCGGGCCGGATTCGAATATCTGGTTCACCGAAGCCGGGGCTGGCTTCTTCTCCGCCACGGGCCAAGGCATCGGGAAGGTCAACCTCTCGAACTACCAGGTGACCGGCACTCTGCTGAAGGCCCAGAACACCTCGCCCACGGCAATCGTGGGAGACCCCGCGGACGGGAACCTCTGGTTCACGGATACGGGAGCGAACCAGATCGGTCGAATCATCCCAACCAGCGGCGCGTTGACCGAATTCCCCGTGCCGACCGCCAACTCGCAGCCGACGAGCATCACCGTCGACGGTCAGGGCAACATCTGGTTCACCGAGTACAATACGGGAATCATCGGGACATTCAGCCCGTCACACCCGAACCAAATCAAATCCATCACCCTGGCAGCAGACTCCCGCCCGTACGGGATCACCCTCGGCCCTGATGGGAACATCTGGTTTACCCAAAGGGGGGGCTTCGGTGGTTCCGCCCCGAGCATCGGAAAAATCAATATTTCGGCAAACAATCAGGTCACCTTGTATCCTGTCGGCGCGTCGATTGTTCAGCCCTCACAGATCATCACCGGCCCCGACAAGAATTTGTGGTTCATCGACACCAATAGCGACATCGGGATGGTCACCACGGACGGGAAGATCACGTCGCAGAAGATCTTGGGCACCAACGTCACTGGCATCGCTTCCGGCTCGGACGGGAACCTCTGGTTCACCGGGCAATCAGGCTTCGGGTCGAGCGGGGCCAACGTGATCGGCAGTGTGATCCTGAACCAGTCGAAGGCCGCCTCCAAGCTGGCCGTGACGACGCAGCCGCTCACCAGCACCGACGCGGGCCACGGCTTCGGCCTCGTCGTGTCCGTCGAGGACGCCTCGGGAGCCCTGGTCAAGAACTTTAATGGGACGGTGACCATCGCGCTGGGCAAGAACCCCACGGGGGCGACGCTCGACACCCAGGGCGCGACCTTGACGGCGACGGTGCAGAACGGCATCGCGATCTTCGCCGGGTTGTCGATCGACACCCCCGGGACGGGTTACACCATCCAGGCGACCGCGAGCGGGCTCACTTCCGCGACGACCAACGCGTTCAACGTGACCGACGTGGCCACGCACCTGGCGGTCACCACCGAGGCACCGGCGAGCGTCAAGGCGGGGGTCGCATTCGGCCTCGTCGTCTCCGTCGAGAATACCCGGGGCGGGGTCGACACCTCGTACAATGGCAAGGTGACGATCGCCGTGGGCAACAACCCGAGCCACGGGGTCCTCGGCGGCGTCACCACGGTCCGCGCCGTCAACGGCGTCGCGACCTTCTCGGGGCTGACGCTCGACGCGCTCGGCAACGGATATACATTGCTCGCCACGGCGGACGGCCTCGATTCGGCGACGGCCCACAGCTTCAACGTCATCCCCGCACCGGCCTCGCAACTGGTCGTCATCACGCCCCCGCCCGGCAGCGATGTTGCGGGGATCGGCTTCGGCCTCAAGGTCGCGGCCGAGGGGCCTAATGGGGCGGTCGACACTCTGTACAACGGCAAGGTGACGATCGCACTCGCCGACAACCCCACGGGCACCACCCTCGGCGGCACTCTCACCCTACAGGCCGTCAACGGCATCGCCACCTTCTCCGGGCTCGCCATCAACAAGGTCGGCACAGGATACTCAATCAAAGTCACCAGCGGGTCCCTCACCGCCGCCACCTCCGCCAAGTTCAACGTCGTCCCCGCCGACGCCGCTCAGATCGTCGCCGCTTCCCAGCCCGCGAGCACCGTCGCCGGCAAGGCCTTCGGCATCACCTTCGTCGCGCTCGACAGCTTCGGGAACCGCGCCACCTACTTCAACGGAAAGGTCTCCATCGCACTCGCAGGGGGGGCCTCGGGAGCCGCACTCGGAGGAACCCTCACCATCCAGGCCGTCAACGGCGTCGCCGCCTTCTCCAGCCTCTCCATCAAGAAGGCCGGCCTCGGCTATACCCTCAAGGCCGCCAGCGGATCCCTCGCCGCCGCTGCGTCTTCCAAGTTCGACGTGGTCGCCGCCGACGCCTCGCAGCTCGTCGTCTCCGCCCAGCCGCCTGGTTCCACCGCCGCGGGGAAGGCCTTCGGCCTAGCCTTCACCGCCGAGGACAGCTTCGGCAACCTCACCTCGAACTTCAACGGCAAGGTCACCGTCGCACTCGCTGCCAATCCCACTGGGGCGACCCTCGCGGGGACCCTCATCGTCCAGGCGGTCAACGGCGTCGCCACTTTCTCCGGGCTCTCCATCGCCAAGGCCGGCGTCGGCTATACCCTCAAGGCCACCAGCGGAACATTCGCCGCCGGCACGTCCGCGACGTTCAACGTCATCGCCAACTCGGCCACTCAGGTCGCCTTCTCCACCCAACCTCCTGCGTCCGCAACCGCCGGCAAGGGTTTCGGCACCACGATCGCGGTTGAAGACAGCCTCGGGAACGTTGCCACGTCCTACAACGGCAAGGTGACGATCGCACTCGCCGGCAACCCCACGGGCACCACCCTCGGCGGCACTCTCACCCTACAGGCCGTCAACGGCATCGCCACCTTCTCCGGGCTCGCCATCAACAAGGTCGGTACCGGATACTCGCTCAAGGCCACCAGCGGGTCCCTCACCGCCGCCACCTCCGCCAAGTTCAACGTCGTCCCCGCCGACGCCGCTCAGATCGTCGCCGCTTCCCAGCCCGCGAGCACCGTCGCCGGCAAGGCCTTCGGAATCACCTTCGTCGCCCTCGACAGCTTCGGAAACCGCGCCACGACCTTCAACGGGAAGGTCACCATCGTTCTCGCCGGGGGGACCTCGGGAGCCTCGCTCGGAGGAACCCTCACCATCCAGGCCGTCAACGGCGTCGCCGCCTTCTCCAGCCTCTCCATCAAGAAGTCCGGCGTCGGCTATACCCTCAAGGCCACCAGCGGATCGCTTTCCACGACCTCCGCCAAGTTCAACGTCCTGGCCGCCGACGCATCCCAACTCGTCGTCTCCACCCAGCCCGCCTCCACCACCGCGGGGAAGGCCTTCGGGCTCTCCATCTCCGTGCAAGACGGCTTCGGCAACCTCGCCTCGACCTTCAATGGAAAGGTCACCCTCACACTTGCCAGCAATCCCTCCGGGGCGACCCTCTCGGGGACCCTCATCGTCCAGGTCGTGAATGGTGTCGCCTCCTTCTCCGGCCTCTCCATCAACAAGAAGGGCACCGGCTACACCCTCAAGGCCACCAGCGGGTCCCTCGCCGGCGCCACGTCCGCCAGCTTCAACATCACATGAGGTGAGGTGTTTCGAGGAACCGTCGGGCCCGACACGCCATCGGATTGGCGTGCGGGCTATCTTGTGACCACCCTACGAACTCGAGGAAGAGTCGCTGATCATCGAGATGAGCGGACTATCGGGTGGAGGAATCGTCGGAGAAGGCGTCGTCGGGAACAACGCTGTGGGCGCGAAGTAAATCCAAAGAGGCGATGTGGCCTCGGATTGACCGTCGAGTGGATCGGCTGAGGCGACGTCACCTCCCAACGTCTGTGGTCGTCGACGGAATGGCGACTTGGGCCGCAGGAGGCAGACGAGTATGAGTTCCATCTCGACTCCAAGATGGGCACTCTGCTCAACATCCTCAGCCGGAAAGACACGGAGGTTTTCAGCATCGATGAGGTGCTGGAAGTCGCCTATGACCAACCGATGGACCCGGAGTTGTTCACATATCATCCTGCTCCCGGCGAGCCGGTGGAACCCAAACCACCAATCGTCGAGCACCTGCCGCTCGCTGCGGCGGTCGCTCGGATGCCATTCACGGTTTTAGTTCCGACTCGGGTGCCAGGATTCGAGTCGTCCCACGTCGAGGTGATGTATCATCCCCCGCGTCGACAGGGAGGATGGTCTTATTTGGCGATGATGTACCGATCGAGCGGAGCTTTCCAGCACTTATGGGTAAACCAGGGAGCACAGCCCTATCCCGGCCTCGATAATTTTGTGTGGGAAGCGATTGCCGTGGAGGGGACGGCCTTGAAAGACCTTCGCATCTCGGATTCCGGGAAATCCCCAGGGATGCGGATGATCGTTTTCCAGCAGCAGGGAACTCATGTACAAATCAGGTCCGATCTCGAGCGAGCCCAGTTGATTGATATGGCAACGTCGTTTTCCCCCGCCGTGGAGACGACCACGCTCTGACGTTGCGGGGCCAAACCGAAACGAGAGTTGGGCAAGACGGGACAGAGGACTATCGGATTCTCGGGCAAAGCGTTCGCTTTGCTCGATCCTCATTTGGGTAATGAAGACGGTTCCTCAGCAGCGCCTGGTTCGGCCCGAAACTCGGCGATTACCTCAATTTTACCCTGAATGCTCTGATTGAACTCGGCGAGTTCGTCGGCGGGCACCCAGAGTTCCTCAGCATGCCCAGCCCCAACTCTCCGAATGGGATAACGATCCGCAAACTCGCGATTTACGGCGAATCTCGTGACGTATCCCGCTCCATAATCTCTCACGTTCCAATTCTTGGAAATCCAGACGGCATATTCCTCATTGGTCACGGGATAAAAGATGGGTTGCTCGGGTAGGCGAGGTGGGAAAGCCGTCCAACCGGACTCTTCGATCAGCAATAGCTCTTTTGGCCCGACCGGACGGTAGAGGATCGTGGCATCGCTCATCGATTTATCTCTCCGCTCCCAAGCAACCCAACTCTGCGCCATCAATGTTGCCATTCAATCACAACTGACGCAACAACTCTTCCGCAAAACTGGCTTGTGCCCAGTCCACCCGATCGACGGATCGCTACGCTCAGGATGTGACAGTGCGCAACTCCTGTCTTGGCCTCAGACCTCCAGCGCTCTTATTGCCTCAACTTGCCCGGTGCGACGGGCGGTCTCTGAGGGCCTTTCACCGCGGTAGTTGACCAGGGTGCGATTCGCCCCGTGCGCCAGCAGGACTCGTATCGCCTCGACATGTCCGGCGAAGGCCGCGCTGTGGAGCGGGGCGTACCCTTGCGGATCAGTCTGGACGTTGATATCCGCACCCGCCTCGATCAAGATCTGGCACACGGCCGCGTGCCCTTGCATCGCTGCTGAGTGCAAGGGAGTGAAATTGTTGATTCGGGCGGCCCTCGGATCGGCCCCGACTGGCGGGGCGAGCAAGAACCGCACCATTTCAGCACTGCCAGTCGCAGCAGCCCAGTGGAGGGGAGTCAACTCGTTCGGGTCTCCATCGGCGCGGACCGCCGCCCCTCCGTGCTCCGCGATCAACTGCTCAAGAGTTGCCACGTCGCCGTTCAGAGTCGCAATCGTTACGGCTTCAGAAACGCCGACTCCCATACGCACCTCTGTCGCCAGACACCAAGCCCCAGAATCCCGGCCTGCCGAGCGATCTGCAATCCTATACGAAGGACGCAACCGACTTCAGCCTCGGCTACTCCCGCGGTTTGACGCATCTTGACGTCCAGTTCGCAGGGCCGCTTTCCCGTACTCGACGAAACGGGACGTAGACTCCTTGGTCGCCAAGCCAACGGACGAAATCCTCCACTGCGACGACCGCCTTCTCGTCATAGGTGATGGACACGATGACTCGGGAGACCTCCAGCATATCAGAAGTTTCTGGCCGACGTCGGTCTTCAGGCGGCAGAGCACGACGTACGGTTTGCGAAGATACGTCCCGACGGTCTTCGGGATCTTGATGCGGCACTCGCTGTTACCGAATGGCATCGCACCCCTTCGGCTCGAACTTAGGGCAATGGGCGAGCGCGACCTCATAATCAACAAACGATCACCATGCATAGCCGTCGGACTTCGGGTAAAACGGACACCCTCGCATGAAGGAGGTCCCGAGCGCGTCGAACCCGAGGAATGAATCCCGCGGCAGGATTTGGCCCTTTGGCGGCGGGTGACGATTTTTCGGGTCCGGAGCGATGAATCCCTGGGTTTCCGTCCATTAGGAAGGCCGGGATCTCGGGTTTCGCCTCCCTAAGTCCAATGTCCATTGGACGAAGCATTCCGCAAGATGGCTCAGGTTGCATGGCGTCGACCCTCGTCCGGGGGGATCGGATGTTTGGGAAAAACGTTCGGCGCTCGGTCGTCGGCGTTGGTATGATCGACGCTTTCTATCAGGGGGGTGGAGCGGCAACGTGTTGGTTCCCACGACCTTCGAAGAGACACTCGAGCGGGCGCTTTGCCGGGTCCGTGACCCGTTCTTGATCGTAGAACGAGGGGGAGGACACGCGCTCCAGGAGTGGGACTCGACGGCCTGGGGGGACCCTGCGGAGGCCGATCGGGTGGTCGGCGTCTTGCCCGCCTGCCGGCCCGAAAACCTCGGCGACACCTCGTTTTGCGCCGAGCATCGCCTCAGGTTCCCTTACGTCTCGGGCGCGATGGCCAACGGGATCGGCTCGGCCGAGATCGCCGAGGCGATGGGTCGAGCCGGGATGCTCGGGATCTTCGGCGCGGCGGGCCTGCCGCCGGCCGCCGTCGAGGCGGCCATCGACCGGCTCGGGCGGACGCTCGGCCCGGCGGTCTCGTACGGGTTCAACCTGATCCACAGCCCCAACGAGCCCGAGCTCGAGGCGGCCGTCGCGGCGCTCTACCTTCGAAGGGGAGTCCGCCTGGTCGAAGCCTCGGCATACCTCGACCTGACCCTCCCCGTGGTCCGCTACCGGGTCCACGGGATCCGGGTCGGCGAGGACGGGCGGGTCGTGGTGCCGAACCGGGTCATCGCCAAGGTCTCCCGCGTCGAGGTCGCCTCGAAGTTCCTCGCCCCCCCGCCCGCGAAGTTCCTCCGGGAGCTGGTGGGCTCGGGGGAGATCACCGCCGAGCAGGCCAACCTCGCGGCGCGGATCCCGATGGCGGACGACGTGACGGCCGAGGCCGACTCCGGCGGCCACACGGATAACCAGCCGGCCGTGGTGCTGCTGCCGACGCTGCTCGCCCTCCGCGACCGGCTCCAGGCGGAGTACGGCTACGACCGGCCGCTCCGGATCGGGGCGGCGGGGGGGATCTCGACCCCCTGGGCCGCGGCCGCGGCGTTTGCGATGGGGGCCGCGTATCTCGTCGTCGGCTCGGTGAACCAGGGGTGCGTCGAGTCGGGGACGTCCGACACCGTCCGCAAGATGCTCGCCGAGGCGAGGCAGGCCGACATCGCCATGGCCCCCGCCGCCGACATGTTCGAGATGGGGGTGAAGGTCCAGGTGCTCAAGCGGGGCACGATGTTCGCCATGCGCGCGGCCAAGCTTTACGAAGTCTACCGCGCTTACGAGGCGATCGAGCAGATCCCCGCCGCCGACCGGGCTTCGCTCGAGAAGAACCTCTTCCGGGCCCCCCTGGAGACGATCTGGGACCAGACCCGGGCGTACTTCCAGGACCGCGACCCGGGGCAGCTCGCCCGGGCCGCGAAGGACCCGAAGCACAAGATGGCTTTGGTCTTCCGCTGGTACCTCGGACAGTCGTCGCACTGGGCGAACGCGGGGGAGCCCTCGAGGGGGGTCGACTACCAGATCTGGTGCGGCCCGGCCATGGCCGCGTTCAACGAGTGGGCCCGCGGGTCGTCCCTGGAGCACCCGGAGAATCGCCGCGTGGTCGTCGTCGCGCTCAACATCCTCTACGGCGCGGCCGTCCTCGGCCGCGCCCGAAGCCTGGCGAGCCAGGGGGTCCACCTCCCCCCGGGCACCCCCCGGCTCACGCCCCTCGGACTCGCGGAGCTCGAAGACCGCCTCGCCCTGACCTCAACCTAGGAACCCGAAGCGCCCCGCGGGAATGCCGGGGCCCTCGAGCCGGCCCAACGGCCCTCCCTTGGCCTCGCAGGGGATTCGCCACAAACCATCGTCCCGCATCGGCGCGAAAAGGGGAAGTCACTTGAATTCGTCGGTCGAACCAACCCACCCGGTGCCGGTGGCGATCATCGGAATGGGCTGCCTGTTTCCCAAGGCGGACGGTCTCACGCGCTACTGGGCCAATATCCGCGACCGCCGGGACACGATCACCGAAGTCCCGCCGACCCACTGGCGCCCCGAGGACTACTTCGACGGCGACCCGAAATCCCCCGACCGCACCTACGCGAGGCGCGGAGGGTTCCTCGACCCGGTGGACTTCCCCGCGCTCGACTTCGGGATCGCCCCGAACAACCTCGAGGCGACCGACACGACCCAGTTGCTCGGCCTCCTCGTCGCCCGCGCCGCCCTGGAAGACGCCGGCTACGGGGCGGGCAAGAAATTCGACCGAGACCGCGTCGGCGTGATCCTCGGCGTCACCGGGACCCTCGAGCTCGTCATCCCCCTGGGCGCCCGGCTCGGACACCCGATCTGGAGACGCGCCCTCAAGGCCGCCGGGATCCCCGACGATACCGCCGAGGCCGTCGTCCGCGACATCTCCGACTCTTATGTCGGCTGGCAGGAGAACTCGTTTCCCGGCCTCCTCGGGAACGTCGCCGCCGGGCGGATCGCCAACCGCCTCGACCTCGGGGGGACCAACTGCGTCATCGACGCCGCCTGCGCCAGCTCGCTCGGGGCGCTGCACCTCGCGATCCTCGAGCTCTCCGCCGGCCGGTCCGACCTCATCCTCTCCGGCGGGCTCGACACGTTCAATGACATTTTCATGTACATGTGTTTTAGCAAGACCCCCGCGTTGTCGCCGACGGGAGACGCCCGGCCGTTCGACGCCGGCTGCGACGGGACGATCCTGGGCGAGGGGCTCGGGATCCTGGCCTTGAAGCGGCTCGACGACGCGCGGAGGGACGGCGACAAGATCTACGCCGTGATCCGGTCGGTCGGGACGTCGAGCGACGGCAAGGGGAACGCGGTCTACGCACCGAGCGCGCCCGGGCAGGCGAAGGCCCTCCGGCAGGCGTACGAGTTGGCGGGGATCTCGCCGGACACGATCGAGCTGGTCGAGGCGCACGGGACCGGGACGAAGGTCGGGGATGCGACCGAGCTGGCCGCGTTGAACGAGGTCTACCGGGCGGCGAGCCCGGACGGGACCTGGTGCGCGCTCGGCTCGGTCAAGTCGCAGATCGGCCACACGAAGGCGGCGGCCGGGGCCGCGGGGTTGATCAAGGCGGCGATGGCCTTGCACCACAAGGTGCTCCCGCCGACGGCCAAGGTCGAGCGGCCCCTCGAAGGGGCGGCGCCGGGGACCTCGCCGTTCTACGTCAACACCGAGCCCCGACCCTGGATGCCGGCGGCCGGCCACCCCCGACGCGCGGCGGTCAGCGCCTTCGGGTTCGGCGGGAGCAACTTCCACTGCGTGCTCGAGGAGGCCGAGCCCGCGAAGGTCGAGGTCGACTGGGACGGCGACGTGCAGATCCTCGCCTTCTCCGCCGACACTCGCGAAGGCCTGGTCGAGGCGATCGACGCCTGGCCCGCCGACCTCTCCTGGGAGGCCACGCGCGTCGAGGCGGCCCGTTCCCGCATCGCGTTCAAGGTCGACGCCCCCTACCGGGTCACGGTGGTCGCCTATCGGCATGCGAACGACCTGGCGGCGGCCCTCCAGAAGGCCCGCACGGCCGCCCAGGACATGGGCGGAGCCTATGAGGCCGGCGAACGCCCCCACACGAACGGCGTCGCGACGAAGCCCACGCCCACGACGGCCCGGGTCTTCTCCGGCCGAGGGGCCGCGCCGGGGGGGCTCGCGATGCTCTTCCCGGGGCAGGGGTCGCAGTACGTCGGGATGCTCCGGGACCTGGCCTGCCGGTTCCCCGACCTCCACAAGGCCCTGGCCGAGGCCGACGCGCTCCCGCTCGACGACGGCGGTCGGCTCATCGACGCGATCTATCCGCACCCGGCCTTCTCCGACGAGGGCCGCTCCGCCCAGGAGAAGGCCCTCCGCGCGACCGAGGTCGCCCAGCCGGCCCTCGGCGCGGTCAGCTTGGGGCTCTATCGCCTCCTCGGCGATCGCTTCGGCGTCCGCCCGGACGCGGTCGCGGGCCACAGCTTCGGCGAGCTGACCGCGCTCCACGCGGCGGGGCGGTTCGACGCGAAGGCCCTCGACACCCTGGCCCGTCGGCGAGGCCGCCTCATGGCCGGAGACCACCCGGCTGATGTCGGCGCCCGAGGCGCGATGCTCGCGGTCTTCGCCCCGCTTGAGCAGATCGACTCGGTGATTCGAGACGAAGGCCTCGACCTCGTCGTCGCGAATAAGAACGCGCCCCGCCAGGCCGTCCTCTCGGGGCCCGCGGCGGAGATCGCCCGCGCAACAGCAGCCTTCGAAGCCCGCAAGGTGACGACCCGGCCGCTGGCCGTCTCGGCGGCCTTCCACAGCCGGCTCGTCGCCGAAGCGAGCGGGCCCTTGCTCGAGACCCTGCGCAACGTCTCCTTCGCCGGCTCGACGATCCCCGTCTTCGCCAACTCGACGGCCGCCCCGTATCCCGACGATCCCGACGACGCCCGGAGACTCCTGGCCGGCCAGCTCGCCCGGCCGGTCGAGTTCATCGCCCAGGTCGAGGCGATGCACCGCGCGGGGTTCCGCACCTTCCTCGAAGTCGGGCCCGACGGCAAGTTGACCGGCCTCGTCGACGCGATCCTCGAAGGGAAGGGACACAACGCCCTGGCCGTCGATCCCTCGAGGGGACGGCAGGGGAACGTCGCCGACCTCGCCCGAGCCCTGGCCCAGCTCGCCGCGCTCGGCTACCCCGTCGAGCTCGCCCGCTGGGACGACGGGGTCGACACCAAGCCTCAAGCACCCCGCAAGCCGACCCTGACGGTCAAGGTCAGCGGCGCGAACGCGACGGCCAAGCCGAAGCCCAAGGCCCACGCCGAGCCGCCCCGACCGGCATCGATCCCGACTGCTAGTGCAAGCACCAGTGTCGCGACCCTCGCCGCGCCGACGCCTCCCCCCGCGCCTGCCGCGAACGTCCACACCCCCTCGACCCCGACGGGCCCCGCAACGGCCACCCGGCCCCGCTCGACGTCGCCTGCCCCCGGCATTGGCGATGCGGCGCCCCTTCCCGGACGCAACGGAACGCACCCCAAACCGCCCATGAATCCAACGAACGGCACCCACACGCCCCCCCCGACGACGGCCCACGCCCCCCAACCGCCGAGTCGGCCGGCCGCCCCCCAACCCTCTCCCTCACTCCGATCGAACGACCCGGCCCTCCTGGCCCAGGCCCTGCGCAACGCCCAGGAGAACCTGGTCTCGCTCCAGAAGCTCGGCGAGCAGACGGCCAACCTCCACCGCCAGTACCTCGACGGCCAGGACAAAGCCCAACGCACCTTCCAGACCCTGCTCGAGCAGCAGCAACGGCTGACCTACGCCTCGCTCGGCATGCTGGACCTCGCCCCCCCGTCGACGGCGACGACGACGGCGAGCCACCCCCGCGCCGAGCTTCCCCCGGCCCCGACCCGCGAGATGATCGCCCCCGACGCCCCCTCGCATCGGTTCCCCACGACGGACCGATCGATCGTGCCGCCGACTCCGGTCGTCCCGCCTTCGCGACCGGTTGCCAAGGTCGAGCCGAAGATCCTCCCGCCGACTCCGTCGCCGGCCCCGAAGCCGGTCGCCAAGGTCGAACCCGCACCGGCACCAGCACCTGCCCCGGCACGAGTGCCTGCCCCGGCGCCGGCTCCCGCTCCTGCCCCCGTGGCAGTTCCGCCGACCGTCGGGCGGATCGAATCGGTGTTGATGGAGGTGGTGTCGGAGAAGACCGGATACCCCGCCGAGATGCTCGAGCCCGACATGCAGCTCGACGCCGACCTCGGCATCGACTCCATCAAACGCGTCGAGATCCTCTCCGCCGTCCAGGAACGGCTCCCCGACTCACCCACCATCAAGGCCGAACACCTCGGCACCCTCCGAACCCTCAGGCTCGTCGCCGACTTCCTCGCTCAAGGCGCCCCCGCACAAACCACCGCCGCCCCGGCTGCAACCGCACCCGCTGCGGTGGTGGAGCCGGCCCTCGCGACCGTGCAGGCAGCCACCTCGGGCGCGGACTCCGACGTGATCCGGACGGTGTTGATGGAGGTGGTGTCGGAGAAGACCGGATACCCCGCCGAGATGCTCGAGCCCGACATGCAGCTCGACGCCGACCTCGGCATCGACTCCATCAAACGCGTCGAGATCCTCTCCGCCGTCCAGGAACGGCTCCCCGACTCACCCACCATCAAGGCCGAACACCTCGGCACCCTCCGAACCCTCAGGCTCGTCGCCGACTTCCTCGCTCAAGGCGCCCCCGCACAAACCACCGCCACCGCCGCCCCGGCACCGGCACCGGCACCGGCCGTCGAAGTGCCGGTCGCGGCCCCGGCAGCCCCGGCGTCGTCGGTCAGTCATGTGCAGGCGATCGTGGTCGAGGTCGTGGCGGATAAGACCGGGTATCCAGCTGAGATGCTCGAGCCCGACATGCAGCTCGACGCCGACCTCGGCATCGACTCCATCAAACGCGTCGAGATCCTCTCCGCCGTCCAGGAGCGACTCCCCGAGGCCCCGGTCGTCAAGTCGGAGCACCTCGGGACCTTGCGGACGCTCGGCCAGATCGTCGCGTTCCTCGCCGAAGCCCCTGCGATCGTCGAGCCGGAATCGGCGGCGGTCCATGTCCACGTGGAGCCCCGTCCCCAAGCCCCGCGACTGGAGGCAACGCCTCGCACCCCCCAAGCGGCCAAGGCGAGCGAGGGCCGCCCCAGGGTCGAGCGTCTGGTCGTGTCGAGCGTCCCGCTCGAGCACGCGGGAAGGCGTGAGGGTGTCGAGATTCGCGCCGGCGGCGAAGTCTGGATCACGATCGACGGCCAAGGAGTCTCCCAGGCACTCGCGAGGAAGCTCGAGGCGTTGGGTCACCAGACTCGGCTGATTCCCTGGGCGGAAGCCGGGAAGATGGCCCCGCCCGCCACGCTCGACGGCCTCTTGCTCTTCGCAGGCGCGGCCGAGACGGGCGACGGGGTCATCAAGAGTGCCTTCTCGCTGCTCAGGACGTGCGCCCCGGGCCTCCGCAAGGCCGGGCAAGGGGTCGGTGCGGTGGTCGCCACGGTCTCGAGGCTCGACGGGGCCTTCGGTTTCCGAGGTCTGCCTAACGCCGCCGACCCGACCCTTGGGGGGCTCGCCGGTCTGGCCAAGACGGCCGGCCACGAATGGCCCGAGGTTGCCTGCAAGGCCATCGACCTCGACCCCATGGTCGCCGACCCCGAACGGGCGGCGGACCTCCTCCTCGACGAGTTCTTCCGCCGAGGGCCCGTCGAAGTCGGCCTGACCCCCGAAGGCCGGACGACCCTGACCCTGACGTCTCAGGCCGTCGAGTCCGTCGGCTCGGATCCGCTCGGGCCGGGCGACGTGGTCGTGATCACGGGAGGGGCGAGGGGCGTCACCGCCGAGGTCGCCGTCGCCTTGGCCGAGGCCTTCCGGCCCACGATCGTGGTGCTCGGCCGCAGCCCCGAGCCGACGAATGAGCCCGACTGGCTCGCCCCGCTCTCTGACGAGGCCGAGATCAAGCGCACGCTGTTGGCCCGCGCCAACGGCCACGCCACCCCGCAGATCATCGGGGCCCAGTTCCGCGACCTGACGGCCAACCGCGAGATCCTCGCCAACCTCCACCGGATCGAGGCCGCCGGCGCCCGGGTCTCGTACCGGTCGGCCGACGTCCGCGACCCCGAGGCCCTGAAGGCGGCCCTCGGCGCGATCCGTTTTCAGTTCGGCCCGATCCGAGGCCTGGTCCACGGGGCGGGGGTCCTCGCCGACCGACGGATCGAGGACCAGAGCGACGACCAGTTCGCCTCGGTCTACGACACCAAGGTCGCCGGCCTCCGCGGTCTGCTCAAGGCAACCTCGAGCGACGACCTCCGCGTCCTCGTCCTCTTCTCCTCCTCGACGGCCCGGTTCGGCCGCAAGGGGCAGGTCGCGTACGCCGCCGCCAACGAGGTGCTGAACAAGCGGGCCCGGCGCGAGTCGGTGAACCGTCCCGCATGCCGCGTCGTCTCGGTGAACTGGGGCCCGTGGGACGGCGGCATGGTCACCCCGTCGCTCCGGCCGCTGTTCGAGTCCGAGGGAATCGCCCTCATCCCCCCACACGACGGGGCACGCTACCTCGTCGAGGAGATCCGGGCCAAGGGGCCGCGCCCGACCGAGGTCGTCATCCTGGGCGCCGGGTCGGTGGACCCGACGGGGCCCCGGACGACCGCCTCGACCACGGAGTTGGCCGCAACGCCTCCTCCCTCGACCTCGGCGGCGGACCCGACGCTGGCCCTGGTCTTCGAACGTCCCCTGGATATCGCCACGATGCCCGTGCTCCGGTCGCACATCATCGACGGCCGGCCGGTCCTGCCGATGGCCTTGATCCTCGAGTGGCTCGCCCAAGGGGCCACCCAGCGACACCCCGGGCTCGCCTTCCTCGGCGTCAATGACCTCCGACTCTTCAAGGGGGTCGTCCTCCGCGAAGACCGCCCGGAGACGATCCGAGTCCTCGCCGGTAAGGCGACTCGCGAAGGATCCTCTTACCTCGTCCCGGTCGAGCTCCGCGGCAGCACGGGCGACGGGCGGGAGCTGCTGCACGCCAGGGGCGTGGTGGTGCTCGCCGACCGGCATCCTCAAGGCCGTCGGACGATCGAAGATCGGGACCTCCCGCCGTTGGCTTACGGCACGGCCGAGATCTATCGCGACGTCCTCTTCCACGGCCCCGACCTGCACGGCCTCGAGCGGATCGAGGGGTGCGACGACGCCGGCATCGCAGCATTGGCCTCGACCGCGCCGACGCCCTCGGCCTGGATCGATCGGCCGTCCCGACAGAGCTGGCTCTCGGACCCGCTGGCCATCGACTGCGCCTTCCAGATGCTGATCGTCTGGGCCGTCGAGAACTCGGGCGCCGGCTCGCTGCCCACGTTCGTCGGCCACTACCGCCAGTTCCGCCTCGCCTTCCCCTCGGGCGAGGTCCGCATCCTGGCCAAGGTCACCGAAGCCGGCCCGCACCGGGCCCGCGCCAACATCGAGATCCTCGACCTCGACGGCAACCTCATCGCCCGGATGGACGACTACGAGTGCGTCATCGACGCGTCCCTCAACCAGGCCTTCCGCCGAAACCGGCTGGCGCTGGCGACCCAATAAAGAAAGAAATCTCTTCACCACAAAGGCACAAAGGCACAAAGAAGAAAGAAAAGAAATGATTTTCCATCTTCAAAACCTTAGTGACTTTGTGCCTTTGTGGTGAGTCTTCTCCCCGACTTGTTTCGAAGCGAGATCATGCAACAGGGTGAGCGGGTGGCGATCGTCGGGCTCGGGGGGATCTTCCCCGGCGCACCCGATCCGGGGCGGTTTTGGGCCAACGTGGCGAAGGGGGTCGACTCCACGCGCGAGGTGCCCGCGGGGCGTTGGCTGCTCGACGTGGCCGATGCCTATGACCCAGCGGTGGCGGCCGCCGACCGGGTTTACTCCACGCGCGGGGGGTTCATCGAGGGGTTCACGCTGGACCCTGAAGGCCTCGACGTCGACCCCGAGTTGCTCGCCCGGCTCGACCCGACGTTCCACCTCGCCCTCCACGCCGGCCGCCAGGCCTGGCGCGACGCGGCGACGGCGGGATTGGATCGCGCGCGTGTCGGCGTCGTCCTCGGGAACATCGTGTTGCCGACCGAAGCCTCCTCGGCCCTTGCCCGCGAGTCGCTCGGGCGGGTGTTCGAGGAACGGCTGGGGATCCGCAACGGCGAGCCTGGGGGGACCGACCCTCGCAACGCGTGCGTGGCCGGCTTGCCGGCGGGGCTCCTCGCCACGGCGCTCGGCCTCGGGGGCGGGGCCTATACGCTCGACGCCGCCTGCGCTTCGTCGCTTTACGCCCTGAGGCTCGCGTCCGACGAACTTCTTTCCGGCCGGGCCGACGCGATGCTGGCGGGGGGGCTGTCCCGGCCGGACCCGCTCTACACGCAGATGGGGTTCTCGCAGCTCCGGGCGCTCTCGGCCAGCGGCAAACCGTCTCCGTTCGACGCAAAGGGGGACGGCCTGGTCGTCGGCGAGGGGGCGGGGGTCTTCGTCCTGAAGCGGCTCGGCGACGCGATCCGGCACGGCGACCGAATCTACGCCACCATCGCGGCCGTGGGGCTCTCCAACGACGTCGACGGCGGCCTCCTGGCTCCTAGCTCCGAGGGCCAGCTCCGCGCGATGCGATCGGCATACGGGCGGGCCGGGTGGGATCCTCGGGAGGTCGACCTGATCGAGTGCCACGCGACCGGGACGCCCGTCGGCGACGCGGTCGAATTCCAGAGCCTCCGGACCCTCTGGGGCCCCGAAGGTTGGTTGCCGGGCCAATGCGCGATCGGCTCGGTGAAGTCGAATATCGGCCACGCGCTCACCGCGGCCGGCGCGGCCGGATTGCTGAAAGTCCTCTTCGCGATCGGCGCCCGCACGCTTCCTCCCACCGCGAACTTCACCACGCCCGGACCGAAGCTCGACTACGAAGGGGGCCCGTTCCGGGTCTTGGCCGAATCGCAGGACTGGCCGCCACGCGACCCCGGCCGCCCTCGACGCGCCGCCATCAGCGGGTTCGGGTTCGGCGGCATCAATGCTCACGCGCTGATTGAAGAATGGCTCCCGGGCTCATCGGACGTCGGGAGCACGAGGCAAGCCCATCTCGACGGGGCAGGGGGGGGACGGCCCGCCGTCCCGATCGCCATCGTCGGCATGTCGGCGCACTTCGGACCGTATCGCGGCCTCCGGGCGTTCCAGGAGCGGGTGCTCGGTGCCGATGACACCGTCGGCCCCTCCGAATTGAAGGACGGCTGGAGGCCCACGGACGGCGAGAGGAGCGGGATGGGGCCAGTCACGGGCCGCCCCCCTCGGCACGGCTATCCTCTCCAGGAGCTCACGCTGCGGACGGATCGGTTCCGGATCCCCCCCAAGGAGCTCGAGGAGATGCTCCCGCAGCAGTCCCTCGCGCTCGAGGTCGCCGCCGACGCGATCGCCGACGCCGGCTGGGACGAGGGCCCTAAGCTCCGCGCGGGGGTCTTCGTTGGGATCGGCCTCGACCTGAACACGACCAACTTCCACGTCCGCTGGTCGATGCTCGACAACGCCCGGCGATGGAACCAGGAGCTCGGCCTGGGCCTCTCCGGCGACGGGCTCGACCGATGGACCACGGGCCTGCGTGACGCCGTCGGCCCTGCCCTCTCGGCCAACCGGACCATGGGGGCGCTCGGCGGGATCGTCGCCAGCCGGATCGCCCGGGAATTCCGGGTCGGCGGGCCGAGTTTCACGGTCTCCGGCGAAGAGACTTCGGGGACGCGTGCGCTCGACGTCGCGGCCCAACTCCTCGGCGAAGGGGAGATCGACGAGGCGATCGTCGGCGCGGTCGACCTCGCCTGCGACCCCCGCGCCGTCGCCTGCAACGACGCGATCTACGGACGCCCCTCCGGCCGAGAGCCCGACGGCTCGCTCCCCAGCGACGGCGCGGCGGCCCTGGTCCTCAAGCGGCTCGACGACGCCGTCCGCGACGGCGACCGGATCTACGCCGTCATCCGAGGGGTCGGCGTCGCCACCGGCACCGACGACTCGGCCTATCGTGACGCCCTGAAGCGCGGACATGCCGCCTCGGGCGTCGCTCCTTCGGGCCTCGGCTACCTCGAGATCGTCGGAAGCTCTCGGCCCGACGAGGGCCGACGCGAAGCCCCGGCCCTCGCCGACTTCGCCCGAGGCTGGCCCGAAGGGTCGTCCTGTGCCCTGGGATCGGCCCGAGGCGATGTCGGCCACGCCGGCGCAGCGTCGGGACTCGCCTCGCTCATCAAGGCGGCGCTCGGGCTCCACCAGCAGATCCTCCCGCCCTTCCGGGGCACCGATGCCCCCGATCCGAGCCTCGTCGCGCCGGGCTCTCCGTTCTTCGTGCCCCGAGGGCCGCAGTTCTGGCTCCGCGACCGCGACCGAGGCCCCAGACGGGCCGGCGTCAGCTCGCTCGGCGTCGACGGCAACGCCCTCCACGTCGTGCTCGAGTCGTACGAGCCCCAGGCGTCCGCGAACACGACCGAACGGCTCCAACCCCTGGGGACTCGGGACTTCGCCCTCTTCGCGATCGAGGCGGACGACCCCGCGGGCCTCCTGCGTCGGGCCGATGAGCTCGAGGCGCTCGCCGAGCAAAACCCGAACGCGCCCGTCGAGGAGCTCGCGAGGCGTTGGTGGCGGGCCTACCCCAACGACCCCGCCCGGCAGCTCGGTCTGGGCCTGGTCGCCCGGGAGGTCGAACGCCGACCCCCCGGCGAACGAGGGCGAGACGAGGGGACGGCCCTCCTCGACCTGATCGACGAGGCCAGGCGCCGAATCAAGTCCGCCGGCGAGGGGACGGCCGCCCGTCGGCGGTCGAACGACCACCTCTTCCTGACCTCGGGCCGGCTCGAGCCCGGGGCGAGGGTGGCCTTCGTCTTCCCCGGCCTGGGGAACCATTTCGCCGGCATGGGCCGCGAGCTGTCGGCCCTCTGGCCCGAGATCCTCCGGGCCCAGGATGTCGAGTCCACCCGGCTGGGGAGCCAGCTCGCGCCGGGGAGCTACTGGAACGCCGACCCGCCCGAGGCGTTCACCGACCACCGCGCCCCGATCATCGGCCAGGTCTCGTTCGGGGCCTTCGTCGCCGACCTGCTCCGAGACTTCGGCCTCGCGCCCGAAGCGACGATCGGGTACAGCCTGGGCGAGTCGACCGCCCTGTTCGCCTTGCGGGCCTGGACCGGCCGCGACGCGATGCTCGAACGGGTCCGGACCTCGACGCTCTTCCGCACCGACCTGGCCGGCCCCTGCGAGGCCGCCCGACGCGCCTGGGGGCTCGCCCCGGGCGAGGCCGCCGACTGGGTCGCCGGGATCGTCCCGAACACCGCCGAGGCGGTCCGCGCCGCCCTCGCCGGGAAGGACCGGGCCTATCTCCTGATCGTCAACACCCCGCGCGAGGCCGTCATCGGCGGCGATCGGGCCGAGGTCTACCGCGTCTCCCGCGCCCTGGGCGGCCGGTTCTTCCCGCTCCCCCTGGTTAGCACGATCCACTGCTCGGTCGTCCGCCAGGTCGAGCCGGAATACCGCGCCCTGCACCTGCTCGAGACGACGCCTCCCCCCGGCATCCGGTTCTACAGCGGGGCTTCGGGGGAGAGCGAGGTCCCCGACCGCGAGTCGGCCGCCGACGCGATCGTCGCCCACGCCGTCCTCGGGATCGACTTCCCGAACGTCATCGAGCAGGCCTATGCCGACGGCATCCGCGCGTTCGTGGAAGTCGGCCCCGGCGGCTCGTGCTCCCGGATGATCGGCAAGATCCTCGGCGAACGGCCCCACCTCGCCCGGCCGGCCTGCGTCGCCGGCCTCGACCCGCTCGCCACGATCCTCGGCCTGCTCGCGAGCCTGGTCGCCGAACGCGTCCCCGTCGACCTCTCGGGCCTCTACGGCCGAGAGACGCTGGCGACGGGCCACCGGGCCTTGCCAGGGCCCGAGACAACGTCGCAAGGCCCGTCCAGGCGACTCCTCCGCATCAAGGTGGGTGCCCGGTCGACACGGATCCCTCGGCCCCTCAAGACAACGCCTCCGCTTTCGATCCACCCCGAAGGGCCCCCGGCGCCGGGAGGCATCCCCAGGCCCGCCCCAGCCCCAGCCCCAGGACCGGCCTTCGTGCCCTCGGCCCCAACATCCTACCGACCGGTCGCGGAGCCCGTCGCCTCGCCCGATCGCCAACAGGTGCCCCTTGCCGTGCCCAACCTCCTCGCCGAGCCCGAACCCCTGACACACCAGCTCCTGGCCACCGAGACCGCCAAGGCCGAAGCGCACGAGGCCTTCCTCCGGGTCTCGGGCCACATCGGCCAGACCCTGTCCAACCAGCTCTCGTTCCAGATGGCGCTCATCGAGGCGCTGATGGCCGAACCTTCGGGGACGATCGGCTTCCCCGCCGAGGCCCGCAGTGCCAACGGAGTTCAGGCCGTCGTCGACGAGTCCGAGGGGCCGAGCCCTCGCGTGTCGTTGCGGCCGGACGGACCTCGCCCGGCCCTGGACCGCGACCAGTGCCTCGAGTTCGCCGTCGGCTCGATCGCCGCGGTGCTCGGCGCCGAGTTCGCCCCCATCGACGCGCACCCGACCCGCGTCCGGCTCCCCGACGAGCCGTTGATGCTCGTGGACCGGATCCTCGAGATCGAGGGAGAACCTCGATCGATGGGAGGCGGGCGGGTCGTCACCGAGCACGACGTCCTCCCGGGCGCGTGGTACCTCGACGGCGGGCGGATCCCGACGTGCATCGCCGTCGAGTCGGGGCAGGCCGACCTGTTCCTCTCCGGCTACCTCGGCATCGACTTCATCACCAAGGGGCTCGCGGTCTACCGGCTCCTCGACGCCGTCGTGACCTTCCACCGCGAGCTGCCCGGCCCCGGCGAGGTCATCCGCTACGACATCCACATCGACCACTTCTTCCGCCAGGGGGAGACGTACCTCTTCCGCTTCCACTTCGAGGCGACCGTCGCCGGCGCCCCCTTGATGTCGATGAAGGACGGCTGCGCCGGCTTCTTCTCCGCCGAGGCGCTCGCCGCGGGGCAGGGGATCGTCGCCCCGAGGATCGAGCGGCAGTCGAAGGTCGGCGGCCGCCCGGACGACTGGCAAGACCTCGTCCCGCTCCGGCCCGAGTCTTATGACGACCGGCAAGTCGACGCCCTGAGGCGCGGGGACCTGGCCTCGGCGTTCGGGCCGATGTTCGCGGGGCTCCCGCTCGCCTCCCCGACGCGATTGCCGGGGGGCCGCATGACCCTCGTGCATCGCGTCCTCGGCCTCGAGCCGGCCGGCGGCCGCTTCGGGCTCGGCCTGATCCGCGCCGAGGCCGACATCCGCCCCAGCGACTGGTTCATGACCTGCCACTTCGTCGACGACCGCGTGATGCCCGGCACGCTCATGTTCGAGTGCTGCCTGCACACGCTCCGGATCTTCCTCATGCGGATGGGGTGGATCGGCGAGCACGACGAGGTCTCCTGCGACCCCGTCCCGGGCATCGCCAGCCGCCTGAAGTGCCGCGGTCAGGTCATCGAGTCGACGAAGGTGGTCACCTACGAGGTCTCGATCAAGGAGCTGGGTTATCGCCCCGAGCCCTACGCAGTCGTCGACGCGTTGATGTACGCAGACGGCAAGCCGATCGTCGAGATCACCGACATGTCGCTCCGCATGAGCGGCCTCTCGCTCGACACGCTCAAACGACTCTGGGCCCACCGTACTCCTTCGCTCGAGCCCGCCCCTTCGCCGGCTCCGGTCGACGAGCCCGCCGCCTTGTACGACGAGGCTCGGATCCTCGCGTTCGCGGTCGGCAAGCCGTCCGAGGCGTTCGGCGAGCCGTACCGGGTCTTCGACTCGGAGCGGGTGATCGCCCGGCTCCCCGGCCCTCCGTTCCAGTTCCTGAGCCGGATCACGGCGATCGAAGCCGAGCCCTGGAAGATGGTCGCCGGCGGCGTGATCGAGGCGAGGTACGACATCCCTCCCCTCGACTGGTACTTCGACGCCGAGCGAAGCAGGCGGATGCCCTTCGCCGTGCTGCTGGAGGCGGCCCTCCAGCCTTGCGGGTGGCTCGCCGCCTACATCGGCTCGGCCCTGACGAGCGACGTCGACCTCAAGTTCCGCAACCTCGGCGGCTCGGCCGTCCAGCTCGAGGAGATCACGCCGGAGACCGGCACGCTGGTCACGGACGTCCGCATCACCAAGGTTTCTCGCTCCGGCGGCATGGTCATCCAGAACTACGAGTTCGAGGTCCGCGCCGGGGGCCGGATGGTCTATCGGGGCGACACCTATTTCGGGTTCTTCCGCGCCGAGGCCCTGGCAGAGCAGATCGGGCTCCGCGACGCGGCCCTGTATCGACCCACCGAAGCCGAGCAGGCCCGGGCCCGGACGCTCGACTATCCCCGGACGCCGCCGTTCCCAGACGAGCGTCTTCGGATGATCGACCGGATCGACGTGTACCTCCCCGACGGCGGCCCGAAGGGGCTCGGCTTCATCCAGGGGTCGCAGGACGTCGACGACGCCGCCTGGTACTTCAAGGCCCACTTCCACCAGGACCCGGTCTGCCCCGGCTCGCTCGGCCTGGAGTCGTTCCTGCAATTGCTCAAGTTCGTCGCCGCCGAGCGCTGGGGCCTCGTCGATGATCCGTCGGCCGCGTTCGAGTCGGTCGCCCTGGGAGACACCCACCGCTGGACCTACCGAGGCCAGGTCCTGCCGACCGCCGGCCGGGTCGTCGTGCAGGCGACGATCACCGAGGTCGACGACCGCCGACGTTGGCTCAAGGCCGACGGATTCCTGACCGTCGACGGGCGGACGATCTTCCAGATGAACGACTTCACGATCAAGATCGCCTGACCGGGCCGACCGGCATTCCCCCTGCGGGCCGGCGAAGGGTCGCCGTTGGTCTATCCTCCGCCGCCCCGGCAAAGCTAAGATCTTCCCCTCGGAATCGACACGGAATCCCCAAACGGCCTCGATCCGGCGTCGTCGGACGCCCCACGGCGGAGACTCGATGAGATACTCGCGGGTTTATATCGACGCCATCGGCTACGAGCTGCCGCCGGTGGTGGTGACGTCGGCCGAGATCGAGGCGCGGCTCCAGGGCTTCTATCAGGCCTTGCGCATCCCCGAAGGGCAGCTCGAGGCCCTGACCGGGATCGTCGAGCGGCGGTGGTGGGACGAAGGCTACCACGTCTCCGAGGGGGCGGTCGCGGCCGCACGACGGGCGTTGGCGACCTCGAACGTGCAGCCCGAAGACATCGGCGTCATGATCTACGCGGGCGTCTGCCGCGAGCTGTTCGAGCCGGCCACGGCCTGCCGGGTTGCCGCCGAAGTGGGGGTCGGCGAGAGCGCGGCGGTTTATGACGTCAGCAACGCCTGCCTGGGCGTCCTCAACGGCATGATCGACATCGCCAACCGGATCGAGCTCGGGCAGATCCGGGCGGGCATGGTCGTCTCGTGCGAGACCGCCCGCGAGATCAACGACATCCAGATCGAGCGGATGCTCGCGACCGGGTCGATGGAGACGTTCAAGGAGTCTCTCGCCACGCTCACCGGCGGCTCGGGCGCGGTCGCGATGCTCCTGACCGACGGGTCGTTCTCCGAGTCGAAACGGCGCCGGCTCCTCGGCGGCGTGACCCACACCGCCCCCCAGTTCCACGCCCTCTGCCGATGGGGGGTCGAGGCGATCCGCCCGTTCGGGTTCCACCAGTTCATGACGACGGACTCGATCGCCGTGCTCAAGCACGGCGTCGAGCTCGGCACGAGGACCTGGGCGGCCTTCCTCCGCAAGCTCGGCTGGATGAAGGACCAGATCGACAAGGTCATCTGCCACCAGGTCGGCTCCGGCCACCGCGACACGATCCTCAGGACGCTCGGCATCGACGAGGCCAAGGAGTTCTCGACCTACCCGTACCTCGGCAACATCGGCACCGTCTCCCTCCCCCTCACCGCCGCGCTCGCCGAGGATCGCGACTTCCTCAAGCCCGGCGACCGCGTCGCCTTCCTCGGGATCGGCAGCGGGCTCAACTGCCTGATGCTCGGCCTCGAGTGGTGATCGCGACACGGAAATACTATCAACAGATGAACGCAGATGAACGCAGACGAGAAACAAATAAAGTTTTTTAAATTTTATCTGCGTTCATCTGCACCACCTGTTGATCGATCCCTCTCCGAACCAGGTATCGCCCGAGACCACGAATGAGCGACGGTTTTGACGATTTCCGGCGGGCCCATCCCGGGCGAGACCTCGACCTCGACGGCCTGCGCTACCACTATCTCGACGAGGGGCAGGGCGAACCGGTCGTCATGGTCCACGGCAACCCGTCGTGGTCGTACTATTACCGAAAGCTCGTCGAGGCTCTCTCGGGTTCGGGCTCATACCGGACGATCGTCCCCGACCACATCGGCTGCGGGCTCTCGGACAAGCCCGACGACTCGCGGTACGGCTACACGCTCGAGCGCCGGGTCGGCGACCTCGAGGCGTTGCTGGATCATTTGGGGGTCGACCGCGGGATCACCCTGGTCGTCCACGACTGGGGCGGGATGATCGGCATGACCTACGCCGCGAGGCATCCCGAGCGGATCGCCCGGCTGGTCGTGCTGAATACGGCCGCGTTCCACCTACCGCCGACAAAGCCGTTCCCCTGGCCCCTGTGGCTCTGCCGCGACACCCCCCTCGGCGCCTGGTTCGTCCGGGGCCTGAACGCCTTCTGCCGAGGGACCGCCCACATCGGCTGCAAGCACCACCCGATGCCGGCCGAGGTCCGCTCGGCGTATCTCGCCCCCTATGACTCCTGGGCCAATCGGATCGCCATCCACCGCTTCGTCCAGGACATCCCACTCAAGCCCGGCGACCGCAACTTCGACCTCGTCACCGACGTCCAAAACCGCCTCGCAAACCTCGCCGACGTCCCCATGTTCATCGGCTGGGGCCTCAAAGACTTCGTCTTCGACCGCCACTTCCTCGACGAATGGACCCGCCGCTTCCCCAACGCCGAAGTCCATCGATACCCCAAGGCCGGACACTACATCCTCGAAGACGAACGCGAGGAACTGATTCCCCTGATTGGCTCCTTCTTGACGGCTCATCCGATCGGGAAGATTTTCAGCCACGGATTGAACACGGATTGAACACGGATTGAACACGGATTGAACACGGATGGAATACGGATGGAATACCAAGATGGACAATCAACAGATGACGCGGACGAACACGGATAAATCAAGATTTTAAAAAATTTAAAGATAAAAATCTGATTTTGTTTCTATTTTTCAATCTGCGATCATCTGCGTCATCTGTTGATCATAATTTTCCCGTCCGTGTTCAATCCGTGTTCAATCCGTGGCTAAAAAATCTTCCAATCCGTGGCTAAATCCGACTTAATCCCCGAGGCTCCCGTGCCAACCAATATCGCCGCCCCGCTACGAGAGGTCGCCGAGGGGCGGCCGTATGCGATGGCGGTGGCTTGTCCCTCGGGCGAAGACCGTGCGGGGCGGGCGAGGTATACGCACTGGACGTTCCGGCAGCTTGATCGAGAGAGCGACGCGATCGCGCGAGGATTGGCCACGATCGGCGTCGGCCGAGGGGTCCGCACGGTCTTGATGGTCAAGCCGAGCCTCGAGTTCTTCGCCCTGACGTTCGCCCTGTTCAAAGCCGGCGCGGTGCCCGTGCTGGTGGACCCCGGGATCGGCCTCAAAAACCTCGGGACATGCCTGGCGGAGGCGGCGCCCGAAGCCTTCATCGGGATCCGCAAGGCCCAACTCGCCAGGCGAGTCCTGGGCTGGGGCCGCGCGACGATCCGGACATCCGTGACGGTAGGATCGGGTCGGCTGGGGCGGACGCGGGGCACGATCGCGCTCGAGGACCTTCTCCGGGAGGATCCCGCAACGTCCGAGCCCTTCCCGATCGCCGAGACGCAGGCCGACGAGACCGCGGCGATCCTCTTCACCAGCGGCAGCACGGGCGTCCCCAAAGGGGTGGTCTACACCCACAAGATCTTCATGACCCAGGTCGCGATGCTCCGCGACCTCTACGGTATCGAGCCGGGCGAGATCGACCTCTGCACGTTCCCCCTCTTCGCCCTCTTCGGCCCGGCGCTCGGGATGACGTCGATCATCCCGGAGATGGACGCGACCCGCCCCGCCTCGGTCGACCCGGCCAAGATCCTCGGCCCGATCGAGTCGTTCGGCGTGACGAACATGTTCGGCTCGCCCGCCTTGATCCGACGGGTCGGGGAGCACGGGACCAAAATCGGTGCCACCCTGCCGACACTCCGGCGCGTGATCTCGGCCGGGGCCCCGGTCCCGGCCCGTGTCCTCGACATGTTCTCGGCCATGCTTGGCGCCGGAGCCCAGATCTTCACCCCCTACGGCGCCACCGAGTCGCTCCCCGTCTGCTCGATCGGCAGCGCCGAGATTTTGGGCGAGACCCGACACGCCACCGACCAGGGGGCCGGGGTCTGCGTCGGGCGGCCCGTCGACGGGATCACCGTCAAGATCATCCGGATCAGCGACGACCCGATCCCGACCTGGTCCGACGACCTCCTCGTCCCCGACGGCGAGATCGGCGAGATCGCCGTCCAAGGGCCGGTCGTCACCCGCGAATACTTCCACCGGCCGGAATCGACGGCCCTGGCCAAAATAGCCGACCTGGGAGAGGGGCAGGGGGGCTTCTACCACCGGATGGGCGACCTTGGGTACCGTGACCCGAGCGGCCGGATCTGGTTCTGCGGGCGCAAGTCGCATCGTGTGGTCACACCGGAAACCACCCTGTTCACCATCCCCTGCGAGGCCGTCTTCAACACGCACCCGGCCGTCTCGCGCACCGCACTGGTCGGCGTCGGGGCGCCGTCGCGAAAGAGGCCGATACTCTGCGTCGAGCTGAACCGTGCCGAGCCCGGTTCACAGGAAGCCCGAGCCCCCCTCGCCCGGATTCGCGACGAACTGCTCGAGGTCGGTGCGCGGTTCCCGCACACCCGAGGGATCACGACGATCCTGTTCCACCCGGCCTTCCCGGTCGACATCCGCCACAACGCCAAGATCTTCCGCGAGAAGCTCACCGTCTGGGCGGCGAAGAGGGTCCGATGAAGATGAAGGCGCTCGTGACCGGCGGCGGCGGGTTCCTGGGAAGGGCGATCGTCCGGCTCTTGCTCGCCCGGGGCGACGCCGTCCGGACCCTGGCCCGCGGCGACTACCCCGAGCTCCGCGCCCTCGGGGCCGAGCCGATCCGCGGCGACCTCGCCGACCCCTCGGCCGTCTCCCACGCCGTCGAGGGCTGCGACGCCGTCTTCCACGTCGCGGCCAAGGCCGGGATCTGGGGACGGTACGACGACTACTACCGCAGCAACGTCGAAGGGACCCGCCACGTCCTCGACGCCTGCCGCACTCAGGGCGTCCGCCGCCTCATCTACACGAGCTCGCCCAGCGTCGTCTTCGACGGCAAGGACATGCAGGGGGTGGATGAATCCGTCCCCTATGCATCCCACTTCGAATCCTTCTACCCCCAGACCAAGGCCGAGGCCGAACGCCTCGTCCTCGCCGCCAACGACGAATCCCTCTCCACGACGGCCCTCCGCCCCCACCTGATCTGGGGGCCTGGTGACAACCACCTGATCCCCCGGATCATCGCCAAGGCGAAGTCTGGCAGGCTCCGGCGCATCGGTCGCCACGACCACCTGGTCGACACCATCTACGTCGACAACGCCGCCGAAGCCCACCTCCTCGCCGCCGACCACCTCGCCCCCGGCTCCCCGGTCGCGGGCAAGGCCTACTTCCTCTCCCAAGGTGAGCCCGTCCCCCTCTGGGACCTCGTCAACCGGATCCTCCACTCAGCCGGCGTCCCGCCGATCACCCGGAGCGTCTCCCCCCGCGTTGCGCTCCTGGCCGGGACGATCCTCGAGGGTTTCTACCGCACGTTTCGCCTCCCCGGCGAGCCCCCGATGACCCGCTTCCTCGCCCACCAGCTCTCGACCGCCCACTGGTTCAACATCGAGGCCGCCCGCCGCGACTTCGGCTACCGCCCCAGCGTCTCCATCGACGAAGGACTGCGACGCCTGGAGCAGTCGTTCAAGTCTTGAGAAAAGACAACGGGATGTTGGTTCCAGGATCGTGTTCGGGACGGTATCCTGGCCGTATTCGGAGTGCGTCGAGGGGCAGAGGGCGAAACTTCGAAACCGCCCACGTCATAGTCGACGGGGATCGCCCCATCGCCCTGTGACGACGAAAGCCAAGCGACCCGCTCAGGCCTCGGCAACTCCAGGGACCACATCCATGTCCATCCACTTCGAGGATGACCCGGAATTCCACGAGATCCCCTCGAAGCCGAGCTCGGGCCGAGGCCCTTCGATCGCAAGGATCCTCGCGATCGGAGCCGCTATCCTCATCCTGATCGCGCTGCTCCTACCGGCCAACCGAGTTTCACGGGGTGCCGCTCGTCGGATTCAATGCATGAATAACCTGAAGCAGATCGCCCTGGCATTGCAAGGGTATGAGCAGATCTACAAAGCCTTGCCTCCTGCATACACCGTGGACGCGAACGGACGCCCGCTGCACAGTTGGCGCACGCTGATCCTCCCTTATCTCGACGCAACAGAGCTCTACCAGTCGATCGACCTCACGAAGCCCTGGAACGACCCGGCCAACGCCAAGGCGTTCGAATCCGCGGTTTCCGTATACCATTGCCCCGAGTCGAGAGGCCCTCACAATACGACGACCTATCTGGCAAGCACGGGCCCGAACGGCTGTCTCTCGCCGGGGAAGCCACGCCCCCTTGCTGAGATTACGGATCCCCACAGGTCGACGCTCATGGTGATCGAAGCCGGGGAGGAAAACGTGATCCCCTGGATGGCTCCGGTGGATGCGGACGACAGTCTCGTGTTGAGCCTTGGGCCGACGACCAAGCTCCATCACCCCGGAATCACCAACGCCTGTTTCGTCGACGGCCATGTACGGTCCTTGAAGGTCGACACCCCGCCCCGAGAACGTCGAGCGTTGGTCTCGATCGCCGGAAACGACAACGAATCCTTCAGCGAATGGTGAGCGGCTCGGGCAAGTAGCCAAAGCGCCACGCCCGTTGCCGCAACCTTGTTGACGCCCTCCGATCTCCCGGACCCGACGGCGACCCGGCGGTCACAGGCCGGCCTTCGACACCACACGGGCTTGAGCATCCTTACCCCTCACCCGGTTCATCGTTCGCTCACGCCACTCGAAGACCGCGAGGGGCACCAGCCAACTGATCCAGGTCGCCAGGGCGTCGAGCCAAAAGGCGCCCATCCCCGTGACGATCGCCAGCCCTCCGATCAGCCTGAGCACGACGGTCGAGCCAAGGAGCAGATAACATCGCCACATCCAACGGCGATGTTCCTCGAACCGCCGCGCCACGGCCGACCTCGCGCCGAGCATGACACAGATTGCGGTCGCGATCGCCAAGGTCGCCAACCCGACCGCCGCGACGGGACCTGCCGCGGCATGATAGGCCATCCAGAGCCCGCTGGGCGTCACGAAGATCAGCACGCACGCGACCTGGACCCTTCCCAGGTAACGATGCCACCTCGGAAACCGAACGCGAGACACCTCACTGACCAGGAACAACCCCAGGATCAGCGAGACCGGACCGGAGAGGATGTGCGTGTAGAACGCCCATCGATAAGGTCCCCAGAAATGGCCTTCCCGCCCGTGGAGGAAGTCGGAACTGAAATCCGGAGGGAAGTACAGGCGATACCCGAGGACGATCCCCGCGGTCACCTTGAGGACCAGGATCCCTGCCAGGAGGGCCAGGAAGCGCACAAGTACACTTGGACGATGTGGACGCATCTCAAACGCATCAACCTCGCTAACGCAATGTCCGCGAGTCTCGCCGCCTGGACGGATCGCAAGGCCATATTTGGATTATTCACCACAAAGTCACCAGGGCACAGATGAGGAATACTCAAGAGAACGAATCCTCTTCGGACCTTCTCTTTTATTCCTTCGTGTCTTCGTGCCTTTGTGGTGAATCTCCAACCCAGTCGACCCGACGGATTATCGCACGTAGATCGGATTCGAGTAGACCCAGGGCCGCAACTCGCCATCCAACTCGAGCCAACCCTCGACGCGATAGACGCCCGGCCCGGCGAGGGGGTGGTCCAGGCGGTCGCCGGTGACGTCCGCGACGACGTCTCCGTGGTTCAACAGGCGAATGCGGCACGAGACGGGGAACTGCGCCACGAGCTTGCCACCCGGCGAGAACGGGACCTCGTCTCCCATCCGTGCCCGGAGCTCGGCCGGGGTGGGCTGGTCGGACGAAGAGGATGAGGCGAGGCCGAACCGGAAGCCGGTGGGGTCGCAGATCCAGTCGTGGCTGACATAGGCGTGGCCTTCGCGGAGGGCGGCCCGGATGGCGTCCTCGGTCAGCTCGGGGGCGAGGACGTGGGTGCTGACGTCCTGGAACGACCGGTGATAGGGGTCGAGGTCCAGGCGAACCAGGATGTCGCCGGGCTTGCGGTCCTTGGTGAGCTCGCGGATGCCCGGGCGGAGTTTGGCGGAGACGGTGCGCATCTGGTCGTCGCGGTCGACGTTCGTCCCGATCCGGACCGTCTCGGCGTCGACCATCTTCACGAGCAGGATGTAGTTGTGGTGGCAATCGTTGGCGGCCACCCCGGTGAGGCGCCGGGTCTTGGTCTCGGCGTCCCACTTGGCGAGGTAGTCGTCCAGACGCGTCACCTGCGCGCCGAGGAGCTCGTCGGGGTAGAGCCGCAGACCTTCCTCGAGCTCCTTGACCGTCGCGGGGGCGGTGAGCTTGACCATGAGCGCGAGGAGGCCGGCCGAGTCCTTCTTGGCGTCGGCGTGGCGGTTGTAGATCTCCATACCCGTGAGGCCGGTCATCGGGTGCTCGGGGCGTTCCTCGATGTGCGAGAGGAAGATCAGGCCGCCGTCGGCGCGGACGGTCTCGATGAACGCCGGGTTGGGCTCGTCCATCTTGTCCATGATCGAATGGGTGGGATAGATCAGGAACCCTCGGGCCTCGGAGCCGGGGACGAAGAGGACGCCCTCGCGCAGGCCTCGCCAACTGTCGCGGATGAAGTCGGTGGGCGGGCGGTGGTGGTTGGTCAGCAGGATCGCGTCGACGCCGACCTTCTTCGCGTCGGCCAGCATCTCGGGGCGGGTCCCGCCCGTATGGGCGGAGTCCTCGGCGTGCGCGTGGAGGATCGCCCGGTAGTCGGACAGGCCGGGCAGGAGGGGCATCGGCTTCCGGCCCTTCCGGATCCGCTCCGCGTCCTCATGGGCCGCCTTGAGTCGGGGCAACGTCATCCGCACGGTCGGCGAATACTTCGGGCGAGGCGCCTCGCGATCCAAGGCCGTCGCGGGGCCCGCCGCAACCAGCCACGCCAGGGCCGCGAGGATTCCTCGCCACAGTTGAAGGGAAACGCCAGGGAGAGTCGGCTCGGCCATCGTTGCAGTCCGTCAGGGGATGAAAATTCAGGAGGCTCGCCCTGCAGCGAGCCGACGCATCATACCACTGAGCAGGCCAAGGCCGAGCCCGTTCGTTATGTTTCTCGACCAACCTAATTAATTTCGTTTTATTTATATCATTATTCAATAACTCATAACAAAAATCGTAACATCTGGGTGGCCGGGGCGTCGCTGCGCTCCGACCCGGCCACCCCTTGCTATTCGCACTTCGACTTCGAGGGTTGAGAGCGTGCCGACGACCGAGCGCGAGGCCATCGACTATCGTCCACACCTCAGCGGCGTCCAGCCTTGCTCGTCGGGGGAGTCTTGCCCGAGCACGAGGGGCAGATGAGCTTCCCCTGGCGGTTGACTTCGAAGGCGAACGTCGGGTGGTGGCAAGTCGGGCAGGGGATGGCTTCGAGCGTATCGAGGAGGGGATCCCAGACGCATTCGATGGGGTTGGAGGACGGCGATGGGGCGGTCGACGTCAGGGTACATCGCACGAGCAGCTTCGGCTGGTGGATGACCAGGAGGCTGATCAGGCGCAGGCGGACCTCGAGGCGACTCTTCCGGCGGAGTTCGTCGCAGCGGATTTGCTCTTCGCGATGGAGGGTCTCGCGCCTGCCGTCGAACCTCGCGAGGTCTTCGTTGCGGGCCTTGGCGCGGGTGGCCTGCTCGTCGACCTCGGAGCGGAGGTCGGCGTAGTAGCGGGCCATCCGCTCGACCTGGCGGTCGGTCCGCTCGCGGAGCTCGCGGCTCCTCGTGTTCGCCAGGGCGGCGAGGGTGCGGACCACACGGTCTCGGGCGATCGGATAGGACGACGCCAGGCCGCCGTGGCGTACCTCCGGCAAAGGGGCCCAGGGTACTTCGGCGAGGTGGGGGCGGTCGAGCAAGGTCTCGAGGTGACGCACCTGCCGACCGTAGTGGAGGTCGACGGCGGTGGTCAGCAATTCCTGCTCCTTCTGGTCGCTGACGAACGTGGCCTCGAACCAGTAGGCGGCCTGGGGGAAGTGCAGGGGACGGATGCGATCGACCTTCAGGGTCAGGGTCGAGGGGAGCGTCAAGGCGCGTCGGACGCGCCCCTCCAGCCCTTGGGGCGCGAGGTTCGCGCCCACGAGGTAGAGCTCGACGTGACGCCCTCGCGTGATCGCGTCGGTGAGGAGTTGATTGACGAGCGGCGTCCCGTAGCTGGCGAGTTGGGCGCCGGGGTGCTCGGGGATCGCCTCCGGGTCGAAGGCGACGCGTACGACCTCGGGCTCCTCGGAAGGGCTCGAGGGGGGGAGCATGAGGTCGTAGACCTGGGGCTCGACCTCATCCCACATCCCCCCGGTGACGTCGGCGTAGTCCCGGAGGAAATCCTCCAGGGGCGACTGGGCCTCGGAAGTGGGCTGGTCGTCGATCACCATCGCGTCGTGGCCCTCGGGGCGTGGGGCCGGGCCGGAGGCCGCCCGGCCCGGCGGAGTTCACTGGTCGGGAGCAAACCGGTTGCCGAAGAGCTTGTCGTCGTGGGTCCGCTGCTGGAGATAGGCCTGCTTGGCGTCGAGGAGACGGTCGCCGAGCTCATCGATCCGCTTGGCGAAGTCGTCCGTGTCCTCGGATTCGGCCCAGAGGTCGGTCACCATGTCCTGGAACTCGCGGTCGTCCTCGAGGTTGCCGAGGATCATGTCGATCTCGCCGATGACGAGCTCGAACATGTTGAGCTTGGCCTCGAGGAGGTGGAGTACCGAGGCCTCGACGGTCCCCGCGGCGACGAGGTTGAAGACGTGAACATCTCGGGTCTGGCCGATCCGACTCAAGCGGCCGATCCGCTGCTCGATCTTCATCGGGTTCCAGGGGAGGTCGAAGTTGCAGATGGCGTGGGCGAACTGGAGGTTCCGCCCCTCGCTGCCGGCCTCGGTGCAGAGCAGGAGCCGCGCGGGGCCCCGGAACCGCGTGATCGCCGCCTCTTTCTCGAGGCGGGAGAGGCCGCCGTGGAAGACCGCGACGTCGTGCCCAGCCCCCGCGAGGCGCCTTCGGAGCATCTCCTGCGTCGCGAGGAACTGGGTGAAGACGACCATCTTATCAGGAAATTCTGAGACGAGCCGGAGCAAGAAGTCGACCTTCGTGCTCTCCGACAACGCGGCCGCCCGGTCGGCGAGGGACTGGAGATGCTTGCGGTCGTCCCCGGCGAGCTTGGGATTCTCGGCGATCTTGCGGAGCGTCCCCGACGCCGCCTGGCTCGAGCTCCCCAGGGCCATCTGGAGCGAGACCAGGGCCATCCGGTTCAACGGCCCCGACTCCTTGGCCGAGCGGAGCTGGCCCCGGACGAAGCTCGTCACGTCGGCGTAGAGGGCCCGCTCCTCGGCCGAGGGGAGCACCAGCTCCGTCTTCGCCCAACGCCGGGTGAACTGGAGCCCGACCGTGCTCCGGCGGTTGCGGACCATCACCTCGGCCAGTAGGCCGTGCAGCTCGTCGACGTTGCGCGGGGTGAGCTTGTCCCGGCGGTCGACGAACTGGCGCTGGAACCGCTTGGCCGTGCTCAGGAGGCCCGGCTCCAGGAGCGTGACGAGGTTGAAGAGCTCTTCCAGGTTGTTCTGGACGGGCGTCGCCGTGAGCAGGAGGATGAACTGCTTCTGGAGCTCGCTGGCGAACTTCCAGGCCTGGGTGGTCCGATTGCGGAGGTGGTGGGCCTCGTCGATGATCACCAGGTCCCAGCGCCTGGCGAGGATCGCCGAGCGGTGCGGCTCGCGCTTGGCCGTGTGGATCGAGGCGATCACGCGGTCGAACTCGCCCCAGGCCGCCGGGCCGCGCTCGCGGAAGGCGGGGTCGTCGTGGCTCGTCAGCTCGATCGAGAACTTCCGGCGCATCTCCCCCTGCCACTGCTCGATCAGCGAGGGGGGCACGAGGACGAGGACCGACCGCACGAGCCCCCGCACCACGAGCTCCGAGAGGATCAGCCCCGCCTCGATCGTCTTCCCCAGCCCGACCTCGTCGCACAAGAGCGCCCGGCCCCGGAACCGCCGCAGGACCGTCTTGGCCGTGCGGATCTGGTGCTCGAGGAGTTCGATGTCGCGCACCATCGGCAGCGCGATGAGCCGGTCGAACCCGGCGTGCGTGGCCAGGAACGCCGCCTGCTGCGCCAGGTCGAATTCCCCCAGGCTCGACGAGGAGCCGCCGACAATCACCGACCCGTCGTCCGGGTCGAAGACGACGCGGACCCCCTGTTCGGTGGTCAGCTCCGCCTCGTTCCAGCCCGGCTTCGGCTCGACGTCGAGGCGATAGCGGCCGGGCGCCTGGTACTCGAGCCAGAGCACCTCGCCGGCACGTCCGGGGACCGCACCGATCGCCGGGACCTCCAGCAGTCGGGTTGCGGAGGACGCCGCGATCTCCAGCGGACGCCCCTCTCGGTCCTCGAGCCGGTCGATCGCAAACCCCGACGGCCCGAAGACCGCGGGGAGTTTCAGGCGAGGGGAGATCCCATCCCTGGTGACCTCGAACCGGTCGCCGGGCTCCAATGACACCGTCGAATCACCCGCCTTGGATTGGCTCATCGACACATTCGCGTCCCAACCGATGGCGACCACTCTCCACGCAACTTCCAACTCTAACACGCCGTTGCCGACCCGATTCGCGGACGCTTCTCCCCTGGGAGATCACGTCGAGGCCATCTCAACACGCCGGCAAGACGCCGAATCAAGTCAACCGGCGGGGATTCTCTTGGGAATCGGGGACAAGGGTCGTCATAATCTCGGGTATTGTCTCCGGACCTCCGCCCGAACCGTCCCGAACCCTCAGGAGGGGTTGATGTCGAACCAGAGTCGCCGCAGCTTCTTGGGCCGCTCGCTCGCTACCGCGGCGTTCGCCGCCGGGACTACTCCTGGCGTCTTCTCCGGACTAGGGCAATTCGCCATCGGGGGGACCAAGTCCTCGGGACGGATCATCGGGGCCAACGACACGGTCCGCATCGGGATCGCCGGGCTCCACGGCCGGGGGATGGAGCACGTCCAGCAGTTCGCGGGCATGAAAGGGGTCGAGATCGCCTATCTGATCGACCCCGACACCAAGACCTACCTCGCCCCCCAAGCCCTCATCAAGCTCCAGACGAAAGGGGCGAACCCCTCGCCCAAGACGGTCCAGGACGTCCGCCACGCCCTCGACGACAAGGACATCGACGCGATCTCCATCGCCACGCCGAACCACTGGCACGCCTTGATGACGATCTGGGCCTGCCAGGCCGGCAAGGACGTGTACGTCGAGAAGCCGTGCAGCCACAACATCCACGAAGGCCGGGTCGCCGTCGACGCGGCGCGGAAGTATGACCGGATCGTCCAGCACGGGACGCAAGGGCGGTCGAGCGAGCAGTGGGCCCAGGTCGCCGAGCTCGTCAAGTCGGGCAAGTACGGCAAGCTCCTCGTCTCCCGAGGGCTCTGCTACAAGCCCCGCCCCAGTATCGGGAACAAGCCGATCACCAGCCCGCCGGACGGCCTCGACTTCGACATCTGGACCGGCCCCGCGCCCAAGCAACCGTTCCACGCCAACCTCGTGCATTACAACTGGCACTGGTTCTGGGACTTCGGCAACGGCGACATCGGCAACCAGGGCGTCCACGAGATGGACAAGGCACGCTGGCTGATCCCCGACGCCACCTTCCCCAAGAGCGTCATCAGCGTCGGCGGCCGGTTCGGCTACGCCGACCAGGGGGAGACCGCCAACAGCCAGGTCACCGTCTTCGACTATGGCGACACCCAGCTCATCTTCGAGGTCCGGGGCCTCGCGACCGACACCTTCCACGGCGAGAAAGTCGGAAACATCGCCCACCTCGAAGAAGGGACGATCGCGGGGAACAGCTTCTATCCCAAGGGGAATAAGAAGCCCGAACCCCTGCCCAAGGTCGAAGCCAAGCTCGGGCCGGGGAACAACCACTTCGCGAACTTCATCGAGGCCGTCCGGAGCCGGAAGTCGACCGACCTGAACGCCGACATCCTCAAGGGCCACTACTCGAGCGCCCTCTGCCACCTCGCCAACATCTCGTACCGGCTCGGAGAGACGACCCCGTTCGACTCGGCGACCAAGTGCTTCGGCGACGACAAGGAAGCGTACTGGACCCTTGCCAGGATGGAGGAGCACCTCGGCCTCGACAACGCCCTGAAGCTCGACGGCCTGACCTACCGGGTCGGCCGCAAGCTCCACTTCGACGGCAAGTCCGAGACGTTCGTCGACGCGCCCGACGCCAACAAGCTGCTGACCCGCGAGTATCGCAAGCCCTACACCGTCCCCGACACGATCGCCTGACCCGTCCGGCCGTCGAGACCCCGGCCCTCGCCTTGCCGGGGACGCACGAGCCAGGTTTCAAACATGTCTCGAAACCCGGTTTTTTCTTCAAAACCGGGTTTCTGTGACCGTCCACGACGACACCCCGTGAGGGGTTGTCGGCATCACTTGGGTCAGAAACCCGATGTTCAAGAAAACATCGGGTTTCGGGGCAGCCGCTCAACGCTCCTCGATCGGGTATCCCCCCTCCTGCCAGGCCGCGAACCCGCCGAGCAGGGGGCGGACATCCTTCCAGCCCTTCGCCAGGAGTGCCTGCGTCACCTGGCTCGACGACTCTTCGCCGGGGCCGTCGCCGTAGGCGATGAGGATGCGATCACGAGGGATTTGGTCGAGGCTCGCGTCGACCCCGTCGGCGGGGACGCGGATCGCGCCGGGGAGCTCATATTCCGAGGCCTTCCAGGCCTTCGGGCTCCGGTCGTCGAGGAAGGTGATCGGCTCGCCCCGTTCGAGCATCTCCTGGATTTGCGCCGGGGTCATCGGATTCGATTCCATCGTTCCCCCTTCGAGATGAGGGCGTTGCGACCGGCCGGAGGTGATCCCGTCACTTGGCTTCGATCTCGACGCCGTGCGACTTCGCCGCGCGCGTGATGCGACCCTTGATGGTCTCGACCTCCGCCTTCGAATACTTGGCCGCGTTGTCGGCGTGGTTGATATAGCTCCACGCCGCGCGGATGTGCTCCGGCGTGTCGATCGGGTACTTGTTGTTGACCGGGTCGGCGAACGTCACGTCGCCGTATTCGTGCTCCCCGCGTTCGGGGTTGACGTCATCACGTCGATGGATTTTGTTACTCATATCAAAACTCCCCCGAAGACCGGCGCAGTCGCGACGGGCGGCCCGGCGTTCCCGCCCAGGCCGCCCTCAGGAGGCCGAGCCTGGAGGCCGAAAAGGGCCGGGCCGACGGTGTCCCGGCCTATCGGAAGAATTCAAGCAATCTCGATGCCAGTCGTATCCGGAGACGTGTGGGGGCGTGGAGCCGGGAGCGTGCGAGCGCCGAGGACCTGGGAGCCCTCGGCTCATTTCTTCCGACGCGAGGGCGGGCCGGCGTCAGGAGCGGAGGCGGGGGCAGAATCTGAAGCGGAGGTGGTCGATGCGCTGTCCTGGCGGAGGATCAACTCGAGGCCTCGGGGCGCGGCATGGGCGTAGGTCGGCTCGATGGCGTCGAGCAGGGGGGAGGCCCCTCGCCAGAACGGGAACCCGCCCAGTCTCCTGGGCAGGGCGGCAGAGACGGGCGGGGGCTCGACCGCGCCTGCGGGGTCGTCGCCGAGTTTGCCACCCCCCCAGAATGCGGCGAGGTCCGCGGCCAGGGGTTCCGGAGCAATCGGCACGGCCGTCGAGGCCACCGGCGGCCGATCCGAAATCCCACCCCCACCGGCCCGATCGAGCCGCGCGAACAGTTCGTCGCGGGTCATCCCCCGGAGGGTGAAGATGAGGAACGGGTCGCGATCGAACTCCTCGCCGAGCAGGTAATAAACCGCCGCGATGTGCTTGCAGGGGTTGGACCAGTCGGGGCACGAGCATTTCGTGGTCAGGTCGCCAAGCTTCTTGGGAAAGAGCGACAAGCCCGCATCCTTGAAGACTTGCTCGATGTCCTGGGGCATCTCGCCCGAGAGGAGTTTCGCCGCGTAGAGGGCCTGGCCCGAAAGGATGTCGGCGACCTTCGACCAGTCGTCGGCCGAGAGCATCTTGCATTGGATCGCGACCTCGTACGGCTGCGGCCGCGATCCCTGCACCCTGGCGCGCACCCAGCCCTTCTCGATCTCGATCGAGAGGACCTGCCCCTGTCGAGCGTACGTCTTGCCGCGGGTCAACCTCGAGCCGATATCGAACCCTTCGAGGACCCCGATCCAGCGCTTCGCCCACCAACTCGTCCCGAACTCCCCGCGCTTCGACTGGGCCTTGATCCCCCCCTTGGCCTGCCTCGGCTTCGAAGGCTTGAAATCCCAGGATCCCCACATTCGGACGTCCCCCCTTCGGAATCGACCAACGGCTCGCCTACCGAGGTCCGAGTCGGCAACATCCATTCTATCGAGCCCACATCGCTCGTGTATCCTCGAGGTGCAGATTGGCCGCCGGCCTCCGAGGACGTCATTCTCCGAGGGCCTCGCGTCGGAGCTTGAACAGGTCTTTGAGCTCGGCGGTGGAGAGCTTGGTGAGCCAGTCTTCGCCGGAGCCGACGACGGATCCGGCAACCTCCTGCTTGGTCTCGATCATCTCGTCGATCTTCTCTTCGAGTGTGCCGACGCAGAGGAATTTGTGGACCTGGACGTTGCGGGTCTGGCCGATCCGGAAGGCGCGGTCGGTCGCCTGGTTCTCGACGGCCGGGTTCCACCAGCGGTCGAAGTGGAAGACGTGGTTCGCTCGGGTCAGGTTCAAACCCGTGCCGCCGGCCTTCAGCGAGAGGACGAAGATCGGGGGCGCATCGTCGCTCGGGTCCTGGAACCGCTCGACCATGACGTCGCGTTGCTTCTTGGAGGTCCCGCCGTGGAGGAACAGGACCTCGCGCCCGAAGGTCTCCTGGAGATGCCGGCGGAGGATCTCGCCCATCTCGGCGAACTGCGAGAAGACCAGGGCTCGATCTCCCGCGGAGAGGGCCTCGTCGAGCATCTCGGTCAAACGCGCGAGCTTGCCCGAGCGGCCGGGGATCGCCGAGTTGTCGCCGAGGAACTGTGCGGGATGGTTGCAAACCTGCTTGAGCTTCGAGAGCGTCGCGAGGACGACCCCCTTCTTCCTGATGCCCTCGGAGGTGTCGAGGTCCTCGGAGGCCTGGGCGACGACGGCCTCGTAGAGCGAGGCCTGCTCCTTGGTCAGGGTGCAGTAGACCTTCATCTCCTGCTTGTCGGGGAGGTCGGCGATGATCGACTTGTCGGTCTTGAGCCGGCGGAGGATGAACGGGCCGCTGAGTCGCTGGAGTTGCTTGGCGGCCTCGGGGTCGCGGTTCACCTGGATCGGGATGTGGAAGCTCCGCTTGAACTCGGCCTGGGTGCCGAGGTGCCCCGGGTTCAGGAACTCCATGATCGACCAGAGGTCGCCCACGTGGTTCTCCACCGGGGTCCCGGTCAGCGCGACGCGGTAGTCGGCCGCCAGGGCCCGCGCCGCCTTCGACTGCTTCGTCTCCGGGTTCTTGATGTTCTGCGCCTCGTCGAGGATGACGCCCGACCAGGGGACGGCCTTGAGGAGATCGAAGTCGCGGTGCAAGAGCGAGAAGCTCGAGAGCACCAGCGCGTGCTTCATCGCCTCCTTCTTGAACGCGGCCCCCTTCGTCCTCTCCAAGCCGTGGTGGACCATCACGGGGAGCTTGGGGGTGAACTTCGCCGCCTCCTTCTGCCAGTTGCCGACGACCGACATCGGGCAGACCAGGAGCGTCGGGCGTCGCTTGTTGGGATCGGCCTCCCAGTCTCGCTCGACCATCGCGAGGGTCTGCACGGTTTTTCCTAACCCCATGTCGTCGGCAAGGCAGGCGCCGAAGCCCCAACGCTTGAGGAACCCGAGCCAGGAGTATCCGCGGGCCTGGTAGGGACGGAGTGACCCTCGGAAGTCCTTGGGGACCTCGAGCATCTCGAAGCCGTCGCGTCCCTGGAGTTGCCCCAGGAGGTCGGCGAACCAACCGGTTGCCTCGACCCCCTCGAACGCGAGTCCCCCCGGGGCCTGGCCCATCCCGAGCGCCATCCGGAGCGCCTGCCGCGCCGGGACCGCCTCGCCCTTCTTCTTCCAGAAGTCGAGCGCCGCCTGGATCTCCTCGGCGCTGAGCTGGACCCACTGCCCACGGAATCGGACCAGCGGCGACTTCTGCCTGGCCAGAGCCCGCAGCTCGGCCTGGGTGAGCGTCTCGTCGCCGAGGGCGACCTTCCACTCGAAGTTCAGGATCTTATCGAGCGTGAGCCCGCTGGAGCTGCCAAGCTTGGGAGTCTTGACCACGGCCTTGGCCGCGAGCATGAGCTTGGTCCCCTTTCGGGACCACCACGCGGGGAGGAAGACGGCGAACCCCGCCTGTTCGAGCAGCCAGGCCTTCTGCGTGAGGAAATCGTGCGCCTCGGTCGCGTCGAGCATGAACCCGCCGGGGGTGGCCGACTTCAGGCTCTCCTCGACCTTCGGGCTGATCTTCGCCGCCTCCCCGAGGCCCGCCAGGAGCGCCTCGCGAGGTTGGAAGCCGCCACGCTGGAGCAACTGCGCCTGACGCCCCCGAGGGTTCCACGCCTCGGCCACGGGCACGAGCAGGCTCGGGTCGTCGGCCGCCTGGAGCAAGTAGCGGACCGTCCAAAGGCTTCGCCCGGCCCCCCTGCTCGGGCTCTCCTCGTCGACCTCAGGCTCTTCGAGCCGGAAGCCGAGCCGGAACGGCGCCTCCGCCGCGACCGCGATCGGCCGTCGCCAACGTCGGACCTGGTCCTCGAGGCGGGTGAGCCCCGCCTCGTCGCCGTCCATCAGGCCGCTTGGCGACTCCAGGGCGTGGACCCAGTAGTCGTCGAGACTGTCGAAACTACTGGCCTTCCTCGCGGCGGGCTTCCGCTTCGACGTCGCGATCATCTTTCGCTTCGACGTCGCCCGACTGACCGACCGCTCGGTTTCGACGGGCCGGGTCGAGGTGCGGACGAGGTGATCGACGATCGCGCCGACGAAATCCAAGACCACGACCGAGGACGGGGTCGTGGGAGGCCCGCCGAACGCCTGCCGGGTTAGCGCTCGTCCCGACGACGGCAACGCCTTCGCGAGCTGGGCGAGCCGCTGGGGGTCGGTCCCGTTGAGGACCGGCTCCCAGCGCGCCCGGTACGCCCCGTCGACCCGCTCCAGGCCGGGGAGGAACTGCTGGCGCACCACCAGCGACCCCGCAAACCGCAGGGCCGCCGACCAGAACTCCAGGTCTTTCCCGACGACGAGCCCGGGCGCCAGCGTCGTGCGCCCCCCGCTCGCCGCGAGCAAGGCGATCGCTCGATCCGCGTCGAGGCCGAGGGCCGCGACGTCCCAGGGGACGATCCGGACCCGCGTCCCCGAACCCGGCGATTCGGCGATGAGAGGGCTCGAAGCCACCGGCCCAGCATCGGTCGAAGGAAGCCAGACGACCTTCCCCTCGAATTCGCCGGGGTGGGCCGAGAACTCGGGCAGGGCCCCCGACAACGCATCCGACATCGCCGACGCCCCCGCGTCGAACGGGTGGACCTCGGCGGCATACCCCTTCGCCCGGACGCCCTTCGGTCGACGTCCCGAGGAGTCTTTCGACGCCTCACCCCAGAGGACGAGCCGGCCTTCGAAGAAGGCCCCATGCAAGATGATCATCAGTGGTGTTTAACCCGGTCAACGGCCCGGCACCCTCGGCCCTCCGCGCGAGCCACGGGCGACGACTCCCACCATTTCACCACGAGGGACGGACGGACGATAGTTCGTTCAGCCGCCTGATCGAGCACAGGACAGCAATATCCTCAAACACGCCAGATTCTCCGCACGACGCCCCCGCTCGTTGTCAACGCCCCTCACAGGATCCCGACTCTTCGACGCTCTTCGTCGATCGCCGAGCGCCCTCCCGCGAATTCCTCACCACAAAGGCGCAAAGGGAGAATCCCGAAAGTACGACCCTTCTCGGGCCCTCCCGGGATTCTCAATGCCTTGTGATGAGCCTCCGGCCAAGTCGACCGAACAGGGTCAGGTGGACTTCGGCGAGGAGTCCCTCACTTCCACCTCTGGGTGTACAGGATCTGCATGACCAGAGCTTCCTTGCCCCCCGTGGGGGTGCCGGTCATGTACAGGTTGAACTCGCGGCTCCCGTCATCCTTGATCGTGGTCACCATTCGCTGGTGAAGCTTCGAGCCGTCCTTGGGACAGACGGCGTCCCCCTTGAAGCTCAACGTCTTGGTCTTGGCGTCGTAAGACCCCTCGAGGACGCAAAGGGCGGTGTCCATCGAGTCGATCCAGGTGCCGACATATTTCTTCCGGGTCGTGTCGAACCCGAACTGACCGCGTCCCTCGAACGTCGCGCCGCCAAGCTCCGTGCGGAACGTCGAGACGACCCACAGCCCTCCCAGCACCACGGACTTGATTTCGACTCCCTTGGCAACCATCGGCTCGGACTCGGGCCCGTTCGGATAACACTTGACGACACCGTCCCAGGTCCCCTCCTCGGCGGCGAGGATCTTGTGCTCGGCCGTCGGTGTCGGAATCGGAGGCTCGTCCTGGGCGCTCGCGAATGACCCCACCACGACAGCACCGACGACGCAAAGGCTCAAGAACGACATTCGCATGGTCATCACCCATCCCTACTGTACGTAAGACCAGATCGCCACAACCGGAGTATGTACGCCTGACCCCTTCATGTCCAGAGGAATATCGGCGAATCCGACCCTCGAAAACGAGGGCAACTCGCGGCGTCGGCGCAGGTTCGTCGCCCCGAACGGCGGGGCCATGATCCAGGTGCCATTGGAAGGCGATCGGGATGCGAAGGTCGAGTCGTGGGATGCATGACCGCTTCGAGGGGTCGACCCGACTCCGATTCGAGGCAGACTGTCATCGGGAGCGGACGACAAGCCATTCAGTCGCCCTAATAATATCCCAATGTCAACATTATTTCAATTAATCAAAGCGACATTCCAGCGTCGAATGAATCAGCTCGAGGCCGCTCATGCGATTCACCGAATCCGTCCGGATTGTGTCCGCTTTCGGCTTCGGCCCTTCATTTCCCCCGGCTTTTCCGCATGGTTTGAGTCCCCAACCGAGGGAAGCCGATGTCCGGATGTCCGGTTCAGGGCAGGATCATAAGCTCTACCGCTCCATGGACCCGAGACGACTTCACATCCATCGCTTCAGTCGACCAACTTCAGCAAACGTAGGTGCCCCTCGGTGTAGGGGGGATAGCGTTGGGGGAGGTCGAGGTGGGTCGACTTGGAGAGCACACCTTTCTTGTGGGTGAACGTCTCGAAGCTCCAGTGGCCGTGGTAGTGGCCCATGCCGCTCTCGCCGACGCCGCCGAAGGGGAGCTCGGGCACGATCATGTGCATCAGCACGTCGTTGACGCAGACGTTCCCCGAGCTCGTCCGGTCGATGACCTCGTGCTGGGTCGTCGAGTCGTTCGAGAACACGTAGAGCGCAAGCGGCGAGGGGCGATCGTTCACGAACGCGATCGCCTCGTCCATGCTCGCGACGGTCAGCACGGGCAAGATCGGGCCGAAGATCTCTTCCTGCATCACCGGTGCGTCGGGCGAGACGCCGCGGAGGATCGTCGGCGCGATGTAGCGTTCGGGAGCATCGGCCTGGCCGCCGCAGACGAGTTCTCCGTCACCGAGGAGCTTCGCGAGCCTCTCGAAGTTGCGGTCGTTGACGATCCTGCCGTAGTCCGGGCTGGCCTTGGGATCGTCGCCGTAGAAGGCCGTGACGGCCTTGCTCAGATGCTCGAGTAGCTCGCGTTCGACCGACTCATGCACGAGGACGTAGTCGGGCGAGACGCAGGTCTGCCCGGAGTTGCTGAACCGGCCCCAGGCGATCCGCCGGGCAGCGACCTCGAGCGACGCGTCCCGGTCGACCAGGCAGGGGGATTTTCCTCCGAGTTCGAGCACGACCGGCGTGAGGAACCTGGCGGCCTTCTCAAGGATGATCCTCCCGACGCGGGCACCGCCGGTGAAGAAGATGAGGTCGAAGCGCTGGTCGAGGAGCGCCTGCGTCTCGTCGGCCCCCCCTTCGACGACCATGATCGCCTCGGGGTCGAGGTGGCGCGACACGAGCTCGGTGAGCGCCGCGGAGGTGTGCGGCGCCAGCTCCGAGGGCTTCAAGACGGCCGCGTTGCCGCCCGCCAGGGCGCCGACCAGGGGTGCCAGGAGGAGTTGGACGGGGTAGTTCCACGCGCCGATGACGAGGACGACCCCGAGCGGGTCGTGGGTCGTCCAGGAGCGGCCGGGCTGGGCCAGGAGCGGCGTGTGCTTCCGCTCGGGGGCCATCCAGCGCGCGAGATGCCGAAGCGCGTCGACGACCTCCGAGGCCACGAAGCCGACCTCGGACATGTAGCCCTCGAGCTTGGGCTTGCGGAGGTCGGCCCACATCGCCTCGAAGAGCGCCGACTCCCCGTCCTTCAGCAGGCGCTTCAGCGCCTCGAGCTGCGAGCGCCGCCACGACGCCGGCCGCGTGTGCCCGGACTTGAAACAGGCACGAGCCTTCGCCACCTTCTCCGCGATCGCGTCTCCTCGGCCCGACGATTCCGAAGACATGTCCACCTCATAAATACGAGCTCGCCCCTCGACGACGGCCCCCACGATCGCGGGTGTGCCGTTCCTCTTTCCCAATCATACCGAGTGCGGGCCGCCGAGGAATCGAACCAGTCGAGACGATCGCCATCGCAAATCGACCCAATCCCCAACCCTCACGATGATCACGTGCCAGCCGGCACTCTTGGCGCCGAAAGTCCGACACTTGTACCATACACATCGAAGCCCAGCTTTCGCCGGAGGAGCAGGGGGCTGGGTTCCGGACCCCGCGAAGCCACGACAGAACGATATTTCCATGAAAATTATTCACGCAATTATCTTTACAATTACAACCATTATCACCATGGAGATTAGCCTCGAGGGACATGCCGGCGTTGATCGCCCGGCGGTCGACGATGGGGCCGGTGTCGATGGGACGATCGCCGGTCGGATCGCGGAGTTGAAACAGGGATTCGAAGCCCGGGATCAGCGGCTCTCGGCGGACCTCACCACGGCGAGAAAGGCCGGGGCCAAGGGGGGCTCGAAGGAGATCAGGACGATCATCGGTCAGCATGCGCGAGACTGGGAGCGGATCGCCGAGCAAGTCATCACCCTGGTCCGAGACCACCCGGCCGACCCGGCGTCGTTCGATGGTCTCTTGCTGCTGGCGGGCAACTACGACGACGGCGTCCTGGAGATCGTCCGCAAGCACTTTCTCAACGACTCCCGGATGGGGCGTCTCTGCGTCGACCTCAGTGGCAGGATGACCGATTCCTCGAGGCGGTTGCTCAGTCAACTCGCGACCGAGAGTCCCGACCGCAGGCTCCGCGGTAGGGCAACCTACGCGCTCGGCCAGTATTCGAGCCAACTCCATCGGGAGATCACCTCGACGACCAAGGCGACCGACGCGGATCTGGAACAGATGATGACGAAGACCCAGTGGGCCTTCCGCAAGGCGACGATCTCGGGGCGGTCGCTGAACGGCCCCGAGGAGGACCGCCTGCTGGCGGAAGCCCGAGGGTATTTCGAGAGGGTGGTGAACGACTACCCAGACGTGACCTCGGTCGACGGGTCGTTCCGGCTCGCCGACAAGGCCAAGGCCGAGGTGGCCCGCATCGACAACATCCCCGGGTTGCGCGTGGGCAAGGTGGCCCCGGACATCGTCGGCGAGGACCTCGATGGCAAGCCGCTCAACCTCAAGGACCACCGAGGCAAAGTGGTCGTCCTCTGCTTCTGGGCAACGTGGTGCGGCCCTTGCATGGCCATGGTCCCCCACGAACGCGAGCTCGTCCGGAGGATGGCCGGGAAGCCCTTCGCCCTGATCGGGATCAACGCCGACGAGGCCACCAACCGGGAGAAGGCCAAGTCGGCCGCCCGCGACGAGCGAATGGTTTGGCCCTCGTTCTGGGACGAGGGGTTCGACGGACCGATCCAGAGACGATACAACGTCGATCACTACCCGACGACCTACGTCCTCGACGCCTCGGGCCGCATCCGTTATATCGACGTTCGCGACAAAGACCTCGACCGGGCGATCGACGCCCTGCTGTCGGAATCGGGACGTGATGGATGATGCCCGGCCTGGTTGGCCGATGTCGGGTGGTTGGTGTCTTTAGCCAAGGATTGAACACGGATGAAAAAGACTCAATCAGTATATGGCACAAATTTCCGTATATTAAAATTTATTATTTAAAAAATTGTGATTTAATAGATCGTGTTAACCTGCACTATTTGTTGATTGCCACTCTTCGTATCTCATCCGTGTTCAATCCGTGGCTAAAAGGATTCAAGGCCGGGCTCCCGCGGAGATCAACTGCCGGAGGGCGTCGTGGTCGAGGGGCTTGATCAAGTGGTGGTCGAAGCCGGCCTCGCGAGAGCGGCGGCGGTCGTCTTCCTGGCCGTAGCCGGAGACGGCGATGAGCACGGAGTCCTTGCAGGATCCTTCCCGTCGGATCCTCGAGGCGACTTCGTAGCCGTCCATGCCGGGGAGTCCGATGTCGAGGAGGATGAACTCGGGATGATAGCCCTGGGCAACCTCGATCGCCTCGGGGCCGGAGTAGGCCGTCTCGACGTCGTGCCCGAGGAGCTTCAGCAGCCTCGACATCCCCCGCGCCGTGTCCTCGTTGTCGTCGACGACGAGGATCTTCGCCCGGCGCTCCGGTGATCGTGGGGCCGGCGAGGCGGTCGAGGAGTCCACCGCCGGTCGGGTTGCCGCGGGCAGGCGGATGGTGAACGTGCTCCCGAGGCCCGGCCCTCCGCTCCGGGCCGTCACGGTGCCGCCATGCAGTTCGACGAGATTCTTCACCACGGTCAGGCCGATCCCGAGGCCCCCCTCGCTCCTGGCGAGCGAGCGGTCTCCTTGCGCGAACAGCTCGAACATCTTCGGGAGCTTCTCGGGGGGGATGCCGACCCCTTCGTCCTCGACGCGGATGACGACCTCGGCCCCCTCGTTGAAGGCCGACAGGCGGATCCGGCCGGCGTTCTCGCTGTACTTCGCCGCGTTATTGAGGAGGTTGACGACGACCTGCTCAAGCCTCGTCGGGTCGGCGTCCACCCAGAGCTGGCCGCGGTCGATGGCGACGTCCAGCGTGTGCTTCCGCTCCTCGACCAGGGATTCCACGCATTCCGCCGCGCTGTCGAGAATCGGAGTCGCCTCGATCAAGTCCTTGCGCAAGGTAATCTTGCCCCGGCTAATTCGCGAGACATCCAGGAGGTCGTCGATCAGCCTCGTCAGGTGCTGCATCTGTCGGGCGATGACGCTTCGCGCGAAGGAGATATGCTCCGGGGCGTCGGAGACCTTCAGCAACGAGACGGCGTTGCCCACCGCAGAGAGGGGGTTGCGCAACTCGTGCGCGAGCATGGCGAGGAACTCGTCCTTCTGACGGTCGTTCTCCCGGAGTTCGTCCTCGGCGGCGATCCGGTCCTGGATATCGACGCACGACCCGATGTAACCGGTGAACTCGCCCTCGTGGCGGTACAGGGGGATGCCGTTGTCGACGACGTAACGATACGGGCCGTCGTGGCGACGGAGCCGGTAATCGACCTTGAACGGGAGCCGGGCGTCGAAGGCGTCGGAGGCGACGCGACGGCAGCGTTCGAGGTCGTCGGGGTGGATGCCCTCGAACCAGCCGTCTCCTTGCTCCTGCTCGATCGTCCGGCCGGTGAACGCGAGCCAGGGTTGGTTGAACCATTCGCGGTGCCGGTCGGGGCCCGAGAGCCAGATGAGGACCGGGGCGTTGTCGGCGGTCAGGCGGAACCGGGCCTCGCTGACCCGCAGCGCCTCCTCGTTTTCCTTCCGCTCGGTGATGTCATGGGAGACCCCCAGGACCCCCACGGGGTGGCCCGAGGGGTCGGTGATCGCGGCGACCCGGGCCTCGATCCAGACCCGGGAGCCATCTTTGCGGTAATCCAGGTACTCCCCCGACCAGTCGGAGCCCGAGACGCGCTCGACGATCTGCTCGGCGGCCCAGGCCCGCTCGGACTCGGGGAAGCGGTCGGAATAAGGACGTCCGAGCCTCTCGTCGGCGGACCAGCCGAAGAGCTCCGTCGCCCCCGCGTTCCAGTACGTGATGACCCCTTCGGGGTCGGTGAGGACGACCGAGTCGCGTACGCCGGCGAGGATCTGCGCATCGCGGTGGAGGTCGGCCTCGGCCCGCTTCCGTGCCGAGATGTCCTGCACGACGCCGAGCATACGGGCCATCCGGCCGTCCGGGCCGTATTCCCCGCGGCCCCTGGCGAAGATCCACCTCGGTGCCACGCCGGGCGACTCGGCCAGGCGGTATTCGATGTCGTAGTCGGAGTGGCCGCCGGCCGCCCGAGCGGCCGCGTCCCGGGCCCGGTCGCGGTCGTCGGGGTGGAGGAACCCTCGCATCCACTCTCGGGCGTGGGACCGGCCGGGCTCGACCCCGTAGATCTCCGCCCCTCGATCGGACAGGATGACCGTGTCGGTCGCCGCGTCCCATTCCCAGGTCCCGAGCTCGGCCGCGGCCAGCGCCAGGCCCAAGGTTTCCAGCAGTCGGGCCCGCTCGGCCTCGGCCGCCTTCCTGGCCGTCACGTCCCGGGCGATCTTCGACGCCCCGATGACGCGCCCCGCCGCGTCTCGGATCGGGGAGACGGTCAGGGAGATGTCCACCCGACGACCATCTTTGGTCATCCGGAGGGTCTCGAAGTGCTCGATCCGCTCCCCGCGCCCGAGACGCTCGAGGATGCCGCGTTCTTCGCCCAGCCGGTCGGGGGGGACGATCAGGGTGATGGGCTGCCCGACGGCCTCGGCGGCGGAGTAGCCGAAGACGCGCTCGGCCCCCGCGTTCCAGGAGCGGATGACGCCGTCGAGCGTCTTGCCGATGATCGCGTCCTCCGACGACTCGACAATGGCCGCCAGTCGGGCCCGGTCGGACTCGGCCCCCTTCTGCTCGCTGATGTCGCGGAAGACCAGGACGACTCCCGAGATCGTCCCGGCGTCGTCTCGGATCGGCGAAGCACTGTCGTCGATCGGCCGTTCGGTGCCGTCCCGCGCGATGAGCAGGGTGTGGTTCGCCAACCCCTGGATCCGGCCTGTCTCCAGGACCTTCGCGACCGGGCTGACGACCGCGGCTCTCGTCTCCTCGCTGATGATGACGAAGATCTCGTCCAAAGGCCTCCCACCCGCGGCAGCGGCCGACCAGCCGGTCAATTCCTCGGCGACCCCGTTCATGAATGTGACCTGCCCTCGGGCGTCGGTCGCGATGACGGCGTCACCGATGCTGAGCATCGTGGCCTGGAACCGCCTCCGCTCGGCGCGTTCGGACGCGTCCGAGTGTCGGCGGGCGGAGGCCAGGACGCCGATGAAGAGAGAGACGGCGAGGAAGGTCCCGGTCGCCACCAAGCCGCCCTTGCCGGTCGAGGCCGCGCCGTAGGGGGCGATGAAGTAGATGTTCCCCAGGACTGCAGCCAGGGCCGTCCCGAAGAGGCTCGCCCCCATGTTGCCGAACCAGGCGCCGGCCATGACCGCGGCGAAGAAGAGTACCCAGGGTGTCGGCTGGAGCAAGGGCCAGGTCGCGTAGGTGGCCCCGAAGGCGGCCATCACCGCCCCGACCGCGATCCCGTAACTCCCGACCGACCCCGCGCCCCGTCTCGACAACCTCATCACGCGAACCGCCCTTCCACCGACACGATGCGAGACGCCCGGGCGGGATGCCAAGCCGGGCCCTTCTCCGATAGGCCCTATTTATCGCCTCTGGAGTCTCCGACGACAAGGCGAGGGCGCGAGCGACCCCGAGGAGCCTGGGGAGAGGGCTCGTGGCCAACAAGATCGAGGCCGAGGGCCTTCGACGGGTCAACGCCCCGGCGACCCCTCCGCGGGCCTCGGGGCCGCCGCGACCGCCCGAGGGAGGGGGAGCGTCACGAGGAATTCCGCCCCTTTGGACCGTCCCGAGGCGGCCTCGATCGTGCCGCCATGGGCCTTGACGATCCACCGGCAGATGCTCAACCCCAACCCTCCCCCCGTGGTCCTCGCGACGTCGGCCTGGTAGAACCGCTCGAAGATATGGGGCAGGTGCTCCCCGGAGACGCCAATCCCGGTGTCCGATACCCGGAGGGCCGCACGCTCGCCCATCCCTTCGACCCGGACCGTCACCAGGCCCCCCGGCTCGGTGAACCGGATGGCGTTGTCCACCAGGTTGGTGATGAGCTGCCGCAACCGGGATGGGTCGCCCGGCACGATGACCGGGCCGGCGTCCTCCTCGACGAGCCGGATCCCCCGCTCGTCGGCCAGCGGCTCGAACAGATCGGCGACGTCGCGGGCCAGATCCGCCAGGTCGACCTCCTCTCGGCGCATGGCGACTTCGCCGGCGTCGGCCCTGGCCAGGAGCAGGAGGCCGTTGACCAGGGCCGTCAGCCGCTCGCACTGGTCGCCGAGCGAGGCGAGGACGTTGCGGTAGTCCTCCGGCGCCCGAGGCCGCTGGAGGGCGACCTCGACGGCCGCGCGCATCGCCGCGAGCGGGCTGCGGAGCTCGTGCGAGGCGTCGGCCGTGAAGCGGATGATCTGGGCGTGGTAGTCCGAGAGCCGGTCGAGGAGGCCGTTGATGGTCGCGGCCAACTCGTCCAGCTCGTCCCCGGCACCGGTCAAGGGGAGCCGCTCCGCGAGATTCTCGGGGTCGAGCCGACGCGCCGCCCCGATGCTCGCAGCCACCGGGCGGAGGGCCTGCCTCGATAGGAAGAGGCCGCCGACCGCGGCCAGGACCAGGAACACGAGCGCCCCGCCGGCCACGAGCCGGTCGAACGCGGCGAGCGTCTCCTCCGTCTCCGCCAGCGACATCCCGAGCACGAGCGTCAGCTCGCCTTCCCGGAAGACGGTGGCCAGCACGCGGAAACGCTGCGTGGCACCCTGGAGGTCGATCAACGTCGGGGGGCCGAGCGACACCGAGGCTTCCGCGAGCAGGCGGGCGGACTCGGTGCTCGGGGCGACCAAGAGCCGCCCCGGCTTCCGGACGACGACGATCAGCCCTTCCGGCTCGTTGGCCAGGACCTCGCGGCCGATCTCGGCCTCGAGCCCCGCCGTCCCCCCGGGCCCGTACTGCGCGACGCCCGCCAGCAGCTCCACCGCCTTGCGGTCGAGGAACGCCACGTTCTTCACGTCCAGCACCCGGCGCAGGCCGTAATGCACCCAGCCGTACCCGGCCGCCAGCGACGTCGCCAGCACCAGCGTCGACCAGAGCATGAACCGCGTCCGCAGGCCGAGCGGCCTAGTCCTCCCGAAGGACATAGCCCACCCCGCGGAGCGTGTGGATCAGCGGCCGGTCGAATCCCCGGTCCACCTTGTTCCGCAGCCGGTTGATGTGCACGTCCACCACGTTCGTCAGGCCATCAAATTCGTAATTCCAAACGTGTTCCTGAATCATCACTCGGCTGACCACCTGCCCGGCGTTGCGCATCAGGTAGTGGAGCAGGGCGAACTGCTTGGCCGAGAGCTCGATCCGCTGTCCCCCTCGCTCGGCCACGTGGGTCGACGGGTCGAGCGCGAGGTCGGCGACCCGCAGGACCGAGGGGAGGATCTCCGGCCCGCGCCGGAGCACGACCCGGATCCTCGCGAGCAGCTCGGCGAAGGAGAAAGGCTTGATCAGGTAGTCGTCCGCCCCCGCGTCCAGTCCCTCGACCCGGTCGGTCACGGCGTTCTTCGCCGTGAGGAAGATGGCGGGCGTGCGGATGTTGGCCGCCCGGAGGCGGCGGAGGATCTCCAGGCCGTCGCGGCCCGGGAGCATCCGGTCGAGGATGAGCAGGTCATAGGTGCCCGTCGAGGCGTAGTCGAGGCCCCGCTTGCCGTCGGCCACCAGGTCGACCGCGAAGCCATGCTCGCGCAGGCCTTGCTCGAGGTAGGGGCCCATGTCCGAGTTGTCTTCGACGACGAGCACACGCATCGGCGAGCCGCTTTCACGGGCCAAGGAATCGGGCCAACCTTGGTCATTCTAAAGCCCGGCGGGCGGGTCGTGGCGGAATATTACATCCCTGTCATCTACGGGCCACGCTGCTGCAATGTCGGGCGACTAGGATCTTCGGCCGGTATCCGACCGGATCACCACGATCGCCGCAGACCCTGTGCCCCGAGATCTCGACCTTCATCAAAGGAAACGATCCATGTCCGACGCCCGAACCGTTGCTCGCCCGCGCCGGCGGGGCTTCACCCTGATCGAGCTGTTGGTGGTGATCGCGATCATCGCCGTGCTGATCGGCCTCCTGCTCCCCGCCGTCCAGGCGGCGCGCGAGGCGGCCCGACGGGCCCAATGCACGAACAACCTGAAGCAGATCGGCCTGGGCCTGCACAACTACCTCTCGGCCAACAACGCCTTCCCGCCCGCGTCGGTGATGCCCCATACCCGGACCTCACAGCCCTGGTCGGCGCACGCCCGGATCCTGCCGTTCCTGGAGCAGGGCAACCTCTACAACATGGTCAATTTCCAGTCCGAGAACGAGTTCACCCAGGTCCCGACCCTCGCCGGCATCCGCGTTGCAGTCTACCTCTGCCCGAGCGAGATCAACGACCGGGCGCGACCGACCGCGACCCTCTCCTACTACCCGACCAACTACGGGTTCGTCCAGGGGAGCTGGTTCACCTACGACCCGGCCTCCGACACCGCGGGTGATGGCGCCTTCTCCCCCAACCGGTCCTATTCGGCCGCCGTGTACACCGACGGGATGAGCAATACCATGGCGGTGACCGAGAACAAGGCGTATCAGCCCAACGTCTGGGATACCAAGCTCCCGGCCACGGTCGGGGCACCCATCCCGATGACGCCCGACGCCCTGTCCAGCTTCCTCTCCGCCGGGACGTTCGACTCGAACGGCCACACCGAGTGGGTCGAGGGGGACGTCCACGAGACCGGGATCACCACCACCTTCACCCCGAACACCAAGGTCAGCTTCACCTCGGGCGGTCAGCTCTACGACGTCGACCTCACCTCGATGCGCGACGGCGAGTCGATCACGTTGCCGACCTACGGGGCGATCACCGCGCGGTCGTTCCACCCCTCTGCCTTGAACGCCCTGCTCATGGACGGCTCGGTCCGATCGATCAAGAATTCGATCGCCCTGACCGTCTGGCGAGGCCTCGGCACCCGGGCGGGCGGCGAAGTCCTCTCGGCAGACTCATTCTAATGGAGTGAAATCATGTTCCAGGCACGCCGAACCTCGCTCGCACTCGCCTCGATCGCCCTGGCCTGCGTCGGTATCTCGTGCGGCGGGGTTTCGGCCGCCCGGGACGATGAAGGGAAGCAGGTCGCGGCCGCCTTCCTGGACGAGGTCCGGGCCGGGCGGATCGACCCGGCCTGGCAGACCACGTCGGTCGAGTTCAAGTCGCTCATGGGCTCCTCCTCCCTCCGCGACTACACCCGGACCCACCCCGCCCTGAAAGGGCAGGCGGAATTCGTCGAATCCCAGCCGGTCGGCTCGAGCGGCGGCCGACTGGTCGAATATCAGTTCCGGGCCACGCCGCCGCCTCCCAAGACCGGCTCCAGGAAATCGGCGGCCTCCAAGACACCACCAACCCCCAAGACGATCCGGGTCATGGTGAGCTTCAACGACGATCCGCCCAAGGTCGAACGGCTGACCACCGAATGAACGTCGTAAACACGTCGCGACGCCCGGCCCACCCCGGGCGTCGCGACGCGTCTGTCGTAGCCGTCGCGACCCGTGGTACACTCTCGCCCCGTCATCCGCTCACGTCGATCGCAGACACCCTTGAGTTGCAAGAGGGCACGTCCTTGAACCAGGACCCGAACAATGCCGGCCGACCGAAGACGTCGATCGCGCCGATGCTCTCGGTCCGCAACGGAGCCAGGGCCGTCGCGTTCTACGGCGAGGCCTTCGGGGCTGTCGTGCTCGAACGCATCGACGGCGAGGACGGATTCGTCGTCGCCCGTCTCTCCGCGGGGGGCGCCGAGTTCTGGCTCGCGGACGAATCCCCCGAGTACCAGAACTTCAGCCCCGAAACGCTCGGCGGCGGCACCGTCCGGATGGTGATGGTCGTTGACAATCCCGACGCCGCCTTCGAGCAAGCCGTCGCGGCGGGCGCCTCCGTCGTCTGGCCCGTCGACAACCAGTACGGCTGGCGACTCGGACGGATCGTCGACCCCTTCGGACACCACTGGGAGATCGGGAAACCCCTGACAGACGGCCGTGGGGACGAGCCGGTGGCCGACTCACCGGGTTGATAGGACTCGGGTTCCGGATTAGGTTCGGTGGATGTTCGGATCGCTGGATCCGTGAAGCCGCACCTTCTCGAGGACGTTATGCGACGACTCCCGGGCTCGTTGTTGATACTGCTGTACGGGCTGGCGTTGGGGACGACCACGACAGCACCGGCCGCGGAGGGCCCGGCGGCCTTCCGCGCGGGGTTCGGCGAGGTCGACATCACCCCTCCGCCCGGGACGCCCAGGCAGGGGTGGAACACCAAGCTCGTGGGAGACGCCGCGATCGACCCCCTCTTCGCCCGCGCTGCGGTGTTCGAGCGGGGCGTCGGGGGTCCCCTCGCGATCATCCAGCTCGACATCGCACTGGTGAGCGCCGACGACACGGCGACCATCCGGCGCAGGGTCGAGAAAGAGCACCAGATCGCCCCCGACCGCGTCATGGTGACCGCGACGCACAACCACGCCGGCCCCGCCGTCATCAACGAGGCCCTGCCCAGGGATGAGAACTGGATCCGGGTGATGGTCGCCGGCGCCTCGAACGCGGTCGGGCGGGCCATCAAGGCGCTCGAGGTGTCCGAAGTCGCGGTCGCCAGCGTCTTCGAGTGGGAGTTGTCGTTCAACCGCAGGATCATCATGCGCGACGGCACGGTCCGTACGCACGGGTCGTTCAAGGACCCCCTGGCACTCGCCTTCGAGGGGCCGATCGACCCCGAAGTCGGCGTCCTCGCCGTCCGGGCGAAAGGGGGCGAGATCCGAGGCGCGCTCGTGAACTTCGCCTGCCACCCGACGCACCACGGCGGAGACTCATTCTTCAGCGCGGGCTATCCCGGCGTCGTCGCCCGGGAGTTGAAGGCGCGAGGGATCCCCGTCACCCTGTTCCTCCAGGGGGCCGCGGGGAATATCTCCTACGACGACGCCAAGGGGACCCCCGCCAAGTCGATGCAAGCGATGGGAGTGGGCCTGGCCGACGACGTGTCGAAGGCGCTCGCCGGGGCGAAGTGGACAACGCCGACGGAACTTTCCTCTGCGACCACCACGGTCTCGCTCAAGTTCCGCGAGCCGACCGAAGCCGAGATCCAGGGCAAATCCCCGGGGACCCAGAGATTCGGCGAACCGGGATACTACGAGCGCAAGATTCCCGAGATCCTCGCGATGATCCGTCGCAAGGGACATGAGACCGGCGAGGTCCAGGTCTTCCGGATCGGCGACCTGGCCCTCGCCTCGCAGCCTTCGGAGTCGTTCGTCGAGCACGGCCTGCGGATCAAGGAGGCCACCTGGCCCGTCCGCACGTTCGTCGTCTGCTACGCCAACGGGATGCTCGGCTACATCCCCCACGAGGCCGCCTTCGCCCGAGGCGGCTACGAATGCACCTTCGGTCCCCCCAGCCAGATGGCCCCCGAGACCGGCCGACAACTCGCCGACGCCGCCATCGCACTCATTCGTAAGAAGTGAGGGGCCCAGAGCATCATCCTATCCACTCGGGGCGAAAGGACGGATGCGTCAACGACGACGCCACCACGCGACGACCGCGGTGGCGATACAGAGGCACCCCAGCCAGAACGCCGAGTTCGTCGTGATCGTCGACCACTCCAACGGCGGAACCGCCTGGATCGGGCGACCGGGGGGAACAGCGTCCTTGCGGGTGGTGGCAACCGCCTTCACGCCAGGGGCGGCATAGGTCTTGTCGGCCTTGGCGTCGGAGACGGTGACCCCGGGCTGGAGGGTTGGCCAGAACATCGACGCCGGATAATCCTTCCCGAATTCGATCGACTCGACGGCATAATCCCAGGTGAACAGGGGTCGGCCCTCCGGGCCGGGGGCGTTCAGCGTCGAATGTAGTGGGACGGAATGGCCTCGGACGTCGTCCAGCGACGTCGCCGTCCACACGGCCATCGCCTCGCCCGTCTCGCGGGCCGCTTGATCCCGATACGACTCGACCTTCAGGGGGATGGCCGTCTCCTTGTCGAGGAAGAAGACCTGATCCTGGGGGAGAGCCCAGCGGACGTTGCGAAAGAGGAAGAGGCCGCACTCGCGGCCGATGACCTCGCCATGGCCGAGGTACTGGGCCTTCGGCAACGCCTGCGGCAAGGGTTCTCGGCCCACGGACAGGAAGAGGAAGGGTTGGGGGCGTTGGTCGCGTCCGGCCGGCGCATCCATCCAGGTCTTGCGATTCAAATAGACGGTTTGCTGCGACTCGATGTCTCTGGGGTCGTAAACCACGAAAGCATACTTCGACCCGTCTCCATAGTAAATCGACCGGTTGACCACCGTCCCCGACTGCACACTTCGGACCTCGCAGAACCTCCGCCCGGCCTCCTCGATGAAGTACTCTTCCATCGTGTCGAACGCCTGGGCCTTCGACGGTTCCGGCTCATGCCTCGTGATCTTCGTGCGGACGCGCAGCTCCACCGATCCCCGGGACCCCAGGTCCCGGGCAAGTCGCTGCGCCGCGAGCTCTGCCGGAGACTCCATCAGCCCCTCCCTCGATCACTCGAATCCCTACGCGGGAAGGATGCAACGTCACGAATCCAACATTCGTCGAGGAGAGGCGACAAACCCGTTTGAAGGCAAGGCCAACCTTCGATCGACGTCATGATACCAGGACCTTCCTCACAACGGATCCTTCAAGCCGATCCAGGCTCGAAACCATCAACCGGGCTCCTTGGCAGTTTCCCCACCGGCCAGAGTCCACAAACCGCGTCAGACTTTGATGACGATCCCCGACGAGAACCAGCGGACCAAGGCGACCACCATCGCCGCATTCACCCCGCCGGGGTGGCCACTATGCGTGGCGAAGCGTCCAAGATTCATACATTCACCAAACGCATCTTCACATTCACAATCTATTAAATTTTTCCCAATTACACTAACGAGAGATCTCTCTGAGGCTGGCGACGACACCGAGAAAGACGGGGACGGTGAGGACGCAACTGATCGTCCCCAAGACGATCCCGGCGATTGCCGACCGACGGCCACGAAGCTGGCCGCGGCTCTGGCCGATGTCGCGCAGGGCGACGCAGCCCATGATGATCGCCGGGATCCCGCTCACGCACATGAAGAAGAAGAGCATGCCCATGGCGAGGCTGGCGATCGCCATGCCGCTCATGACCGCCGGTTTTTCCACGTCGGCCCCAGATCCCGAGGACGATGCGAGCACAGGCACGGCCAATTCTCGTCCGCAGGCTGGGCAGACGACGCGAAGCCCCGCGTGCTCCTCCGGCATCTCGATGAGCCGCCCGCACTCGCACGCGATTGAGATGGGCACGTGCTCGCTCCTGCCACAGTTTTAGGGGAACCCTCCGAGCGCCCGCCAGATGGTGCGCGAGGTCTGTTGGTCTGGGTGGCCGGGTCGGAGCGCAGCGACGCCCCAGATTCGTCGACGACCCGCGGTCCGGGGCGTCGCTGCGCTCCGACCC